>JABLYX010000001.1 GCA_018265615.1 Lentisphaeria bacterium
CACTCGGAAGATGGACCAAAAGAGACCCCATCGGCGAAAAGGGCGGAGTAAATCTATATGGGATGGCTAGAAGTAATTTGGTTAACCAAATAGATCAATATGGTCTAAATGACGCAAAAAGTGATTGTCAATGTGCTTATCGGGAAGCTGTTGGTATTTTTATGGGAGTAATTCGAGAATATCCAAATAAACAAATAAATCAACTATTGGGAAATGATTGTAATTTCGGTTCAACCATGGTACAGGTTAAGTTACTAGATAGTAAAAATGTTATGACTCATTTCGGCGTTTTCATTGCTCGAAGAGGTAAGTTTTTATCAAAGGTACATTCCCTAGTCGAAGGAACACATGCCCATGGGACATTCATCCCTTTTGGTCCTGCTAAATGGATTAGATTTGTCAGACTACACAGTGTAGTGGTTGTAAATCCGAAAGCAAAGTGTCGGCAATGGTATTCTATGGATGTCTTTGATTTCTTGGAGCAGTCTATTTACAATTACTCGAAGTTTGACATTGCTTTTCCTTTGGTTGTTACTTTTGGGGATCCCGGTTATTATCTTGTCAATCCTCCACCAGATGATGACACATTGATTCCAGGCCAAACAGTTCCTTATGTAAAAACAAATTTGACAGAAGAGATTTTTCACGGATTAACTGGCTTGTACTGAGTGTAAATATGAAAAAAACAATTGCTATTTATTCAGTCTTTATTGGTGTAACTTTATTTCTGATAATCTTATGGGGAATAGTTGCATTAAAAAAGGAAATACAAAATAAAGAATATATAAAATTCAATATTGCTGTTCAGAATTTGAATACTATCGGTGATATAATAAGTAAAGGAAGAAATATACAATCATTATATCAAATTTATCGAGAAAATGATTCTCTGGCATTGCAGTTTTTTACATCGGCTTTTTCATCTAACTACGATGAGGCAATATACTGGGATACCAAATCTCTATCACAAAAGCAGCGATTAATTGTTCCACAAGATGTATTTGATCGCATATGCCGTGTAGTTATGATCTATAATGAAAATACACCAGAAATTTATCTTTACAATAAGGATAATGCCAAAATACAAAAGTTAATAAAGTTAAGTGAAATGGAGAAATGAATGTCATAATTCCGGTTAGGATGTAAAATTATGTTATTAATAGCTTTAAAAAATTCTATCCTCATACAATGATGAATACCTATAGGGAAAATACGACTACATGGGGTGGCGGTTCGAAAAGAAGGTGTACGACGGCGGCGTTCTGACGAAACACCTGCGCTTCGTCTATGACGGCTGCAAGCTGATCGCAATCCACGACGCGCTGGACGGCGACCGCCAAGTCATGACGTTCGTGTGGCAGCCGGAGAGAGCCGGGCTCGACGTCCCGCTCGCAATGACCTGGAACGAAGATATAAGAACATGCTTTTGCTGTATGTATAAACATGAAGAACAAGAATTTCCTTTCTGGGTGAGTATTGAAATAATAAAAGAGGGAATAGTAACATGTATTGGATGAAATGCGGCAAAATAATCAAAAGAAATTCTGAACTGGTAAAAGCGGATGAGTGTCCCTGCGGATATTGGGGACTTTTTGTCCTGACCTATTACAGCAAAGGACATAAGAAAGAAGACTCCGCAGAATTTACAGTGGATGATTTTTGCAGCAGGAGTCTGCAGACGTTTGCATACAATGTTACCTACAATACGATTAACCTGTCCGGTTTCATATATGCTCCCTCAAAATTATGTGTACCGATCTCCCGCGCCGCAGATGCCGCCGGCAAAGTGGGAGAATTGGATATTGATATAGAAGACCCTTCCTCGTGTGCCGAATACAACGAGGATTCTACAGAGTGTATCAAGAAATACTATATCAGATATAAAATCAAAATTTATCGGATCGGCATATTTTATGACGATTATTCAAAATTCTGCCAGTTCTTCTGGGAACCTTGCGGCATAGCCCCCGATAAGGAGAATCACTATCCAGATCCGATCGACAACGGTTCATCCTGCATAGATGCCCACTGGCATCCTGAAGCGGAGAAGCTCTACCGTCCCACATGTACGATAAAATATGATGTTATGGAATGGGGCTTTAATATGTGGTATCCGATGGAACAATGCGTGACGGCACTGTATTGTTACACCTACTGTAAAGGCAACTGCCGTAACCATGATTATGACAATTGTGCCGATAATAGTGATTGTTGTACAGATTGCGAGGGTGAAACCGTTGAAGTATGCGATCTCTATTGTGACCATGCAATAAGCATTGCCATCCTGATAAATAAAACCAATGATAAACTGGAATCCTATTACCCTATTGGAGGAGAAGCAAGTTGGAAAGAGGATTGCGGCAATGGAAGCGGGTGTTGGCAGTTCAAGTACCCGGACTGTGAAACATTCTGGAGTGGAACAGAAAATGCACTTACAGATATCAATGATTATGAAAAAAAACGGGGAAAGCGAGAAAATTACACTGTAAAAAATACTGATATATCGAAAGAGTCTTCTATTCCGGGAAGCTGGAATAATATGTGTGTCAGCTATAATCATGAAGCGTATCATGGCAGCCATTTACTATTTCGTCAATATTGGAAGCTGTTCCAATGTGCAGACTTAAAAGTGGAAAGGGGGGCTGATACACCTTCAGCCGCCACCGGAATCAAAATATATGCATCGGCTTACTCTTACAAGACAGAAGAAGAATATGCAGTAATAAAAAACCGCACCGATTGGTTTTGGCACAATGAAGAAATTACGCTCAAGTTCGGTGAAGTGATCCAGCTGCCGATCTGTGATAATATGACGGAATATTTTATCAATAACCAGAAAGTATGTCCGGAAGATGAGCAAGCCGGCAACAGACCGGATATTTATCCGCAGGGATGGCACAACACGACAGAAAGTTTCAACATCAGTTTTGCTGTGATCGAATACGTATATTGAGGTGCAAAATGGCAGGTCAAAGACAAAAATTGCTGGAATTGATTTCCGCAGGAAACGAAGTATTGGCAGGAACGAAAAACAAATTCTATTTTGCCGCGCAGGTAAAATTCGGAGCGGAATATTTCCAGCATATCGATCCCGATATCCATACCGTATTGCAGCCGCTGCGAAGCCATATCATCACTGAACGCATTTCCATTGAGAAAGCAGTGAAAGTTATTGCATATATGCTTGACAAGGTTCGGGATAACGACGCATCGGAACCTGTTCATTTCCCGCCTCCGGCAACTTATCTTAAAATTTTCGACTCCTTATCGGAAGATCTGAAAAACAGAATGTTGCAGGAGGACATAAAATGTGTCAAGATAAAAAAAACAGCAAAAATATGGACAAAGGAGGGCTGATAATATGGCAGTGACAGTTTATGATGATTACGGGCGTACGCAGGATGATCCGTATTTCGGACAGAAGTCGGAGGTCCCGGAGCCCTACATGGTGGATTTGACGAATACGGATGTTACCTACATCTGTTTTACGGACGCGCCGGCACGCTGTATCCGGCGCATCTCCCGGAACGGCAGAGTGACCGTGACCGAATTTGCCGTCGGTGCGTGGGAGAACCGCGCTTCACTCACATACCAGCCGGTAAATACAAAACTGGAGGTGGCGGAATGAGCCAGGTCTACTTATGATAAACTGCTCGGGAAGCTTCGGGACCGCGAAGAAACCTCTTCGGGCGGCGTGACGCCGGAGTTTGTCGCCGATGCGGTGGATGCGCACAACACGGCAGGGAATGCACACTCTGCATTGTTTGCGGCAACGGCAAAATTGACTGATCTGATTAATCCGGACAGTACCGCCTTTGCGGAAAGGATCCTGATCGGCCCGACAAGGGCCGTCAAAACGCCGGCAGAAGCAAACAGGTATATGCTTACCGGAACAATCGGGCTGAATAAGAGATTTGATCTTGTTTTCGACCCGGGAAGTTATGCCGGTATCACCTTTTCCGGAGTGCATTTGACTCTCCGTGCTGCGGATCCGAATTTTCCCCCCGTTATCACTTCACGGCTGGGCATTACGATGAACGGCATTGCTTCCGTATCCAATCTGGTTCTTCAGGGAGCGAGACCCTGTGTGCCGGGGGGGGGACAGCGATTGTTTCGCATATCACGGAGAGTGGGGCAATTGGCGGCACTGGCAGGAGTTCCGTTATGTATGGCTGAGGTTTGAGCGGCGGGAGGACACGCCGGAAAACGGCACCGGCGTCCGGATCGTCATAAACGCCTATACCCGCAAGACGACGGAAGAGTACGCCGTTGTCAGGGACAAGGCCGACGGGATTTATGACAATCTGGAGATGACTCTGGAGTTCGGGCAGACCGAGAAGTTTCCGATTTGCGACAACATGGCGGATTACTGTGTGGAGGAGGAGCCGGCGTGCCATGATGATTGCGAGCGGGGGAATTTTCCGCCGAGCCTCAGGCCGGGTGGCCGGGAGAACAAGACGGAAATCTTTTACATCGACCTTGCCGTGATCGGCTATACATATTAAGGTGAAAATATGAATGATCTGCAATCTTTGATTACGGAAATGACCGTGGTCGGCGGCGGTGTTCTCTGTGGAGAACGGATGATGCCGGAATTCATGCAGGCGTTGCGCGTGTGCCTCCGTGCGGCGGAGGAGACGGAGCCGTTGATTTACAATGTGCTGTTTTTTACGGAGGAGCGGTTCGTGCCGAGGCAGGCAGTGCTCAGTGCCGATCTGCTCGATGCGGACTGCGGGACCGCGTGAAGACCGGCGGCGCGGCGTCTCCGGACGTCCCATACCATGCTCCGGTTTCGTATATCGAGGCGTTTGAAGCATTGTCCGAAGGCCTGAAGCGGAGGAAGTCGTGATGGCGTGCAATTGCAGGGGCGGAGCGGTCAACCGCAAAAAGCGGCCGGATGAACCGTGCATCTATTGTGTGCACAAGCATATCGCAACGGCGAAGCAGCTCAGCTGCGAGCTCGGGTATACCGATATTAATAACGGCCGGTTGATACTTGCGGCATGGCATTACGACAGGGAACATCATGACCTGGCACTCTGGTGCCGCGACATCCGGCTTGCGCTCGAACGGCTGCAGGATATCCGGGAAGTGCTTGCGGAGCTGCAGGGCGTCGCCTGGAATCTCGTTATTTCGGATGTGACGAAAACGGGGCGTTCCGCCTGAGCTTTCCCTCCCGGGGGAACTGCCCATTTTGCGATTTCCCGGGAGCTGTATTTGGAAATCAGGCGTCCGCGTGCTATTTTAAAGGAAAAAGCAATTGTGTGCGGAGAGGGCGACTATGCAGGAACTCAATACCCGGCTTCTGACCCTGGGGGCGGCGGGAATGCGCGGCGAGGTCGGTCCCGGGCTGACTCCCGGCGCCGCGAGCGATTTCGCCGCCGCGTTCGCTGCGTTCATCGGGGAGGGGAGGGTGCTGGTCGGAACCGATCCGCGCACCTCGTCGGAGATGTTGAAGTGCGCGGTTTCGGCCGCACTGGCGGGCGGTGGCTGCGAGGTCGTCGACGGCGGCATCCTGACCGCCGGGCTCATGCATTTTCTGATCCCGGCGGGCGGCTATGCGGGCGGAATCCTCATCACCGGCGGCCATCAGGCGGCCGGCTGGAACGC
Source organism: Lentisphaeria bacterium (assembly GCA_018265615.1). Lineage (GTDB taxonomy): Bacteria > Verrucomicrobiota > Lentisphaeria > Victivallales > Victivallaceae > Victivallis. The sequence goes on from JABLYX010000001.1 coordinate 5,611, forward strand.
ACTGATTCCGCTCGCCTCCGACGGCTCTTACTTTGACCATCTGCGGCAGCGGGAGCTTTTCGACCTCTATCTCGGGCGGCGCTTCACTCCGGTTCCGGCACAGAAGGTGTTGCCGGTGATGCCGCTTGATCCGCGGGAACTGGAAGGGTACTGGAGCTTTCTCGGGGAGAACCTCGATCTCGACGCGATACGCGGCGCGAAGTTCACGCTGCTCGGGGATTTCTGCAACGGGGCCGGGGCGCGCTTTGCGAAGGAGTTCGCTTCGCTGCTCGGCGTCCGGCTTATCGCACTGAATGACGTGCCGTGCGGAACGATTCCGCGCGACCCGGAACCGAGGCCGCGCAGCGCGTCGCCGATCCGTTCGATCATCGGGCCGCTCGGCGCGGCCGCCGGACTCGTCTTCAACAGCGATCTCTCGCGAATGGGAATCGTCACCGATTCCGGGGAGCCGCTGAGCGAGGAGCTGACCTATCCGCTCGCCGCCGATTATCTGCTTGAGAAACTGCCGAGGGGCTCGCGGGTTGTGACGAATGTCTGCACGACCCGCTCCGTCGACGACGTTGCGGAGCGGCATGGCGCCATTCTCGAAAGGTCCCGGGTCGGGCAGGCCGCGGTCATCGACCTGGCGCGCTCGACCGGTGCCGGGATGGCGGGGGAGGGCAGCGGGAGCTTCACTACGGCCGCGCTGCGCGGGTTCGACGGCTTCCTGATGGCCGGGCTGCTGCTCGAATCGATCGCGGTCCGCGGCAGGCCGCTCAGCGGACAGCTTGCCGCGCTTCCGCGTTATGAGATGGTCAAGCAGGCGATTCCGGCAAACTCGCCGAACGCGTATTCGATGCTGCGGCGGATGACCCGTGAATTCGGGGAAGAGGTCGCCGTGTCCGAAATGGACGGGCTGCGTTTCGATTGGCAGGACGGCTTCCTGAGCTTGCGGCTCTCGTCGACGGAAGCGACCTTGCGGCTGATTTCGGAGTCGAAATCGCGGGAGGTCGCGCTTGAACGGGCGTGGCGTGCGCGCCTCGCGTGGGAACGGTTATGACGGCGGTTCGCTCCGGTAAGCGGACTTTATATATTTTAACGGATTGACAACGGAAAGGAGTCAGCCATGGGAATCGGTAATTCAGCCGGGCTTCTGATGAAACGCCTGATCAAGCTTGCTTTGGTTCTTGCCGTCCTTTACGGCGCGGCCTGGTGTTATTTCAACTGGGATTATGTGCGGGAGAAGTTAGGCGCGAAATATGAAGTTTCGCGTTACGGGATCGTGTGGAACACGAATCTCTCTTCCGCCAAACGACTGGCGGATAAGTACAAACGCAATATCATGATCGTCTGTCTGCATTCCGGCGCAAAGCACGAATCGAGCGATTTTCTGATCAACCGGATCTTCTCAAGCACACAGTTCCGGACGGCGGCGGACACCTATATCCCTGTGCTGGTCGACGTCCGCGACGGCGCGGAGGAGACGGCGCGGGCCAAGCAGAACCGCGATGAGATCATCAAAATGTACAACCTGCTGAACCGTTACGGCCAGCTGCTGCTGATCGATTCGACGGGCCGGGAACTGTCGCGCGTGCAGTATTCGGATCAGCCGGTTTCCGAGCTGATCGCAGAGCTGTCGGACGGCAAATTCAAGCCGCTGCCGCCGATTCCGAGGCCCGGAGTGAAGGATCCGTTCGCAGAGAGTGAGAAAAAGGCGAAGACGCTGGTCAAACCGGTGGAGAAAAAGAACGAAGAAAAACCGAAGGTGGAAGAGAAGTGGGGCTTCACCACCGGGTTGTGAGACGAGTGGAAAACATGTTGAAACATCTGATTTGCGGCCTGACGCTGTCGGGCCTTTTCCTGTTGGCGGGCTGCTCGTCGTTCGAGAGGCTGCGGAGTGCCGCGGAGCGCGGAGTTCCGCAGGCTCAATATGAGCTGGCCGAATATTACCGTTCCGGCGACCAGGCGCTTTCGTTTCTCTGGATGCAGCGCGCCGCCGAACAGGGGTATCCGAAAGCGATGGTGGAGCTCGGCAAATACTTTCTCGACGGCTACGGGATCGGCCGCAACCGGGACACCGCGCTCGACTGGTGGAGGAAAGCCGCCCTGGAAAAGGGGAACCTTGAAGCAGCGCAGCTGCTCGGTGAGCTGCTGCTGCCGGATCCCCCCCCGGGCCGGGCGGAGCTGGCCGTCGCCGCGTACGGCGTACTGCTTGCGGACCCCGTCTGCAAAGAGCGCCGGAAGTTCGCGGCGCGGCTGCTGGCCGAGGGAGATAAGCTGCGTCTCGCGCTGCGCCTTGCGGACCGGCGCGACGAGCTGGCGGCAGTCGAGAAGCAGTTCACTGAAATTTTCCGGCTGTCGTCGGAGTGCTTCGATCTCTCGAATCCGAAGGTGCTCGAGCAGATGGACCGCCTGAGCGACGAGTCTTATCTGCTGCCGCCGCTGGTCGGGAAACCGCCCGCGCCGACGGAGACGGAGGGGCTGCGTCCCGAATTCGCCGCTTTGCTCGAAGCCTGTGACCGGCTCGACACGGACGATTTGCCGAAACTGATGGCGGAGGCGAGGAAACTGCCGGATTTCCAGGAGTTCCTGTCGACGGTTCCGGACCTGATCATTCCGATGTATTTCGGCAAGCCGGAGCTGTACGGCGGAATCACGGCGGGGCGTTCGTTTTACGACTTTGCGCTGTTCGGCTCGTATATGAAGCAGGTGCGCGAATTCGATTCGTTCCTGCGGCCGTTCCCGGTGCTGGCCAGCCGCACTTCCGTTCAGGACGGAGAAGGGGTTTTCCTCTTCGGTATGCCGGGGCTTGAGCCGGTTCCGGCGGACAGGCAGGTGAAATACGGCAGGAGCGAGCTTTTCGGGGTGCGGATCATGTTCACACCGCTCGGCGATTTTCAGGCGCTCCGGGCCGGGATCGAAAAAGAGTACGGCAAGCTGACCCCGGTCAACTACACGTTTGAATTGATCCGCGAAAGCCGTCCGTATCTCGTGAAAATCACGGTCCCGGCGTATGAGCGCAGCGGCGGGAAGCTCCATGTGCTCCTGACTGACAACGTGAAGCCGGTCAAAGTTGAACTGCTGGACCTGATTCCGGGTACGCCCGAGTTCAGTCATTGGGAGAAGTACATCGCGATGAACAGCGTTGACGGCGTATTCACCTGGAAACATCAGAATGCCGAACACTACCTCACGGCGGGGAACGCCTACGAGCGGTTGAAGCTGAAAAGCTACGAGAAGAAAGCGTTTATCGAACAGATCGAGCGCGAATATTTTCCGGGACGGATGCTCGAAGTCGTCGACGTGCGGCGGAACGGCATTCTGGCCGGAACCATTGTCGAAGATATGAAGAAGAGCATCGAGAGCATTCTGCCGGTGCTGCGAAAGGAGCAGACGAAATGAGAGATGCGTTGATCGGCCGGACCGCGCTTGCCGCGGCTGTCGCCGGAATATTGGCCGGTTGCCTGAATTTCAGCGAAGAGGTCGCTCCGAAACGAGAGGCCGACACCCGCCCCGACCTGGCGCAGCGGGAGACGGTGCGCATCGCGGAGGCGTTCCGCGAGAAGGCGTTGAGTCCGCTCTGGGTCTCTCAGAAGTTCAATGAGATGGCCGATGCCATGCAGAACGGCACGCTTGATTTCAGCCGGGGCGAGTTCTTCTCCGGCATGACCGACGAAGCGCTGCTGCGGCAGGCGATGCTGACCTGGGAGCTTGCGCCGCTTTTCGAGAAGATGAGGGACGGCAGCCGGATCGCGGTCGCGGTTGAGAATCCGCGCGACCGGATTCTGCATCAGGCGCTGACGGCGCTGCTTGCCGCCAACTCCGAAAAGGTTGCGGTCGTCGAACGCGGGGACGGGCTGAACGAACAGGAACTCGTGCAGCTTTCCGCCGGTGATTCCGCCGGAAAAGCGGAGCGGGCCGATTATTTTCTGCGGGCGCGTTCCATCACGCAGGATCTGTTCCGCAGCTGGAGCCTGAATAAATACGATCTGCCGTACCTGCGGCGTTACGCGGCAGCAAGCGCCTGGCTTGAGCTCTGCGACCTGCGGGAAAACCGGATTGTCTGGTCCGGACCGGTCGAAAGCTTCCGGAATTACGTCGGCGATTACGGGCCGCTGCTCTGGTTCCACGATGCGGCGGGGCAGGAGGTCAGCGCCATGGCGATCTCTCCGGAGATCGTGGGCCTTGTGCGGCGCGGAAGCCTGGAGGGGTACGCGTTCGGCCCCTCGAATGAACTGCTGACGGACCGGGCTTTCCGGCGGATTCCGCTTTCCGGGAGCGTCCTTGCCGGGTTGGCCGGAAGCGGCAAATCGGTGGTTGTTCTGGTTGAGCGGGACCGGAAAGGCGGAGAATATGCGGACAGCATTCGCTCTCTGCTGCTCGCGAACGGAATCGCCGTCAGATTTCCCCGTTCCTATCGCGATTTTGCGGAGCGGCAGAAGGAGTTCTCCGAAAACGGAGAGGCGGATTATGTTTTGCTCTGCCGGGTCGATTATGCCGGAGCGTCCGCGCTGCCGGATGCGCCGGGCAGCGGCACCTTCCGGCGGCAGGGGGCGGTCGTCCTCTGGGCGGAGCTCATTGAGTGGCCGGGCCGGAAAGTCGTCTGGACCGGCCAGCTCACGGGGAAATCCGAGGTGGAGACCGATCCCCTGTTGTTCTACCCGGTCATCTTCCGGGATCAGATGAGGCCGGAATCCGGTTCGGCCGGCGGCAGGAGCGCCTCCGTTCCCGGCAGGTAGCGCTCTTCCGCCGGATCTGCTCACTCCCGGATGAAGTTCGTCCAGACCTGCGGCTCGCGTTCCGGCGGCGGAATCTGCGCCTTGCCGATGCATTTGAGCAGCCAGGCCATGTTTTTTCCGAGGGTGCGCATGATCTGAAGCCCTTCGAGATCCTGCTTCACCTCGTCCGGAGTGTTGCCGTGGACCATGTTCCAGTATTGGGAGGAGACGATCGGCATGTTCGAGATGGTGAAATATTTGTTCAGCCGGTCGAAAGCGGCGGTGGCTCCTCCGCGGCGGCAGCTCACGACGGCGGCGGCCGGCTTGTATGCGTAGAAGCCGCTCTTCATGAAGAAGACGCGGTCCAGGAAAGCGCAGAGCGCGCCGTTCGGGGCGGCGTAATAGACCGGTGAACCGACCACGATGCCGTCGGCCGCTCTGAATTTATCGATGGCGGTGTTGACGGAGTCGTCGGTGAAGATGCATTTCCCGCTTTCGGCGCATTTGCCGCAGGCGATGCAGCCGCGGATCGCGCGGTTGCCGATATGGAAGATTTCGGTTTCGATGCCGTTCTTTTCGAGTTCCCCGGCGACTTCCGAGAGCGCCGTGCGGGTGCAGCCGTGAACGTGCGGGCTGCCGTTGACGAGCAATACTTTCATGATCTGTTTCTCCTTTTCTTCTATACTGTACCGGCGGTCTCAGGCCGCTTTCAATTCCGGCTCCGCATGCTCCAGCGCTTTGATCCGGACGATCTCGTGACGCATGATGAAGAAGGCGAGCACAAAGGCGATGGCATCTCCGAGCGGCCCGGAGAAGAGCACCCCGTCATACCCCCAGGCCAGCGGCAGCAGCAGGATCAGCGGAACCTGGAAGACGAGCTGCCGGGTCATGGCGATGAAGAGCGCGACCGGCGCCTTGCCGATGCTCTGGAAATATTGTGAGATAAGGATGCTCCCGCAGCCGATCGGCAGCAGCAGCAGGAAGCGGCGCATCGAATAGACGCCGATGTCGAGCAGCGCCTTCTCGTCCGGGCCGACGAAGAGCGCGAAGATCGGGCGCGCGAAGATCTGGACCCCGACATACGGGATCAGCGCGAAGAGCGCCGCGAGCAGGACCGAGCTGTAGAAGCTCTTCAGCACACGGTGATAGTTCCGCGCACCGGTGTTGTAGCCGACCAACGGCTGCATGCCCATGCAGACGCCGAACACGAGCCCCATAAGCAGCTGATTGATGGTCAGGATCACACCGAATGCCGACATCGCGAGCAAACTGCCGTGTTTCAGGAGCATGTGGTTCTGGACGGTCCAGATGATGCTGCCCGCGACGTTGATTGCGAACGGCGAGCAGCCGTTGTAGAGGATGCGCCCGAGGTAGTCCCAGCCGTAGAAGCGGAATGTGCGGATGTCGAGCTTCGAGATGCTGATGCGCGAACGGAAGAACCCCATGACCCAGAGCGCCGACACCCCCTGTGCGATGACGGTCGCCCACGCCGCACCGGCCATTCCCCACGAGAGGCGCGCGACGAAGAGCCAGTCGAGCCCGACGTTCAGCACGGCGCCGATCACCTGCGTCCACATTGCGAGCCCGGAGTATCCTTCGCCGCGGATCAGGTTGTTCTGGAACCCGAGCATCACGAAGATCGTGCCGTACAGCGAGACGGCCAGGTAGCTGCGCCCGTACGGCAGCGCTTCCGGCGGAATGCCGAAGAGGTGCAGCAGCGGGTCGAGGAAGATGAGCCCGACGGCCGTGATGACCGCGGAGGCGGCGAGGTAGATCAGCATCGACATGCCGAAGAGCTTCTGCGCTTCCCCGTAATTCTTCCTGCCGAGCTCAATCGAATAGAGTACCGCGCTGCCGCGTCCGATCAGGATCGAGATGGCGAAGATGATCATCGTGATCGGCATGGCGGCGTTCATCGCGGCAAGCCCGGTCGCCCCGACGCAGTTGCCGACGAACATGCGGTCGACGATGACATACAGATTGCCGATGATGAGCCCCGCCATGGAGGGCAGGGCGAGGCGGAGCAGAAGCGGCATCACCGGGTCGGTGCCGAGTTTTTCGGTCTGTGAACGCATGGAAATCCTCTTTCGGTCAAAAAACGCAGCCGCGCGGAAACACTCTTCCGCCGCGGCTGTATACAATATATCACCGAAAAATTCGGATTTCCTGCGTGTAACGCTGTTTTCTGTTATTTTTTTACGGGAAAAGCGCTGACGAGCCCGCGTGTGAAGCTGCCCGGTGTGACGAATTCCCCGGCTTCGACGTCGGCTTCGGTGAAGCGCGCGAGCAGGATTTCGCCGCGCCCGCGCCGGTCGCGGTCGTAGATGCAGTAGAGGAAACCGTCGCCGCCCTCGGTGAAGTCGGGGTAGGAGACGCCGTCGCGCTCATCGATCATGAGCCGCCCGTTCCAGCTTGCGCCGTCGTCGTCCGAGAGCCATACCGTGAGCCGTTCCCGGCGGCGCCACGGATTGCATGTTTCACCGGGCAGGGTGAGGGAGGTCTGATGATTCACCAGCAGGAGCCTGCCGGATTTCAGCCGCCTGACCGCGAAGCGCGAGTTCGGGCCGCCGAGCCCCGAGTCGCCGACGTCGCGCCAGTGCCTGCCGCGGTCGTCGCTGAACGCCTGCGCAATGCCGTAGTGGGTGCGGACGAAGAGCTGCCAGACGCCGTCGTTCCGCTCGACCATCATATGCTCGTCGAAGCAGCGGTCGGGTATCCCGGGGCCGACGACGAGCTCGAAGGTTTTGCCTCCGTCGCGCGTGACGGAGAGATTCGGGCGGGAGATTGCGGCATATTCCGGCAGGACCTTTTCCGGCCAGAGCCCCCATAACGCGGTCGGGAACGCCCAGGCTCCGCAGGAGAGTACGGCAGGCTTGTTCATCATGACTCCCTCCGCGATGCGGCGCGGCGTGCTCCAGGCGGGGGCGTCGGCATCGGGATCATCGCAGACGGCGGCCCAGACGCCGGAGCGGCCGTCGAAGATGTTCCACAGCTTCGTGGTTGCGCTCTGGCTCCAGGTCCACCAGAGCCGTCCGGCGGGATCGAGCCAGAGCGCCGGGTCGAACGCGCGTTCGCTGGCGGGATCGGCGGGAGCGACGGCCTGAATCTCCTTCCAGCTCAGTCCGCGGTCGGAGCTGGTCGCGAGGACGACATAGTTGCCGGGGCCTTCGCCGTCGAGCTCGCCGCCGTACCAGGTCGCGAAGAGCCGCCCGGAGGGAAGGATTTCGATTCCCGGAATTCCCTGATGCCGCCGGGAGGCGACGGCCTGTTCTCCGGAGATCGGGGCGGGAATGAACGGATCGAGGGAAAATTGTTTCATTTTTATACCTTTCTTCAGGTTGAATTAAGGAGGCTTTATGACATATTATACCTGAAAATGAACGTGTGTCAAGATAAAATAAATTCGATTACCATACGGATTATCAGTTTATGGCGGAAACACTGGCCGAAGCGCTTGAGCGGATTGCGGAAGGAATGGCGTTCACGCGGTTTCTGCTGCCGGACGGCGCGGCCGCGCTCGATCCTCCGGCGGGAACGCAGCCTTTCGACCGGCTGCTTTTTGTGATGCAGGGAGTAAAGCGCGAGCCGATGTCGCTCAATGGAGAGGTGCGGGAACTGGAGCTTGTTCCGGGCGATGCTTATCTTGTGCGGAAGAATATCTGGGAGTACTGTTCGGTCATGACCGCGCACCGGCTGCTCTGCATCGTGCCGCGGAGCGGTTTTTTGCGTGTTTCGTATTACGACTATCCGGCCGGGATGCGGCGCGGCGAGTGGTGCGACCCGGAGGCGGTCCACACGGGCCGTCCCGTTCCGCAGCCGCTGCTTGCGGTCTTCTCCGCGCTCGGAGAGCCGGGCGGCACGGACGGCGCGCATATTCCGCATCTGCTGCGTGCGGCGGCGGCACTGGCGCTGACCGAGTGCCGCCGGAAGGCGCCCCCGGCGGGGAAGGCAGCCGCGACGTTCGACCGGGTCCGCACCTGCATCGACTACAATTTCACACAGCCGATCGGCCGCGCCGAGCTTGCGGAGCGCTTCGGGCTGAACGGCAATTATCTCTCGATGCTTTTCCGGCAGATGTCCGGCCGCGGATTGCAGGAGTATATCGAAGAGCGCCGCTTCGACATGGCGCGCCGGATGCTGCGGACGACGGAGCTGCCGGTGAAGGCGGTCGCGAAGCATTGCGGATTTTCGGGCGAAGTCTACTTTATCCGCCGTTTCCGGGAGCTTCACGGCCGCTCGCCCGGGCGCTACCGGCTCGAACAAAATTCATGATTTTTTTGTCGCCGGTCTTGATTTTTCTGTTTTTCATGTCATATTGTCAACATTGAAGTCAATAAATCTGAGGTTTGGTTTTGAATCGTTCGGCATACGAGCTTGTCAAGGGTTGGCGATGGCAGTGGCGAAAGCCCGCTATGGCCAATATTGTCACGCTTTAAAGCCGGATTCCTGTATCAGATCGTTTTCATATACATAATACCGGCGTTTTGAAGAACAGTTCCGGTTATGGCGGGTCCAATCGAATTTGATTGCGGCCCGCTTTTTTGTGTCAAAATTCCAGAGAATCATCAATAAAACGGAGAAATCAGAATGCAGAGCTTTGAAGAGTTCAGGGAGCTTTCGAAAGGGGCGAATCTCGTCCCAGTGGTTGAAAAGCTCATCGCGGACCTCGAAACGCCGGTGTCGGTGCTTGCGCGGCTGGCCGATGACGAAAACGTTTTCCTGCTCGAGAGCGTCGAGGCGGGGGAGCGGTTCGGCCGCTATTCGTTCATCGGATTGAATCCGCGCGGGGTCTTTACGGTCGAGGCGGGCAAGGCGTATATCACGGATGCGGCGGGAAAGCGCGGGCTTGACGCGCCGGAGGGGCCGTTCATGGCGCTCCGGGAGCTTCTGAAAGGGATCCGCCCGGCGGTCGTTCCGGGACTGCCGCCGCTCTTCGGCGGCGCGGTCGGCTACCTCGGCTACGAGACGGTGCGGGAATTCGAGGCGCTGCCGGAGCCGAAGCCGGGCCTCGAAGGGCCGGCCTCCGCGATGCTGATCACGGATGAGATGATCATCTTCGACAATGTGAAGCATACGATGATGCTGAGCGTCTGCGTCCGCCCGGAGGAGTTCGGTACGCCGAAAGAGGCGTACGACCATGCGGTTGGCCGCATCGGCGCGATTGCGGAGCGGCTGCGCCGTCCGCCGGTCGTCGCGCAATCCGGATCCGCTGAGGCGCCCGAACTCGTTTCGAACTGCGGGCGCGAGGCGTATATGGAGATGGTGAAGAAAGCGCGTAAACACATCTACGACGGCGACATTATTCAGGTAGTTCTCTCTCAGAAGTTTACCGCGGAAACAGACATCCCGCCGCTCCAGCTCTACCGCGCGCTGCGCCTCGTGAATCCCTCGCCTTACACCTTCTTCCTGAAAATCGGGAAACATATCCTCATCAGTTCCTCGCCCGAAACACTCTGCAAGCTCGACAACGGCAGCGCGATCCTGCGTCCGATCGCCGGAACCCGGCCGCGCGGCAGGAGCCAGGCGGAGGATATTGCGCTCTCGGACGAACTCCTGCGCGATGAAAAGGAGCGTGCCGAGCACCTGATGCTGGTTGACCTCGCCCGGAACGATCTCGGCCGCGTCGCGCTTCCCGGCAGCGTGCAGGTCAAAGACTTCATGACGGTCGAGCGTTACTCGCACGTCATGCATATGGTGACCACGGTCGAGGCGCTGCTGAAGGAGGGGTGCGACGCATTTGATCTCGTGCGGTCGGCCTTTCCCGCCGGAACACTCTCCGGCGCGCCGAAAATCCGTGCGATGGAGATCATCCGCGACCTTGAGCCGGTTCCGCGCGGCATGTACGGCGGCGCGGCGGGATACTTCAGCTACACCGGCAATATGGATCTCGCGATCACGATCCGCACGATCATCCTGAACGGCAGGAAGATGGAGATTCAGGCCGGCGCGGGGATCGTCTACGACTCCGACCCCGCCTCCGAATATCAGGAGACCTGCAACAAGGCCGCCGCAATGTTGAAATCGATCCGGCTCGCCGCCGCGGATCTCGAACTCTGAGAGGTGATACCATGATTCTGATGCTTGATAATTTCGATTCGTTCACTTACAACCTCGTGCAGTATTTCCAGCAGCTCGGCCAGGAGGTCGAGGTCCGCCGGAACAATGCGTTGACGGCCGACGCGGCACTCGCGATGCGCCCCGGGGCGATTGTGTTTTCGCCCGGCCCCGGCCGGCCGGCCGCCGCCGGGATCATGCCGGAACTGATCGGCAGGGCCGCCGCCGCCGGGCTCCCGATGCTCGGCGTCTGCCTCGGGTACCAGGCGATCGGCGAGGCGTTCGGCATGAAGCTCGTGAACGCCTCGCGCATCATGCACGGCAAGGTGTCCGAGATCACGCACGACGGCAGGGGGCTCTTCAGGGGGCTGGCCCCGGCGGTGAAGGTGGTTCGCTACCACTCGCTGGCGCTGGCCGCCGACACGCTTCCGCCGGAGCTCGAGATCACGGCGCGGAGCGAGGATGGCGAAGTGATGGGGATCCGCCACAGAGAGCTGCTGATCGAAGGGATCCAGTACCATCCCGAATCGATCCTCACGACGACCGGCAAGCGGCAGCTTGCGAATTTCCTCGAACTCGTCGCGGAACGCCGCCTCGGGCGGAGGTGAGTGATGCTCTCGATTTACCTGAACAGGCTTTTCTGCCGCCGCGACCTGAATCCGGCGGAGATGGAGGAGGCGCTGCGGATCATCACCGGCGGCGAAGTCCCGCACTCGCAGATCGGCGCGTTCCTCGCGGCGCTGCGGATGAAGGGCGTCTCCTGTTCCGAGCTCGTCGGCGCGGCCCGCATGCTGCGCCGCGCGGCGGCCTTTATCGACTGCGGGCAGCGCGAGGTCGTCGACGTGGTCGGCACCGGCGGCGACGGCTCGAACAGCTTCAATATTTCAACCACGAGCGCATTCGTCGCGGCGGGAGCCGGAGTCACGGTCGCGAAGCACGGCAACCGCGCCGCTTCGAGCCGCTGCGGTTCGGCGGATGTGCTTGCGGCGCTCGGCTACAACCTGGAGGCTCCGGTTCCGGTGATCGAGCATGAGATCGTCGAAAACGGGATCGGTTTCCTCTATGCCGCAAAGCTGCATCCGACGCTCGCGAATGTGGCGGTGATCCGGCGCGAGCTCAGGATCCGCACGATTTTCAACATGCTCGGGCCTCTGTGCAATCCGGCCGGGGCGAAGGCGATCGTGCTCGGCGTCTATGCGCCCGAGCTGACTGAGCTCTTTGCCGCCGCTCTGCTTGAACTTGGCGTACGCCGCGCGATGGTCGTGCACGGCATGGAGGGGATCGACGAGATCAGCTGCTGCGGCCCGACCCGCGTGTCGGAGCTGAGGGATGGCGAGATCCGGACCTGCGAACTCCTGCCGGAGCTGTTGATCGGCGAGTGTTATGACCCGGCGGAGATCGTCGGCGGTACGCCGGAGGAGAATGCCGTGATTCTCCGTTCGGTGCTGGACGGCACGAACCGGGGCGGCCCGCGCGCCTCCGTGCTGTTGAATGCGGGCGCGACGATTTATGTTGCGGGCGGCGCTCCGACTCTGCTGGAGGGGATCCGGCAGGCGGAGAGATCGATCGACTCCGGCGCGGCGCTCCGTAAACTCGAACAACTTATTGAGGCGAGCCATGGAAAAGGTGCTTGAAACAATCGTGTCGAAGAGCCGTATCGAATTGGAGGAGAAGAAACTGTGTGTTCCGGCCTCCGTCCTCGAGGCGCGGATTGCGTTCTGCCCGGCGACGCTCGGATTCGGCGCCGCGCTGCGGCAGCCGGGCGCGCGGGTGATCGCGGAGCTGAAGTCCGCCTCTCCGTCGAAGGGTGTGATCCGCAGAGAGCTTGATATTGAAACGCTTGCCCCGGAGCTTGAGGCCGCCGGCGCGGCGGCGCTGTCGGTGCTGACCGAAGCAAACTTTTTTCTCGGCTCGCTCGACAATCTGGCACGGGCGAGGAAGAGTGTGCGTATCCCGCTGCTGCGCAAGGATTTCATCTATGACGAGTATCAGATCCTTGAAGCGCGGGCGTACGGCGCGGATGCGATCCTCCTGATCGCCGCGATGCTGACCGCGGCGGACTTCCGCCGTTTGTATGCATTCGCATGCTCGCTCGGGCTGGACGTTCTCTGTGAAGCCCATACGCGGGAAGAGCTTGCGATGCTGCTCGACAACGGCGCCGAACTTGTCGGCGTGAATGCCCGCAACCTTTCGACCTTCGACACGAGCCTTGAGCTTGCGGGGGAGTTGATCCGTCGGATTCCGGCCGGGAAGGTTGCCGTGGCGGAGAGCGCGATCCGGAACGCGGATGACCTGAATAGCCTTCAACAGCTTGGAGCCAAAGCATTTCTCGTCGGCGAGACACTGATGCGCTCCGGCCATCCGGGAGAGAAACTGTGCGAACTCCTGTCAAAGTGAAGATCTGCGGCCTGACCCGCCGAGAAGATGTCGAGCTCGCTGTCGGGCTCGGCGCGGATTACCTCGGCTTCGTGCTGGTTCCGGCCTCAAAGCGGTATGTCCCGCCGGAACGATGGCGGAATCTGACGGAAAATCTGCCGGAGCATGTGAAACGGGTCGCCGTGATTGCGGATCCGCGTGAAGAGGAGTTGGTTGAGCTTCGTAAGCTATTCGATATCATTCAATTCCATGGAAAAGAATCCCCATGCTTCGCGGGAGGGGAGGGGAGTTGGAAAGCGCTCTCGCCGGAAATCGGGCTGGAGAGGTTTGAACAATATGATGTGGAACACTTTGTCGTCGATTCCGCCAATGGCGGATCCGGGTGCTGCTGCGACTGGGAGTTTGCGGCGCTGGCGGCGGAACGATATGAGATCCTGCTGGCCGGGGGATTGACCCCGGAGAATGTCGCGGAAGCGCTCCGGCGGGTGAAGCCGTGGGGCGTCGATGTCGCCGGCGGCGTCGAAAGCTCCCCCGGAATCAAATCAGAAGAAAAAATGGAACGTTTTATCAAGGAAGCGAAAAAATGAACAGTCACTTTGGTGTATACGGCGGGCAGTACATCGCCGAAACCCTCATGCCGACCCTGATCGAGCTTGAGAAGGAGTACCTGAGAGCGAAGGATGACCCCGCGTTTCAGGCCGAATACCGCGAACTGCTGGCCGATTACGTCGGCCGCGAGTCTCCGCTCTACTATGCGAAACGGCTCTCCGAGTCGATCGGCGGCGCCCGCATCTACCTGAAGCGCGAGGATTTGAATCATACCGGAGCGCACAAGGTCAACAACACGGTCGGACAGGCCCTGCTCGCGCGGCGGATGGGCAAGGCCCGGCTCATCGCCGAAACCGGCGCGGGAATGCACGGCGTCGGCACCGCGACCGTCGCGGCGCTCTTCGGCATGGAGTGCGACGTTTTCATGGGTGCGGTCGACATTGCGCGGCAGGCGCCGAACGTCGAACGCATGAAAGCGCTCGGTGCGCGGGTGATTCCGGTTGAATCCGGTTCCGGCACGCTGAAGGACGCGATGAACGAGGCGATCCGCAACTGGGTTGCGACCGCCGAACATACGTTTTATGTGATCGGCACGGTGGCCGGGCCGCACCCGTATCCGGCGATGGTCCGCGACTTCCAATCCGTGATCGGCACGGAGAGCCGCCGCCAGATCCTGGAGAAGCGCGGCAGACTCCCCGCGGAGGTGCTCGCCTGCGTCGGCGGCGGCAGCAACGCGATCGGCATGTTCTCCGCGTTCCTCGGCGACAGCGGAGTGAAGCTCACCGGGGTTGAGGCCGGGGGGAAGGGGATCGAGACCGGCGAACACGCCGCGAGCATCAACGGCGGCCGCGTCGGCGTCCTGCATGGCTGCAAGACCTATCTGCTGCAGACGCCGGACGGGCAGATCGTCGAAGCCTACTCGGTTTCGGCGGGGCTCGACTATCCCGGCGTCGGCCCCGAACACAGTTTTCTCGCGGATTCGGGCCGCGTGAAGTATGTCGCAATCAACGACGACGAGGCCGTTGCGGCGTTCGACACGCTTTCGCGCATGGAGGGGATCATCCCCGCGCTCGAATCGAGCCACGCGCTTGCGCAGGCGATCAAAGCCGCGAAGAACTACTCCCCCGATGAGTCGATTATCGTCTGCCTCTCGGGTCGGGGCGACAAGGATATGGATAACATTGTGAAGTACAGGAAGAGTCAGGAGAAATAGGAATCATGGAAACGAGAATCAACCGTTGTCTCGACCGCTGCCGCTCTGAAAAGCGCAGCGCGCTCGTCGTGTATGTGACCGTTGGATATCCGACCCCGGAGGAGAGTGAACGCCTGATCGGCCGGCTGATCGAAGCCGGAGCCGATATGATCGAGCTCGGCGTGCCGTTTTCCGACCCGATGGCGGACGGCCCCGTGATCCAGCAGGCCGGGCAGGCCGCGCTGAAGGCCGGAACCACCCTGCCGAAGATTCTCGAAATCGCCGGGCGCGTCCGCAAGGCGCATCCAGAAGCTCCGCTCGTGCTCTTCTCCTATTACAATGTGCTGCTGAGCTACGGGCTCGACCGGCTCGGAGCGGACCTGAAAGCCGCCGGGATCGACGGCGTGCTGGCTGTCGATCTGCCGCTTGAAGAGCGCGGGGAGATCATGCCGGTGTGCGAGGCGAACAACATCCAGTTCATTCCGCTCGTTTCTCCCGCGACCCCGCCGGAGCGCGCCGCGAAGATCGCGGAACATTGCAGCGGCTTCGTCTACTGCATCACGGTTCGCGGCGTGACCGGCGTGCGCAGCTCGCTGCCTCCGGAGCTTGCCGCCGAGCTCGAAACTGCGAAAAAGGCGTGCCGCCTTCCTGTGGCGGCTGGATTCGGCATTTCGACGCCGGAGATGGCGAAGAGCATTTCGGCCCATGCGGACGCCGTCGTTGTCGGCAGCGCCATGGTCAGGAAACTGCTGGAATCGGGTTCCGATGCGGCTGTTTCGCTCATCTCCGCCATTTCCGCCGGCCTCCGCTGACGGCTGCAGAAGCCCAATCCTGAGGTTGGACTTCTGCCTGTCAAACGGCCGGAAGGCACTCTGCTGTCTGTCTATTGCCTCCGGACCAGTTCATAGGCGAGGCGTGCGTCTTCTCCGCCGAAGATGTCCGCTTTAAACCGGAGCTTGCCGGAATCACTTCGGGTGAGCGGAATTTCCGCCAGGCGTTTTCCCGCCAGATTGAGCGCGTAGAGCGTGTACTCCCCGGGAGGGGCCGCAAGCGTCACAAGTGCTTCGCCGCGCTCCGCGAGAAGAGGGAGCTTGCCCCAGCTCTCCAGCTGCGCTCGCCGTTTGTCGGAAAATTTCGCCATCGTCGGCAGTGTGTCGGTCAGGTGGAGAAAGAGAATCCGCTCAGACTGCGCAAGCGCCCGGCCGTCGAGCGCAATGACCGAAAAAACGCCGCGCCCGACTTGGTTTTCGACCTCCAGGAACTCCCCCGGCAACCGTTTTCCCGGCGGCAGGATCAACGCCTCGCACTTCGGCGTCACCACCCGGAAATTCCGTTCCGAGTTGCAGGCGGCGACCGCACCGTCAGGCGTGCGGAAAACGCCATTCTCCGACCGGTAATATTCCTGCTTGAGAACGCCTTTCCGGCAGAGCTCCTTCAGCAGGCCCGTTCCGCGGAACACCGGAGCACCGGTGACGCCGGCGGGGAAGCAGACGCCGGAATCGACGAATCCGGTTATCCCCGGCGGAATTTTCGCCGCGTCGAATCTGCCGCCCGGCATCACGATGCTCCCGACCCGGGCAATGAGCCCGAGCTGCCCGAACTCCTGCGGGTAACCGCGGCTGAAGGATAGCGACGGCGCATCGGTCGTCAAAGCCGCGAAGACAAGCGGCGACGGAGCCAACTCCCCGTTCAGAAAGAGCGCCAGCCCGATCCGTTGCGAAAGCGATTTTACCGGATCGACGACGCTGTCGAAGTGGCCGCTCTGCGTAAAGAGGTAGTCGTCGCGGAAGGCGACCTCCCTGCCGTGCGCATAAGCGAAGTGAAAGAGCGCGTCCCAATCCTGCACCGAAGCGTAAGCGCCGGTAATCACCGCGCCCTCCGCCCGGAAACGGTTGGGCCGGGCAAAGTCGAACTCGGTCAGGAAAAAGGGCTTGCCGAAGAGGCGCGAAGGCATGATCTGGGAGGGGTAGGCGAGCTTCTCCAGCGCGGAGCGATTGTGGTGTGCACTGGGCAGCCGCCACGGATTCACCGGGAACGAGGGGTGGTCCCAGTAACGGTGGTTGTCCACATAATCGTATCGGTCGCGCATGACGGAGTGGAGGATCTGCACGTGCATATTCTGGTCGGTGAGCATGACGTTGACGCCGAGAGAGCGCAGATAGTCGCGCATTTCCTCATATCTGCCGGCGTAAAGCTCCGTCAGGAAGGCGGCGAACCGGATGTCGCCGTGTACTCCGGCGAGTGCGGCGGCACTATTCGAACTCTTCTCCCATTCCGCAAACTTCCCGCGGTAGAGCGAAGCGACCGGTTCGTTGCGCCAGGTGCTCGCGATATTCCCCTCGTTGATGAGCGAGAGCGAGATCAGCGCGGGCTCGTCCCTGAGCGCCAGTCCAGTGTAGGGGTTGACATGGGTGAGCCAGTTGCGGGCGAACCGTTTCCAGTTCTCCATCGCGGAGGACGCGACAAACACCAGCGCTTTGAAATTCGCCTTGTCTCCCAGGCCGGGCAGCTCCGGAAACGCCTCTCTGTCGAATTTCCGCGAGACAAAAAGATCGCTGGTGATATAGATTCCGCGCTTTTTGAGACACGCGATCAGGTACTCGAGCCTGTCGAGGTTTTCGGCGGCGAATCCACTGCTGTCCCCGCTCTTCCGGTCGCGCAGGAAATTGTCGTGGTGATGAATCCGCACCGCATTGTAGCCGGCGGCGGCCAGGCGGTCGGCCAGGCGCTCCGCCTCCTCCTTCTCCAGATACTGGGTGGTGAAGTTGAGGTTGGTTCCGTAGAAACGGAGCGGTTTCTCCGGCCGGTCACGGAAAAAGAGCTTTCCGTTGC
This sequence comes from Lentisphaeria bacterium, assembly GCA_018265615.1. GTDB lineage: Bacteria > Verrucomicrobiota > Lentisphaeria > Victivallales > Victivallaceae > Victivallis. The sequence goes on from JABLYX010000001.1 coordinate 23,311, forward strand.
GGATCACCACCGGGCCATATTTGCCCGCCGGCGCGTCAAGCCGGGCGGAGAAGTCCAGCGCGGAGCCGGGCTCGACCTCCTTGTAATTGGCAATCTCTTTCCAGTCCCTGCCCGGCAGGATGTAAAGCGGCGTGCTCTTCGGAGCCGGGATTTCGTCGCGCATCAGTGAGGCTGCCACAATTCCCCACACCGAACGGCCGTTGGAGCGGAACGCAACTGATCGCAGCGGCTTGTCATCAATGGGGAAACAGGAGCGATAGAGACCGATGTAATTGTCGCCGTTCTCCCCGGTCCACGCTACCTGGCCGTTATCGAGCGAGGCGGGGTGGTGCCAGTTGCCCGCTTCGACCCCGGCGTGCACCGGAATTGACTTCGCGCTCCCGTCGGCGTAGGAGAGTTCGATCGTGCCGATCTCCCCGTCCTGCACCGCCCAGGCGAGCGCGTGCAGAAGATAGAGGTATTTTCCGGAGCCTTTCACCCCGGTTGCCGCTTCGCCGGGAAAGTAGCTCCGGTTCGGCCCTGCGAGCACGATGCAGCCCTTGCCCCCGTTTCCGTGCGGATCGGCGATCACAAAATCGACGCCGCCGAAATTCCGCCGCCCGGGCTGCAGACTCCGCAGATCGTTGCCCGCTCCCTGATCGGTCCACCCGCCGCGCCGGTCTTCCGCCACATCGTCGGCGAAGCCCATGTTGAAGGCGTTCCGCAGATCGAGCGGAACGGCGGGCGCATAAGGCAGATCGTGAAGCGTCAGTTCAAGTGACGCCTTCTTGACATTGCCGCGGGCGGGCGAAAAGAGGAGCGACAGCCGGACGGAGCTGTTCAGTTCCTCGACTTCCAGCTCAAAGTCTCCCCGGAAGAGCAGCTTGCGCTCCCGGGAGGGAACGGCCAGCTCCGAGATGCGCCCTTTGAAAAGCATACCCTTGCTGATGAAGGCGTCGGGAAGGCGCAGTTTTTTGCCGTCCAGCAGAAGCGTGCTTCCCCGGAAGCGTTCCGAAGAGAGCTCGCCCGCCAGCGCGAGGGTGGAGAGCTTCGCTCCCCGCGCGCACTCCAACCGGGCAGCGTAATGGCTGGCACCCTCCGCCGTCTCCCGGATTTCGATCGTCAGGGCACACTGCGGGAGCGACTCATTGCGCATGATCGCCTTCATCGAATAGTTTTTCAACGTGCCGGTTTGCGTCTCCAGCCGGAAACCGCCCGCGCCCTGCATCGCGCCGCGTCCGCTTTCCGTTACGCAGAGGATGCGGAACGGGATTCCGCCGGCTTTGAGTTCGCCGGCTCCGCCGACAGAAAGCGATTCCGCTGCGGGAAGCGCCAGGATAAGAGCGGCGCCGAGGGCCGCTCCCGAAAGAATCCGGTTCGGGAATTTCATCGTGTTTCGCCTGTTCTGTAATTCAATAGATGGTGTTGCCGCCTTTAATCATGTAATACCTGACATTATTGAGCGGAGGAGCAGTGAAGGGGCTGAGCAGATCGATCCGGTGCGCCTGGACATGGCCGTCGAAATAGAGCGCGTTGCATTTCAGGTCGTGGTACATGCTGGTCGGCCGCCCCCAGCCGGTGGTGGTGAGATAACGCTTATCGATCCGCCAGTTGCCCTGCAGGCTGCCGCCGTTGAGGCAATTCTGGCTCATGGAGTCGATCATATAGAGCTTTTCGCCCGGCTTTTTGACGAATGTGAGTGTGATGGTCTTCCGCCCTTCCCAATCGACCATATCGTTGAAGCGGGCCCGCTCGGTGATGGAGGCGTGGGTGATCTTCTCCGCCGCATCCGCCGGTTTCCCTGTGTGGTAGAAGAGGTTTTCGTTTCTGGTGTACCGGTTCAGCGCGCCGGGGTAAAAGCCTTTGATGTTGTCGCCGCTGTCGGTGTAGGTGCAGGGAGGAATCCAGGAGCCGTTGTCGTCGATGTACATGGCGGAGGCAAGCCCGAGCTGCCTGAATTTATTCATGCAGTCGCTGTTCCGCGCCTTCTCCCGCGCCCGGGTGAGCGCCGGCAGCAGCATCGCAGCCAGAATTGCGATAATTGCAATAACTACTAACAATTCGATTAGTGTGAAACAGGTGCGCTTTCGGGATTTCATTTCATTCTCCTTTACAAAACCGGGTTGGCAAATTTCCAATGGTCGCCGAAATAGGGGTCCGCCGCCTGGGTACGGAAGAGGCGGCCGAGCTCTTCCGCTGTGATGAATTCGACCGGCTCGGTCTGAACCGCCGGATCCGGTTCCGGCTGCTCGATCATCGCAATGATCCGGTCAACGCGAAGCCGAACCATCTCCCGGAAATCGTAGACGAAGCCGCCCGTCACCGCGGGGTGGGCGATATAATCGTTGGGCAGCGCGTAGCAGTAGATGATCCGGGGAATTTTTGCTCCCGGGAACCGGGCCAGAAGCTTCTTCACTTTGGTACTGTCGTTGAAGAAGAGTGTGTCGTATTTGCCGCTCACGCAGCAGTTGAAAAAGCTCTCCTCCTCTCTGCCGGAGGAGACGGCGAAATCGATCTTCAACCCGGCCGCGTCGCACGCCTGCGATGCCTCCCGGTTCCAGAATGCGTCACAGGCGAGAATCCGGGTGCAATGCTCCTTTTTCAGCTGGCGGCATGCCGTTTCGAACGCGGCGGCGAAATCGGGGATGCTGCCGTTGTATCCCGCGAGCCTGGAGTAGCACTGGAGAATCGGATATCCCCGCAGCAGCCTTTCCATCTCCGGGGTCGGCTCCAACCGGAGCTTGTAGATCACTCCGTCCACCCGGCGGTCGATCAGGTTCTGCAGGCAGCGCAGCTCCTCTTCGCGATCGTAGTGAGGCACGATGGAGGGGAGCAGCTGATAACCGTGTTTGTTGAGCTCCACCATCAGCGACTGGATATAGAAGCCGGTGTAGAAACCCGTGATATTGCCGATGACCATGCCGACCGTGCGGCTGTTTCCTTCCCGCAGTGCTTTCGCCATTGCCGAGGGGCGGTAGTTGAGTTCTCTGACCGCGCTGTCGATCCGCTCCCGCGTAGCCGGTGCGAGCCTGGCGCCGGGACGGCGGTTGAGATGCATCGAAACTAGGGATTTCGAAACCCCGGCTCGCGCGGCGATGTCGCTGATGGTTACATGCATCGGAAAGTCCTTTAAATCTTGTTTTCGGTTATTGATAAATCGGTTCAGCAATCGGGGCAAAAAAATAAATGCTCCTTGAAATTGTGCGCTGAATCGATTTATCGTTTATATTATGTTATAATTTCCCGTCAAAAGCAAGAGCGGATTCAAAGAAAAAACATTTTTTTTGTAATTGGGAATTGAAAAAGTAAATGCCCCCTGAATCCAACCTCTTGCATTTAGTCTGCCAGAGAAAGGGGGGGCGCATTTATCATGGCGTGCTTCACGATCGAGGCGTCAGAATAGAATTCATAGCATGCTCTGAGTCATGGGGAAAAATGGTAGCGGGGGGGGGAATCGAACCACCGACCTTCAGGTTATGAGCCTGACGAGCTGCCACTGCTCTACCCCGCGCCGTAAATGGGGTGGTAGACCGGACTTGAACCGGCGACCTCCTGGGCCACAACCAGGCGCTCTAACCAACTGAGCTACAACCACCATCTGGATTACAGTTTTCTAATATATTCCGGATTTCGGCAAAGTCAAGCTCAAATCCGCATTTTTCCGGGAAGTTTTTATGTTTTTTTCAGCCGAAAATATGCTTTACGGCGCTTTTTTGTGGATTTTTGTGCGGGAAAGTCTATATTACATGGAATTCCAATTGAACAAAGGTTAACCTGCTTTATCATGAAATTCTACACATCGGTGCGGGAAGCGTTCGAGGCGATCGGGGCGGAGTGTCCGTCGGAGCTGATTCGCGTGGAGTCGCGTTTTCCCGTTTACATCAATGACTACTACCTGAAGCTCATCGAGCCGGCGGAGTGGCGGAGCGACCCCATCGCCCGCCAGGCGCTGCCCGACCCCGCGGAGCTGGCCGATGAATCCTCCAGCTTCGACCCGCTCGCCGAAGAGGAGCAGATGGCTGCCCCCCGGCTGATTCACCGGTTCGCCGACCGCGTTGTGCTGCTTGCGACCGGGCGGTGTGCGATGCGCTGCCGCTTCTGCTTCCGCAAGCGCGCCTGGACAACGGGGATGGAGCTTGACGACATCTCCGACGCCGAGCTCGACGAGGCTTGCGGCTATCTGCGCCGGACTCCGGCCGTTCGCGAGGTGCTGATCTCCGGCGGAGATCCGCTGATGCTGCCGGCCGGGCGCTTCCGCCGGATCGTCGATGCAATCGCCGGGGTGGAGTCGATCGAGATCATCCGCATCGCAACCCGGGTCCCGGCGGTCTGGCCGCAGCGGATCGACGCGGAGCTCTGCGATTATCTGCGGCAAGTGCCCGGGCTCTGGGTCGCGACGCATTTCAACCATCCGCGCGAGCTCTCCGGCGAAGCGCGGGAGGCGTGTTCCAGATTGGTCTCCTCCGGCGTTCCGGTCATCAATCAGACGGTGCTGCTGAAGGGGGTCAACGACGATGCGGAGGTGCTCGAACAGCTGTTCCGCAAGCTCGTCTCGATGCGGGTCAAACCGCACTATCTTTTCCATGTCGACCCCGTGCGCGGCGTGCGCCATTTTGCGACCGGAATCGAAAAGGGGCTTGAGATCCTGCGCGTCTTTCGCCCGCGCCTCTCGTCGCTCGCGGTTCCGACCTTCGCGATTGACCTGCCGGAGGGGGGAGGCAAGGTCGCGCTGCAGCCGGATTACACGGCGGAGGAGGGCTGTTTCTGGGATATCCATGAGAAAAAGCGCATCAAATATGAAACCCGCCTTTGCAAAGAGGCGGATCCGGAGATATATTAAATCTTTTGCCGGGAGTTCCGGCAGATGGAACGCCCCGTCACTTAAGATTGATTGCCGACTCGGACGGGGCCGGATGACAACTGATTTGCTTGTGTGCGCACCACAGGGTGCTTCCCGCCGTATGCATCGAAGTTGTAACATTTTACAGTAGACGGCACGAAAGGCATCCATGAGCGATCTTGACAATTTCCGTATCCTCGGCGTCTCCGACGCGACGCTGGAAGCGCTGCGCGCGAAGGGGTTCGAGGCCCCGTCCCCGATTCAGGAGCTGACCATCCCGAAGCTGATTTCGGGTGAGTGCGACCTGATCGGGCAGGCGCAGACCGGAACCGGCAAAACCGCCGCGTTCGGAATCCCGATCATCGAGCTGGGCGAGCCGGGCCTCAAGAAGCCGCAGGCGCTGGTGCTGGCCCCGACCCGCGAGCTGTCGATCCAGATCGCGGAGGAGCTGAACTCCCTGAAAGGGGAGAGCAGACTGCGCATCGCGCCGTTTTACGGCGGGCAGGCGATTGAAATCCAGCTGCAGCGGCTGCGCGACGGAATCGACGTCGTGATCGGCACGCCGGGACGCATCCTCGACCTCATGCGGCGCGGCAAGCTCGATTTCTCGGCGCTCCGGTTCGCGGTGCTCGACGAGGCGGACGAGATGCTCGACATGGGCTTTATCGAGGAGATCGAGGCGATCTTGGCGGAGACCACTCCCGACAAGCGCATGCTGATGTTTTCCGCAACCATGCCGCCCGAGATCCTGAAAATCGCGGAGCGGTTCATGCGCGACTTCGAGGTGATCCGCACCGAGAGCAAGCAGCTCAGCACCGATCTGACCGAGCAGATCTATTTCGAGGTTCGGCGCGAGGACAAATTCGAGGCGCTTTCCCGGATTCTCGACATCGAGGAAGACATTTACGCACTCGTTTTCTGCCGCACCCGCAACGATGTGGATGAGCTTGTCGAAAAGCTCAAGGTGCGCGGGCACCGGGTCGAGGCGCTGCATGGCGATATCGCGCAGGCGATGCGCACGAAAGTCATCAATCAGTTCAAAACGAAGAAGTTCAAGATCCTGATCGCCACCGACGTTGCGGCGCGCGGCATCGATGTGAACGATCTTACGCATGTCATCAACTATTCGATGCCGCAGGGAACCGACACTTATGTGCACCGCATCGGCCGCACCGGCCGCGCCGGCAAGACCGGAACCGCGATCACGTTTGTGACTCCGGCCGAGTATCGCCGGCTGACGATGATTCAGCGCGAGGCGAAGACGCACATCGAGAAGAAGGAGCTTCCGCAGGGCAGGGATGTCGTCGAACAGAAGAAGCAGCGCTTTGCGGAGCTTGTCACCGAAGCGATCGAAGGCGGGATGCATAATGAGTATATGAGTTTCGCCGAAGAGCTTATGACGCTCGGGGGGCATCCGGCCGAGGTCATGGCCGCTGTGCTTCAGCTCCGCTTCAAGGATGAGCTCCTGCCGGAGAACTATCGCGATTTCGGCCCGAAGAAGTGCGACCGCCGTTCGTGGGAGAGCATGCCGGACGATCACGGCGCCACCCGCCTTTATATCGGTATCGGAAAGCTCGACGGCTACGGCGCCGTGAAAATGCTCGACCTCCTGTGGGAGAAGGCGCGGCTCAAGAAGTACCGCGTCGGCAAGATCGACTGCTTCGATCATTTCAGCTTTGTGAATGTCGATTTTGAGGCGGCGGAGCAGGTGATTGACGCATTCCGGCGCGGCGGTCCGAAGGTCCAGCTCGCTTCCGAACGTCCAGAAGACGGGGCGAAGAGCGCAGAGCGTCCGGAGCGCCCGGCTCCGAAAACGGAGCGTTCCGAGCGCGCCGAACGTTCCGAGCGCCCGGAACGCCCGGCGCGTCCGATGCGTGAGCGCGGGGCTGCGAAACCGGAGTACCGTGAAAAGACCCCGGCCGACAGGGCCGCTCGACCGGAGAAGGCTCCGGCCGATGGACCGCGCAAGCCGAAGACCTCCCCGGCGGAGAAGAAGCGGCGGCTGCAGAACTGGGTCGAGAAGATCTCCGCCGACATCGAGCTCAAAGAGAAGAAGTCGAAGAAGAAGAAATAGTTGTATTTCTTCTTTCCGGCTGTATGGTATGGGGAAAGGAAACCCATATGCGTCCGCTTGGAAAAGGATTGTTCTGGGCCGCGGTCAGCGTTCTCGCATGGGGAACGCTGTTTCCGGTCGGCCGGCTGCTGATCGGGGAGGGGAGAATCGACCCCGTCTCGCTCGGCATGTTCCGTTTCGGCATTGCCGGGGCCGTGATGCTGACATGCGGCTGCGCGGTGAAAGGGGGGCGTCCGATGCTTCCCCGTACGGGGCGCGACTGGCTTGAGCTCGGTCTGCTCGGTTTTGTCGGAGCGGGGCTTATGAGCCTCTTTCTTTTTGTCGCGCAGCGGACCGTCGCCTCGATCAACGCCTCGATGCTCGACGCGCTTGCCCCTTTGCTCATCTTTCTCATCACGATTGCTGCCGGGAGGCGTTTCCGTGTTGTCCAGACGGCCGGGTTCCTGGTCGGATTCACCGGCTGTCTGCTCGTGCTGCGTGTATTGGACGGCGGCGGGTTTCACATCGACTCCCTGCAGCCCGGCGACCTCCTGATTCTGTGCGGCGCGTTCTGCTGGGCGCTTTACACGGTTTTTGCGCGCGGCATCGTGAAACGGCTCGGCGGCTATCGGGTCACGGCCTGGAGCGTGCTTTTCGGCGCGCTGCTGCTGGGCGGGATCCGGCTCTGCACACAGGGAGCGGTGACACCGCAGGACTGGAACACGTGGGGGCTCGTCATTTATACGGCACTGGTTCCCTCTGCGCTGGCTTTTCTCGGCTGGAACCAGGCGCAGAAATACATTTCGCTCGGGCTGCTGGCGCTCATGGGATACCTGATCCCGCTCGCGTCGGCCCTGGTTGCGTGGTTCCTGATCGGAGAGACGCTGACGCCGTGGCAGGCTGCGGGCGCCGTGATTGTGACCGGAGCCGTGCTGACCGAGCCGGAGGTCGCCGCCTTCTGCGCGGCGCAGGCGGCAAAATGGAAACCGAAGCGGGTGGAATCATGAACGGCATGGAAGAAGAGAGTCTGTTTTCCTCAAACGTCTCAAGGCCGCTGGCCGACCGGCTGCGTCCGCAGTCGCTGGATGAGATCGTCGGGCAGGAGCATCTGCTTGGCGAAGGCGCTCCGCTCCGCCGCATGATCGACTCGGGGCGGCTCGCGAGCTTCATCCTCTGGGGACCGCCGGGGTGCGGCAAGACCACGCTGGCCCGGATCATGGCAACCCGGACGAAGCTGCATTTCGTCGCGCTTTCGGCGGTGTTCTCCGGCATTGCAGACTTGCGCAAAGCGTTCGATGAGGCAAAGAAGCGGCGCGCATACGGGGAGGGAACGCTGCTTTTCATCGACGAGATACACCGTTTCAACCGGGCGCAGCAGGACGGCTTTCTGCCCTATGTGGAGAACGGTACGGTCGTGCTGGTCGGCGCGACGACGGAGAATCCGTCGTTCGAACTGAACAGCGCGCTGCTTTCCCGCTGCAAGGTGTTCATCCTGAGAGCGCTCGACGCGGATGCCCTCGGCCGGATCATCGCACGGGCGGAAAGCCTGCTTGAGCGTCCGCTGCCGGTCACGCCGGAGGCGCGCGCAAGCCTTATCGAGCTTGCGGACGGCGACGGCCGCTACCTCATCAATCTGCTCGAAAGCGTCTATGACCTTGCTCCGGCCGGGGAGACGCTCGATTCGGCGTCGCTGCTGAAGCTCGTGCAGCAGCGCGCCCCGGTCTACGACAAGGACCGCGAGGGACATTACAACCTCATCAGCGCGGTTCATAAAAGCCTGCGCGGCTCCGACACCGACGCGGCGCTCTACTGGGCGGCGCGGATGCTCGAAGGCGGCGAGGACCCGCTCTATCTGCTGCGGCGGCTGACCCGGTTCGCCATGGAGGACGTGAGTCTGGCGGATCCGCAGGCGCTGCCGATGGCGCTCGCGGCGTGGGATGCGTATGAACGGCTCGGCTCCCCGGAAGGCGATCTCGCGATCGCGGAGCTCGTCATCTACCTCGGCAGCGCACCGAAGTCGAACAGCGCCTATGCGGCGTGGGGCAGGGCGCAGAAGGCCGCGAAAACTTACGGCTCCCTGATGCCGCCGCCGCATATCCTGAATGCGCCGACGAAGCTCATGGAGGAGGCCGGTTACGGCAAAGGCTATGTCTACGACCACGATACGGCGGATGGCTTCTCGGGGCAGAACTACTTCCCGGAGAAGATGGACCGCCAGAAATTCTACGACCCGCCCGAGCGCGGTTTCGAGCGGGAGATACGCCGTCGTCTCGCCTACTGGGAGCGGCTGCGCCGTGAAAAGGAGGCGGAGGGTTGAGTGGCGGCGTGTCTGTGCGGCGGCGTGGATCACCGCCGGAATCTGCTGCATGGCAATCACTTTCTGGAATATCCATGCGGCCTGCTTCACATCGCTTTACGTCACCGGCGTTCCCGACCGCAACTTCATTGTGACCGTCTCGGACCATATCATGGGGGGGCGGATACGCTGTGCTTTTCTGCCTCGGTTCCCGGCGCCTGGGGCCGGATCTCATGCATGCGCTCTGGAGAATGCTGCATCTGGCGCTTGTGTTCGGCTTCGCGTGGATATTTTTCCGCCGGAGGGGCCGTCCCGACGGTTGAATAATCGGGCTTCCGGGCCTATATTATCCGGATCAGAAGGAGTCGGAATCATATGAGTTGGTTTGGTGCTTTGACCGGCGGCGCAATCGGTGCCATGGTCGGCGGCCCGTGGGGGGCGGCGCTCGGCGCGCTGTTCGGCCATTGGGCGGAGGGAAAACTGGGAACGCAGCAGAAGGTGTCGGCCGCGGACGAGAAGCAGGCGCTGTTTGTCATCGCGATGTTTTCATGTCTGGCGAAGCTTGCGAAGGCGGACGGCGTGGTGAACCGGCAGGAGGCAGTCTACATCCGCGGCTTCATCGAGCGGCAGTTTGCGACGCACGAGCGCGAGGCGATCCGACGGATTTTCAACACTGCGCGGGACAACGAGATTCCGTACCGCTGGTACATCGACCGCATGGCGGAATCCTCGCCGGACCGGTCGCTGCTCCAGCAGTTCCTCGGTGTGCTCTGCGAGCTTGCGATGGCGGACGGGAATCTCGATGCGCGCGAAATGGAGATCCTGCTTTACGCGGAGCGCCGCTTCGGGTATCCCGGCTATGTCGACGCATTTTTCGGCGCCGGCAGCAGTCCGGGGCAGGGGGCCGCGGCGGAGAGTACGCTCGCCGCTTATTACGAGGTGCTCGGCTGTGTGCCCTCGGCCACCGACCGGGAGCTGAAGGACGCCTGGCGGAAGAAGTGCGCGGAGTTCCATCCGGACAAGATCCAGGCCAAAGGGCTCCCCCCCGAGTTCATCGAGTTCGCGAAGAGCGAGATGCAGCGGATCAACCGTGCGTATGATGAGCTGAAGAAGTCGCGCGGTTTCAAATGATTCCCCGCTATGCCGAGCCGCTTTTCCGCCCGCCTGCCGAGGCGGAGAGCCTGATCTTTCAGGTTGCGTACGGCTGCCCGCACAACGGCTGCCGTTTCTGCGGCATGTACAAGGGTGTGCCGTACCGGCTGCGCCCGGAATCCGAGCTGCTTGAGGAGATCGCGCAGGCCGGAAGGGCCTGTCCCGGCGTCCGGCGGATCTTCCTCGCCGACGGCGACGTCATGGCGCTCGGCTTCAACCGGCTGATGCGCATTCTCGACGCGTTGAATGCGGCCTTCCCGCGCCTTGCCCGGGTCGGCTCTTATGCGAACGGCAGCTCGATAGAACGCTTTGACGATTCCGGGCTCGAGGCGCTGCGGAGCCGGAAACTCCACACGCTTTACCTCGGGCTTGAGACCGGGCTGCAGCCTCTGCTTGACCGGGTCGGCAAGACGGAGGAAGCCGCGCGGATGGCGGAAGCGGTCCGCCGGGCGCAGTCCTGCGGTCTGCGCGCTTCGGCCATGGTGCTGCTCGGGCTCGGCGGCCGGCGGTTCAGCCGGGAGCACGCGGAGCGGACGGCGGAGGTGCTGAATGCGATGCAGCCGCGGCTGCTCTCCGCACTCCGGTTCGTCCCTGTGCTCGGAAAACCGTTCGACGGCTTCGAGCTGCTGACGGAGGCGGAGACGGTTGCCGAACTGCTGCACATGGTTGAGGGGCTCGAATTGGAACGGACCGTTTTCCGGGCGAATCACACATCGAATCCGCTGCCGCTCGAGGCGCGTTTCCCCGCGGATAAGGAACGGCTGCTCCTGGATTTGAGAAGTGCGCTCGCCTCCGGCAAGCTCGACGCCGCCGGGCCGGGCATTCTGCCTGCCGAATTGTAGCGCCCGTCCGGCGTTCCTTTGTGATTTCCGGGATTGTTTCGGTTCATGCCTCTTGTAAATATGCCGCATCTGTGCTACGGTAATATGGAGAGAAAGAGAAATTCCCCGTAAATGAACGGTTCATTTCAACAAAGGAGTAGTGTATGGACGGCAATCCTCAGAGTTTCGCGGAATTCTGGCAGAACATCTGGCAGATGCTGGTGGACATCAACATCCTGCGCCTGGTCTGGGCGCTCCTGATCCTGATCGTCGGCTGGCTGTTGGCGTGGTTTGTCGCCGGGTTGGCGGGCAAGCTTGTGCAAAGCTTCCGGCTCGACGAGAAGCTCGACAAAAGCTTTCCGGACGGAAAGAAATCAGTATCCGCCTCGAAGATCGAAAAAGTTGTTTCCCGGATCGTATTCTACACGATCCTGCTTCTGACCATCCTGGCGTGCCTGACTTCGCTGAACCTTTCGGACGCGGCGGGGCCGATCCGCGAATTCGTAAATACGATCGTCGGCTATGGCGCGAACCTCATCGCGGCCGGGCTGCTGCTTTTTGTCGCGTGGATCGCGGCCTCCTTCCTGGAATATTTCGCGGTTACGGCCATGACGGTCCTGAAGCTCGACGAGAAGTTCCCGGCCAGACAGGGTGAAAGCGCCGAGTCCGTTGGGGCAAAGCCCGCGAAGCCGTTCAGCGAAGTCGCCGGGAACGTGATCTACTGGGTCGTCTTCCTCTTTTTCGTGCCGGCGATCCTGCGGGCGCTGAACATCAACGGCATTACGACACCGTTGGAAAGCATGCTCGAAAAGCTGCTTGGCTTCGTCCCGAACCTCATCGCGGCGGCCGCGATCCTTGTGGTCGGGCTTTTCATCGCGCGCATCGTGCGCCGGGCCGCGGCCGGGCTGCTGTTTCTCTCGCGCCTCGATGAGTTCGGCAAAAAGACGGGCGGCAGGAACATCTTCGGGGAGCGGGGGATCTCGTACCTGGCCGGACTGGTCGCCTATGTCCTCGTTGCGATCCCGGTCGTGATTTCGGCGCTGAACGCGCTGCAGATCGAAGCGTTGACGAACTCGGTTTCGAAATTCTTCGACATGATTCTGAATGCGACCGGGAGCGTGATCGGCGCGGGCGTGCTGATCTTCGCGGCGTTCGTCGTCGGCGGCGTGGTCGCCGGGATCGTTTCTCAGCTGTTCGAGGGCTTCGGCTTCGACCGGCTGGTTGCGGCGCTCGGCTTCGCGCCGAAGAGTGAAAGCTCCGTAAAACCCTCTGCTGTGGTCGGCAAGCTGACGTTCGTCGCAATCATGCTCTTCGCGGCGGTTTCGGCCTGCGAGCTGCTCGGCTTCATGGAGCTGGCGGCGCTGGTCAGGATCTTCATCGTCTTCGGCGGCAACATCATCGTCGGTGTTGTGGTCATGATGATCGGCATTTTCCTCGCGAACCTTGCCGCGAACGCGCTCAAGGGGAAGGGGGAGAGCTCCGAATTCCTTGCGACCGTGGTCCGCGTCGCGGTGTTGGTCTTCACGGGCGCGGTGGCGCTTTCAACCCTGAATCTGAACGGCCGGATCGTCGAAATCGCATTCGCCCTGCTGCTCGGCGCGATCTGCGTGGCGGCTGCGCTCGCCTTCGGTCTCGGCGGCCGCGAATTCGCCGCGAAGAAGCTTGAGGAGTGGGACAGGAAGCTCAAGAAGAAATAAGAGCGGCCACTCTTCCCTCCGGCGGAATCTCTTTTCGGGAGATTCCGCTTTTTTTACTTGCAGGAGCGGATTATCGGCAGTACATTGAATGATGAAAAAAATTCAGGAATCGAACGACATCAAATACCGGCGGATCGCCGGGATCCTGCGGGAACGGATCAGACGCGGTATTTACCGGGTCGGCGACAAACTGCCGAGCTATCCGCAATTGTGCGAGCTCTTTGAAGTCAGCGATATGACGATCCGCCAGGCGGTCGCGCTGCTGGCGAACGAGGGGCTGCTGCGCCGTGAGCGCGGGCGCGGCAAGGGCGTCTATGTAAATCCGCCGCCTCCGCCGGAGGAGAGTGTTCCGGCGCTCCGGCGGCTCTGCATTCTGCCGGCTGCGCCGTCGCTGCGCAGCGACGATCCGGCGATCCAGCAGGGGGCGGTCCAGGCGGTCAATGCGGCGGAGGCGAGCCTCGTTCTCATGCCGGCGCTCTCCGGCGCGGCCCGCAGGAGCTATCTGAAGCACCTGATCGACAACGCCGGAATCGACGGCTTCCTGATCAACGGCCAGATCTTCGCATCCGGCGACGAGGCGTTCGAGATCGTCGATTACTTCGATGCGAAGCGGGTGCGTTATCTGCTGATTTTTTCCGCGGAGGATGCATGTTCGCGCGACTTTCTCAGACGGCGCCATCCCGGCGTCTACATTGATGAGCAGCCGGCGCTGCTTTCGGCGCTGACGGCCGCCGCTGCGAAAAAGCGGACGCGGCTGCTCTTTGCCGGAGTCGACCGTTATTCGGTGGAGCGTTCGCTGGCCGTCGCGCGGAACACGCCGGGTTCCGCCGGGTTCACGCTGGAACCAATGCTTTTCGACGAGTTGGCGGCGAAATCGCTGTTCCGGGAATTCGAAACCCGCCTGCTTCCCGCGCTGGACGCGCATACAACGCTCGTGCTTGAGGGAAGCAATCTGCCGCTTTCGTATTTCGATGCGCTGCTGAACGCGAAGGGGCTGAAACCGGGGCGGGATGTTTCGGTGCTCTACTTCGAGCACTACTGCAATCTCGATCCCCTCTTCGGGGCGCGCTACAGCTCGGTGACCCGGCCGTATGCGGAGCTCGGCCGCGCGGCGGGCCTCATGCTTGAGAGGATGGTTCTGGAGGATGCTCCGGGGGAGGTGCTGCGGATTCCGGCCGAGTTCAACGACCAGCGGACAATCTGATTGTCAGGAGCGCACCTCCGCTTCGGGGTGCTGGTGGCGGAACCAGGTGCGCTGGCGGCGCGCCAGCTGCCAGGTCGCGGTGCTGATGCGCGCGTGCAGCTCTTCATATCCGAATTTTCCGGCGAGATGGTCCGCGATGAGACGGTAGCCGAGCGCCTGGTGCGCGGTCGGACTCTCCAGCAGGCCGGCGGAAAGGGCGGCCCGGGCTTCCCCGATCCAGCCCGATTCGAGCATCTGCCGGGCGCGGCGCGAGATGCGCTCCTTCAGCATGTCGGACGGCAGTTCGAGCTTCCATGCCCTGACCGGATAACGCAGTTCGTCGAACGGATTCTTCTGGAGTTCGAGGATCGACTTCCCCGTCAGCAGCCGCACCTCGAGCGCACGGATCAGCCGTCGACGGCAGTTCTCCCAGCGGGCGAGCCCGGCCGGGTCAAGCTCCGCCATGCGCCGCTTCAGCGGCTCCTCCCCGGCATCGGAGTCATACGCTTCGTCGAGCTTCTTCCTGAGCCCCCGGTCGGCGGGCAGGTCGTCGAGCCCGTAGAGCAGCGCGCGCAGGTAGAACCCGGTTCCGCCGGCGAGAACCGGAAGGCGGCCCCTGGCCCGGATCTCCGCAATCGCCCGGTCCGCGAGGCGCTGGAACGCAAAGACGTCGATCCGTTCATGGAAGTCGAAGCAGCCGACAAGGTGGTGCGGAACCTCGCGCTGCTCCTCCGGAGTCGGCTGCGCGGTTCCGATTTCAAGCCCGCGGTAGAGCTGCATCGAATCGACCGATACGATCTCCCCGCCGCAGCGCCGGGCGATATCGAGTGCAAGCGCGCTTTTGCCGGAGGCGGTCGGCCCCATGATGACCACAATCGGTTCAGCGTTCAACGGTATATACCCCATGGTTCGCGTTCGAAAAGAGCGGCTTCAGCCGGCGGCGGAACCGCTGCTCCACCTCTGCCGCCGATTCATCCGAGCGCAGGATGACCAGTGCGCCGCGTTCGAGGGCGGGGACCGGGCCGCGCGGACCGTCAAACCGGAAATCCCGCATATTCACGCCGGCGGCGTTCAGATAGAACATGAGCGGCCACGGGTCCGCCTGAAAGCTCGTGTAGAACGAGAGAGGCCGGTCGCCGAAACGTCTGGCGATCTCCCCGGCGGTCAGGGAGGGCGTGTGCTCGGCGCGCAGGTAATAGCCGTAGAAGTAGTCGTCGGCTCCCGCTCCGCCGAAGCGGCGCGAAAAGACGAGCCGGAAGATCGGCTGCTGCGCGATGAACCCCCAGCCGATGACTGCGGCCAGGAGCGCCCCGATCCAGACCTTGCTGTTCCAGCGGCGGCGCCAGCGGCAGTTCAGCGCGGTCAGGTCGCGGATCCCGGAGGCGAGCAGCAGCACCCAGAGCGGCCAGAACGGGAAAAAGACGCGCGGGAAAGGTGCGACCTTCAGCAGCAGCGCCATCGGAATCGGGATGAGCCAGATCAGCATGCGCACCGAGCGGATCCATTTGAAGCGGATCCGGTCGAATGCAAGCAGTGAGCCGGTTCCCGGCAACAGCAGCATCGCGAACGAATAGACGAAAGCCGCGAGGACGGCCAGCAGTGCGCGCCCCCCGCTGTTCCACCCTTCTCCGAGCCGCAGGCAGCCGAGGAACGACGGAAAAATCGGCAGATAAAAAAGAAGGAACATCGCCGGCGGAATCGCCGCGAGGATCCAGAACGCGCGCCGGGCATAGAAACGGTTCCCGAAGAGCGGCAGCGCGTAAAGCACGACCCCGGCGAGAGCCGCGAGGTTCGATGGAATTGTCGCCACCGTCGCGAGCGAAGCGAGGGCGAACCACGCGCCGCGCTTCCAGTCCGGCCGCCTCGCAAAATTCAGCGCGGTGTGGATCGACAGCGTGACGAAGAGCGCGCTTGGCATATAGCCGCGCAACGCGGTCGCGTAGATCAGGAACGGCACGGAAACCGCCATCGCGGCAAGCACCGGCAGCAGGATCGCGCCGCCCGCCATGCGGACCCGGAACAGGCGATAGAGCAGCAGCAGCGTCGCGCCGCCGCAGAGAAATGAGAGCAGCCGGAGCCAGAATACCGGGTGGATCCCCTCCGGCATCAGCTGAAACCAGTAGTGCAGGGCGACCGTATAAAGGATCTGGTTGTTCGGAATCACATAATGGCGGTAGATCTCAAGCGGGGAATCGAGCTGCGCGAAATTCAGGAACGTCAGCGCCTCGTCGAACCAGAGGTCGCGGCTCATGTATACGGGGGCGAACAGGAACAACGCTCCGAGAATGAGAGCCGGTGGGAACAGCTTTGTTATTCGTTTGTCCACTGAACGCTCCGGATGAAAAAAACGGCGGAAAGCTTCAGTGCCTTCCGCCGTTGCAGGAAACGAAAACTCTTAGAGCGAGATCGCTTCGGAGGGGCACTCGCCGACGCAGGCGCCGCAATCGATGCAGGTGCCGGCATCCACACTGGCCTTGCCGTCGTTCATGGAAATCGCTTCGACCGGGCAGGCTCCGACGCAAGCTTCGCAACCCACACACTTATCACTGTCAACCTTAGCCGCCATTTTTGATTCTCCTTGAGGTTATTTGTTGAAACGGGCATTATCGATAATATAATGTGTTTTTCCTAAATGTCAAATCCGAACCACTGTTTTGCGAAACCGATTGAGAAGAGAAGCAGGATCAGGACCGGGATCACCACGGCGACGTAAATGTGCAGCGCCGCCGGGAACCGCACCCCTCTGCCAGTGTTCGCCTCGGAGAGGAAGTTTTTCCATCCCCAGCCGTAGCGGGAGGTGCAGAAGAGGATCACGAAAAGGCTGCCGAGCGGCAGCAGGTTCCCGCTTACGATATAGTCCTCGAGGTCGAGGAACGTGCTTTCGCCGCCGAGCGGATGGATGCCGCTGAGCAGGTTGTAGCCGAGCGCGCAGGGCAGCGAAAGCAGCGCGATCCCCGCGCCGGTCGTCAGGGAGGCCGCGAGCCGGCTGAACTTCAGCTCATCAATCAGGAACGCGATGATATTCTCGAAGACGGCCACGACGGTTGTAAGCGCCGCGGCGCTCATGAAGAGGAAGAAAAGCGTCCCCCAGGCGCGCCCGCCGTGCATGACGTTGAACACATTCGGCAGAGAAACGAAGACCAGCCCCGGGCCGGAGTCGGGGCTCACGCCGAACGAGAAGCAGGCCGGAAAGATGATGACGCCCGCGAGAATCGCCACGAGCGTGTCGAGCCCCACAATCGCGAGCGTCTCTTTCGGCAGCGTGTGGGCGCGGTCGATATAGCTGCCGAAGATCGCAATGCTGCCGACGCCGAGGCTCAGCGTGAAAAACGCCTGGTTCATCGCCTCGACGATCACGCGGGGCAGCCCGACGTGGCGGATCGACTCCGGGTTCGGGAAAAGGTAGAATCTCAGCCCTTCCGCCGCGCCCGGCAGGAACAGCGCGCGTATGCAGAGCCCGACAAGCAGCAGGAAGAGGCACGCCATCAGGATTTTCGTGATCCGTTCCACCCCTTTCTGGAGGCCGATTGCGCAGACGGCGGTGGCGCAGACCACCGTGAACAGCATGAAGCCGACCATCGCGCCGGGATTTGCGAGGAATCCGCCGAAATGGCTGCCGACGCCTTCCGCATTCAGCCCGGAAAGCGAGCCTGCCGCGAATTTCAGCGCATAAGCGATCATCCAGCCGGTGACGGTCGTGTAGAAGATCATCAGAACGATGTTCCCGGAGAAGAACACTGCGCCGGGATAGTGCCACTTGATCCGCTTGTCTGTTCCGAGCGTCCTGTAGGCGCCGAAGATATTGCGGCGGCTCGCGCGGCCGAGCGCAAGCTCCATGACCATGACGGGGAACCCGAGCGCGATCAGGAAGAAGAGGTAGATCAGGACGAAAATCGCGCCGCCGTACTGGCCGCAGATAAATGGAAAACGCCAGATGTTGCCGAGGCCGATCGCGCATCCGGCGGTCAGCAGGATGAAGCCGAGCCGCGAACCGAGGCTCTCCCGGGAGGGGTCGTTATTTTGCATGCGGGAACCCTGTTTGTGTTGATTATCCGCATAAAATATCCCTTTATGGCGGATTGTGCAAGTTTTTTTCTTGAAAATGACGGTTCGGGCAGTATTTTATACAGATAATACGTATGTTCCGGAGCAAGAGCCGGACGGGTTCACTATTTTCACAGACGGGGAAGATGTCATCATGGTCAAGTGCGGGATTATCGGCTGCGGAGTGATTGCGCCGACCCATATCGAGGGCTACCGGGCTCTGCCGGAAGCTGAAGTCGTTCATCTTTGCGACCTGATCCCGGAGCGGGTCGGGGCCCTTGGCGAAAAGTACGGCGTGGCGCGCCGCAGCACCGATTACCGGGAGCTGTTGGCGGATCCCGAGGTCGAGGCGGTCAGCGTCTGCACCGACCACGCGAGCCATGCGCGGATCGTGGCCGACGCGCTCGCGGCCGGCCGGCATGTGATCTGTGAAAAGGCGCTCGGCCGTGTGCCGGAGGACCTGTCGCTCATGGTGAATGCCGCCAAAGCGCATCCGGAGCTGGTGGCCAGCGGGATTTTTCAGCACCGTTACGAGCCGGCGAACCGCCGGCTGCGCAAGCTTATTGCGGATGGGAAGTTCGGCAGGATTCTCGCCGTGAACCTTGTCTTCAGCTGTCTCCGCACGAATGCGTACTATGAGAAGGATGCGTGGCGCGGGACGATGGCGGGGGAGGGCGGCGGCATCCTCATCAACCAGGCGATCCACCATCTCGATCAGCTGCGCTACCTCTTCGGTAACGCGAAGCGCCTCGTGAGCCGTACCGCGAACCTCACGCATCAGGGGGTGATCGAAGTGGAAGACACTGCCGCGTTCCTGATGGAGTTCGATTCCGGCGTCTTCGGAACGGTTGCCGCAACCAATTCGAGCAGCCTTGAATGGAGGAGCTTCCTCACGATCGTCGGAACTGAGGCGAATCTCGAATATGCGAATGAAAAGCCGGTTTTCGTCGGCTCCGGCATCGACGGGCGCGCCGAAGAGATCGAGAAGGCGCTGACTGTAAGCGATGGTGAAAAGGGTGCGATTGTCGGCAAGAAGTACTACGGCGCCGGACATACGGCCCAGTTGGCGGATTTCATCGATGCGATCGGAGAAAGGCGCCAGACCGAGATCAGCATCGCGGACGCGGCGGATTCCGCGGCTCTGGTGATGGCGGTCTACGAGTCCGGGCGCACCGGCGGCTGGGTCGATATCCCGGCATATTGACCGGTAACAGTATTTTTCGCTCAGGTTCTCTTTCGAGGGGCCTGAGCGTTTTTTGTTCCGCCTCACGCGGCATATGGCCGCGTGAGACGGATTTTGTCAGAGAATGATGATTTCAACACCGAGGGCTTCGGCGACTTTGCGGACGGTGTCCGCGTGGTGGCCGACGCCGAGGGCGAAGTGATGGGTCGGTCCGGCGGCGGCCCAGCGCTTCAGGAAGGTGCGCACGTCGGGCGGAAATTTGCCGTGCGTGTTCGTGTTTCCGGTGGGGGGGATCGGGCCGTCGACCGACTCGCCTTCCGCCACGACGAATTTGAATTTCCCTTCGGCGTTCACGCTGATGCTGAGCATGGTGATCGGGCCGGTTCTGATGTTGAATTCAACGCCGGCGCCGGAGCCGGGCTTACCGTGATATTTCTTCAGGCTGCGGATGACCGGCCGGCCGTTTGCGATGTTCAGGTGATGCGGGCCGTCGTGTCCGACGAGCACCGTGTCGCGGGCGAAGTCCACTGGGTGGAACTCCGCAAACGAGCCGCCGATTTCGAGCCGGTCGAAGATCAGCATTGCGATGCAGGTTTTGATATCGAATTCACCACACATGGGGAAACCGGCCGCGGTCAGCAGGGAGTTTCCGACGATGAAGTTCGTCACGATCCGGCGCAGGAGCGAACCGGGCTCCGCCTCGTAGTAATACGCGAGTCCGTCAAGGTGCTTCAGCTCGATGTAGCGTTCGAGCGTGACGGCGACGACGGCGGCCGTTTCGAGGTCGGCGGCGGTCAGCTTTTCGGTCAGCGGGTCCGAAACCGGGTCCGGCGTGTCGAAGAACGAGAGGATGCGTTTCTTCATTTCCGCGACTTCAGCGCCGGCGGGGTCGATTTCACGATAGATCGGCAGCAGCTGATCCGCCTCGCACTGCACGACGTGCGCGCCGAACGCGGCGGTGACTGCGGCGGGGTCGGTCTGCATGTCGAGCATCGCTTCGAGAACGTGCCCCATATGGCCGAACCGCGCGCGCCGCAGGTCGTGCAGCACATGGGCGACGCGGCACCATTCGGCGAGCTCGGCATCGGCGACCGGGTCGTTCTCAAGCATGCCGAGGATCACCGGCGGAGGCTGCCTGCCCATGCGCACCGCGACGCCGGTGAACTCCGGAACTGAGCAGAAATCGTCGTTGCAGAGCTGCATGTAGGTGCTTGCGTGCTCGTAATCCATCGCCGGAAGCGGCTGGAGCGCGACGAGGATCACAGGAATCTGCATGCGGCGCGCGATCATTCCGTAGGTCGCGCTGGTCGCGTAGGTCAGCATGTCGATGAAGAGGATGTCGAGGTCGGTCGCCTCGATGCGCGGCAGGGCCTCCGCGGCGCGTTCGGCGTTGTCGACCATACCGAAGTCGAAGAGCTCGAGCGAGTTCGCTTCGAGCTTGCGTTTCAGGATCTCCTTTTTGGCGAGCAGGTCGTCGAGCAGGCCCGGGAACTGTTCCCAGTAGGTGTCGAGCCCGACTCCGAGGATTCCGGCCCGTGCGGTCAATGGTTTGCGTCTTGCGATTTTCATACGGATTCCCTTTCCGGTTTGTATTTGTTTCCCGATATTATAACCGTTTTGCCCGGCTGCGGCTAGGGGGCGGTTTCCGGGAAGGCGGATTCCCGCGAAAAGTCAATGCAGTCCAAAACTAATTTCCGGCCTGCGTTCAGAAGCGATGCAATTCCGTTCAAACAGGATTTCCGTGTTTCCGGAACGCCATAACCCGTTTGCCGCCCGTTGCCTGGATGACTGGCGGCGGATATGGAGGATGTGAAATTATCGAATAATTTCACATTTGCGTATATCACCGTCTTTTTCATTGAAAGTTAACATTTTACCTGAAAAATAAAATTTGACATGGAGAAAAGACGGTGTTATATTAAAACAGGTTTTGACGGGACAACGATGATTGCTGAGAGAAAAGTGTGCAATAAATCATCGGTTGTTTTTCCGGTATTCGATTGAAATGCAACGGCTTGAACGCTCAGGTCGCTGTATGCTCCGCAGTCAGGAGGGCGGAGGCTGAACAGAATTACCCAACCAATTAGAGGAGGCGTATTATGGCAGGAAAGAACATGGCGAAATCGAACCGTCCGGTCAGGCGCAGGGTCACCTTTCTTCTGGAGGATGAGCCGGGCAAGGTTGTGGCGGTAGCCGGCTGCTTCAACGAATGGCTGCCGGACAAGCAGCTCGTCGACAAAAACGGCGATGGAATCTACACCGGTACGATGATGCTTGAACCGGGCACCTATGAGTACAAGTTCGTCGTCAACGGCGATTGGAGAATCGACGACCGGAACCCGAATTTCAAACCGAATGACATCGGTTCGCTGAACAGCGTCCTCGTTGTGGAAGAGAAGTAACCGGGAACGTTTTCCGGCGTACTGAAATTGGACTGCGGTTTGCCTGCCGGCGGCGGGCAGACCGGGGCGGATATCCGTACCTGGAACGCAATGGAGCAATCGGATATCAATGCGGAGTCCCGGTGATTCACTCGAGTGAAAAATCGGGACCGCGCTGTATCCGGGACTCTTTTTTCATATTTTGAAAGGTTGAATTTTTATGGATGTACAATTGTATAATGTGGGGCCGCGTATTCCGGAAGAGCTGAAGTTCCTGGAGACGCTCTCCGATAATATCTGGTGGTGCTGGCACCCGATGGCGATCGAGCTGTTTGTGCGCATCAACCCGAATCTGTGGCGGGAGCTCTCCGGCAACGCGAAGCAGTTCCTGCGGACCGTTCCGCAGTCCCGGCTCGAGGAGCTCGCGCATGATCCGGCTTACCGCCGCCATCTCCGGGTCGTCCAGGCGGATTTTGAGAAGCAGGTTCCGAAGGAGAAGGATACGAAAGAGCGCAATATCGCATACTTTTCGCTGGAGTTCGGCATTCATGAGAGCATCCGGATCTTCTCCGGCGGCCTCGGCGTTCTTGCCGGCGACCATCTGAAGGCCGCGAGCGACCTCTCGCTGCCGCTGGTCGCGGTGGGGCTGCTCTATCGCCAGGGGTATTTCACGCAGGTGCTTGACCGCAACGGCTGGCAGATCGAACACTATCCGGTGTCGGAGATTCACAATCTGCCGCTTATGCGCGGGCTCGACAAGGAGGGGAAGGAGGTCACCATCAGCATCCCGCTGATCGACCGCCAGCTCTTCGCCGCGGTCTGGGTGCTCTGGGTCGGCAATGTGCCGCTCATCCTGCTCGATACGGAGATCCCCGAGAATCCGCCTGATCTGCGCGAGGTTTCATGGCGGCTCTACGGCGGCGACAAACGCATGCGGCTGCACCAGGAGCTGCTGCTCGGCATCGGAGGATTCAAGGCGCTGATCGCGATGGGCTACGAACCGTCGGTCTGTCATATGAACGAGGGCCATGCCGGCTTCCTGTCGCTGGCGCGCATCTCTCATCTTGTGAATGACCTCGGCTACGATCCGAACGTCGCGCTGGAGACGGTCTGGCGTTCGAACGTCTTTACGACCCACACTCCGGTTCCGGCCGGCAACGAAGTTTTCGACATCGGCCTGCTGCGTCCGTATCTGAACGTCTTCGCCGCGGAGGCGCACCTCGATGTGAACCGCGTGATCCGCTGGGGCATTCCGATCAACGACCGCAACCACGCCAGCGAAATGTCGATGACGGTCTTCGGCCTCCGCCTTGCGGACTACAGCAACGGCGTGAGCAAGCTGCACGGCGAGGTCGCCCGCGAAATGTGGAAGAACCTCTGGCCGCAGCGTTCCGTCTCCGAGATCCCGATCAAGCACATCACGAACGGCGTGCATATCGCCTCGTGGGTGTCGTCGCGCCTCTGGGGGCTCTATGAACGGTATCTTACGCCGAAGTGGGCGCACAATCCGCCGATCGACCAGCTCATCGAGGGGATCGACACTCTGCCGGACGAAGAGCTCTGGATGACGCACGAGCTTTGCCGCCAGTCCCTTGTGCGCCGCGCCCGCAAGCTCATGCAGAGCAATGTCCGGTATCTCTCCGGACACAACCGTGAGAAAGCGGACCTCGCAAAGAGCGCGCTTTCCCCCGACATCCTGACGATCGGCTTCGCGCGCCGGTTTGCGACTTATAAGCGCGGCACGCTGCTGCTGCGCAATCCGGACCGGCTGATCGCGCTGCTGAAGGATACGAACCGCCCGATCCAGTTCATCTTTGCCGGCAAGGCGCATCCGGCCGACGACGAAGGCAAGAAGCTGATTCAGGAACTCGTGCAGTTTGCGGAAACGCACGGTGTGCAGGACCGCCTCGTGTTCCTTGAGAACTACGACATCGGCATGGCGCGCAGCCTTACGCAGGGTGTCGACGTCTGGCTGAACACGCCGCGCCGCCCGCAGGAGGCGAGCGGTACCTCCGGCATGAAGGCCGCGATCAACGGCGTACTGAACTGCAGCATCCTCGACGGCTGGTGGGCCGAGGGCTACAACGGCGAAAACGGCTGGGCGATCGAGGGGAACGACTACTACACCGAAGACGAGGACCGCGACAACTACGAGTCGCAGCAGCTCTTCAACCTGCTTGAGAACGAGATCATTCCGTGCTTCTACGAGCGTTCGAACGGCGATTTGCCGCTGCGTTGGATCAAGCGCATGAAATCGTCGATCGCAACGGGGCTCGGTGAATTTTCGAGCGAGCGCATGGTCGAGGAGTACAACCGCTTCTTCTATGAACCGGCCGAAGCCTCCTACCGCAAGCTCACGGCTGACGGCGCGGCCTACGCCAAGGATCTGGTCGCGAAAAAGGAGCGGTTGGTCGAAGGCTTCGACGGCGGCAAGCTCTATATCGAGCGCCCGACGGTCGAGGGGGATCTCTCCGATATGCACGTGGGCGACACCTTCAAGGTTTCCACCCGCGTCTATCTGGCGGGCCTGAAGCCGGAAGAGGTCGAGATCGAGGCCTATTACGGCACGGTCAACGTGCATAATGAGATCATAGAAAGCGGCGTCGAGAAGATGGATATGGTCGAGGAGCTTCCCGACAACAACTACCGCTTCTCCTGCGAGATCGTCTGCCGCGTCTCCGGCCGGTTCGGGCTGACCGCCCGGATCAAGGCGGCGGGACACGACTGGGACAACAGCGTGCCCGGCTTCATGTGCTGGCCGCGGTAAGTGCGAAAGGGGAGGGCGGAGTTCCGTCCTCCCCGCATCACGGCTTTTCATGAGAGGAGGCCAACCGATATGAGAAGAGCTTTTCAGGCATCGCCCACCATTCTGGTCGTGACGCCCGAGATCACATACCTGCCGGAGGGAATGGGCAACATGGCCAACTCCCTGCATGCAAAGGCGGGAGGACTCGCGGACGTCTCGGCTTCGCTGGTCGGGGCACTGTACCGTCAGGGGGCGGACGTCCACGTCGCGCTTCCGCATTACCGCAAGATGTTTCATGTGGATGTGGGCAAGCTCATCAGCGACGAGCTGCGCGTCTACATGAGCCATCTGCACAACAGCCGGATCCACCTTGCGGAGGACCGGATTTTCTACTACCGCGATTCGGTCTACAGCAGCTATTCGAAAGACAGCTTTCTGCAGGCGATGGCGTTCCAGCGCGAGGTCATCAACAACATCATCCCCGATGTGAAGCCGGACCTGATCCACTGCAACGACTGGATGACCGGATTGATTCCGGCCGCCGCCCGCCGCATGGGGATCCCGTGCCTGTTCACGGTTCACAATATCCACACCTATAAAGCGACGCTGGCCCAGATCGAGGACCGCGGCATCGACGCGGCGCCGTTCTGGCAGAACCTCTACTATGAACGTCCGCCGTACAATTACGAGGAGAGCCGTTCGAATAATCCGGTTGACATGCTTGCGTCCGGGATTTTCGCCGCGCATTTCATCAACACGGTCAGCCCGACTTTCCTGAAAGAGGTTGTGGAAGGGAGGCATTCGTTCGTTCCGGAGAATATCCGCAGCGAAATGGCCGGCAAATACTATGCGGGCTGCGCGTCGGGCATCCTGAATTCGCCGGATGAAAAAAGCATGCCGGAGTCCGATCCGTACATCGAGGTGAAGTATGACGCCGATACGCATGTGAAAGCCAAGCAGGTCAATAAGATCGCGTTCCAGTCGCGCACCGGGCTCCGGGTCGACCAGAATGCGCCGCTTTTCTTCTGGCCGTCGCGCCTCGATCCGATGCAGAAGGGGTGTTCGCTGCTGTCGGACATCCTGTACAGGGTGGTTCACAAGTATTGGGACCGGGGGCTCCAGATCGCGATTGTCGCGAACGGCAGCTATCAGCCGATCTTCCGCAACATTGTCGCGCAGCATGACTTCTATGACCGGGTTCTGGTCTGCGACTTCGACGAGGGGCTGTCGCACCTCGCGTTCGCCGCAAGCGATTTCATCCTCATGCCGTCGCTTTTCGAGCCGTGCGGCCTGCCGCAGATGACCAGCCAGTACTTCGGCAGCCTGCCGGTTGTCCACGATACAGGCGGACTGCATGACACGGTTGAGCGGTTGAATGTCGAAGCTCATACAGGGAACGGATTCCCGTTCGAGACTTACGACGACGGCGGGTTGATGTGGGCGATGGACGAAGCAATGCGCTTCTGGTCGCTGCCGCCCGAGGTCAAGGAGCCGGAGATCGCCCGCGTGATGCGCGAGTCGAAGCTGCGCTTCAACCACGACGTGACCGCGCAGGAGTATATCAAGATCTACGAGAATATGCTGGCGCGCCCGCTGGTCCAGCATTGATGGAAAGGGGGGGCCGATGGACGGTTTTACCCGTTTGAGCAACGCGCCCGTCCCGTTGGCCGACGATCCGTGCCTGGCGCCGTTCCGCGGCAGCCTTGAGGCGCGGAGCCGGCGGATGGCGCGGATGGCGGAGCGGCTGACCGGCGGGAGGGGGAGTCTTGCCGACTTCGCCTCCGGCCACGAGTATTTCGGGTTGCACCGGACGCAGGAGGGATGGATCTTCCGCGAATGGGCGCCGAATGCCGTGCGCATTTTTGTGCGGGGCGACTTCAACAGCTGGGAGGAACGTCCCGAATATGCGATGGCGCGTCTTGCCGGCGGCTGCTGGGAGTTGAAGCTTCCGCCGGACGCGCTGCACCATGGCGACCACTATCTGCTCCGGATGGAGTGGGAGGGCGGCTCCGGAGACCGGGTTCCGGCCTATGCCCGCTGTGTGGTGCAGGATCCGGCGACGAACCTCTTTTCTGCGATGGTTTATGCGCCGGAGCGGCCGTATGTGTTCCGGCATCCGGTTCCGCCGCCGCCTGCGATGCCGCTCGTCTACGAGTCGCACGTCGGCATGGCGCAGGAGGAGCCGAAGGTCGGCAGCTTCGCGGAATTCCGTGAGAAGATTCTGCCGCGTATTGTTGCGGCAGGCTACAACACCGTGCAGTTGATGGCGGTCATGGGGCATCCGTACTACGGCAGCTTCGGCTATCACGTGGCGAACTATTTTGCGGTGGCGAGCCGGTTCGGCACGCCGGATGAGTTCAAGGAGCTGATTGATGCGGCGCACGGGCTCGGGCTGCGGGTCATCGTCGACTTTGTCCACTCGCACGCGACGCGGAACGAGGTTGAGGGGCTCGGGCGTTACGACGGCACCCGGACCGCGTTCTTTCACGACGGTCCGCGCGGCGAGCACGCGGCGTGGGATTCGCTGCTGTTCAACTATGCGAAGCCGGAGGTGCTGCACTTTCTGCTGTCGAATTGCCGCTATTACCTCGATGAGTTCCATATCGACGGTTTCCGGTTCGACGGCGTGACGAGCATGATGTATCTGCATCACGGGCTCAGCAAGGCGTTCACGTCGTATGCGGACTACTTCGGTCCGGATGTCGATGAGGAGGCGGTCTGCTACCTGGGGTTGGCGAACCGTGTGATCCACGAGGTGCGTCCCGACGCGATGACCGTCGCGGAGGATGTGAGCGGAATGCCCGGCCTTGCAGCCTCACTGGACCAGCCGGGCGGAATCGGCTTCGACTACCGCATGGCGATGGGCGTGACGGATATGTGGTTCAAGCTGTTCGACATACCGGACGAGGCGTGGCCGCTCGGCTGGATGTATCACGAACTGTGCAACCGCCGCCGCGACGAGCGTTCGATCAGCTATGCGGAGTGCCATGACCAGGCGATCGTCGGCGGCAAGACCGCGATCTTCCGCCTCGCGGATGCGGCGATGTACGATTCGATGCACGCCGGGTCGCAGAGTCTGGCCATTGACCGCGCGATAGCGTTGCACAAGATGATGCGTCTGGCGACGCTCGGAACGGCGGGGCAGGGGTATTTGAATTTCATGGGCAATGAGTTCGGCCACCCGGAGTGGATCGATTTCCCGCGCGAGGGCAATCACTGGTCGATGATGCATGCGCGGCGGCAATGGTCGCTGGAGGAGGATCCGGACCTGCGGTTCCACTTCCTCTCCGACTTCGACCGCGCGATGCTGGGACTTGTGACGGCGCGACCGGAATTCACGGCGTGTGTGCCGCAGCTGGTCCGGCTGGACGAACTGGCGAAAACAGTGATCTTCGAACGTGACGATCTCTACTTCTGCTTCAACTTCCACCCGGAGAATTCGTATTCCGACTATGGATTCGAGGTGCGGCAGGGGGTGTTCGACACGGCGCTCGATTCGGATGCGGCGGAGTTCGGCGGCTTTGCCCGCCGTACGCCCGGCCAGGTGTACCGGGCGCGGGAGTCGCGGCTGAAGCTTTATCTGCCGAGCCGTTCCGCGCTCGTGCTTGCGCGGCATGATTGAAGAAGCGGCTTGCAACTTCGCCGGATCGTGATAGATTCCCTCTGTTCACAAACAACAGGGGGATTTTTTTATGAAGCTGCATCCGATTATTCCGTCGCTTCTTCTGCCGCTCTGCCTCGCCGGGTGAACGGCACGGAAGCGGTGACCTTTCTGGGGGAACGCAGCTCGGACGGGTACTGGCTCTGTCTCGCGCTGCCCCGGAACAGCTTCTGCTTCGGAGGTGTGCATGATCGAGTTCCGGGGGCCGCGCAAAGCGTTCGACAAGCACCTTGGAGCGGTGAAGGCCGCCGTGCAGACCTTCGATTTCTGAGTCGCTTCACTGCTCCGGCGGGAGGTATTTCGCGACCGTCCGCCGGTCGAGCTTCAGCTGTTCGGCGGCTTTGAGGCAGCTTCCGGCGCGACGGCGCACGACGCCGACATAGGTGCGCAGCAGCTCATCCGCGGTCAGGCTGCACCGCGAGAGGAGCTTCTCGAGCTCCGAGCCGCCGGCCGGTTCCGGATTCGGTGCATAGCTGCCCCGGATGACGAGGTTCCGGACGCACTGTTCAAGCTCGCGCACGTTGCCCGGCCACGGGTAATGTGCGCTGATATTGCGGGTGATCCACTCCATCGCTTCCGGGAGGAAGCGTCTGGCTTCGTCCGCCCCGAGCAGGCGCGCGGCGATGATATCCACGAACTTCTCGAGTTCGGCCGGTGAGCCGCCGGTCATATCGCGCAGCGGAACTGTGCGGATCACGTCGCTGCAGAGCCGGTAGTAGAGGTCGTGCCGGAAGCCGCCTTCGCGGCATGCTTCCGCGAGGTCGCGGTTTGTGGCGGCGATGATCTTGCCGGAGAATTCGCGTTCCGCGTTGTCGCCGAGTCGCTGGAAGCGACGGGTCTGGAGCACGCGCAGCAGCTTGACCTGCACTTCGGCGTTGATTTCCCCGATCTCGTCGAGCAGGACGGCGTCGGAAGGGTCGCATGCTTCGAGGTAGCCGACCCGGTCCGAAAGCGCGCCGGTATAGGCTCCCTTGCGATGTCCGAAAAGCTCGGACTCCAGCATGGTCTGCGGCAGGGCCGAGAGGTGGACCGGGCGGAAGCAGTCGGGGTAGGCCGTGCGGAAACTCCGGCTCCGCGCATTGAACGGGATGTACTGTGAGAGCGCGATCGCGCGCGCGACCAGTTCCTTGCCGGTTCCCGACTCTCCGGTGATGAGGGTGTTGATCTCCTGCATCCGGCTGTAGAGCGCGCGGTGATAGCGGTAGATGTCAACCGTAAAAAGGGACTGCCATATCTCCGCGCGCAGCTTTCCCGCCTCGAGCGTCCCGCCGATGATGAAGTCGAAAATATGATGGAACGCGCGGTGGATCTGGAAGTAGATCGCGAACGTCCGCTCCGGTTCATAGCTGCACTGCAGCCGCCGTCCCGGGCGGTTCAGGTAATGATCGAAGTCCGCAGCGAATTCATCGTAGCAGGCAAACCGTTTCTCATGCGGCGCTTCGAGCATCTGTGCGGTCATGGCCGCGCGATGCTTTTCAAACAGGTAATAGATGATGA
Organism: Lentisphaeria bacterium; assembly: GCA_018265615.1. Taxonomy (GTDB): domain Bacteria; phylum Verrucomicrobiota; class Lentisphaeria; order Victivallales; family Victivallaceae; genus Victivallis. The sequence continues at coordinate 52,844 of JABLYX010000001.1, forward strand.
CCGGTTCGGCCACGTCGAGCGCTGATTTGTCAAGCTTTACGCCGGGAAGGTCGGCGCGTCGGCGCAGTTCGTCCGCCCAGTGGGCGGCGAGTTTGCCGAGTTCGGCGACATCCTCACGGGTGCCGCGCGTGCCGTCATGCATGTTCCAGACCCGCCGTTCCGGGGCAGGGGGGCGGCCGAGAATAATCTCCTCAAGCTCCAGCCGTTCCGGAGAAAAGGGGTTTGTGTAGTTGAGTTTTCCCAGCGCCCGCAGCAGCGGCGCCTCCTGCCCGGTGAAAAGCTTCATTTCGCCTCCTGGTTTTTGTTATACTATATCTCCTGTACATAAAATGTCAAGTGCTGTACATGCAATGCTTTTGCCGTTTGTTTTCGAAAGAATGGTTTTATTTTCTTAATTCATTGCAGGCAAATGAATTGAACCGCCCGTCGGAGGGTTGGCACGCATTTTGCTTAATAAATCAGCAGAAAACCCAACCCAACAGAAAGGCGGATGGTATGAACAGAAGTTTTCGGAAATGGACCGGAATGCTTGCGGCATTCCTTATCACCGGCGCGACGGCGATGGCCGCCGGAACGTTGACTCCAGTCAATTCGAACGCGCTGCCGGCGGAGATCCTGAGCCACGACGTGCACGTCGTCATCAACAACGGTTTCGCGATGACCGAGGTGACCCAGCGGTTCCGGAATCCGAATGCGGAGACGGTCGAAGCAGTATATTCGTTTCCTGTCCCGAAATCCGCGAGCCTCTCGGAGACCGGCGTGCAGATCGGCGAGCGGACCATCAGCGGAGAGGTGATTGCGAAGGAGGAGGCCCGGCGGGTCTATGGCGAGGAGAAGGCGAGCGGAAACAGTGCCGCGCTCGCCGAAAAGCAGGAGTTTTTCGACTTCCGGTTTTCGGTCGCGAACCTGAGGCCGCAGGAGGAGGCGCTGATCCGCTTCGTCTACTACCAGCCGCTGCCGGTGGATACCGGTGTTGTGCGCTACGTCTATCCACTCGAAGAGGGGAACACGCGGGACGGGGCCGAGGCGGATTTCTGGAGCGGCAACAGCAGAGTCGCCTCGAAGGCCACGCTCAGGATGACGGTCCGGTCGGCGTGGCCGCTCACCGCGGTGCGCACCCCGAATCTGCGGCCGGCTGCGGAGAAACTCGACCTCGCGAACGGAACCGCGGAGCTGGAATATGAGCTCGGCGACGAACTCGGCAGGGACTTCGCCTTCTACTACCAACTGGCCGAACTGCCGGGGCGGCTGGAGGTCGTTCCGTACCGCGCCGCCGGAAAGCCGGGGACCTTCATGATGGTCCTGACTCCGGGGACTGACCTCGCAAGGCTTTCGAACGGAGCGGATTATATTTTTGTTCTCGATATCTCCGGCAGTATGCACGGCGAGAAGCTCCGCATGTTGACGGAAGGCGTGTCGCGCTGCATCGGGACGATGAACGCGAACGACCGCTTCCGGATCGTCGCCTTCAGCAGCGATGCAAAGGACCTGACCGGCGGCTGGATCTACGCCACGCCGGACAATGCCCGCACCTGGTGCCGGCGCGTCGCCGAACTCCGTGCGAACAATTCGACGAACCTGCATGCGGCGCTCCGTACTGCGCTCGACGGCATCGACGCGGACCGTGTGACCAGCATCGTGCTGGTGACCGACGGCGTCGCGAACACCGGGGAGGTCAGGCCGCAGCAGTTCGCGAAGCTGATGCGGGAAAAGGATATCCGCGTCTTCGGATTCCTGATGGGCAACAGTGCGAACTGGCCGCTCATGCGGACGATCTGCGACGCCTCCGGCGGTTTCTACTCCGGCGTTTCGAATTCCGACGACATCATCGGCCAAATCGCGCTTGCAAAAGAGAAGATCGCGTATGAGGCGATGCACGATGTGAAACTCTCGATCTCCGGCGTGAAGACGTTCGATGTAAACCGTGGCGAAGCGAAGAAGCTCTATCGCGGCCAGCAGCTTGTGGTTTTCGGGCGCTACGCTGCCGGCGGTGAGGCGGAAGTCGTTATGAAAACGACGATTTCCGGAAGGAAGGAGACCTACCGCTGCCGCGTCCGGCTGCCGGAGACGGCGCTCGAAAATCCCGAACTCGAACGGCTCTGGGCGCTCGACCGGATCGAGCTCTTCGAGGATCTCCGGAATTCCGGAGACATGCCCGCCGAAGAAACCGCTTCGCTGGTCCGGCAGCTCGGCGTCGACTACCAGCTCGTGACGGATGAAACATCGATGGTGGTCCTTTCGGACGATGCGTTCCGCAAATACGGAATCGAGCGGCGGAACGCGGCACGCACCGCCGCCGAACACCGGGCTCAGAGCGCCCGCGCGGCGCAGCCCGTGAAGAATTACCGCGCCGACGTCCCGCTTGACGCGGCGTCCGCCCCGGCCGAAAGCACCGCCGTATCCCCGGTTCCGCGCGGCGGGGAGCAGAACCGGCTCTTCGAGCTGCCGGCCCCGAAGCTCGGCGGCGGCGCGTTTTCGCCGATGGCCGTGGTTGTGGCGCTTGCGCTCGGGCTCGCCGGGTGCGTCGCGATCCAGGGCAGGAAGTAATAACAGGAAAGGGGCACACCATGCATATGCCGAAACTGAAGTCGATGATCGAACCGGCCGCGGCGGCGGCGTTCCTCGCCCTGCCTCCGTACGGACTGGCCGCGCACTGGTACGGCGCGGCGCTGATGGCGGTGACGGCTCTGCCCGCCTGCGGCATGGCGCTGCTGCTGACCCGCTTCGGACGCCGGGAGCTGACGCCGGTGCGGCGCGCTCTCCCGGTGGCGGCGGGATGGATCGCGCTCCTCCTCGTGAATCGCTGCCTTGCCGGCGCCGGGACGATCTGGAGTTCGCTGTTCCTGACGCTTTCGCCGCTCGCTGTGGCGCTGACCGTCATGCCGGGGAGCTATTTTCTGATCTACAGCCTGGAGCGCGCCCGGGAGACGCGCTTCGAAGGGCTGAACCGCATTGTAAACCATGCGGCGCTTCCGCTCGGCGCCGTCGCGCTGATGGCGCTCGCGGCGCTGTTTCCGCAGGTCGGCGGCGAACTGATGCTCCGTCCGGATTCGGGGCTGTTTCCGGGCGGATGGCGGCTGTTGTCGTGCCACTTTGTCCACTTCGGATGGGAACATTTTTTCTGGGATTCCGCCGTGCTTTTCGCGGCCGGGACCATGTTGGTCGGCTGCCGCGGCAGGCTTTTCTTCAGCCGGCTGCTCCTCGCGGCGGCGTTCTGGGTCGGGCTCGCGGTGGCGCTGACCGCGACGCGGTATTCGCTTTACTGCGGCTCTTCCGGGCTCGGGACGGCCTGCGTCGCGGCGCTGGCTGTTCACTTCATCCGTTCGGGCGGAGGTGTGCTGCGGGGCGTCTCGTCCGCGGTGCTCACCGGAATCGTATGCAAGGCCGGATTCGAAATGGTGTCCGGGCAGCCGCTCTTCGTTTCCGGCAGCGAGTTTGAACCCGTTGCCGTCGCGCATCTTGCCGGCGCACTGACCGGCTCGTGGCTCGCCCTGCCGCGTCACAGACTCCGTGTGTTGCGCGGCCGCCTGCTCCGGCACTGTGCCTGAACGAAAATCTTATAATGTGGAAATATGGGGGAAATACTGCGTCGGGATATTGAAAAATCGGGATCCTATGGTATATTGATTGATAATTTTTATCAATTATGCCGAAGAGGATTTTTCGCAGCAATATGAATTTCAATGACGGCGCATGGCGCAATGAAGTGAATGTAAGGGATTTCATTCAGAATAACTATACCCCGTATGACGGCTGCCGCGATTTTCTCGCGGCTCCGACCGGACGGACGCTCCGGCTCTGGGAGATGCTCTCCGGGCGGATGGTGCTCGAGCGGCAGCGCAACGGGGTCTACGACATCGACGAAAAGACGATTTCGACCATCACCTCGCATGAGGCCGGCTACATCGATCGCGAGCTCGAGACGATCGTCGGGCTTCAGACCGATGAGCCTCTGAAGCGGGCGATCATGCCGTTCGGCGGCATCCGGCTGATCCACACGGAGCTCGAGGCGTACGGCCGGAAGATGGATCCGACCGTCGAGCATGTCTTCCAATACCGCAAAACCCACAACGACGGCGTTTTCGACGTCTACACCGAGGAGATGAAGAAGGCGCGCCATGCGGCGGTAATCACCGGGCTCCCCGACGCCTACGGCCGCGGCCGGATCATCGGCGACTACCGCCGGGTGCCGCTCTACGGCGTCGATTTCCTCATCGGGGAGAAGAACCGTGCGAAATGCGAGATGGTCTTCGACGTGATGGATTCCCGCCTGATCCGCAAGCGCGAGGAGATCGCCGAGCAGATCAGGGCGCTCGGGGAGCTCAAGGAGATGGCGCGGAAGTACGGGTTCGACATCTCCCGCCCGGCGGAGGATACGAAAGAGGCAATTCAATGGCTCTATTTCGCGTATCTCGCGGCGGTCAAGGAGCAGAACGGCGCGGCGATGTCGATCGGCCGCATCTCGACCTTCCTCGACTGCTATGCGGAGCGCGATCTTGCGGACGGGAGATACACCGAGGAGGAGATCCAGGAGTTCGTCGACCACTTCATCATGAAGCTGCGGATCGTGCGCTTTCTGCGCACCCCCGCCTATGACGAGCTGTTCAGCGGCGACCCGACCTGGGTGACCGAGTCGGTCGGCGGGATGTCGCTCGACGGGCGGCACATGGTCACGAAGATGAGCTACCGCTTCCTGCACACGCTCGTGAATCTCGGCCCGGCGCCTGAACCGAATCTCACCGTGCTCTGGAGCGTGCGCCTGCCGGAGAATTTCAAGAAATTCTGCGCGGATATCTCGATCCGGACTTCGTCGGTGCAGTATGAGAACGACGACCTCATGCGGGTCAAGTTCGGCGACGACTACGGCATCGCCTGCTGTGTCTCCGCGATGCGGATCGGCAAGCAGATGCAGTTCTTCGGCGCTCGCTGCAACCTCGCGAAGGCGCTGCTCTACGCAATCAACGGCGGCCGCGACGTGAAGTGCAGCAATGAGCAGATCGGGCCGGCGATCCCGTTCCTCGGCGGCGGCGAATATCTCAACTACGACGAGGTCAAACGGAATTTCGAGGAGATCACCGACTGGCTCGCGAAGCTCTATATCGACACGCTGAACATCATTCACTACATGCACGACAAATATTGCTACGAGCGGATCGAAATGGCTCTGCACGATGAGGACATCGTCCGCACGATGGCCGGCGGGATCGCGGGGCTCTCGGTGCTGGCGGACAGTTTCTCGGCGATCAGGTACGCGAAGGTCCGGCCGGTTCTGAATGAGGCCGGGCTGGTCTGCGACTTCATTACCGAAGGCGACTTCCCGAAGTTCGGCAACAACGACGACCGGGTCGACTCGATCGCGGTGGAGATTGTGAAGTCGTTCGAGCAGAAACTCGCGCGCCATAAGACCTACCGGCATTCAAAGCCGACGATGTCGATCCTGACGATCACAAGCAACGTGATGTACGGCAAGAAGACCGCCTCCACGCCGGACGGGCGCAAGGCGGGCGAGCCGTTCGCTCCGGGTGCGAACCCGATGCACGGCCGCGATGTGAACGGCGCGGTCGCGTCGCTGAAGTCGGTTGCGAAGCTGCCGTACGACTACGCGGAGGACGGCATCAGCTACACCTTCTCGATCGTGCCGGATTCACTCGGCAAAACCCCGGCGGAGAAGCAGGCGAACCTGATCTCTCTGCTCGACGGCTATTTCGCGGAGCGCGGACACCACCTGAATGTGAACGTGCTGCAGCGCGAAATGCTGCTCGACGCGATGGAGCATCCGGAGAAGTATCCGCAGCTCACGATCCGCGTTTCCGGCTACGCCGTGAATTTCATCCGCCTGACCCGCGAGCAGCAGCTCGACGTGGTCAACCGGACCTTCCACAGCCGGTTCTGACGCGATGGCGCGGGCGGTCTCCGGCAGGATCCATTCAGTCGAGAGCTTCGGCACGCTGGACGGGCCCGGAGTGCGGTTCGTGGTGTTCCTGCAGGGGTGTCCGCTGCGCTGTCTCTACTGCCACAACCCGGACACCTGGGCAGTGGGGGGAGGGCGCGAGATCGCCGTTTCCGAGTTGATGCGGCAGATCGAATCGTGCCGGAATTTCATCCGCTCCGGCGGCGTGACGCTCTCCGGCGGCGAACCGCTCGCGCAGCCGGAGTTCGCGCGCGAACTGCTGGCGCGCTGCCGCGAAGCGGAGCTCCACACCGCTCTCGATACGGCGGGATCGTATCCGCTTGAGCACTCGCGCGGCGTGATCGATGCGGCGGACCTGCTGCTGCTCGACATCAAGGCGCTCGATCCGGCGCTTTGCCGCAGTCTGACCGGCATGGACAACGCAAATGCACTTGCGACGCTCGATCACTGCGAAGAGAGCGGCAAGCCGGTCTGGATCCGGCATGTGCTCGTTCCCGGCCTGACGCTTGAACGTTCCCGGCTCGAAGCGCTTGCCGCTTATCTTGCATCGTTCCGCTGCATCGAACGCATCGATCTGCTGCCGTTTCACCGCATGGCGGAATTCAAATGGAAGGAGCTCGGGTTGGAGGATCGGCTTGCGGGCGTGCCCGAGCCCTCCGCCGCCGAAGCGAAAAAAGCCGCGGAGGTTTTCTCCTCGGCCGGGTTGTCTGTCACAATGTGATTTTGAACCTCTGCGGCACGTGTGAATTTCCGGTTGCGGAAGCTCTTTTCTTTATGGCGATACTCTGCGTTGCGCATCATGATTTTGAGATAAACCAATCGTACACAATGTAACAATAATGTAAATATCACATTGCCATTCCTTGCATGGTGAATGGATTTGAGCCATAATATCAGGTAAGATTATGGAACAGAGTTGAAGTGAAAGGTCTGCTGCAATGGATATTACGGTTCGCCGGATAGCGGAGCATACCGGATTGAGTACGGCAACGATTTCCCGGATTCTGAACGGAAAGGGTGCTCATAAACCGGAAACAATTGCACGGGTGAGACGTGTGGTCAGTACGCTTTCCACCCGCGGCGTGGTCGGCATGGACCGGGAGTGTGTCGGTATCGTGCTGTTGGCGTATCCGCGTTTTCTGTGTGAGGAGTACACTTCTTCGATGCTTTCGGCGATGATCGAAGCTTTGAACGGCGAGGGCATGCTGGCCCAGATTATCCCGGTCAACGGTGCGCCGCTGATGCTTGAGGACGCCGAGCTTCTGGTGGATAAGTTTAATTTGCGCGGCATGCTGGTGCAGGAACTCGGCTGTCTCGACCGGGCGACCGGACCGCTGGGCAAACTGCCGGTGCCGGTAGTGCGGGTCGGAGATGTGCGCGACGGAGACTGCCGCAATATCGTGTACTGTGACAACCGGCAGCTCGGAGCCAATGCGGCGGCTTATCTGTGGAACCTCGGGTTTCGGGATTTCGGCGTGGTATACAGCGGGAACGGCGATTACGGGCAGGAGCGGCGCATGACCGGCTTCGTTGAACAGATCCGGCGATTCGGCGGCGACGCGGATCGCATCTGGCTCAACCCGGTTCCTCATACTTCGCTTGAAAGCGCAATCACCTCTTATGTGGATTTTATGAAGCTCGATTCCCGCCCCGGCGCCCTCTTTTTCGCGCTGGGCGGCCTGACGCGGATGTTTCTGGTTCAGGCCCGGCGCGGAAAGACGGCGGTTCCGCAGGAGCTGTTCATCCTGGCTGTCGAGGATGCCGGGGAGTTCTCCGATGCGGAACTCCCGATCGCCACGATTTCATTTCCGACCCGGGAGCTCGGCAGTTCCGCTGCATCGATGCTGGCCGATCTGATACGGAACGGGGGGCGTTCCTCTGTGCCGGAGCGCCGTGTCAATTGCGACTCGCAGATCCGGGTGGGACCAGCCTGCCTGATGGCGGGCAAAACCGGTAACTGACACTGCAAACAACGGGAGGCGGAAATGGTAGAGGCGGGGAAACGGATTGCCCGGTCGGCAGGAAAAAATAAAATGGAGGTTGACGGGACGATGAAAAACGGGAGTACAGGATGCTTTTCAGGCAAACCGGTGAATGGATATTTCACATTGATCGAATTGCTGGTCGTGATAGCGATCATCGCGATCCTTGCGGCCATGCTGCTGCCGGCTCTGAGTCAGGCGAGGGAGCGGGGCAGAAGGACCCGATGCAGCTCGAACCTGAGCCAGATGATGAAAGGTAATCAGTTTTATGCAAATGCCTTCAGCGACTATTGCATCGGCTATACGCAAACACAGGACGTCATTTATCAGAAGCATGAAATTCATCTCCAGTTTGTGAATGAGTGCGGCATCCGGGAGAAAGTGTTCCGCTGTTCTTCCGATTCGGATTATTTTGATAACGGATCAATCTTCAGTGGCCGCAAGGCAACCAGTTACGCGTGGGGGCGGGTTCAATGGAAGTCGGTATCGGGCAGTATGAAGCGCAGCGGGCTTGTCCGTAAGGTCACACAGGAGAAGCAGCCGTCGAAATATTATTTGATCGCCGACTATCAGTCGCCCTCTTACGGCGGGCAGATACACCGGGGCGGCATCAATGTCGCCTTTCTGGACGGACACGTGAAATATCATGGAATCGGCTTGTATGAGGACTGGAGAAAAAAAGAGTATTGAACAGGTACGGAAAAAGATGACCCTGCGTAATCTGAAACATGCCGCAACAGCGGTCCTGGTGTCAGCGGCTTTCGGCGTGCATTGTACCGGATGCCGCATGGTGGAGTCCGTTCCGCTGGCCGCGGCGCCGTACAGCGATCTGGAGGCGCGGAGCGGGAGCTTCCGCTCGGGATGCCCGCTCTCCGTGAACGGCAGGGAATACCCGGATGCCGTCGGCCTCGGTTCTTACGGCAGCCTGGTGTATAATCTGGATGGGCTGGCGGACTCCTTCCGGGCATCCGTCGGCATTGAAGACAGTGCGGCGGATGTAGCCGGAGCCCGCCTGGACCTGATTGTGGACAGGAAGCTCCGGGAAAGCATTTTTCTGTCCCGCGGGGAGCCACCGAAGCAGATCGCGCTTCCGCTTTCCGGCGCCCGGCAGCTGGAGCTGAGTGTACAGTACGGCCCCGGTTCCGGAGCGCAGCCGGTCGTGTTCGCCGATGCGGCTTTTCTGGCAGCGGACCGGGCTGGGTTTCTCGAACGCCTGAGTCGCTGGAACAGGCGGATCGAAACCGGCCGTGATGCCCGGCCTTCGCCCTCACCGCCTCTTCCCGGCTGGAAGAGGGTCAGGATAGAGAAATTCCGCTGGCAGACCTTCCGGGACGCTTACCGGATCGGTAACGGAATACTCGAATTCGAAATTGTTCCGGCTTTCGGCGGGCGGATTGTCGGCTTCCGCCGTGCAAACGGAGTGAACATTCTGGAGCAGCCGCGTCATCCGCTGCCGGTTGATTTGCGGCGCGGAAGGAACTGTTACCGCCAGCATACCCGGTTCAGCCGTTCCGAACCGCAGCTCTACTATCTGCCGGGCGAGGAACTTCATCTGTTCGGGCCGTACGAGCTCCGCTTCGGTGCGGAGGAGGGGGAGCTTGTAATGCTCTCCCGGCCGAGCTGGTTTCTGTTTCTGCAGGTGGAGTACAGAATCCGCCTGCGTCCCGGAAGCCGGTTTCTGGAAATCGTCACAACGCTGCATAATCTCGGCGGCTTCACCCGTCCCTGCGGGATATGGTCGGTCGCCGTGTTGCCGACCGGGACGATTGCGGAACTGGAAATGCCCGCTTCCTCCGGCGACGATAACGAACCGTCGCAGAGCGGCCGTTGCTGGAGGACTGCGGACGGGAGTGCCGTTTTGAAGACCGGCGATATTCCGTTCAGGCGGTTCGGGAGCGTGGAACGGAAAAGCCGGAGTCGGGACAGATGCATCCGGGCGCGCCTGAATTCCGGGGAACTGTTTCTGATCCGGGGGGATGCCGGTGAGCCGGCTGCGGAATTTCCGAGCCATGTCTATGTGACGGAAATATTCACTGAATTGGAACTGCACTCTGCGATTGCCGACTTGCCGCCGGGCGGAAGCGTTTCCATGCGGGAGTTCTGGGAGTTGGAGGGATCATGATGGTGTATGGCAAACAAGCAGGAGCTGTGTAATGACAAACAGGATGTTGGCAGTGTTTCTATCGTTTTTCTGTCTGGCGATACAGATCGCAGAGGCAGCGGAGAAGATGGAAGAACCGGCGGAAATTCCCTGCCGCTGGGAACGGTTGAATCTCAACGGGGGCGGGTTTATCGGGCGGGTTGTCGTTTCTCCGCACAACCCGGAACGGGTTTACTGCGTTTCCGATAAAGGCGGCATTCACCGCAGCGACGACGGCGGAAAAAGCTGGGAAATGTGCAATCGCGGCTTTCGACGGGAAACCTGTTACGGAGTGTCGGATCTGGTGATTGATCCGCGGAATCCGGAGCGCCTTTATGCTGCGGTCGGAAACGGCAGCTGGTCCTGGAAGCACTGGTATCCCGGGGCGGTGTTCCGTTCCGATGACGGCGGGAGAAACTGGGTACAGCAGGCGTGCCTGGGTTTTGCCGGAGAGTGTGTGCCGGGCAAGGGGTACGGCAACCGGCTCTGTTTTTCGCCGGATAATTCAGATATCCTTTATGCCGCGACCTTTTCGCAGGGAGTTTTCCGCACGTCGGATGGCGGAATGAATTGGCGGAAGCTTGGATTGGATGATAAATTTCTGACCGGCATCATGGTCGATCCGGAGAATCCGGATATTATCCTGGCCTCCGCACAGCTTCTGCCGCTCGATCCCGGACGGACTGGGGGGATTTTCGAGAGCAGGGACGGCGGAAAGAGCTGGCGTCAGATGCTGAATGAGAATGTCATCAGCATCAGCCGGGCCCCGTTCAACATGGATTGGCTTGTCGCGGTCTGCGACCGGCAGGGGATCCGTTTTTCCCGCGATCGCGGCAGGAGTTGGGAGGCCATTCCGCTGCATCCCCGGCAGAAGGCGGTGAAAGTCGCGAAGTTCCAGCCGGGATATGAGTCGAGGCTGTGGGCAACCTCCGGCGGAGAAGGGGCAATGTTTTTTTATACGGATGACTTCGGCAAAAGCTGGGTACAGCCTGCGGCCGATTTTCGGAGTGTGCTGCGTTATCCCGGGGATTGGTATCTTGCCGACCGGAAATGGGCTCCCTTCACTTCTGTGAGCGGAGTGCGCGACGTTGCGTTCGATTCCGGGAATCCGGGGCGGATTTTCCTCAGCGATTTTCATACGGTATGGCGCAGCGATGACGGCGGAAAGCATTTTCAGGCGTATCCGCACGGCCTCAATACACTTTGCGTTTATCAGATTGTAATCGATCCGCGGGATTCAAAGACGATTTATGTGAACAATGCAGACATGGGGCTGTTGAAGAGTTCCGACGGCGGCGGCAATTTCCGTTGGCCGTTTGTTCGGGAAGGCGAAATCGGCGACCGTCTCATCAATGAAACCAGCCAGTTGCTGATCTCCGCATCCGACCCCCGGAAGCTCGCGGTTTCAGTGACCGTCGATTGGGCCGATCCTCTGATCGGCGGTGTTTATACCAGTTCCGACGGAGGAAAAAACTGGACTGCCGCTTCCGGGGGACTGCCGCAGCGGGGAAGGTGGATGACAGGGCTGGCGGCGCTCTCCGATGATCTTCGGGAAATGGTCGTCGCCTGCGGCGGAAGCGGCACGCTTCCGGGAAATGTATACTATACGAAAGACGGCGGCGGGAGTTGGGAGCCATTCGGCAGCGGATTACCGGAAGCGCCCCTGTTCGGGAACAGTTGGAAAACGCTTCCGAATCTTGCAACGGACGGCAGATATGTTTATGCGGCCACTGCCGGAGGCGTCTTCCGTTGCAGCCGCATCGACCGGGTCTGGAAACGGATTGGAGTAAAAGAGCTGGAGAAAAAGACGCTCCGTACTCTGGCGGCCGTGCCGGGTATCCCCGGACGGGTCTGGATTGGAACCGGTTCCGGTCTGCTGGTCAGCAGTGATTCCGGCGAAACCTTCCGGACGGCATCGTTGCCCGGCATGCAGATGTGCCAGGGGATTGCGGTCGATCCGCGTGATCCCGATCGCTGGTTTGTCGCGGTTTCCGCCCCATGGTGGACCGGTCATGCCAATCAACCGGGAATCTATCTGACTGAAGACAGCGGAAAGAGCTACCGCAGACTGTCGGATATGCCCGGAGAGGGCATGGCCTGGCGTCTCACCCTTGACCCCGGGAATCCGGACCTGCTGTATGTCGGCACCAACGGAATCGGCGCATGGCGCACGGAAGTCGGCAGGCGGCGGCTTTGAACCGGAGAAAAGCTTTTTTGCTTCGAACCGGCTGCGGATGGCAGCCGGTCTTTGCGTTCAGTCTGCCATGAAATATGTTTTCTGCACGCAGTTCAGAAGTCCGGCGAGGTTGTCTTCGGAATAATCTTTCCGGAAGATCAGCTCCGGCAGAAAATCGTGGCGCACCATGGCCCGGCATTTTTCCCGGATACAGGCGATGTCGTCTTCTGAAATATCGTCACCGGCAACCACGATCCGGTCCGGATCGAGCAGGGCGGTAATGGGACGCAGCATCTGCAGCACCATATCCGCGAATCCGTGTTTCTCCTGCAGACGCTTCCGCTGCTCGTCCCAATCCTGATTTTGAATATAGAGAACCTCGCCGGCGAAACCGCGGCATCCCTGGAAGAGTTGCCCGTTCAGCACCAGCCCGCAGCCCGGAAGATTCCCTCTGGGAAATGCGATATACGCGAAGGTATCTGTTTCCGCCAGATGCTTTTGAGCATATCCCCAGGCTCCCAGGTTCACGTCGTTCTCAATATACAGCGGAAGCTGAAGCTGCTGCCGGAGCAGCGCCTGCAGATCGAGGCCGGTCAGCTCCTCCATATCGCTCCAGCAGGCGGTCTTCCCGTTCCGCACCGCGCCGGGGTAGGAGACCCCGACGGCTCTGATGCCCGGATACTCGGCCATGGCTTCCCGCAGTATTTTCCGTAGAAGTTCGACGCTCATCTGACCCGCAAACTGTTTTTTCTCTGAAAGGATGGTTCCTCCCGCATCGGTTACGAGGATGGAGACGCTCTTTTTCTGATTTTCGCATTGGAGCAGGACGAAGGCGAAAAGTGTGGAAGTCCGGCAGTATTGAAATCTTCGGGCCGGACGGCCGCCCTCGGAGGCTCCATGGGACAGTTCGGCCGCTTCGCCGCTTGACAGCATATCCATCAGGATATTATGGCAGGTTGACTGGCTCAATCCGGTCGCGGATGCGAGGGATTCTTTGGTCCACGCCTCCTGCGTCAGCATCACATTCCGGACCAGGTTGTGGTTCGACCTTCTCAGTTGTGCAGTTGTTTGCCGCTTCATATGGCACGCTTCCTTTTTTTCTCCAGAACCCAGCACTCCCAATAAATTATCGCCGAAAACACCGCAAGGCAAGCCGGAACGACAAGAATAGCTCCTTTCAATCCGAAGTGATCGCCCATGACTCCCATCAGCCATGAGAAGAATCCGCAGCCGGGAATCCCCAATGTGGAGTAATATACATAAAGCATTGTGGAATCGCAGTGGGGCAGGGCGGTTACTCCGTAAACCTGTGTGGTGGGCCAGAAAGGCGCAATACCGATGCCCGCCAGCAGGAGCAGTATGAACAGAAGGGGGAACAGCAGCCGGCCCGGCATGATTCCCGGCTGCAGGAAGGCAAGCAGCAGAGTGACCGGAATCGTCCCGAGTCCCGCTGACAGCAGAATATAGCGCAGGGTGTGCGGCCTGGCGATATATCCGAAGCCGGCCCTGCCCAGGAACATCCCGGCGGCAATGACGCCGGTGCCGAGTCCCGCGACCCAGACGCTGGTGTGAAAGGTCAGTTCGATATAGGCGGTCGCCCAGAAGGTGAGGCCGAATTCCGCGCCCGCGCCGAAGAACATCGCTCCGCTGCAGATCCAGAAGCGCGGTTCTCCGGCGATCGCCTTCGTGTAGCGCCAGACATCCCTGTGATCGGTTTTTACCGGGACTTCCGGATATTTCCGCCGGGGATTTTCGCGCAACAGGAACATGAGAGAGACGAGCGCGGTCAGAAAGCCGATCGTGCCGAGCACAGTGCGCCAGCTCACTCCGAGGGTCAGCAGCCCGCCGGCGACGATCACTGCGAGGCAGATCCCGACGGACCAGAAGGAGTGGGCGATGTTGACATACCGTTCCGGAGCTTTGGGGTGCAGGTCCTGTATGAAGGGCGTCAGGATGCCTTCGCAGATCCCTTCCCCGAATCCGGCAAGCACCAGGCAGGGCAGCAGCATCCAGTAAGCAGAGGTGAATGCGCAGAGCATGATGCCGATTCCGAACAGAATCAGGCTGTAACCCATGGTGATGCGTTTCCCGAGATGGGCGGACACCGTCCCGCAGATCAGCAGGGCCGCCACCATGAAGATGCTGCGGACCATGTGCAGGACCCCGCCGGCCGCCATCCCTCCCTGATCCAGCGGAAAGTTCAATGAGTTCCCCATCGCCACGATCATCAGGGGAATCGCAAGCGAACAGACCGAATACATGGTGAACGCGGAGAAACCGGCGTAATCATAACGCCCGAACTGTAAATCCCGATGAGACATAATCACTATTTCATTTTTACTTATGACAACTATTGTTGAAAGTGTAATATATCCGTGTTTTCATGGAAATCAAATGCGGTATGAAAAAAATAAATGTGTCGAAAAAATCAGAAAAAGCTGCAGATTCTTTCCGGGAAACGCATTCTTACAGACAGTCGCGGTGCGCCATCGAAAGCAATGATAACCGGGAGGAGCGAAAATGAACAAATTCATGAGCGGCATTCTGCGCCGTCACCTTTGCCGCCGCACTCGCGGCCGGCTGCCTGCGGACTGAATCAGGCTGAGCGCAACGCCGTCATCGGAGAGTGCGCGCTGCGTGCCGGGAGCTACGCACTTGCGGAGAAAGCGTTCCGGAATATGATGAAATCGAGATCAGATGCTTTTCCGGTCAATCAGCTGGCGGCGGCTCTGAAGAAACAGGGGGGGGATGCGGAGGCGGCGGAGCTCTCCCGGCAGGTGGTCGCCCGCTTCGCTGATTCGGCATCGGCGGGAAAGCGGTTTGAGGCGGTCCGTGCGCTGCCGGCGTTGTCCCGGCGTCGAATCGAATGCGGCCTCGCTGCTCCTGCGGCGGCCGGAATACGGCCCTGCGCTCGTCGAACTGACATTGCGGCGACTCCGGTATGCCCGGGGGGGGTCAGCAGCAGAACCGGCAGAGGCCGGCCGATGCTTCGGAGTTCCGGAAAGGGCTGGAAGTCGCCGTCCGGCTGTTTTACCGCAGATATCTTCCGGTCACGCTCTCCGGGTTCTGCATGATTTCCGAAAGAGTGCCGATTGCGACGATTCTGCCGCCTTCCCCGCCGCCGCCCGGCCCCATGTCGATGATGTAGTCGGCATTGCGGATCATGTCCGAATCGTATTCGATCACGATGACGGTCGCCCCGTTCTCAATGAGCTTTTGAAATACTCCGAGCAGGACCCGCACATCCAGAGGATGAAGGCCTATGGTGGGCTCGTCGAAGACGAAGACGGAATCCGACCGGGTTTTCCCCAGTTCGCTCGCCAGCTTCAGCCGCTGCGCTTCGCCTCCCGACAGGCTCGGCGTCTCTTCTCCGAGGGTCATATAGCCCAGTCCGAGCTCCTGCAGGACCCGGAGCCGCTGATGAACGATTTTCAGGTTCCTGCAGGCATCGGGCGCCGTGTTGACGTCCATCGCCATGAGCTGAGGCAGGGAGTATGCTTTTCCCGGCCGGTTCACATACTTCACTTTGCCGGCGTCTTCGCATACCGCGAGCCGCGGCAGTCGGGGCACGGAATCTCCACATCCGGCAGAAACTGCACGTTGAGGCTGATCACCCCTGTGCCGTCGCATACCGGACAGCGCAAAGGAGAAATCTCCGGCGTTGATACCGATCGGCGTGGCGTCGATCAGTTTACATGCCCGATGCCTTCCGCTTCAATGGAAACGATGTGCCCGGGCAGCTTTCCTCCCGCAATCGCCGCCTCAAGCCCGGGTACGAGGCTCTCCAGGATCAGCGTGGTTTTGCCGGAGCCGGATACTCCTGTCGTCACACTCAATTGCCGGAACCGTTCCCTGTGCGCTGATTGGTGCTTTGGGCTTTATACAGGATATGCTTCTTTTCGGCGGGGCCGTTGTAAACGCCGGAACATCTGCGATATTGACAAACCGGCGGGATACGGCCCGCCGGCTTGCAGGGAGGAGAAAGTGATCCGGTTATTTTTTCAGCATCCGGAATGGCCCTCTTTTCCGTTTCCGTAATATTTTCCGGATGGATTTTGCCGGCGGGGATGCATCGATGTCTTTCAATTTATGCGCATCCGCCATGAGGTCTGCCGCGATCGTGAACATCGCGGGAAAAAGGCAATTCAGCTTCATTAAATCCCCGCCGGCAAAAAGCTTAAACCAGTGCGGAAGCGTTTTCGAGGATTTTCACTCCTGCAGCGCAAGCCGGGCAATCGCACCATTTGGCTCCCCTGGCTTTGATTTCGCGTGCGTGCGCCGCCATGGCTTTGGCGCGCTCCGCTCCGAAAATCTGTGTGCCGAGCTCCGACTCGAAGAAAGGAATTGTCTGGTCAAGTGTGCAGACATCATCTTTGAGCTCCTGCAGCAGTGCCGCTGCCGCTGTCTTTTCCGCATCGGTGCCGAGCGCATTCAGGTAATTCTGTCCGGCGTCTTTGAGCTCCTGACAGCAGGAAGGGGCGGCAATCATCTCTTTTGCGGTCCGGGTGAGTTCGGTCTTGTTCATTTTCGGTCTCCTGTTGATTGGTGTGCGATATTTATTCAAAGCGGAGCAATATGCTGCTCCGGAACTATTTTTTCTGACTCATCTCCGCACTGCGGACGTTATCCAGCACCCGTTCCAGATATTCCTCCAACTGCGCGATCTCGTTGACGGTAAATCCCTGATAGGTCAATTCAGTCATTTGATCGGTTACCGTCCGGTATTTCTTCTCCAGCGAACGCGCTTTCGGGGTTAAGGCAATCAGATATTTCCGGCGGTCATTGGTGTCCGCTGTCCGCCGGATCAGCTGCTTCTGCTCCATACGGTCCAGCATACTGGTCAGCGTGGTATTGGCCAAGCCGGTTCCTTTCGCCAATTCCTGGATGGAGATGAAGTCGTGATTCCACAAGACATACAGAATGCGCCCCTGCGGACCGTTGAATTCATGAATACCCTGCTCGGTCAGCATTTTGTCCAGCAAGCGGCCGAGATGCTGCTTGATCAGGGTGATCTGTATGCCTATTTTTCTGTCCGCCATATGCGTCCTCTGTCTGATCCGTTATGATAATCTTCGATATAATATATTACTATATGGAAATACTTCAAGGGAAATTTCAATTTTTTCAAAAAAATATCTGGAAAGCCCACCCGGGATATGGAGTTTTCAATCTTCTCACATTGGTCGGATTTTCCGTTTCTGCATCATTCTTTCCATTTTTCTTGAGCGTAAATCTGCATTTTTCTCATTTTTTCGCGAATTTGCCGTTGAACTAGAGTTGCTCTAACAATTACATTGATTGGTAAAGGAATCCAAAGCCGATGACATGACGCGAAACAAGCGGATGTTATATGCAGAAAACACGGATGAAGGAGGTTTGAAATGAAGACAAGAAGACTCGGAAAACTGGACGTATCGGCAGTCGGGCTCGGCTGCATGGGAATGAGCCACGGCTACGGCCCGGCGGCGGACCGCAGGGAAATGATCGCTCTGATCCGCCGGGCGGTGGAGCTCGGCGTCACCATGTTCGATACCGCCGAATGTTACGGCCCTTATCTCAATGAGGAACTGGTCGGCGAGGCGTTGTCTCCGTTTCGCGGCGAAGTGAAGATCGCGACCAAATTCGGTATTCAGGTCGTTGACGGCAGGCAGGTTCAGGACAGCCGTCCCGAAGTGATCCGCAAATCGGTGGAGGGCTCGCTGAAACGGCTGAACGTCGAGGCGATCGACCTCTATTATCAGCACCGCGGCGATCCGGATGTGCCGGTCGAAGAGGTCGCCGGAGCCGTCCGGGAGCTGGTCGAAGCCGGAAAAGTCAGGCACTGGGGGCTTTCGGAACCGGGCATCGGCAGTATCCGGCGCGCCCACGCGGTTCTGCCGCTCACAGCCGTTGAAAGCGAATACTCGATGTGGTGGCGCAAACCGGAAGCGGAATTGCTGCCGACGCTCGAAGCACTCAATATCGGCCTCGTGCCTTTCAGTCCACTGGGGAAAGGATTCCTGACCGGTACGATCAAGGCGGATGCAACCTTCGGCAAGGATGATTTCCGCAGCATTGTTCCCCGTTTTGCACCGGAAATGCTGGCCGCGAACCAGAAGCTGGTTGAACTTCTGAACGAACTGGCGGCGGCGAAGGGGTGTACTCCCGCCCAGCTGGCGTTGGCGTGGCTGCTCGCACAGAAACCGTGGATCGTCCCGATTCCCGGAACCCGGAAGCTCCCGCGTCTGGAGGAAAATCTGGCGGCGGCCGAGCTGGAATTCACCGCAGAAGAACAGCGCCGGATCAACGCGGCCCTCGACGAAATCGAAATCGTCGGAGCGCGTTATCCGGAAGCATTGGAAAAACGGACCGGCATCTGAACAACAGGAGAAACGATCATGAAAAAGAACGTATTGGCAATTCTGACGGGAACAGCACTCGCATTGGGAGGAACCGG
Organism: Lentisphaeria bacterium; assembly: GCA_018265615.1. Classification (GTDB taxonomy): domain Bacteria; phylum Verrucomicrobiota; class Lentisphaeria; order Victivallales; family Victivallaceae; genus Victivallis. The sequence continues at coordinate 71,489 of JABLYX010000001.1, forward strand.
CTGTGCCTCGGCTTCTCGCTACACTTTTCCGGCCAGTGAGAAAGTGACAGTCGAGAAGGTCCGTTTCCGGAACCGCTTCCAGATTGAAGTGGCCGGGGATTTGTACATTCCGAAAGACGTCGCCGGTTCCCGGAAGCAGGCCGCCGTGATCGTCGGTCATCCGTTCGGCGGCGTGAAGGAACAGACCTCCGGGCTGTATGCGCAGAAGCTGGCGGAGCGCGGTTACGTGACGCTCGCCTTCGACGCCTCGCATTACGGCGAAAGCGGCGGGGAGCCGCGCTATATCGAAAGTCCGGAAACGCGGGTTGAGGATTTCAGCGCCGCCGCCGACTTCCTGAGCAATCACCCGCTGGTGGATGAGGAACGCATCGGGGTTCTCGGCATCTGCGGTGGAGGCTGTTATTCCGTCAGCGCCGCCCAGATCGACCATCGGCTCAAGGCGGTCGCCACAATCAGCATGTACGATATGGGACGGGCGCGCCGCCAGGGCATCGGCGATACGCAGACCTATGAACAGCGCATGCGGATCCTCGATGAAGTCGGCAGACAGCGCACCCGGGAATTTCGCGGCGAAGCGCGGAAAGAGATCCGCGCACTGCCGGAAACGATGAATGCCGACACGCCGAAATTCGCAATCGATTTTCTGGACTACTACGATACGCCGCGCGGGAATCATCCGAATTCGACCGGATATTATTCCTTTACCAGTCTGGCTCCGATGATGAACTTTTTCCCGTTCGCGCAGATCGAAACGATTTCGCCGCGTCCGGTGCTGTTCATCGCCGGAGAGAACGCCGTGTCCAGATATTTCAGCGAAGATGCCTATCAGAAGGCGGCGGAGCCGAAAGAGCTGTTTGTCGTTCCGGGAGCCACGCACGTCGACCTCTATGACCGCCCGGACTATCTGAAAATCACACTGCCGAAACTGGATGACTTTTTCGGAAAATATCTTCGGAAAGAAGGGAAGGAGGATGGCAAATGAATAAGAGGGCAATGGCATGTGCAATTGCGGCCTCGCTGATCGGCGGACTCTCCGCTTCGACGCAGGACGTGAAGTCGGACAAAATCGAAACGCAACCGGAAAAGGTGTTGATCGCCTGTTATTCGTGGGGCGGCAACACCCGCGCGGCGGCGGAAATGATTCAGCAGGCAACCGGCGGGACGCTGTTTGAAATCAAACCGGTCAAGCCGTATCCGTCCGACTACCGGAAATGCACCGAAGTCGCCAGGGCGGACATCAGCGCCGGAATCCGTCCGGAACTGGCTGCGAAAATTGATGATATCGCAAAGTATGATGTCATTTTCGTCGGCTCCCCAAACTGGTGGGGTACGATGGCTCCTCCCGTGGCGACTTTTCTGACTGCGCACGACCTGAAAGGGAAAACCGTCATCCCCTTTTTCACCCACGGCGGAGGCGGAATGCAGCGCTGCGAGACGGATGTGCGTAAGCTTTGTCCGGAATCCAATGTTCTGACTGCCGCGACTTTCTCCGGCGGAAGCATCCGTTCCGCACAGGATACGATTCGAAAGTGGCTCGATGAGGTCGTTTCGATCAAACCGGCGGCACTTTCGGCAAAGGAGCGGAACATCGCCGCAATCAGCATGTACACGGCACACGGCGACATGGAGAAGCTGAAAGCGGCTCTGAACGCCGGGCTTGACGCCGGATTGACCGTCAATGAGATCAAAGAGATTCTCGTCCAGCTCTACGCCTATTGCGGTTTTCCGCGCAGCTTGAACGCGCTTAACAATTTCATGGCTCTGGTCAGGGAACGGGAAGCACGGGGGCTCAAAGATGTTCCGGGCAAGCTGCCGGGGCCGCTTCCGGCGGGAGACAGCGTCGCATTCGGCGGGGCCAACCAGACGAAACTCTGCGGCGGCGAAATCAAGGGGCCGGTCTATGAATTCGCCCCCGCGATCGACCGCTTTTTGAAAGGCCACCTGTTCGGCGACATCTTCGGGCGCGACAACCTCGACTGGAAAACCCGCGAGCTCGCCACCGTCGCCGCGCTGGCCGCCATGGACGGCACCGAACGCCAGCGCGACTCCCATATCCGCATCGGCAAGCACAACGGACTTGCCGGCGCGCAGATCGCGGAGGTGCTGAAGATGGCTTCGCCCCTCAAGCGTAAAGATGTTTTTCCGCAAGGCACAAAAATCGAAAGCGCCACTTTCAATGGAGACGCATGGCTGGCTCCGCTGGTCGACAATCGGAACGCCGATCTCGCCGTATCCAATGTGACCTTCGCTCCCGGTGTGCGCAACAACTGGCATACGCATTCGATCGGCCAGATCCTGCTCTGCACCTCCGGCGCCGGCTATTATCAGGAACGCGGCAAGGCGGCGCGCCGGCTGCTTCCCGGCGATGTGGTCGATATTCCCGCCGGGGCCGAACACTGGCACGGCGCGGCGCCGGACAGTGAATTCTCCCATATCGCAGTCATGCCGAAGCGGAGCGAAAACAAAACCGTCTGGGCTGCACCTGTTTCCGCGGAGGAATACGCAGCGGCAGCCGGAAAATAACCTGAATGGGAGGATTCGTTTATGAATAAAATGATGATGACCCTGCTGCTCTCCGGCTCGATCTCGCTTTTTGCAGCGGAAACGGAAACCCGTATTTCCGCCCGGGGGCTTGCGCTTGACAAGCCCGGCTCCGATTTCCGCATCGTGGACTTCACCTGCGATGCGCTCGGGCCGAAGGATATCCTGATTGAAATCGACTACTCCGGCATCTGCCACAGCGATATCCACGCCGCGCTCGACGAGCACTCCGCACCCGGTTCCAGGCCGCAGTTTCCAATCATTCCCGGCCACGAGATGGCGGGGCACGTCGTTCGGGTCGGCGCCGATGTGAAAAAATTTGCGGCCGGCGACCTTGCAGGAGTCGGCTGTTTCGTCGATTCCTGCGGAGAATGCCGTGAATGCAAACGCGGGCTGGAACAGTTCTGCCTGGTCCGGGATCCGGTCCCGAACCTGCTCAGGGACGGCAGGAACTTCCGGGGCGGCTACTCCAACCGGATCGTCGTGCCGGAACGCAACGCGATCAAAATTCCGGCGGGGGCCGAACTCTCGCGTGTGGCTCCTCTGCTCTGCGCCGGAATTACGGTCTGGTCGCCGATTCACTTTTCCAGCGTGAAGAAAGGCGATACGGTCGGCGTCGCCGGTTTCGGCGGGCTCGGACACATGGCGGTCAAATATCTGGTCGATCTCGGCGCGAAGGTGACGGTCTTCGACATCACTGAGGAGAAACGGGCCGACGCCCTCCGGCTGGGAGCCGAACGTTATGTGAATATGAAGCAGCCGGAGGCCGCCGGAGGATTGGCCGACTCCTTTGACTTCATCATTTCCACGATTCCGTCGGATTACAGGCTCACAGACTATGCGAAGCTGCTGAAATACGGTACCGGCGAACTGGCGGTGGTGGGACTGCCGCCGACCGCATCGGTCAAAATACTGGAACTTCTGACGGTTCCCCACCGGAAAATCTACAGTTCGGTCGTCGGCGGAATCCGGGAGCATCAGGAGTGCATGGATTATTCCGTCGCCCATAAGATTTATCCTGACGTGAAGATTATCCCCGCCACGCCGGAGGCGCTGAAAGAGGCCTATCGGAACGTGATCGACGGCAAGGTGAAATTCCGCTATGTCATCGATACGAAAAATCTGAAATAACCATGCCGATGCCTGTCTCCGGCCCCAGGAAAGGTCGGAGGCAGACATCATATTTGCGAATGGAGGAAAACAAGTTATGAGCAAGAAAATATTGATTCTGTCGTCCAGCCCCCGCAGGAACGGAAACTCCGACCTGCTTTGCGACCGGTTCGCCGAAGGCGCCCGCGAAGCAGGGTATGAAGTCGAAAAGATCCGCCTCGCCGAGAAGAGGATCGGGTACTGTACCGCCTGTTACGCCTGTAAAAAAGGCAAGTGCCCCCGGCAGGACGACGCATCGGAAATTCTGGACAAGATGCTGGCCGCCGATGTGATCGTCCTCGCCACCCCGGTTTACTTTTACACCATGTGCGCCCAGCTCAAGGCATTGCTTGACCGTTCGGTCGCCATCTTTCCCCGACTGACGGATAAGCGATATTATTACATCATGACGATGGCCGATACCGACCGGGAAATGCTGCGCGGCACTGTGGAGGCGCTGCGCGGCTTCCTCGACTGTTATGAAGGATCGACCGAAGCCGGAATGATCTGCGGTCTCGGCGTCTATGAAAAAGGCGAAGTGCAGAACCTGCCGGTCTGGGAGGAAGCCCGTCGAATGGGGCTTCGCGCATAGGATCTGCCATGAAAGCGGTTGATAAACTGCACTTGAAACATGTGGAAGCATTGCTGCGAAAGCAGCTTCCGCGGAACTGTCCCATACAGATAACCGGGGAGGGTGAAACCGTCCGGATCAGGACCGATGAAAACTGTTTCATCACGGTGATGATGAAGCGGGACATCATCGTCCCGGTACTGCTCGACGCCGGTTTCAAACACGTGGCGCTTGATCTGGAGGGAGCATCGAACGCTCTGAAATAAGAGGGCGAATTTTCGCCCCGGCAGACAGGCAGGCCGATTCCGTCGCCGTCGGTCAATCGGTTTGGGCCTGATATTCCATGGCGTACAGATCGAATCCCGTCGCCCAATAATCTTTTCTTACTTCCTTTAATGCAAAACCCTGCTTCTGATAGAAACGCCAGGCAGTTTGTGAAGTCCTGACTGTGATTTTCCTGAGGCCGTCAATCGATTTGAGTTTTTCGATTCTATACCGAAGCAATCGGGTTCCCAACGATTTACCCTGATATGCCGGATGAATGATATCCCAGCTGAGTTTTCCTGTGGTATGATTGTCCGCAAAATTGATCCCGCCGCATCCAGCGACTTCTCCATTGAGCAGCAGGACATAATAAAGTTCCCTTCTGTTGTCCAGATATTCGCTGAAGTCAGCCTCCTCCTCCCCTGCAAAATGTTCCGGCGTATTATTCCTGATCAGATTCAACACGGAATTTTTGTCGTCGGGCACATATTCCCGAATAACAATCGGTAAATCCACTTCACATTTCATAATATTTTCCGGCTATTCACAACTTGCCATCCGGTACAATGGCCGGTTCCTGCATTTTGACATGTGTTCGCGGATTGCAGAGGTCATTGGCGGGATTTCTGATTTTTTCCCTGTAATACTTCTCTTTGTATTTCAGGACCTCCATCTGCTGCTGAAGATCTCTGATTTGCTGACGGAGCGCCTTTTTCTGCTTGAAGATCATTTCACCGCGCTCCCGGATGGTGGAATCGCCTTTCTGGCAGAGCCGGATGTAGTGCCGAACCTGTTCGACCGGCAGGCCGGTCGTGCGCAGACAGTTCACCAGATGCAGCCAGCTGATGTTGTAATCGGAAAAGAGCCGGGCGTTGCCGTCAGTCCGGTCCACGCCCGGAATCAGCCCGATATTTTCATAGTAACGGATCGTATAAACTGAAATCCCGGTGAGCTCGGAAACCTCCCGGATCGGATACTTCGGCTTCCGGTCATAAGACGGTTTGAATGGTTTGATGGAATTCATGATGCGGCCTTTCATAATCAACATGATTATTAGAGTTACTCTAATTTACGATCTGAACCGGAAAATACAAGTGCGAAAGGGATAAAGCTGACGGGAAAATTCAACGGGTCATTGAATTATCTTTCAAGGTCAACTCCCGCTTTGAAATTCGCAGCTATGCTTTTAAGGCATCAAATCAATAGTAAATAAGTATTTGCTATTTAATAAAAAGCGCATATAATAAATGGAGAAGATGAATGATAAGGAGGTGATGATCTTGAATTCTCTCAAAACGTGGATGGTATTACCGGCTGTAATGGCGGCATTTTCGTTGGCGGCGGCAGGTGAACTTTCGCCCGAGTCCGCCGCCTTCCTTGCGGCGCGTCCTGCTGATGCACAGGTCCGGATGACGCAGGCGGTCCGGGATGCGTTGGCGGGCAATCCCGCCGCCCTGGACGATGTCCGGGCCACCATGCTTCATGATGTGCCGCCGCCAACCGGAATCCGGTTGGAAAATACGACGGCATCGGGACGGAAACTCCGCTTTTATCATCCCGGTGCGGCGCGGAAAAAAAGCATTATGCTGTATCTGCATGGCGGCGGCTGGACGCTCGGCGGAATCGAAGGAAGCGCACGTTTCTGCGGTGATTTTGCGAAAGAAACCGGTATCGACGTCGCAACGCTGGATTACCGGCTCGCCCCGGAACATCAGGCTCCGGCCGCGCTGCAGGATGCTCTGGCGGCAGTCGGGCTGCTTCAGGCGCGCGGATACCGCCGCATCTACCTTTCCGGCGACAGCGCCGGCGGCAATCTGGCTGCGGCTGCGGCGTGGAAGCTTCGCTCTGAAATCGCCGGAACCGTACTCTATTATCCGGTCGTACTGGCGAAGAACGATGCTTCGGAATCGTGGAAAAAGTTCGGCGGGGGATTCGGGCTTGACGGTGCTTTGATGGATGCCTTCAATGAATCGTATGCGCCAGGAAAACTGGCGGATGACCCGATGGTCTCTCCGCTGCTGGCAACGGAATTCGACGGCTATCCGGAAACGCTGATTGTCGCGGCGGAATGCGATGTGCTTTTCGATCAGGGCAGGGCATTCGGTGAACGTCTGGAAGAGCACGGAATCCGGGTCGAACACAGAATCGTTCCCGGCGCTCTGCATGCTTTCATGACCTATCCGAATATGGAGCAGGCATACCGGACCGGTTTGCAGGCCGCTGTCGAATTCATTATAAAATTGGAGAGAAAAAATATGAATGCTGTTACGCCGGAAAGCATCGTGCGGCTGTCCGAGGTTACCGTGGATCCCGCCCGACTTTCCGAGTATCTCGCTTTCGTGACCGAATGCGGCAGGCGTTCGATGGCGGAGGAGCCGGGCGTGCTGCTGATGTATTCCATGCAGGACAAGGCGCAGCCGGAGCGGATCACCATTCTGGAAATCTACGCGGACCGCACCGCCTATGAGCATCACATTCAAACCCCGCACTTTCAGAAATATAAACAGGGAACGTTGAAAATGGTCCGGAAGCTGGAGCTGTTGGATCAGACTCCGCTGGTTCCTGAAATGAAGATGAAATGAAAGGAAGCAATCATGAATACGATAAGAAAAACACTGTTTGCGGCCCTGCTCGGCATCGGCTGCCTGGCGGCAGTGAATGCGGAGGAGGTCATTGCACTGCCTCCGGTCAATCACTCCCGGGGGGATACGGTTATGCAGGCGCTCCGGAATCGCAGGTCCTGCCGGGAATTTTCGGTGCAGGAACTCCCGTTGCAGGATATTTCCGATCTGCTGTGGGCGGCGAACGGTTTCAACCGGCCCGGCGGACATACCAATGCCGGCGGAAAAAATAAACAGAGCATTGAAATCTACGTCTGCCTGAAGTCGGGCGCTTACCGTTATGATCCCAAAGACAATGTCCTGAGGCAGGTCACTGCCGAGGATCTTCGTCCGGCGGTCGCGGACTGGCAGGATTACGCGGTCAAAGCTCCGGTGAGCCTTGTCGTGACCTCCAATCTCAGCGATCCCCTGTATCAGGACGAGGAATGGAAACTCTTGCCGGCATATGATGCCGGAATCGTCTCAGGCAACATCTATCTCTTCTGCTCGGCAAACGGTTTCGGAACAATCTGCCGGACGACGATGAACCGGGAGAAACTGAAAAACTCACTGAAATTGACCGACAGGCATGTTCTGCATCTGAATCATCCGGTCGGATTTTCGTCGACCGCCTATGCGAAGCCGGCGGAAGAGAATTGAAAAACAATAAAATCAGGAGATTGTCTTATGAAATTCGATATGTATGTTCCGACTCATCTGCTGTTCGGCTGCGGGATGCTCAACACACTCCATGAACAGGCCATGCCCGGCAAAAAAGCGCTGATCGCCATCTCCAACGGCAAATCGACCCGCGCCAACGGCTATCTGGCCCGAGTGGAAGAGCAGCTTCATCAGGCCGGCGTCGAAACCGCGGTTTTCGATGGTGTGGCCCCGAATCCGACCGTCGCGAATGTGGAGGCCGGAGCAAAGGCCGCCCGTGATCATCGGTGCGATTTTCTGGTCGCTCTCGGCGGCGGCAGCGTGATGGACTGCACGAAAGCCGTTGCGGTCATGGCCGTCAACGATGGGGAGCTGTGGGATTATGTGACGATCGGTTCCGGCAAGGGGAAGCCGATTCCGAATTCTCCGCTGCCGATTATCGCGATTACGACGACAGCCGGAACCGGTTCGGAGATGGACGGCGCGGGCGTCATCACCAAAGAGGATACGTATGAAAAGGCGTTCATCATGCATCCTGCACTGTTTCCCCGGTTGTCGGTCGTCGATCCGGAGCTGATGACCAGCGTACCGACGAAGTTCACAGCATATCAAGGGTTCGACGCCCTGTTTCACAGCATCGAGGGATATATCTCCCAAGGCGCCAACCCGATGAGCGATATGTACGCGCTGACTGCGATTGAAAATATCGCCCGCTATCTGCCCCGGGCCGTGAAGGACGGGAACGATCTGGAGGCGCGTTCGCATGTGGCGTTCGGCAATTCGCTCTCCGGCGTGGTGATGTGCCTGACGCTGCTGACCAGTGAACACGGCATGGAACATGCACTCTCCGCCTATCACCCGAATCTGCCGCACGGGGCGGGCCTGATTATGATCAGCAGCGCCTATTACGCCTATTTCGTCCGGAATCACGGCTGCGATGACCGTTTCATCCGTCTGGCGCAGGCTATGGGGATGGCGAACGCGGCGAAACCGGAGGACTTCCTGTCCGCGCTGGCCGGATTGCAGGAAGCCTGCGGCGTGGCGGAGCTGAAGATGTCCGATTACGGCATTGTTCCCGGGGAATGCGAAACCTTCGCCCGCAATGCCCGCGAAGTGATGGGCGTCATGTTTACCAGCGACCGGGTTCCGATGACGGACGCCGATGTGGCGGAAGTTTACCGGCAGTCGTACAGATAACCTGTTGAAAGGAGGAACATCATGCCTGTCATCACTCTGGAAATCTCGAAGTTGAATCCAGGACAGAAGAAGCAGCTGGTCCGGGAAATGACGGAAACCGTCGTGAAGGTGACGAAACTTCCCCCCGAAACCGTAACCGTGTTTCTCAAGGAGAATGAACTGGACAATATCGGTTTCGGCGGAAAACTGCTGTCGGAGAAACAAGCGCCGGAAGGAGAAATGAATGAATAGACGCGAATTTCTGAAAACCTCGCTGGCGGCAACGGCGGCAGTCGCGGGAACCGCGTTTCTCGGCGGTTCCCTGCAGAACACGGCATCGGCGCAAAATTCCAACAGTGGAGTGAAAAACGGCAAAATGAAAATCCTGGTCATCACGGGCAGTCCCCGTAAAAACGGCAATTCCAACACATTGGCGGATCACTTCATCAGGGGCGCGGCCGAAGCGGGCCACGAAGTCGTCCGTTTCGATTCGGCCTTCAAGGAGGTGCACCCCTGCATCGGCTGCAACAAGTGCGGTATGAACGGCGAGTGCGTTTTCAGGGACGATTTCGAATTTGTCCGCAAACACATCGTCGACGCCGGTCTGGTGGCGTTCGCCGCGCCGATGTACTACTTCGGCATTTCCGCGCAGATCAAGGCGGTCATCGACCGTTTCTATGCGGTCAACGGCAAAATTCACGTACCGAAGAAGGCGGTCCTGATGATGACTTACGCGAACACCGCCGCCCGGCAGGCGGAACCGATCGTCTCCCATTACAAGGTGCTGCTGGACTATCTCGGCTGGACCGATGCCGGCCAGGTCATCGCCTCCGGCGTCTGGCCGGTCGGCGCTGTCAACCATACGAAGTACCCCGAACAGGCATATCAGCTCGGCAGAAGCGTATAGGCGCTCGAAATGAAATTGCAGCCGGACGCAAAAAGCCCGGTTCTTAATTTGTGATTCTCGATCCCGCGCTTCCATTCCGGAAGCATGGATCGAATCAAGAACAACCAACAGGAGGTGTAATATGTCGCTCGGATTCACGGAAATCATTCTGATCGCACTGTTTGTTCTGATCGTCTTCGGGGCGAAACGTATTCCGGAGCTGGCCCGCGCCATGGGGCGGGCGTCGTATGAGTTCAAAAAAGCGAAAAACGCGCTGTCCACGGAGGGGCAGGAACTGATGGGCGCAGCGGAGAAAGCCGCCGAGAATGAAGAGAAAAAAGAAGAGAAACGCGACGCATGAACGATTCCGAAAACACTCTGATCGCACATCTGGACGCATTGCGCCGGACGCTGATCCGGTGTGTCGCGGTGACGGCGATTCTGTACCCGGCCGGATACCTGATTTCGCCGCATGTGATCAATCTGCTGGTGCAGTGGTGTTTTCCCGAATCGGTCGGCAAGCTGCACTACTTTGCGCCGATGGAGGTGTTCTGGGTGCAGCTCAAACTCGCTCTGATTCTGGCGCTGGCGCTGGCGTATCCGTGGAACGCCCTGCAGCTCTGGCGCTTCCTGCTCCCGGCGCTTTATGACGGGGAGCGGCGGGCGCTCGGGTGGTGGATCGTTTTCTCGTCGGTTCTGTTCTTCGGCGGGGTCGCGTTCTGCACGGGAGTGATCCTGCCGATGCTGATGAACTTCTCCGGGGGCTTCGCCACGCCTGAGCTTCAGCCGATCCTCGGGCTGGCAAATTTTCTGAATCTCGCCGGCTGGCTGATGCTGGCGTTCGGAGTCATGTTCCAGGCGCCGATTGTGGTGCTGTCGGCGGTCCGCTTCGGCGTGATTTCCACGGAGTCGCTGAAAAAGAAGCGTCCGTACATCATGACGGCGATCCTGATCCTGGCCGCGATCCTGACCCCGCCGGATATCGTCAGCCAGGTGATGCTTGCCGTTCCGACCTGGCTTCTGTTCGAGCTGGGGCTTTGGCTTGCCGGAAGGTTTGAGGTTGCATCTTCCGGCATCACAACGGAAATCATACCGGAGCCGGAGAACTGACAAAGAGCTCGGCAGCCGCTACTTCCGCGTCTCCGATGCGGCAAATTCATCCTGAAGCCGTTCGAGAAAAACTTCGGCGGCTTTGGAGAATATCTGATATTTTTTCCAGACCACGCTGGAATGGGATTCCAACGCCGGATTCAGGGGGCGGAAGCACAGCCGGTCGCCGGTGATGTTATTTCCGGGTTCCAGCGCCAATGCGCAGCCGATCCCCCGCTCCACCAGCAGCGAGGCATTGAAGATCAGGTTGTAAACCGCCACGATATTCAGCTTGTCAAGGTCTCCGTCGAACCATTCGGCATAGGGATTCCGGACGGATTTGTTGCGAAGATCGCGCCGGGAACAAATCAGCGGGAGCTCCCGCAGATCCTCCGGCGTGACGGACTCCTTTTCCGCCAGCGGATTGTCCCGGCGCATCAGCACGCCCCACTTGTCTTTGACCGGAAGGTTCACGCTGTCGTATTTGGCGATATCGACCGGTTGGAGCAGGACGCCGAAGTCGAGCAGCCCGTTGTCGAGACGTTCCATGACGTCGCCGGCGACTCCGGTATAGATGTGGAATCTGACATCGGGATACTCCCCGTGCAGTTCACAGACGGCATCGGCGATCAGATTCATCGCCTTGCTCTCCCCGCCGCCGATATAGACATCGCCGGAGATGTTTTCGCCGATGGCATTGAATTCGGCTTCGGTCTTCTGTACCATCGCCATAATCTCCTCGGCACGGCGGCGCAGAAGCATCCCTTCCGGCGTCAGCGCGATGTGGTGGGTTTCCCGGTTCAGGAGCTTTTGACCGAGCTCTTCCTCCAGATCCATCATCTGCCGCGAAAGCGTCGGCTGAGTCACATGAAGATATTTTGCCGCCCGGGTGAAGCTGTTCTCCCGCGCCACCGCCAGAAAATAACGTAACAGCCTGAGTTCCATAACATGATTTCCTTTCGAGTTGCGGATACTATACTTCCTATAATTATGCCCGTCAAGCATCAACTGGTATAGTGAGAAAGTATTTGCTATTATTCGGCTTTACATTATATTGATTTACAGAGCAGAAAATCAATCAACGGAGGTGAATTGAATGAATGGATCGGATGAAAGCGCCGTTCTGCTCCTCCGCAATCTGAAAGATGCGGGCTGCAATACGGCGATGACGGAAGAATTTCTTGCGTATGAACGTGAAGGAAAAGTGAGGGCTCAGCGGAAACTGCTGCTCCGTCAGCGAAATTCACTGCTCCGGACCATCCATGAGAATCAGGAGCGGATCGATTGTCTCGATTTCCTGCTGCATTCTGTGGAACAAAAAATCAACTCTTCGGAAAGGACGAAGTAAAATGATCAGAAAGGCAATGGTGTGCATGATGGCGAGCGCAGTGTTTTCCATGTTCGGATGTTCGGCGGACGATCAGGTTTCGACCGTGAAAGCGACGGCGGAACCGGGAAAAATCCTGATAGCCTGTTACTCTTACAGCGGCAACACCCGCCATGCGGCGGAACAGATTCAGAAGGCCACCGGCGGCGTCCTCTTTGAGATCAGGCCGGTCACGGCATATCCGACCGACTACAACGCCTGCGTCGATCAGGCGAAAAAAGAGATCGGCGCAGGCTTCAAACCGGCGCTGGCGGAAAAAGTCAAGGACCTCGATCAGTACGACGTCGTCTTCGTCGGAACGCCGAACTGGTGGTCCACGATGGCGCCGCCCGTCCTGACTTTCCTGGCGGAAAATGATCTTGCCGGAAAAACCGTCATCCCCTTCGTGACCCACGGCGGCGGCGGGATGGCGCGCTGTGAACGCGATATCCGCAAAGCGTGCCCGAAATCGAAATTCGGAAAGGGCGGGGCATTCTCCGGCGGCAGCATCAAAAACTCCGGACCGGCATTGACCCAATGGATCAACGAAGTGATAACCATCAAAAAATGAGGCGGGATATGAAAAAAATCGCTTTCTTCGGACTCCTTCTTTCCATCTTCTGCATCGTCAATCACATGGAGGCAAACGACAATATGAACGCATTGAACACCAAAGAACAGAACATCGTCGCCATCGCCGCCTGTACGGCGCGCGGCGACATGCCGAATCTGAAAACCGCGCTGGCGGCGGGGCTCGACGCCGGGCTGACGGTCAATGAAATCAAGGAGGTGCTGACCCAGCTCTACGCCTACTGCGGATTCCCGCGCAGCCTGAACGCGCTCGGCAATTATATGGCGCTTCTCAGGGAACGCGAGGCGAAAGGGATCAAAGACGCGCCGGGGAAACTGCCCGGGCCGCTTCCGGCGGGGAAGAGCATCGATTTCGGCGCCGCCAACCAGACGAAGCTCTGCGGCGCGCCGGTCCGGGGAGCGCTCTTCGAGTTCGCTCCGGCGATCGACGAATACCTGAAAGCACATCTGTTCGGCGACATCTTCGGGCGCGACAATCTCGACTGGAGAACCCGCGAAATCGCCACCATCGCCGCGCTCGCCGCGATGCCGGGCGTGGAAAGCCAGCTGAACTCCCACATCGCCATCGGCAAGCACAACGGCGTGACCGAGGCGCAGATCGCGGAGATTCTCGCCGCCGTCAACGGCAATGAATACGGAGTGCCGCACGTCAGCGCCTTTCCGGTCGGACAGGAGAACACCGGATATGCGAAATACTTCAGCGGCAAATCCTATCTTGCTCCGCTGACGCAGGATAAGCGCCTCAATGTTCCGGTCGCCAACGTGACCTTCGAGCCCGGCTGCCGCAACAACTGGCACAGCCACACCGGCGGGCAGATGCTGATCGCGGTCGGCGGCGTCGGCTTCTACCAGGAACGCGGCAAGGCGGCGCGGCGTCTGGTTCCCGGCGATATCGTCGAGATTCCGCCGAATACCGACCACTGGCACGGCGCCGCGCCCGACAGCTGGTTCTCGCACCTCGCGATCGAATGCAATCCCGCGACCAACAAAAACACCTGGCTCGAACCGGTTTCCGACGCCGATTACAGCGTCGCCACCTCCGGGAAATGATCGGGGGACGGCAATGGACAGACGCGAATTCATCAAAACCGCCGGAGTCGCGGTCGGCGGAGCGGTGCTGGCCGGCGGCATGCCCATCCGCGCGGAATCAATTCCGCACAAGGAAGACAGGAAAGGAACTGCGGCCGATCCGCGGCTGGCGGGAGTCTGCGACATTCATATTCACTGCCTGCCCGACACCCGGCCGCGCTGCATCGACGAACTCACGCTGGCGAAGCAGGCGAAAGCGGCCGGTTACCGGGCGGTCATGTACAAATCGAACGACTGGAGCTGTCACGACCGGGCATTCCTGATCCGGCAGGCGCTCCCGGAGTTCGAGGTGTTCGGCAGCCTCTGCATGAACCGCGTCCACGGCGACAGGGTCAATGTGTACGCGGCGGAACAGGCGGTCAAAACCTCCGGCGGCCTCTGCCGCTGTATCTGGATGCCGACGCTTTCCGCTGTTTACCAGCATCGGCGCGACAATCTTCCGGGGCCGGGGATTCCTGTGCTCGATCCGCGCGGGAACGTGCTCCCCGAGGTGGTCCGGGTGATGGAGCTCTGCGCCGAAGCGGACATCATTTTCGCCTCCGGCCACAGCTCGCCGCAGGAGAGCCTGATCCTCGCGAAGAAGGCGAAGGAGGTCGGGGTGAAGAAGTTCGTCGTCACCCATGTCAACTCGACCATCTGGAAATTGACGCACGATCAGGTAAAGCAGGCGGTCGATCTCGGCGCATTCGTGGAATACTGCTATTTGCCGCGTCTCTGGGGGCCCGGCACGGGCAATCCGCAGTTTGAACGCCAGAGCAGCACGGAGTTTCTCGGTTACGTCCGGCTCATACCCGAACGGAGCTTCATCACCACCGATCTCGGTCAAGCGGGCAACCCGAATCCGATCGACGGCATGCGCACGTGTATCCGCGAACTTTTGGATGCGGGGATTCCGCAAAAAGACATTGATCTGTTTGTGCGCATTAATCCTGCGCGACTCATGAAATTGAACGCATAATCAGGGAGAACAATCATGAAAGAAAATGAACACGTGAAGAATGAATCCGGAACGAATGGAATGAACCGCCGCGATTTTCTGAAATCCGCCGCGATTCTCGGCGCGGCTCTGAGTTTGCCGCCCGTAATCGGCGGTTGTGCGGCGAAACTGACCAATACTGGCACCGCCGCGGCAGCCGGCAAACCGGGAGTGTCCAAACTGCCGATTCGCACACTCGGGACAGGGAAAGCGGCATTCGAGGTTTCCGCGTTGGGCTTCGGCGTGATGGGTATGACCTACAACCGCAGCGCCCACCCGGACCGGAAACAATGCATCCGTCTGCTTCACGAAGCAGTGGACCGCGGCGTAACCCTTTTCGATACCGCCATCATCTATGGGCCGCTCAACAATGAGGAACTGGCGGGCGAAGCGTTGTCGCAATTCAAAGATCGGATCAATGTGACCACCAAATTCGGACATGAGGTTATCAACGGCAAGGGCACAGGCCGCCAGGACAGCCGCCCCGCCACGATCCGCCGCTACTGCGAGGACTCGCTGAAACGCCTGCGCCTTGATGCGCTTCCGATGTTCTACCAGCACCGTTTCGACCCGAAAGTCCCGGTCGAAGAGGTTGCCGGAACCATCGGCGAACTGATCAAAGAGGGCAAAGTCCTGCGCTGGGGAATGTGCGAAGTCAGCGCTGAAACCATCCGCAAGGCACATGCGGTCCAGCCGCTGACCGCCGTTCAGAGCGAATATCATCTGATGCACCGCGATGTGGAACGAAACGGCGTGCTTGACGTGTGCCGCGAACTCGGCATCGGTTTCGTTCCCTACAGCCCGCTCAACCGCGGTTTTCTCGGCGGCGGCATCAACGAATACACGCAGTTCGATCCCGACAACGACAATCGCCAGACGCTCCCGCGTTTCGCTCCGGCGGCGATTCGCGCCAACACCCGGATCGTGAATGCCCTGCAGCAGTTCGGGCGGGTACGCGGCATGACTTCAGCGCAGGTCGCGCTGGGCTGGCTGCTGTGGAAAACTCCGTGGATCGTGCCGATTCCCGGAACGACCAAGCTGTCGCATCTGGAGGAGAATCTGCATACGCTCAGTCTCTCCTGCTCGCCGGACGAGTGGCGGGAGCTTGAACTCGCCGTTGCCGCGATTCCCGTGACCGGCAGCCGTTACAATGCCGAACAACAGCGGCAGATCGGGCATTAATTGCAATTGGAAAATTCAACGGGAAGGGAAAATATCATGAACGAATATTTTCGAGGAAAGGTCGCATTGATCACCGGTTCCGCAATGGGGATCGGGCTCGCCTGCGCCGAAGCCTTCGCCAAGTCCGGAGCCGTCACTGTAATGGCGGACATCAGAAAGCCGACGGAACAAGCCGGGAAATTGATCGCCGAAGGATATCGGGCGGTCGCATATGCGTGCGATGTATCCGATGTCAATGCCGTCAAAACGATGATTGAATGGATTGCTGCAAAATATGGCCGCCTTGATGCAGCATTGAACAATGCCGGAATCCAGACTCCGCAGCGTCCGATGGCGGAGATCACCGATGAAGAGTTTGAACGGACTGTTGCCGTCGATCTGAAGGGCGTCTGGAATTGCATGCGTTACGAGATTCTTCAGATGCAGAAACAGGGGGGAGGCGCGATCGTGAACACATCCTCACAGGGCGGCGTGACCGGCTTTCCGGGACAGGCGGCCTACATCGCCTGCAAGCACGCCGTGATCGGTTTGACCCGTACCGCCGCAATCGACTATGCGGCTCAAAACATCCGGATCAACGCCGTCTGTCCAGGCGTGATCCTCACCCCGATGGCGCAGGAGCTGATGAGTCGTAATCCCGCCCTGGAAAAAGAGTTGATTCGCGACATTCCCGCCGGCCGCCTCGGCAGGCCGGAAGAGATCGCCAATGCCGTACTCTGGCTGTGCAGTCCGCAGGCGAGCTTCGTCGACGGGCACGCATTGCTGGTGGACGGCGCATTTTCCATTCACTGAGAGGTGATAAAATGAACCGACGTGATTTCCTGAAATCGGCGGCGCTGGTGACCGCCGCCGGAGCGATGTTCGGCAAAGGCTCCGTGCTGAAGGCGGCGGAAGCCCCGGCGGGCAAACCGGCGGGACCGGTATTGAACTTCAATCCGCAAATGCAGTACCGCCCGATGGGGCGCACCGGCGTCAACGTCTCCGCGCTCGGCTTCGGCCTGCTGCGGCTGCCGATGCTCGCAGACGGCAAGACCGTGGATATGGAACAAAGCGTCGCCATGGTCCGTCGCGCCATCGAGGGCGGTGTGAACTACATCGACACCGGCCGGGTCTATCTCGGCGGGCAGAGCGAAGCGGTCGCCGGAATGGCGCTCAAGGGCGACTGGCGCGACCGGGTCTACGTGACTTCCAAGTCGCCGTGGTGGATCATGGAGCGCCCGGAGGATTTCGGGAAGTTCTTCGATGAATCCCGCCGGGCGATCGGAACCGACGCGATCGACTTCTACCACATCCATATGATCATGCACCGGGGCTGGAAGGAGAAGGTGATCCCGTTCAAACTGATCGACAGGATCATGAAGCTCAGGGAGCAGGGAAAGATCCGTTTCGCGGGCTTTTCGTTTCACGACCGGCTTGGGCTGTTCAAAGAGGTGGTTGAATCTGCGCCCTGGGATTTCTGCCTGATCCAGCACAACTACCTCGACTACGAGTATGAAGCCGGCTGCCTCGGCCCGAAGTATGCCGCCGCCAACGGCATGGGACTCGCCGTGATGAAACCGGTCCGTACCGGATTCCTCGCGAATTTGCCGCCTGCCATGCGCGAGGCGCTGCGTTCGACCGGCGTGGAGAAGCCCGACGTGGAGTGGGCGCTCGACTATCTGTGGGATATCCCCGAAGTCAGCGTGGCGGTCAGCGGCATGGGCTCGATGGCGGATGTCGAAGCGAATCTCCGCTACGCCTCCAGGGCAAAGCCGAACATGCTCACGCCCGCCGAACGCAAGGCGCTCGGCGCCGCGATCAAGGCGTTCCGGC
Organism: Lentisphaeria bacterium; assembly: GCA_018265615.1. Lineage (GTDB taxonomy): Bacteria > Verrucomicrobiota > Lentisphaeria > Victivallales > Victivallaceae > Victivallis. Next base: position 89,441 of record JABLYX010000001.1, read on the forward strand.
AGGCCCCCGGACACATCGACTGCACCGGCTGCTACCAGTGCATCCCGTGCCCGCACAATGTCGCGATCGGCTACATCTTTGCCTATGTCTACAACAACTATCTGCTGCACAAAAATAAGAAGAAGGCGCTGTTCGACTACACGGTCTCCATGTCGCCGATCCAGCGCGGCGCGCCCGCGTCGGCGTGCGTGAACTGCGGCGCCTGCCTCGCAAAATGTCCGCAGAAGCTCAACATCCCGGAGCTGCTGAAACGGGTCAAAAACGATCTTGAAGCCTGAATAAACAAAGAGGAATCGCCGCATCTCCTCCGGCTTCGCGTGTAACGGATTCTGCGGAAGGCTTGAATTTGAAAAACAGCCCGGCGTCGGCCTCCGCCAATGGTCTTCTCTGGGCCGTACGGCAATGATGTCTGCCGTCAGCGTGTCAGATGGTACGCCATGACGCCTCCAGAAAAGAGATGGGTGTCAGCTCTGAACCGGTAGACCCCTTCAACGAGCGAACCCTCGACTCTGCCGCAGGGGGCGCCGTCACAGTTGAGGGCGGTGACGGTGCAGGGGCGGTCCGAGAGGAATTCCACGGTCGCGCTTCCCCTGCGGATCAGGAGCGGCAGGTTGCCGCGGTAACGGACGAGCCGTTTGCCGGCGTCTTCGAACTGCAGCCCCGTGCTTGCGACATCCGTCAATTGAAGCAGCAGGACGGAACCGCTGCGGACGAGTTCTCTGCCGTCGAGCGAGATGGCCGCGACGGTCTGGAACCCCTCCGCATCCCGGAGGCGCAGGGTTTTCGCGGCGAGATCACCGGATTTCAGCGTGATTGACTCCGTGCGCGGCGATGTGACCGTGAACGTGTTCGCCTTTCCGTCAAGCCGGAGCTGCCCGGTTGCGCTGACGGCGAGTCTGTCGTTGTTCGCCTGTTCCCAGAGACGGGCGATTTTCTTATCCGTCAGCCGTTCCGGCCGGACCGCGTCTTTCGGGGAAAGGCGGAGGAGTGAGGGAAGGGAGCCGCTGCTTCCCTCCGGCAGGGAGCCGACCGCGGTGATCAGCCCGAGATTTTTGAACGCAACCGGAAAGCCGGTGATCAGGTTTTGCTCGAAGCTGTTTCGCGGCACGGTGTAAGAACAGGTGACGGTGGCGGATTCGACGTCGCCGCGACGGAACATGGCGATCGCAATGCGGTCCGAAAGCTGCGCCATCGGGTCGTTGACGGCGTTGAAGCCGTAGGCGCTGACGACCCGCGCGATGTCGTCGGCACTGTGGCTCCAGGCGAACCGGTAGAGGGCGGCCCAGTTCTGGAGCGCGGCGTATCCGCCGATCAGCGGTCCGCCTTCCGCGCGGTAGACATTCGGGTTGCAGTAATTGAATTCCGTCACGATGAACGGCTTGCCCGGCAGGCGCGTCGGCGCGAGGTCGCGCGGGACGGTCGCCATGCGCCCGATGGCGGAGGCCTGAGTGTAACCGAAGGGCAGGCTCCACCGCTTTTCCGGGAATTCGGGATGATCGAAATAGGCGTGATTATCCACGATGTCGAACCGTTCCCGCTGCAGGGCAAGGGGAATCTCGCGCCCGCAGTTCAGACTGGTGACGAGCGCTTTCACCTTGAGCTCATTCTTGACGAAGGCGATCTGTTCGGCCAGGACCGCATCCTGAAGATCGTGCAGGAAGCGCCGGAATACCGGATTGCCGTTCGATGTGTCAGACTCCGGCAGATTCCGTTCCGCGCAATGCTTCCGGAATGCCGCGCGATAGAGGTCGGCGACGGCTTTGTCCTGATTCCAGTAAAGCGTCAGGGGTTCCTCGTTGACGAGGTTGACGCAGTAGAGCGCCGGTTCCTCCGCCCAGGTGAGCCCGGTGTAGGGGTTCCTGTGCGACATCCACCGTCTGGCGAACGCCTTCCAATTCTCCATCGCCGCGCGGCTGAGGGGGAGCAGGTGCTTCATCAGCGGCTGGGTGTAAAGATCGCACTCCGGAATGTTGTCGCCGGGTTTGAACTTGCGGTTCGTGTAGAGGTCGGTTGTGACGTAGATCCCTTTTTCCTTCATCCGGAACAGCAGGTAGTCGAGCTTGGCGAGCTGTCCCTCGTTCAGCGTGACGGAGTCGGGCGCATCCGGATCGGTCAAAAGCGTGTCGTGATGGTGGAGCCGGACCGTGTTGTAGCCGCAGTAGATGAAATACTCCGCAAGCTCATCGGCCTGCTCCCGGGTCAGGTAGTTGGCGGTGAAGCAGAGATTCGCGCCGTAGAGCCGGATCCGCCTGTCCGGGGCGTTTTCAAATGTCAGGTTCCCATCCGGAGCGGCCTTGATGAAACCGTATTTGCCGGCGGGTGCATCGGCGAGGAACGAGAAGTCCAACGGGCTTCCCGGTATGCGTTTGCGCTGATAGGCGAGGGGCTTCCACTGGCTGTCCTCGCGGATTGTCGCCGATCCGTCGCCGGGCTGCCGCAGATCGTTGGCGAATCCGGCGCCGGCGGTGGGGGCGAGGCCGACCGTGTGGACCGTCGGAGGCAGTTCCGCCGCTGCCAGGGAGAGGGCGGTCGCGGAACACAACAGGAAATTGCGCAGGTGCATCGGGGTACTCCGTTTCTCAATAGCTGGAGGATAATTGAGCCGGATAGAGCGGCACGCCGGAAACCGTGAGAAACTGGCGGACGTTTGCGGGGCCCCGCCAGAAATTTTCCCTGCCGCTCCGGGCATGGCCGTCCATGAACGAAATATTCGCCCGGTTCCCGTGCATCAGCACGATCCCTGTTTCATTGACGACATTATGCGTGGAGAATCGCCATGACATCCGCCCGAAATCCGCATTGGAACTTGTGAATCCGCTGTCCGCGTTCAGGATCGTCCCGGAGGGCTGCTTCATTTTTACGAGCGAATAGAAGCGTGCCCCGCCGGTTTCAACGACGAACTCCCCGAGCGCGATTTTCTTTTGGGAGGGATCCTTGGCATACCAGTCGTAGTCGGCAAGATAATCGGCTATCCCGTAGACCCGGAACTGCAGCTGTCCGGCCGTCTTCGCGGGGGGCGTCAGGGACATGCCGGGACAGAGCAGAACCTTCGAGTATTTTCCGGCCGTCCCGGCAATTGTGATTTCAGTACCGGGGAGGTATTGGTGATTCAGCAGGATTCCGGCATAGGACGAGCCTGCACTGTCATTGGAGCGGTAAACCACGAAATCCCGGTTGTCGCCGGCATAGCTGAGGTTCGCCATGGCGACCTGTTTCAGGTTGTTGACGCAGCTTCCCGCGCGCGCCATCTCACGGGAGCGGTTCAGCGCCGGGAGCAGCATGGCGGCAAGGATGGTGATGATCGCAATCACGACAAGGAGCTCGATCAATGTAAATCGGCGACATTCCGTACCGTTTCCGGCGGGAGCCGTGAAAGCAGCATTCGTTCGAGTGTGCCTTGTCTGGAAGCCTGAGGATCGGGAGTTCGCAGGGCTCATTTTGCTTTTCCTTCTGTTTGTCAACGGGTTGAAACGAGTGAAAACCATTCCGTGCAGCGGATTTGCGGGAGAATTTCCTCCATCGCACCGGACAGGAACGAACCGGCCCGGTCGGTAAGGCAGTTTGCCGAAGCCGCCGCGAGCGCCGTACGGAATGCCTCGGCCGGTTCCGACCCCGCCGCCAGACAGGAGGAGAGGACTGCCGATGCCGTATCGCCCGCGCCCAGCGGATTGACGACGGCAAGCTTCGGATTCGTATAACGGCAGACGCGGATTCTGTCGGAGAAGGTCGCGCTGCCGGCTCCGGCGGTGACGGCGAATTGCGCGTTCCGCCAGCGCCCGGCGGCGGCGCGATGCGCTTCCCGGAGCTCCGTGCAGCCGGTGATCCGGAGAAACTCCTCTCCGTTGACCTTCAGGATGATGCGGCCCGGCAGGGCGAGGACCGGAGCGATCCCCCGTACCGCGTCCGCCAGGACGGGGACCCCCGCTTTGACGGCGATTGCGGCGGCGCGTTCATAGAAAGAGAGGTCGGTGCCGTCGGGCAGACTGCCCGCGATTGCGAACAACGCGGCTTTCGGCATTCTGGCGGAAAGCCGGGACAGAAGCTCCTCCGCTTCCGCTTCCGAAACCTTCCCGGAGGGCTCGATGAGCTCCGTCATGCTTTTGTCCGCCCGGTTCAGGCAGGTGATGCAGCAGCGGGTCTCCGCCGCGGTCTCAACCGTTTCGTGACGGATCCCCTCCGCATCCATGGCCCTGCGGAGCCGCTCCCCGTTGAGTCCGCCGGCGAATTGGAACAACAGCGCCTCCGCCTTGCCGAAGCAGGCCGCCGCCCGGCAGAAATTGACCCCTTTCCCGCCCGGGTAGGAGTCACGCCGTTCGGCCCGGTTGACCGCGCCGGGATGAAGTCCGGCGAAAAACAGGCTCTTCTGCCATGCCGGGTTGGCGCCCAGGACCAAGATGAGCGGTTTCACTGCGGCCTCCGGCAATTGCGCAGATATTGCTCGGTTGCCGCGGTACGGCCGCCGCACTCATCGAGGGTCGCAGCCAGCTCCGGCCACAGGAGCTCCGGATCGAACGGGGTCAGCGGCAGATCCGGGCAGTCGGGCAGGATCACGATTTTTCCGGGATAGGTTCCGGCGGCGACCGCCTCGAGTCCCTGCCTGGCTGCGCGGAAACCGGCGATTGCCGCGAGGGCGCTTTGCGGTTCGAACTCATGCCGTTCCGCAGCCGCGAGCGCATCCTTCATATCCTGCGTGGAGCTGCCGGAGGAACCGGTGAAGCGGATGCCGTCGCGGATGATCCGGCTGACGGGGATTTGCGAGCTTTCCCCGGCGGGAATTCCGGCGAACACATTCAGCAGGCCGTTGTCCGCCAGGTGCGGGAGCGCCTGGTCGATGAGTCTGGCGGAGGGAACCAGTATGACGATGTCGTCGAATCCCGCCGGAGCGAATTTTTTCAGCTTGCGGGTGAAGGCGTCGGGCGACAGGTCGCGCGGATTGAGGATCTCCAGCTCGACGCCCTGCTTTTCGGCTTTCTCCGCGAGCTTGCCGCGCAGGTGGCCGATCCGCCCGTCATCCATGTCGGTGACGAGGATCCGGGACGGCGCGCCGGACGAGAGGATCGCAAGCTCCACATGCATCTGCCCCATTGCGCCCGCGCCGCCCGGAAACCAGGCGCAGCCGCCTTTGCGGAGCGCCTGGCGGCGGGGAGTGGAATAGGCGGAATCGAGCGCGCCGCCGGGAGCCCCCTGATAGAAGCGGTTCCTGTAATGAAGCGCGCCGACGTCGATCTTCCACGCCCCGTCGCCGCAGTTGCCGAGAAAGCTGACGACCGCCCTGTCGCCCGCGAGGGCAAGCGCCTGTCCGCCGAGTCCGGCGTCCCTCAGGTCGGCGCAGACGATGTCGTCAAACGCTTCGCTTTCCGGCAGGGCGCCGCGTCGCTCGACAGGGGAGCCCAGTTCGGCGGCCAGCGCGCGCACGGCCTCTTCGCTGAAGTTGACCGCGACGATCCGCTTCCGGTTCCGGAACAGCGGGCCGGCGGTGTAGATCGCGCGGTTGCCGGGTTCGGTGACGAGCAGGAGCGTGCCGCGGTCCGCCGGAGCCGTGCGGTGGGGAATATGATACGCTGCGCGGACGCAGGTCCACGGCTCCAGGAGTGCCGCGGCGATCGGAGAGAGATTGTCGGGGCAGTCGAGCAGATAGCTCTCCGTTTCGCCTTTCCAGACGCGGCTGTCGACGATGGAGTACTGCGCAAGCCCGCCGTCCATGCCGTAGCCGTAGGCGCAGCTTCTGCCGTTGACGTGGATGTCGCATTGAATCAGGAAGCGCCGTCCCGGGGCGTATCTGAGGGGGACGGCGGAGCCGGTTTTGACGACCGTGAGAACGGCTTCGTGCCCGACGATCAGCGGGTGCTTCCGCAGGTCGCTGTTCCAAAGCTTCGGGTGGGAACCTCCGGCGCGGATGATTTTGATGTCGGAGAAACAGAGCCCGAGCGCTTCGACTTTCATGAGGATCTCATCCTCCCTGAGCGGGCGGACAGGCAGTTCAACCGGTGCGCCGTTGTCGCCGAAGTTTTCGAGTCCCGCGCCGTAGAGCCGCCATGCGAGGGTCTTTTCCGGGACGGGCAGGGGGCGCAATCCCTGTTCGCGGAGCAGGGGCATGATGACGTCCGGCGCGTCGGTGGTGATCGTATCGAGGTCGAATTCCCGGATCTGCTCCAGATCCTTCGCGGTATTGACGGGAACCGTGTCGACTTCGATGTTGCGGTCATGGAAGAATTTCACGGCTTCATGCGTCAGCCGGCCGCGGTTCCGGAACAGGCAGACCCGCATGGTCAGGTCGTAAATATCCGGTTCCCTGACGGTGTAGCACTCCATCGGGAATCCCTGGAGGCGGAGCCCGGGCTCCAGCGAGTGCAGGTATTTGAGCTGATTCGCATAGTTGGAGAGTACGATGGTCCGCGGCTGGATATGGCGGCGCCGGATTTCCGCGAGCACCTGTTCCGTGCAGCGGCTGTCATTCTCCTTAAGCTCGATCAGAATCTGCAAACGCGGGCCGGATTCGGCCAGGATCAGGTCCAGCACTTCCTCCAGAGTCGGGATCCGGGTGTTGCGGAACTCCTCGCCTTTCCAGAGGCCGAAGTCAAAGGCGCGCAGTTCGTCCAGTGTGTAATCGCGGACCAATCCGGTTCCGCTGCTGCAGCGGTCGATCGTGTCGTCATGCGTGATCACAAGCTTCCGGTCGCGGGTCGGGTGAACGTCGAATTCAATGGCGTCAACTCCGAGTTCGATCGCTTTGCGGAACCCCTCAAGCGTGTTTTCCGGAAACAGCGAACGGCAGCCGCGATGGGCCACTACCTCAAATAGGCGGTTCATGAAGCTCTCCTTGTTTTTAGCTGCTGAAATTATAGGGTATTTTCCGGCGTTTGTCAACCCGGATCGGAAAAAAACGGAAAAAAACAGATTAAATGTTCATTTTGTCGGATCGAGTGTTCAAAATGAGCTTGCTTTTTTGAGGAACGGTGATAGAATTACCTTATCATGAAACAGGATACGGATCGAAAAGTACTGGCTCTGCTGAGCGAAAGGCATACCCTCTCTTCGCAGGAGGCGGCCCTGTGTCTCGGCATCAGCGGCGTCTCCGTCCGCCGCTGCTTTAGGCGTCTGGCCGAGCTCGGCGAAGTCCACCGGGTGCATGGGGGGATTGAGGAATTGAACCGGGGCATGGACCCGGCTTTCCCCATTTCGCTGCGGATGCAGTGGTTCACCGGCGAGAAGGAGGCGTTGGCCCGGCGGGCGGCGGCTTTCCTGACCGGCTGCCGCTCCGTTTTCATCGACGGCGGCACGACCACCGCCCACCTCGGGATGATGCTGACCGACCCTTCCTTGCGGGTCATCACGAACTCCCTGGCGCTGAACGACGCTTTTTTCCGGAGCTGCGGGACGGGGAAGGGGCCCGAAGTGATCCTTACCGGCGGACGGGTCAACCGCAAATCCGCGATCCTGATCGGCGCGGAGGCGGTTTCGGCAATCAGGCATTTTCATGCGGATGCCGCCGTGATTTCCGGAAGCGCGATCGACGGCCGCTATCTGTATGACAATATGGAGGAGGCCGCTGCGATCCAGCGGGCGATGATCGAGCATTCCGACCGGGTGATCATCGTTGCCGACGCCAGCAAGTTCGGGAAAACGGCGCCGTCGTGCGTGATTCCGGTGGAGGAGCTGTCGCTGGTCGTCACCAATTTCATCTCGGAGAACTACCGCGAGGTGCAGGAAATGATGCGGAAGGGAGTCCGTTTCGAATTCGTGCGCACGCCGCCCGGAAAGGCTCCTGCGACCTGATGCAGCCGCATTGCCGGACGGGCCTCGCTGCACGATCTGCGGCTTGTCGGAGCCACTCCTGTCTGTTGCGAAAACAGCGGGGCGACTCTCCGTGATATTTTTTTGAATTCCGCGGAACACGTCAGGGCGTTGTCATAGCCGACCTGGGCTGTAATTTCCTTTATGGAGAGATCCGGATTGTTCAGCAGGAGATTTGAAGCCAGGCGCATCCGCAAACTTCGCAGCATCCGGTACGGAGTGTCCCCGAAATATTTCCGGAACTCCCTGATCAGGTGAATCCGGGTGCGGCGGGAATCCCCGGCCGGTTCCTTCAGGGAGATCGGGCGGTCAAGGTTTTGCCGCATTTTCTCAGGCAGCTTCCGGAACCGTTCGGGGACCTGCCGGACCGGGAAGGGATTTTGCAGAAATTGCAGCAGCTTCCACGATGCCGGGCCATTGTCGCGCAGCGCTTCTTCCGACAGCTGCCCGCTCAGACACCGGAAATCCTCCAGGAGCAATTCAAAGCGTTTCGTGTCCACCTGCGAAAGAATCCGGGGGCGGTCGAAACCGCCGTGGACGGGACCCCGTCACGGCCGCGAATGTCGATGACTCGAAGTGGATCGAGGTCTCCGGGATCAATGAAGCGGCGGCGGCCGGCTCCTGCCTCTATGTTTCCGGGCTGATTCCCGCGATCCCGGGGCAATTCGGGTTCGTCAGGGGGACGGTGAAAATTTTGTATTTGAAAACGGCCGGAAAGTCCGGTTTTTCGGTGTGAACATCGAGGCGGAGCACTGTTTTCCGGAAAAGGCGCCGGCTGATTTCCACGCCAGGAGGCTTCGCCGCATGGGAGTAAATGCGGTTCGGTCCCATAAATTCGACATGGTGACCCGCGCGAAAAAGATGATTCTGGATCTGCAGTCTGTCGGACCGAATGAAGTCGACCCGGTTTTCGGAAAGAGCTTCACGAGCCCGGTCGCCGGGCTCGAAAAAAAGAGATTTTTTTTAAAATAGCTATTGCTTTTTTCCGGAAAATGGGTCATAATATAGCAGGTAAACGGTTTACCTTGCAAAAATAACAAGTGGTATGTTGAAGATGAGTTTGAAGCATATAGCAATGGAATTGGGCGTTACTCCGGCGACCGTGAGCCGGGTGTTGAACGCCAAAAAGAATTTTTCGGTTTCGCCGGAAATGCGCACCAGAATTCTGGCGTTGGCTGAGGCTTCCGGTTACACGCCGAATCCGGTTTATCAGGCGATGCGGGTGCAGACCAATAAGCAGATTGCAATTCTGCAGCCTTATATGCTCCATGTCGCCGGAGAGGCCGATATCACACTGGGCCTTGACCGCATGTGCAACCTTCTGCTGGATAAGGGATTCAGCTTTCACAGCGTCAACCATATCTGTGAACGTCAGCGGGAATATCAGCTGCCCGCCTGGAAAGTGGGCGGGGCGGTGGCGGTGGACGTGTTCCGGGTGGAGCTGATCGAGCCGCTGGACCGCTCCGAGGTTCCATATGTATCGCTGAACGGCGTTGCCGGTCCGAATGGAACCGCGGTCATGACCGATGATTACGCCAATTGCCGCATGGTGCTCGAGCATCTGCGCGAACTGGGACACCATCGGATTGCATATATCAACCAGTACCGCACTCCCGAAGAGATGCCGTTCTCTCTGGAAGATCATCATTACAGCGTCAGGGAACGCATGAGGGCCTATTCCGATTTTTGCGCTGAAACCGGCTTTGAACCGTCCCCGGAAAGCCTCTGCTGGGATTTCCCCGTATCCGAAGCGGTCCATGCGATGCTGCAGAGGAAATGCACGGCTTTTGTCTGTTATTCATTCTCCCACGGAGTCGAGGCGATCCATCACCTGAAGCGGCTCGGCTTGCGGGTGCCGGAAGATATCAGCCTGGTGGCTTTCAACAATCCGCCATTGGCTCCGTTCATCGACCCGCCGCTCACCTGCCTGGAAATACCCGTGCGGGAAATGGGACAGGCGGCTGCGGATCTGCTGCAGGGAAAGCATGAAAATCCAGCCTGGCGGAATGGCGAAACAATGATGTTCAAAGGCAAGCTTATCCTGCGGAACTCAACGGCTCCAAATCACCGGAACTGATACCCCTGTTGTTCAATAAAACCACTGAAGGAGAACAAGAAAATGGCAACGGAAAAGTACAACGCAACCGGTCATGCATCCAAATATCACAAATGTCCGAGACAGCTTTTCACATTGATTGAATTACTGGTCGTGATTGCCATTATTGCGATTCTGGCGGCAATGCTGCTTCCGGCCCTGAATCAGGCCAGGGCCAAGGCCCGCTCCATGACCTGCCTCAACAACCTGAAGACGCTCGGAATGGCCAATATGCTTTATTCGAATGACTACAACGGATTCGACGTTCGCCACAAGGATAGTGACTGGGGCGGGCAGTGGTTTTACAATAATGCCTTTTACAGTTACTTCGGCATCAAAACCGAAGAGACGACATTTCAGCTGACTAATGAAAAAATCGTTCCATTCAACCGGATCTGTCCGGAGAAAATCGGTGTCCCCTCCGATTCCGCAACCGGCAAGGTCGGCATTTACACGTATGGCAAGAACGGTTCCGGCGTGTTTGACGCCGCCGGAGCGAATACGGGAAAAGGCCACTGGGCATATATCTACCGGTATGAAAAAGTGAAAAATCCATCCACCAAGATCCACCATTCCGAAGGCTTCAATCACAGCGCCAACCCACCGGACGGAGACTGGAGTCTTCAATATGACCATGCGGCTTCTCCGATCGGTTATCTCACAAAGGCCGGCATTCATTTCGTCCACTCCAACCGGGCCAATGTGCTTTTCTTCGATGGCCACGTCGCACCGATGGCCCAGCCGGATATGTACAAATGGCTGCCCTGGCTTGCTTACAGAGCGCAGCTGTAACGAGAGATATCAATAGAAAGAAGTATTTATGAAAAAATTCCTGTTTGTCCTGGCCGTCACTGTACTGACGGCGGCTCATGCGCTGGACCTGCCGCGGGGGGGTGCACTCGGAACGGACGGAGTGCTGACTGTCGGAGATGCGAAGCTCGCGCTTTCCGCCGCTTCCACCTCCTGGCAATGGTTGGAACCCGCGAAATGGAGGGAGGTCAAGAGTGAAACCGGTCCGGATTTTCAGAGTCTTTCCGCCCGGATCCAGTTTGACGGAGTATCCGGCACGGTATCGGAAAAAATCCGTGAGACCGGGAAAAACCGCTATCGGTATGAGGGTGAATTCCGTTTCCCCGATCCGGTCAATGCAGCAGCGTTCTGCTGCAGCCTCACCCTGCCGCAGCCGGCCGGGGAGCTTCGGGTCGACGGCAGGAAGATCACAATTCCGGAGGTTTTCGACAACCGGATAGAGCTTCAGGCCTTCACTTCGGCCCGATCGGTGGAAGTCGAGCTGAATTCCATGCGTTTCACCATTTCCGGCAAACTGCAGATCTACGTGCAGGATGACCGGCGCTGGAGCGAAACGGTGTCGGTGCGGATTTACTGCGACCCGCCGGCAGGGAGCGCCCGGAATGCGAAAGTCGAATTCGACCTCGCGGTTTCGCCGGTGGATGCGGCCCCCGTTGATCTGGCACAGGCTGCCGGGCAGAAATCACCTGCGGCTCATGCGCTGGACCTGCCGCGGGGGGTTGCACTCGGAACGGACGGAGTGCTGACTGTCGGAGATGCGAAGCTCGCGCTTTCCGCCGCTTCCACCTCCTGGCAATGGTTGGAACCCGCGAAATGGAGGGAGGTCAAGAGTGAAACCGGTCCGGATTTTCAGAGTCTTTCCGCCCGGATCCAGTTTGACGGAGTATCCGGCACGGTATCGGAAAAAATCCGTGAGACCGGGAAAAACCGCTATCGGTATGAGGGTGAATTCCGTTTCCCCGATCCGGTCAATGCAGCAGCGTTCTGCTGCAGCCTCACCCTGCCGCAGCCGGCCGGGGAGCTTCGGGTCGACGGCAGGAAGATCACAATTCCGGAGGTTTTCGACAACCGGATAGAGCTTCAGGCCTTCACTTCGGCCCGATCGGTGGAAGTCGAGCTGAATTCCATGCGTTTCACCATTTCCGGCAAACTGCAGATCTACGTGCAGGATGACCGGCGCTGGAGCGAAACGGTGTCGGTGCGGATTTACTGCGACCCGCCGGCAGGGAGCGCCCGGAATGCGAAAGTCGAATTCGACCTCGCGGTTTCGCCGGTGGATGCGGCCCCCGTTGATCTGGCGCAGGCTGCCAACCGCACGTTTTCGGATCCGGACGGTTCCGGTTGGACCGGACAGGGAAAGCACAATGATATGGCAATCCTGAAGCCCGGCAATCTGGAGGTCGGCGGCCTTTCATTTCTTGTCAGGGAGGGCAGGGGGGCGATTGTAGTCGGGCGCCGGGCGCCTGATGCGGCGCGGCTTGTTCTTCCGCCCGGCGCGCCGGCGGGGGCGGTTAATTTGCTGCACGCTTCCGCATGGACTCCGAAGCCGGGAGAGACAATCGGGCTGCTCGAAGTCAATTATGCCGGCGGCCGGAAGGAGTCGATTCCGGTAAAGGCCGGTATCGATTGCGGCAATTGGTGGATTTCATCTGCATTCCCCAATGCGGCGATTGCATTCAAGGGGGACAATGAGTCTTCGACGGTCGGGCTTTACGCATCGAGCTTCCCGCTCTCCGGGGAAAAGCCTGAATCGATCGTGTTCCGGGCGGCCGATCCCGGAAATTGCATGTGGATGATTGCCGGCGTCACGCTCAGCAGCCGGCCGGTCAAATTCCCGGCCAGGCTTTCGCGCCCGGTGACGGTGGCGGAGGGAATGCAGTGGAAGCGCTTCGATTTCGAACGCCGGATCGTGCCCGGCAGCCCGCTGGATTTCTCCGGGCTCGTGCCGTTGGATGCCCCGGCCGGCAAGTATGGGTTTGTCCGCTCCACTGAAGAGGGCGAATTCTCGTTCGAAAACGCGCCGGAACGGAAGATCCGTTTCTATGGCGTCAATCTTTGTTTCAGCGCGAACTATCTCGATAAGAAGAGCGTCGACGACCTGGTGGAATATTTCGTCCGCATGGGCTACAACACTGTCCGGCTGCATCACCAGGACGACGGCCTGACCGATCCGAAAGCGCCCGATTCGCTGAGCCTGGATCCTGCTGCGCTCGATAAGCTCGACTATCTGTTCGCCAGGCTCAAGGAGCGCGGTATCTACATCACCACCGACCTGTATGTCAGCCGGCAGCTCAGAAAGGGCGATGGGATTGTCGACGGGGATGATTACAGCGTCTCTCAGGTCATGAAGGCGCTGCTGCCGATCAATCGCAAGGCGATGGAGAACTGGAAGGAATTCGCCCGCCGCTGGATGAAGCACAAAAACCCCTACACCGGCCTGACCTGGGGCGAGGATCCCGCGCTGATCACGATCAGCCTGGTCAACGAGGAAACCCTGAGCACGGTGTGGAGCAAGACGCCGGAAACCGCCCGGCTTTACCGAGAGAAATTCGAAGCATGGAAGGCGGAACACGGCATCACCCGTCAGGATCAATCCGACTTTTCCCGTTTCCTCTCCGGGCTTCAGGGGAAAGCTCTCGATGAACAGATCGATTTTGTGAAGAATGAACTGGGAATGAAAGCACTGGTTACGAGCCTGAATTTCGTTTCGACTGTTCCGCTCACGCTGTTGCGCAGCAAATTTGACCTGGTGGACAATCACCTGTATTTTTCGCATCCCTCCTTTCCCGAAAGGAGCTGGTATCTGCCGCAGGATCACGATCAGGGATCTGCGATCCGGCGCGGCGCGGTCGTCCCGGGGCTGATGATGCCGACCCGGATCTTCGGCAAGCCGTTCACCGTGACCGAGTTCAACTATTGCAACCCGAATGTGTTCCGCGCGGAAGGCGGTCCGCTGATGGGGGCCTGTGCCGCATTGCAGGGGTGGAGCGGACTCTGGCGCTTCGCCTGGAGTCACGACGAGCGCAGCATCCGGAATGTCGGCGGCGTCAGCACCTTTGATGCCGTCAACGACCCGATGCAGCAATTCAGCGACCGGATCATCCTTGCGCTGTTCCTGAGAGGGGACCTTGTCCCGGCGCAGCGGAAAATTTCGTATGAAGTTCCGCAGAATCCGTTCCGGCCGGGAACGGACGGCGACTTTCCGAATGAATTGAATGAGCTCGGGCTGGCTGCCCGAATCGGTTCGCATGTCGCCGGGCAGCCGCTTCCGCCCGGCGTCGAGAAATACCGGCCCGGTATGAAAGTCGCGGCGGATCCGCAGCTTCGGCTTGACCGGAAGGCCGGAACGCTGGCCGTGGTCACCGATCTCACCGAAACCGTGACGCTGCCCGGAGGCGCTCTCGCCGCCCGGACGCTGCGCGTGAAGAACGCCGACAGGTTCATGACGGTCGGCGCAATCTCCCGTGACGGCAGGCCGTTGGCTGAAAGCAAAGATATTCTGGTGATCCATCTGACCAACATTTCCGGCAATAACGCCGGATTCTCCGACGAATATAAGACCAGGCTGCTTCAGTGGGGGAAGCGGCCGTTGCTGATCGAACGCGGCACGGCGGAGCTGGAGTTTGCTTCCGGACAGCCGTGGCGGGTTGCCGCACTTGCTTCCGACGGCTCCGAGCTCGGTGAAGTCAAAGGCGAATTCGGAAACGGCCTCTTTCGCTTCAAAGCGGATACCGGCGGGTTTCCCGGAGGTGTGGCAGCGTACCACCTGACCCGCTGACGCCCTGCTGTTCCCCGGGAAGCCGCAGAAGATTATCCGGCGTGTCGCCTGCGATGACCTGCGGCTTCCTTACAGCTGAGCATTGAGATTCCACCCGATTGAAACCAGTAAAAAACGAAGAGATCTGCATGAGAACGCTGAGCCATCGCAACCGCAATGTTTTCGACCGCTTCTATTATGGAGCCGCATACTATCCCGAGCATTGGAGCGACGCAGACCGTCAGGCGGATATCGCCCTGATGAAAGCTGCCCGCTTCAACGCCGTGCGGATGGGAGAATTCGCCTGGGACCGGCTGGAACCGCGCGAAGGTGAATTTGATTTTTCTTTTTTCAATGAACAGATTGCCATGCTCGACCGGCACGGCATCAAGACATTCTTTTGCACTCCGACTGCGGCTCCTCCGCGTTGGCTGAGCAAAAAGCACCCGGAAATACTCCGGATCGACGGCGAAGGACGTTCCATGAAGCACGGTTCACGGCAGCACGCCTGCACCACCAATGAGCTTTTCCGGGAATATTCGCGCCGCATCACTTCCGCCGTCGCCGAAAACTTCCGCCGCAATCCCGGCGTCATCGGCTTTCAGACTGACAATGAACTGCACTGCCATTTTTCCTGTTGCCATTGCCCGGCCTGCGAAGCCGGGTTCCGGCAGTGGCTGGAGCGGAAGTATCGTCATATCGATGCGCTGAACCTGGCATGGGGGACCTCTTTCTGGGCGCAGACCTGTGACGGCTTCGACGATGTGGAGATCCCGTCGGAAATGCGCCCGGCCTACGCGAATCCGGGGGCGCTGTTGGATTTTCAGCGTTTCTCGGCCGATGCCGTCGCGGATTTCCAAGCTGAACAGATTGAGATTCTCAGGGCCGCAAACCCGGAATGGAAGATTTTCCACAACGGCATCATGGGCGTCGTCGATTACCGGGGCCGGTTCGGGCAGGAGCTCGACATCACCGGGTTTGACAGTTATCCGTTTTTTACCGAAAATGAATCCGACCGGCCCTGGAGGCATGCCTATTCGCTGGACAGGGTCCGCAGCATGGGCGGCAGCTTCATCATCCCGGAACACCAGAGCGGCCCGGGCGGGCAGCCGCCGTATCTGCACCAGACTCCCGAACCGGGAGAGCTGCGCCTGATGGTTTATCGCAGCATCCTGCACGGCGCCGAGGCGTTGCTTTATTTCCGCTGGAGGACCTGCCGTTTCGGAGCGGAAGAGTATTGGTGCGGCATCCTCGACTGGAACAATATTCCCGGGCGGCGCTACGAGGAGGTCAGACAGACCGGTGATGAGCTGGCGGCGCTTGTGCCGGCCGTCCGGGATTCCCGCATCCGCATCGATGTCGCCATTGCCGCCGGCGACAATGACGCGAATTACGCGCACTCCATTTACAGCCTCGGCCTGCCGGCTCCCGAGGAGGCCGCCCTGAGTATTTACAAAGAGTATTTTCAGCATCATTATGCGGTCGGCCTGATTCACCCTTCCGACGATTTGAGCGGAGTGAAGCTTTACTTCCTGCCGCACTGGGAGATCATCGACAGGGCCGCGGCCGAAAACCTCGCCGCTTATGTCGACAACGGCGGCGTTCTGGTCATTGGCTGCCGTTCCGGCAGCAGAGATGAATTCAACCGGATAGTTGCGGAACCGTTTCCCGGTATTCTGGCCGGGCTGGCGGGAGCGACGGTCGGAGAATTCGGGAAACTGCCGTCCGGCAGGGAAGATCCGCGCCGCCACTCCTTCTGTCTGAACGGCGTTCAGGTGGAGGGTGAGCGCTTCTACGAAACCCTGGTTCCCCGGAGTGCCGAAACCGTTGCCTGCTGGCAGACCCGTTTCCTGAAGGGCGCGCCTGCCGTCACCCGCCGCAGAACGGGACAGGGACTGGTGTATTATGTCGGAACTTATCTCATGGACGGCGTTCTGGCCGGACTGAGGCCGGAGCTTGACCGCGCCGCCGGAGTGGAACCGCTGATTGCCGGCGCTCCGGCAGTGTTGGAAATTTCAGAACGGCGCCTGTCCGACGGCACGCGGCTGAAGGTGATGATGAACACATCCGGCGAAGCATTGGAAGAATACAGTCTCGGCCCCTATGGAATCAGAATGGAACCCGTTCCGAATTCATAATTCCTGAATCGTCTGTAGGAAAAAGTGATTCATCGAAAGATGATCGGGCCGGCGGACAATTTTCGCCCGGTCGTCAACGAAGAGGAGGCTGCCGCTTTGCTCTGATCAGGTGCGGTGCGGCATATTTATTCCGTACGGCGACTTGTCTGCGGCGGTTTTCAGCCGTATATTACAGCGAGGTGAATCTGATGCTGTTTTTTCCGGATAAAACGAACTTGAACGATTATCTGCGGGCCGACCGCGAAGTCGACCGGCGTCATCCCGCGGTAGAAGCCAGGGCGGAGGCGCTGTCTGCCGGCTGTGAAAACGAGGAAGCCGCGGTGCGCGCCGCGTTTGAATTTGTCTGCAATGGCATTGCGCACTCCGCCGATATCCGCAGCCGGCGGATTACCCGTACCGCGTCGGAGGTTTTGCTGCAGGGGGAGGGGATCTGTTACGCGAAGAGCATGCTGCTTGCGGCGCTTCTGCGGCATTGCGGCATTCCGTGCGGATTCTGCTATCAGGAGCTGAGGCTCACCGACGCCCCGGGAGCTCCGCTGGCGGTTCACGCTTTGAATGCTGTTTTCCTGCGCTCGCGCCGGACGTGGACGCGGTTGGATGCCCGCGGCAATACGGGAGGAATCCGGGCCCGCTTTGTGCCGGATGAGGAGCATCTTGCGTTTCCTGTGCGCCCGGAGCTCGGCGAGTCGGAGGATCCGGCCATCTATGCCGCGCCACATCCGGCGGTGGTCAGGACGCTGCACGGCTTCTCCGATTGCCGGGAAATGTTCCGCCATCTTCCGGAGCGGCTGGAGTCCGCAGGCCATGCGCCGGGAATCTTTCCGGCGCGCCGGGAGGATCTGCCGGAGATTCTGAAGCTGCAATATCTCGCCTACCGCAGTGAAGCGGAGCTGCTGGGAAATCCGGATATCCCACCGTTGAAACAGACTTCGGCGGAGCTGGAGACGGAATTCCGGCAGGGCCTGATCCTGAAAGCGCAGGACGGCGACGGGAGAATCATCGGTTCGGTGCGGTTCTGCCGCGCCGGAGATACGGTGCGTATCGGAAAATTGATGGTGGCGCCGGATCAGCAGGGCAGGGGGCTCGGCACGCGCCTGCTCGTCCGGGCGGAGTCGTTGTTCCCGGGGATGCGCCTGGAGCTTTTTACCGGCAGGCGCAGCGTGCGCAATATCGCCCTGTATGAGCGCTGCGGCTTTCGGAAATGCAGGGAAGAGGTCACGCCCGGCGGGCTGACCCTGGTATATCTGGAGAAGAATTCATGAAAACGGTACTTTTTGTTTTGCTGGAATCCTGCGCCGACTGGGAATTTGCTCCGTTGGCGGCGGTCGTCAACGGCGCTCCGGGGTGGCGGACGGCAACGGCGGCCCCGCGGGGAAAGCCGGTCCGCTCGATCGGCGGATTCACCATCCTGCCGGACGGAGATATCCCGGCTGCCCCGCCGGAGGATTGCGCCGGCATCGTCCTGATCGGCGGACTGTCGTGGCGGTCGGAAACCGCCCGGAGTGTGGAGCCGCTGGCGCGTACCGCCGCCGGGCGCGGGCTGCCGCTGGGCGCGATCTGCGATGCGACGGTGTTTCTCGGCAGATCAGGCCTGCTGAATGATGTTCCCCACACCTCCAATATGCTGAGTGATCTGCAAACTTATGCCGGGGAGCATTACACCGGGGCCGGTTTCTACCGCAGCGAACCGGCGGTCCGCTGCGGTGGCCTGGTCACCGCCAACGGTACGGCCCCGCTTGATTTCGCCCGCGAAATGCTGATCGCGCTCGGTGTCCTCTCTCCCTGTGAAGCTGCCATGTGGTACAAACTCTTCCATTCCGGCTTTTACCGGGCCCCGGAGGAGGCCGCCTGGTGGTTCGGGCGGCCCGCCGCCGGAAAGCACGGAGAATAGATGATGTTTTACGGGACGGCGGGGGGCTGCTCCTCTTTTGGAGGATCGGCCTTGCGGACGAGCTCCTCGAGCTTGCCGAACCGCTGGCTGCGGCTGTAGCCCTGAAAGCTCAGCCGGTCGACTGTGCGGCTGAATGATACGAGCGTGCGGACGCTCGAGCTTTCGAGGGCGGACAGCGACACAAACGCGCCCGCGGCGGTTTTCTGCGGGGTCGTGCAGAGCAGGAAGGCTGCGAAATTGATGAGAACCATCCCTGTGAGGAAGCCGCAGAGCGCGCCGCCGAGCTTGTCGAGGAGCGCGGGGAATTCGAATGCCTTCTCCTCCGGCATGAGCTGTTCGGTCAGCTTCAGGAGCAGAACCCAGAAGAGGATCGCGCAGAAGAGCATCGTAACCGCGGCTTTATAGGAGTTCGCGCTGCCGGGCAGCCGGTAGAGCCCGCTGACCAGGTTCTCGGTCCAGAGCGCAAGGTAGATCGCGAAGCCGAAGTTCAGGAGCGAGGTGTAGCTGCGGTAGAGCCGGGTGCTGAGACCGATCAGGCCGCCGAGAACGGGGATTCCCCAGAGAACCAGATTTTCCATGATTACTTTTTCTCCAGATTCAGCGTGACACGTTCGATTTCGTCCATCGAGGTGATTCCCGCCGCGACGAGCTTGCAGCCTTCGTACCTGAGGATCGAGCTGCCGTGCTCCTCCTCGATCTTCTCCTTGATGCTCGAAAGCGTCGCGTTTTCGGCTTCGAGGACGGTGCGCAGCGAATTGTTCATCACCATGAGGTCGAAGAGTGCTGTGCGCCCTTCGTAACCGGTTCCGTCGCAGTCGCGGCAGCCGGCGGGGGCGCAGACGTTCTTCGTGCTGAGATGCTGCTTTTCGAAATATTCCTGCTGCTCCGGCGTGAGCTGTGCGGGCTTCCTGCAGTGACAGAGCTTGCGGACCAGCCGCTGCGAGACGATCAGCTGCAGCGTGGCGGCCACGCTGCGCAGCGGAACACCGAGATTCACGAGCCGGTCGATCGTACCGAGGTTGTCGTTGCTGTGCACGGTCGCGATGATGAGGTGGCCGGTCTGGGCGGCATGGGCCGCCACCTGCGCGGTCTCCTCGTCGCGGATCTCTCCGAGGCAGATGATGTCCGGATTCTGGCGCAGTGCGTTGCGCAGAAGCTTCGCGAAAGTGATGTCGGCTTTGGTATTGACCTCCATCTGGCTGATGTTTTCGATTACGTGTTCGATCGGATCCTCGATCGAGATCACGTTTTTCATCGAGTAGTCGATCGCGCTGAGCATCGCGTACAGCGTGGAAGTTTTGCCGCTTCCGGTCGGGCCGCACATGAGGATCATGCCGGAGGGCATGCGGATCGCGTTCTGCATGACTTTGAGGTCTTCGCCGGAGACGCCCGCGTCTTTCAGCGTCATCGGCCCGGCGGTGGAGGAGAGCACGCGGATCGTGACCTTCTCCCCGCCGAACGCGCCGACGCTGGCCACGCGGAACGAGGCGGGCCCCTTCGAACTTTCGCAGCTGAACGCGCCATCCTGCGGACGGCGTTTTTCGGTGATGTCCATGCCGGCCGCAACTTTGATTGCGCTGATGACGCTGCCGCCGAGCACGGCGTCCATCTCCTCGACGATCTTCAGCGCGCCGTCGACCCGGTAGCGCACGACGATGTTCCCGTTCGGCTTCGGATCGAAGAAGATATCGCTCGCGCGTTTGCAGAGCGCTTCGAACACAAGGTATTTGGTCCGGAAAATCGCCTCGCCGGAGTCGTTGCCGCCCACAGAATCCAGCGCGGGCTGGCCGCGCGAGTCGAGCAGCTCGATGTCAATGTTTTTCCGCCGCGCGCCGGCTTTGGAGAAGAGGCCGGAGAAGTGGAGTCTGAGCTTCTTCAGGCTGTCGGCGACGGCAAACAGCAGCAGCACCGCCGGGCCCGCGAAGAGCGCGGCCAGATTCAGCAGCGCACGGCCCTTTTCCGGGGCGTCGCCGCGCCGGTCCACGTAATTGAGCGTGTAGATGCCGGAGTAGAGCCAGACGCCGAGCACGGCCAGAAAAATCGGATTGTAATTCACCTGTTCCTCTTACGGTTTGTTCATAGGGGAATATAAGGCGAAATTCCGGTATGTCAAGACGGCACACCGGAATCGCCTCTGCTTTTATAAGATAAACGCGGAACAGGGTATGATTCTTATCGGCAAAAAGAATTTTTTTTCAATTTCTCTCAGGGGCGGCGGAATTCACACGGCACGGCGGTCTGGCAGAGCGCACAGCCGAGCGCGCGGTCGAGCCATCCGTAGGTGTGTTCGCGTTCCTTTGCGATTTCACTGACCGAGTATCTGGCGCAGGCCGGCTTGTCGCGGTCTTTGAATTCGGCTCCGACGGCGTGGGCCGGACAGCGCCGGATGCAGGCGCCGCAGCGGGTGCACCAGGCGAACGGATCGTCGCCGTACGGACGTTTGTCCGCCGGCAGCTCGAGCGTCGTGACGACTGAGCCGAGACGCATCGCCGTGCCGTGCTCGGTGATGAGGCTCGCCGAGAGCCCGAAGGTTCCGGCCCCGGCAACGAATGCGACGTGGCGCTCGGACCAGCTCGAGGTGAAATTCTTCACATCCCACCCCGGCGCCGGATAGATCTCCTTCTGCTCCAGGTGCGGGGCGACGGCCGGAAACCCCTCTTTCGTCAGGAGCTTCGCCATCTGGGCGCGCATCTCCTCATTCATGATTTCACCGAAGCTGCGGACGGCGGCCCATTCGACGGAGGGGTGCGCCTTCTCCGCGCCGTTTGTCTCGCGCGCTTTGCGGTTGACGGGCAGGACCCAGACAATGACCGATTTCGCCTCAGCTTCCGGAAACTTGCGCCTGAGCACCTCGTCCGGCGTCCAGTGGAACGGGCCGATCACCTCCTTGTAACGCGCGAAAAACGGGTCGTCCGCCGCGGCGACCTTCATCTCCGGTTCCTCGAAGAAACGGTCGGCTCCGGTCTGGCGGTAGAGGTTCCGGAGCATCTGTTCGATTTCATTGCGGTTCATTGCCTGCCTCCTTCCGCATGTGGGAAAACGGGAGACCCGGTTTCGGATCTCCCGTCGGGAAACGCAGTTACGCTTCGATCTTCTTCTCGAGATAGTCGCGCAGCCGGGTCACGTTGACCCGGTCCTGCAGCATCGTGTCGCGGTCGCGCACGGTCACGCAGTTGTCGTTGGCCGATTCGAAGTCGTAGCAGATGCAGTACGGCGTGCCGATTTCATCCTGGCGGCGGTAACGCTTGCCGATGCTGCCGGTTTCGTCGTATTCGGAGCGGAAGTGGCGGTCGATATCCTTGTAGAGGCTGTACGCCTGCTCCTTGAGCTTCTTCGACTGCGGCAGCACGGCGACCTGGATCGGGGCGACGAGCGGCGGCAGGTGCAGCACGATGCGGGTGTCTTCGTCCATGCCCTCCTTCGCGGTCGCGGCCTTCTCTTCGTCGTATGCGGCGGAGAGCAGCGCGAGCATCGTGCGGTCGAGCCCGACCGAAGTTTCGATGACGGTCGGCATGAACTTGCGGCCGTTGTCGTGATCCATGTACGCGAGGTCCTCGCCGGAGAATTCGCTGTGGCGCGTGAGGTCCCAGGTTCCGCGGTGGTGGACGCCTTCGAGCTCGCCCCAGCCGAACGGGAACTTCACTTCGATGTCGATCGCGGCTTTCGCATAGTGCGCGAGCTTCTCGTGCTCGTAAATGCGGAAGAAGTCGTCCTTGAACTTCAACTTGTTCTTATAGTAGCTGATCCGCTGCGCCTTCCAGTATTCGAAGAACTCCATGCCCTCTTCGCCGTCGCAGAAGAACTCCATCTCCATCTGCGTGAATTCGCGGCTGCGGAATGTGAAGTTGCGCGGATTGATTTCGTTGCGGAACGCCTTGCCGATCTGCGCGATGCCGAACGGCAGCTTCTGCCGGGTCGCGACGCGGACGCTGTGGAAGTCGACGAAGATCGGCTGGCAGGTCTCAGCACGCAGGTAGGCGGCATGCTCCTCGTCGAACACGGGGCCGACGAACGTCTTCATCATGAGGTTGAATTCGCGCGGCTCGGTCAGATCCTTCGACCCGCAGTTCGGGCAGGTCGTCGGATCCTCCATCTGGTCGACGCGGTAGCGGGACTTGCACTTGCGGCAGTCGGTCATGAGGTCGCTGAACTGATCGAGGTGGCCGGAGGCTTTCCAGACCCGCGGGTGGCAGATGATCGTCGAATCGAGCCCTTCGACGTTGTCGCGGGTCTCGACCATTTCGTGCCACCAGAGGTTTTCGACGGCGCGCTTCATCCGGGCGCCGTAAGGGCCGTAATCCCAGAATCCGTTGATGCCGCCGTAGATTTCGGAACTCGGAAACACAAATCCGCGACGCTTGCACAAACTGACGATCTTGTCCATCAGTTCCAGATTCTTCACGTTTTCTTCGGCCATTTTTTCTTCCTTGCGTTGTTGGAGAAACCGTGGTTCGGCCCCTCCGTATGATAATGAAAAGAAAGGACGCTTGCTGGGGCGTCCATTTCATTAATATAACATTGCTTGTGGAAAAAGCAAGGAATCACACGGCCAGTTCGATCGCGAGCGCGGCGTTGAGCATATTGCGCCCGTTCTCCTCCTTCCATTCGAGTTTGAACTCCCGTTTCAGGATCGCGCGGAGGCTGATTCCTCCGAGCGCTTCCCCGTACCGCGGCAGCAGCGCGTCGAGCGCGAGGAGCCGCCGGAACAGTTCGTCGCGGTGCGGCGCGCGGAGCTGCAGCAGCGCGTGGACCCGGAACCCGGAGGGGCGGTTGCCGGAGACGATGCCGGTCAGCTTTACGGCCGCGACGGGGCGGACGCCGCAGCCGGGCGGCGGGAATTCGCCGCGGCAGAGCTCCCGGTCCACCGTGAGGCCGAGTTCGGCGCCGATGCGGGCGGCAAGCGCGCGCTCGAGTGCGGCGGGGTCGAATGCCGTGACGCTCCGGTCGGGCGGATAGGATACGGGCGTGCCGTCCGCTCCCTGCGATGAGGCGACGTCGACGCGCGCTGTGAGTGCGAGCTTGCCGCAGCCGTATTCGCGTTCGAGGATGCGTTCGGAGGCGAATGCCGCCGTGCCGCTGCACCAGACCGCGTTGAAGGTGACTCCGGAGCAGGATATGTTCACCGCCGGAAGCTTCGCCGTGAGGCGGGCCAGCTCGCGTTCGAAGCCGGAGCAGCCCGCCGTGCGGACCGCGAGCTCGAGTGTGAAATCCCGGTAACGCAGATCTTCCGCCGGGGCCGAGCCGGTGACGCGGACCGCGCTTGTTTCTTCCTCCTCCGGCAGCGTTCCGGTGCGGATGCCGAGCAGCGAGGCGACGCCTCTTTCCACGGCCGCGAACGGGATGTCCGACCACGCTTCGGCGGTCGGCGTCTCCGCCGTTTCGCCGGCGCCGAACTGCGAACGCGCAAGATCGATATGGCAGAGCAGTGCGAGCTTCGCCGTTGTTTTCGGGATGCCGTGGTGCAGTGTCTCCGCGAAGCTGCCCGCATCCTTGCGTTCGATCCGGCTGAACCGGACTCCCCGGGATTCATCGTGCTCGCGCGGGAACGCGGCGGCGGCAAGCGAAAACGCATCGCGGAAGCCCGGATCGGCGGAACGCCCCTCAAGCGTCACCACGACCGGCAGACTGCCGGGGACGCCCGTCTCCGGCTCCGGGAATTCCGTCACGGCCGCGCCGATGCCGTCGAGCTT
This sequence comes from Lentisphaeria bacterium, assembly GCA_018265615.1. Taxonomy (GTDB): domain Bacteria; phylum Verrucomicrobiota; class Lentisphaeria; order Victivallales; family Victivallaceae; genus Victivallis. The sequence goes on from JABLYX010000001.1 coordinate 113,616, forward strand.
GTCCGGCAGCTTTCCGGGCACGAATGCGGCCCGGTCCGAAAGTGTGCCGAGCAGCGCGGCAAGCGCCGTTTCGACTGCGCCGGCGCGGAAGCCGCCGCGCTGCGTACAGGCCGTTTCCGACGCGGCGGGTGGAACGAAGAAATCACTCATCTGGATCGCCTCCTTGGGTTGGGTTGATAATAACGGGAAATTTGTCAACCTTTCAAAGGAACGGAACTTGACACTATTTCTCCGATGCTATATATTACAGCAGAATATAGCGTCCGAAAAAACAATGGAAGGATTGACCGGATATGTCGAAAACAGCACTGGTGACTGGCGGCGGCCGCGGAATCGGCGCCGGAATCGTGGAGAAACTCGCCTCCGAAGGGTGGAACGTCGTGTTCTGCGGCCGTAAAGAGGAGTCCGCGTTCGCGGAACGCTGCCGTGAGCTCGAGTCGGACTACGGCGTGAAGGCCGCCTATTTCAGCTGCGACGTTTCGAACCGCGAAGAGCGCGAAGGGCTGCTGAAGCGGATCCTCGGCGCATTCGGCTCCCTCGAGGCGCTCGTGAACAACGCGGGCGTCGCCCCGCTGGTCCGTGCGGATCTCCTTGAAATGAGCGAGGAGAGCTTCGACCGCGTGCTCGACATCAACCTCAAGGGGCCCTTTTTCCTGACCCAGCTCGTCGGCCGCCACTTCGCGGAGAACAAGGTCGCCGGGGTGATCGTGAACGTCGGCAGCGTTTCGGCCACGGTCGCCTCGATCAGCCGCGGCGAATACTGCATTTCAAAGGCGGGCGTCGCGATGGCGACGAAGCTCTTCGCCGTGAAGATGGCGGAGTTCGGCGTGCCGGTCTATGAGATCCGGCCCGGCGTGATCGCCAGCGATATGACCAGTGTGGTCAAGGCGAAATACGACAAGCTCATCGCGGAGGGACTCACGCTTCAACCGCGCTGGGGCGAACCCGCCGATATCGGCAAGGCGGTCGCGATGCTGCTGCGCGGCGACCTTGCATACTCGACCGGCCAGGTCATCAATGTCGACGGCGGCATGGAAATCGGGCGGCTGTGATGGAAACGCGCAGGCTCAACACGCTCGTGATCGGCTCCGGCGCCTCAGGGCTCGCGGCCGCGCTGCGGCTGAAGTCGCTTGGCGTCGACGACATATTGCTGCTCTCCGAAGGACTGAAGCGCGGGACCTCGATCAATACCGGCAGCGACAAGCAGACCTACTACAAGCTCGGCATCTACGGCGCGGAGCCGGATTCGCCGGAACTGCTCGGCAGGACCCTGTACGACGGCGGATCGGTGCACGGGGACGTGGCGCTGGTCGAGGCCGCGATGTCGGTGCGCTGCTTCATGAATCTCGTGAACCTCGGCGTACCGTTCCCCTGCGACGAATTCGGCCAGTACGTCGGCTACAAGACCGACCACGACCCGAAGCGGCGCGCGACGAGCTGCGGCCCGTACACCTCGCGCGAAATGTGCCTCGCGCTGATCCGCGCGGTGAAGGCCGCCGGAATCGAGATCGCCGAGCAGCGCAACGTCGCGGAGCTCGTCGCGGTCGACGGCCGCGCGGCCGGGGCGGTCGTCTGGAACAAAGAGACGAAGGAGCTCGAAACGTATCTCGCGGAGAATACGGTTTTTGCGGTCGGCGGCCCCGGCGGGCTCTATGCGTCGAGCGTCTATCCGGCCGGGCACATGGGAGGGATCGGCCTCGCGTTGAAAATCGGCGCGAAGGCGCAGAATTTGCCGGAGTCGCAGTTCGGGCTCGCTTCGACGAAGTTCCGCTGGAACGTTTCCGGGACCTATATGCAGGTGCTGCCGCGTTTCATTTCGACCGCGGCGGACGGCGTTTCGGACGAGCGCGAATTCCTGCTCGATCATTTTAAAGACCCGAATGCGATGAATTCGATGATCTTCCTCAAGGGCTACCAGTGGCCGTTCGACGTGCGTAAGGCGGCGGACGGCTCCTCGCAGATCGATCTGCTGGTCCATGAGGAGACGGTCGGCAAGGGGAGGCGGGTCTTCCTCGACTTCCGCTCGAACACCGCCGGGCTCGACTTTGCGAAGTTGTCAAACGAGGCGCGGGAGTACCTTGAAAAATCCGGCGCCTGCTTCGGCACGCCGATCGAACGGCTCGAAAAGATGAATCCGGGCGCGATCGGGCTCTACCGGGACCACAACATCGACATCCGCTCGGAGATGCTCGAGATTGCGGTCTGCGCGCAGCATAACAACGGCGGGCTGGCCGGGAGCATCTGGTATGAATCCGTGAACATTCCGCACCTGTTCCCGGTGGGGGAGGTGAACGGTTCGCACGGAGTGACGCGCCCGGGCGGTTCCGCGCTGAACGCCGGGCAGGTCGGCGGATTCCGCGCCGCGGAGTTCATCGCGGCTAAGTACCGCGGATTCACGTTCGATTTCGCGAAGGCGGAGGCCGCCGCGAAGCTGCTCGAAGAGGATCTGAAGCGCCGCCTCGCCGGAACGCGCGACTGGCGGAAAGACCGGGCGGAGCTCCAGGAGCGCATGACCGGATACGCCGGCCACCTGCGCCGCGTGGATCAGCTCGACGACGCGGCCGACGCGGCCCGCAATCTGCTCGACGCGATGTATAAAGAGGGGTATCCGCTTGAGGAGGCGGACCATGCGGTCACGAACTTCCACCTCGCCTTCGCATCGTGGATCTATCTTGAGGCGATCTCGTTCCAGGCCGCGTCCGGAACCGGTTCGCGCGGCAGCGCGGCGCTGCTTCGGCCGGACGGCTCGCTTGTTCCGGAGAACCCCGCATTCCGCAATCAGGTGCTCGGCACGACGGCGTCCCCGCAGGGGGTGCGGGTCGGCTGGGAGCCGTGCCGACCGTTTCCTGCGACCGACGGATGGTTCGAGACGGTCTGGGCGGATTTCCGCGCCGGAAAGATCTACGGGTGACGCGATGGAGGCGTTCGACTTCACGATCCTGCGCGAACTGCGCAAGCGGGCCGGCTTCAGCATCGGCGAGGTTTCGGCCGAAAGCGGCGTCTCCGCTGCGGTGATCTCGAAGCTCGAGCGGAACCGGACGCGGGCCGAGCTCGATACGCTCTACCGGCTCGCGCGCGTCTTCGGCATCACGGCGGCGGAGCTGCTGAATCTGGCCGAGGCGCGGCTGTCGCACCCGCTGAAGGCGACGGCGCACCGGAACGAGGATTTCCTCTTCCGGGAGATCAATTATAAGAATATCCGCTGCCTGCACGGCAAGGCGGCGAAAGGGTCGCGCGTGTCGCACCCGAATGTGCACCGCGACGATTACGAGCTCTGCTGGATCCTCGACGGGACACTGCGGCTCACGCTGCCGTCGGAGTCCTGCGAGCTTTCAGCCGGGCAGTCGCTGCAGTTCGACGCGCTGCTCGAACACACGTATGAGGCGCTGACCGATTGCGAATTGTTGATTTTACATATCAGAAAGGAAAACAGGTTCTGAAAATGGCAGAAAACTACCCGAAAATCACCTCGTTCAAAACCGCCGCCGCGTTCCGTGCGCATCTGAAGGAGCTGAATCTCGATCTGGAAGTCGACGACGCGATCCTCCCGGCTCCGGAGAGTCCGCTTGCGCAGGGGCTCGAATACCGCGGGCGGAAGATCGGCAACCGTTGGTGCATCCTGCCGATGGAGGGGTGGGACTGCCTGCCGGACGGTTCGCCGTCGGAGCTGACCCGCCGCCGCTGGCTGCACTTCGCCGAGAGCGGTGCGAAGCTGCTCTTCGGCTGCGAGGCGTGCGCCGTGATGGAGTCCGGCAAAAGCAACACCCGTCAGCTCATGATTACCCCCGGGACCATGCCGAAGCTCAAAGCGCTCTGCGCCGGGATGCGGCAGCGCCACGCGGAGAAATTCGGCACGGCGGACGACCTCTGTATCGGCCTCCAGCTGACCCACTCGGGCCGCTACAGCCATCCGCACGACGACGCAAAGCTCGAATCGGTCACGGCCTACGCGCATCCGCTGCTCGACGAGCGGTTCCACAACAGCGCCGCGAATGTGGTTTCGGACGACGGGCTGCGGAATATCATCCGCCATTTCATCGAGGCCGCGAAGCTCGCGAAAGAGGCGGGGTTCGATTTCGTCGACGTGAAGATGGCGCACGGCTACCTCGGCCATGAACTGCTCTCCGGCTTCGAGCGCAAGGGGGAGTTCGGCGGCAGTTTTGAAAATCGTACCCGTTTCTTCCGCGAGATCGTCGAAGGGATCAGGCGCGAGGTTCCGGGGCTCGAAATCGGGACCCGTTTCTCGCTCTTCGACTGCCTGCCGTTCGAGAAGGGGCCGGACAAGGTCGGCATCCCGATGCAGCGCGGCGGGATCGGCGTCGGCAACTACAAATATGCGTTCGGCGGAGACGGTACGGGGCTCGGATACGACCTCTCCGAACCGATCCGCTTCCTGGAACTCTGCCGTTCGCTCGGCGTGGAGCTCATCTGCACGACCGTGTGCAGCCCGTACTACAACCCGCACTTCCAGCGCCCGGCCTACTACCCGGTTTCTGACGGCTACCTGCCGCCGGAGGACCCGGTGTGCGGAGCGGCGCGGCAGATTCGCGCGGTCGCTGAGGTCAAGAAGCACTTCAAGGGGACGGATATGATCTTCATCGGCTCCGGCTACACCTGTCTGCAGGAGTTCGTTCCGCAGGTCGGGCAGGCAGCGGTCCGCGCCGGAAAGACTGACATGGTCGGCATCGGCCGCATGGTCATTGCATATCCTGAGCTCCCGGCCGACGCGCTCGCCGGCGGCCCGCTCAAGACGAAGCGGATCTGCCGCACATTCGGCGACTGCACCACGGCGCCGCGCGACGGCATGGTCTCCGGCTGCTACCCGCTCGACGATTTCTACAAATCGCGCCCGGAATGCGAATGCGTGAAGGAGATCAAGCGGAAGTTCCGCGAGGGATAAGCGTACCATATCCGGAGCCCGGCGGGCCGCCGATGCCCTGCCGGTTCCGGGTATGCATTCCGAGCCGATGAGGGTCAGTTGCCGGACTGGAACGTTCCGTTCCGCAGGACCGTGAACATTCCGCTTTCAAGCTAAAAGAGTCACTCGTCCCTTGAAGTGCCATAATTTCAGCAATGATTTTAAGAGTGAGTGTTCGAATGGCTATCAAGATCATTGGCAGGCTCTGACTGGACAATTAAAACAGCTGGAATTGCCAGGAGATGTGTGGAATAACAACACTACAGATCAGGACGCAGCCCCCCGAATGGAATCCCGGCGGCAACTGCCTGATTTTTAAAGGGCGGTTCACTGCGGACTACAAAAATATGAGTTCTATCATCCGCCTTTCTGACAGAAAAATCATCCCCGCCCCGGATACGGAACGGTACGATAATGACAATGTCATTCGTCTCACTCCGGCGCGGAACGGATCGAAAAAAAGTACGGTCAACGTCTCTTCCCTGTTTGATGACGCGGAATCCTCTGATGGACTCTGGAATGGGAAAAGAATATTTTTCAAACAATTTCAGAGCTTCCGCGATATCGGAATGTTTGGAATATCTGCACAGACTGAACGATGAAACCGATCCGCAATCTATGTACAAATTACACGTGAGAACTTGCATTTGCATTTCCACGTGCCATATTAAGCCGTGATTCAGGATCAACGAAGCAATCAATGTGTTCAGGAGAACTGCTTTGACTACAAAACCGTCGGGACACCGGGCAATCTGCACCATGCTCAACGGAAGTGACAACGGCGGGTGCGCGCTCAGCCGGCTTCTCGAGCTGATAAACCGGAATGACAATTATGAACTGATCGGTGAGGACATGCTGCGGATCGTCGTCGAAAGCCTCGGCGCCGGTCACGGCTACGTGTTCCAGTATTCCGCCGATTATGTGACGCCCCCGCGCCTTCTGTTTGAATGCTCTTCGGAAAGTGCTTCAGGCGGCGCCACCCCGAAAACACCGGAGCCGGAAGCTTTTACCGGATACCTCGATCGGCTTTTCGATCACCGTCCGGTGGTTCTTTCGGCGCAGGAGATTGCCGCCTCCGGCAGCGGAGACGCCGCTTCCGGACTGATCTGCGGCATCTGGGTCAACGACCGCCTGTACGGTTTCATCGGCCTGGAGTGGTCCGACTGCGGCGTGGCTCCTGACGAGAGCATGGTCAAGATCCTCGGCAACGCCGCGATCATGTTCGCGCTGGCGTTCAAGCAGACGCATCAGTATGAACAGCTGCAGGAGAGCGTCTCGCTGTCGCGCCAGATCATGGACAATCTGCCGATTCCCATTCTGCTGGTCGATACGGATTTCCGGGTCAGGGCCGCGAACCCGACCAAGAAAGTCAACGTGGAGCTGCCGCTGCCCAAGCTTCTCGGCACACTCTGTTACGAAACCGTGTGCAAATCCGGAATTCCGCCGGAATTCTGCGCGGTTCAGGAGACCATGCACACCCGCCGTCCCTGCAGCAAGGAGTTCAGCTTCGGCGGCAAGCGTCTGATCTCGACTTCGCAGCCGATTTTCGACCGCCACGGGGAGATGAAACAGATCCTCAGCGTGGATATCGATATCACCGAGGTCACCAGGCAGAAAGAGGAACTGAAGGCGGCCATGGAACAGGCGCAGGCCGCCAACCTCGCAAAGAGCTACTTTCTCGCAACGGTCAGCCATGAGCTGCGGACACCGCTGAACGCGGTCATCGGCTTCAGCGAAATCCTCCAGGACGCAGAGGTCGACGAGGCGACGCGGAAAGAGTACCTGAGCGCGATCAATTTTTCCGGCACGGCGCTGCTGAACCTGATCAACGACGTACTCGACCTCTCCAGCCTTGAGGCCGACAAGGTCCTGATCACCCCGTCAAGAAACGACGTCGCGGGCCTGCTCGAACAGGTGGCCTCCGTTTTCATGCTCAAGGCAAAGCAGAAAGGCATCGGCCTCTCGGCCGACGTTTCGGGGATACGCAATCCGCTTCTCGTCGACAACCTGCGCCTGCGCCAGATCCTTCTCAACCTGATCGGCAATGCCGTGAAATTCACGACAACCGGCGAAGTCGCCATCCGGGGAGCATTCGCTCCCGGAGAAGACGGATGGGGAACCTTGCGCATCAGCGTCTCCGACACCGGCGTCGGGATCTCGCCGCAGGACAGGGAGCGGATATTCGAACCCTTTATCCATGACTCGATTATCCGCGGCAAGCGGATGTACGAGGGCTCGGGGCTCGGACTCACGATTTCCCGGCGCCTCGCGGACAGGATGGGCGGCTCGATCAAGTTGGAGAGCGAACCGGGCAAAGGCAGCACTTTCACCCTTGAAATCAGGACCGGATACGAAGACGCGCCGGAAGAAGGCGCCGTGGAGAAAGCGGCTTCCGCGCCGGAAGCCGCCAGGAATCCCGGCAAAGGCCTGCGTCTGCTGCTGGTGGATGACGTGCCGGTCAACCTGAAGGTGCTCGCCGCCATGGCGACGCGCCTCGGCGCCGGCTGCACCCAGGAGGAGTCGCCGGAAAAAGCCGTTGAACTGCTGCGGCAGGGAGAACGCTTCGATGTGATCCTGACCGACATGTGGATGCCGGTGATGAACGGAATGGAGATGGCCGAACACATCCGACGGAAGCTGGGAATCACCGATATCCCGATCATAGCCATCACCGCGGATATGCAGGTGTCGGAAGAGGCGGGAAAGGTTTTCGACCGCATCCTGCACAAGCCTGTCACGCTGGAATCCCTCTCCGGAGCTTTGATGCATTGAACGCCAAGAACTTTTTCTCAAATAAATGGGCGGCGTTTTCTCTTCGGCGGCAAGTGTGCGCCATTTTTTCTCCGCCAGAATCGCACGGCAGACCGCACTTATTGCGTTGGGCTCGACCAATCCGGCGTGTTTCACGAAAGGAACTCCGTGAATATATGCGCGGCAACTATTCCGCCGCAATGCAGGCGGAGCGCCATAACCGTGTATACACAACTTCCCGGAACTCAGGCAGAGCGATCTTGCCCGCATGCTTGGCGTCGAGCGCGTCTGCATCAAACGCGCGCCGGATGCCGATTTGGAACTCAAAACGCCGTTTGCCTCCGCCAACAACCGCAACTCCACGCTTGCCTGCGGGCATAAAGCAAACTTCTGACCCAATTTTCCTCCATTTTCGCCCGTCCGCTCTTCTGATCGGGCGGGATTTTTTGTCCTGCGTTCTGCTTCCTGTTACAAATGCCGCTGTTTCGTGTAACAGCCGGACGGAAAATTAAAGATTCTTATTCTTTTACAATCAGCATGTTACAGTTTCAGGAAAGCGTTGCAGGCTTCCTCTTTGAGTTTGATGATGAGGTCGCCTTTTGCCCATCGCTTTGGGCGCAGGCTCCGCCAAGGTGGGAAGCGTGCCGAGCTGGGCTTGAATGCTCGAGGCATCAAAGCTAATTTCATCATCCGTCCGAATTTTTCCGGGCGCGGCGCACTGCCAAGCACTAAAAGCAACGGTGTTTTTCCAGACGGCAATTTACGGGAATTTGCCGTTTCATCGTAGAAAATCAAAAAAAAACGAGAAAATTCTTTCGCAGTCATCGTTCGGGCAACGTTTTCACTCAGAATCTGAAAATCATTTTATTTGATAATCAATGGCTTATGAAATTTTCTCGGTTGCCTGAATGAACGTTGATTCGGGCAACTGTGAAAGATGGTGAAAATGCGGAAATAATTTGCATATAGGATATTGTGTGTTTTAAGGTCGGAAGGGCGCCGTCCATCAGAATTAGAGATAGAGAGAGTTTCTCTCTCGAAAACAGGGGAATTTATAGAGAAATAAGCGCCGAAAGGCAAATCCAGGATTCCTGCAAATGCCTTTGGCTGAACGCCTTTTACGGGCAATAAAAAACCGGTCGTATGACCGGCATAAATTGTAACTGGTAGCGGGGGGGGGAATCGAACCACCGACCTTCAGGTTATGAGCCTGACGAGCTGCCACTGCTCTACCCCGCGCTGTTGATATTACTAATATACCATCGCAATTGATTTTTTCAAGCCGCCTTGCGAAAAAGATACGTAAAAAAAGAAGAAAAACTGTTAGTTGCCGCTAATGCATGGTTTGAAAAGCCGATCCTGCGATGGTATATTAAAAATGATTGAAAGGAAACAGCGTTTATGAGCAACAATGTGATTTCCAGCAGCCTGGAAGATTATCTGGAGGCGATTGCCGAGATCATCGAAACCAAAGGCCACGCCCACACCAAGGATATTGCCGAGCGGCTGCAGGTCAAAATGCCGTCGGTTACAAATGCGCTTCAGGCGCTGTCGGCCCGGGGGCTGATCAATTACCAGTCGCACAGCCCGGTGGTCCTGACCAGCCGCGGCGCAGAAATGGCGGCCGTAATCCGGCACCGGCACACTGTACTGAAGAGTTTCTTCTCCGGGCTCTTGAAACTGGATGAATCGGAAGCCGACGAAACGGCCTGTAAAATAGAGCATGTCATCGGAGAAACCGTTCTTTCGCGCATGGTTGTCCTCATCGAGGCGATTGCCGAACGTGATGATTGCGCCCCGTTGCGTAATTTCCTGGAAATTACAATGCCTAAAGTGAAGATGGATGTCGGGGACGATGACGAAGCCAATGTGATTCCCCTCAACCAGCTGCCACTCGGCCAGTCGGCCGTCGTGGTGCAAGTTGATGAAAATCTGCGCGGCCTGAAAAAATTCGCGGACCTGGGGCTGGTTCCCGGCACTTTGCTGCAGGTGGAGGGCCATGCTCCGTTCGGAGACCTGCTTCGGATTAAAGTCATGGGCAGCAGCCTTTCGCTGCGTTCCCGCGATGCCGCCTTTATCAGCGTCAAGCTTACCTGATGGTAAGTTTTTTTTGACAATGCATTTAGCGTATTCTAATTATTGATTAAGGATATATATTTCATGGAGAGCAAAGTTTTCAGGATCGCTCTGGCCGGCAATCCCAATTGCGGAAAAACCACAATCTTCAACCGCCTGACCGGCACCCGGCAGCATGTCGGAAACTATCCGGGTGTCACGGTTGAGCGTAAAACCGGTTCCTGCCGGATCGATGATTTCAGGACTGAGATCATCGACCTGCCCGGAATCTACAGCTTGTCTTCGTCTTCTCCGGAAGAGAAGGTCGCTTTCCAGGAACTCCTGGAGGGCGATATCGATCTGATTCTTAATATCGTCGATGCGGGCAATGCGCAGCGCAACATGTACCTCACCACGCAGTTGACAGAGCTTGACATCCCCATGCTGCTCGCATTCAACATGATCGATGATGCCGAGAAGCAGGGGTTGGTTTTCGACTACGGGAAGCTCGAACAGTTTTTTGGAGCTCCGATCGTTCCGACCATCGGTTCGACGGGGGAGGGGCTTGAAGAACTCAGAAAAGCGATCTACCGGATCGGGCACGAAGCATCGCCGCAGCGTCCGGTCAAACCGAAATACGGGCCGAAGACCGATGAGGCGATCCGGGCCCTGACCTCGGAGATTGCTGCGCTGAACCTTCCGGAGGCAGAGCGCATTCCGGCGCGTTATTTCGCGATCAAGATTCTCGAGGATGATCCGGAAATCTGCGGCCGCCCGGAGTTCGCTCCTTTTTGCGCGGAGGCCGTGGAGTGGCGCAAGCAGATTTCCGTCCGGAACGGTATCAACAGCCGGACCCTGATGGCGGACTTCCGTTACGGCGTCATCGCCGGAGCGTGCCGGGAGGCGATAACGATCAGCAACGAGCGGCGTCGCCAGCTCTCGGACGTGATCGACAAATATGTGACGAACCGTTTTCTCGGCGTCCCGATTTTTCTTGTCATGATGTTCCTGGTGTTCCAGTTCACCTTTACGCTCGGGCAGTTTCCGATGGATTGGCTGGAGGCATTTTTCGAGTGGCTCGGCACCTCCGTAACCGAAGTCTGGCCGGCAGGGCAGGGGGAGTTCCTGCGGCGCCTGATTGTGGAAGGCATCATCGGCGGAGTCGGCGGTGTGTTGGTGTTTCTGCCGAACATCCTCTTTCTCTTCCTTGCGATCGCGATTCTCGAAGGAACGGGATATATGGCGCGGGCTGCTTTCATCATGGATGGATTCATGCATAAATTCGGATTGCACGGCAAGAGCTTCATCCCGATGTTGCTCGGCTTCGGCTGTTCGGTTCCGGCCGTGATGGCGACCCGGACGATCGACAATGAGAGTGATCGCAAAACCACGATCATGATCGTGCCGTTCATCAGCTGCGGAGCCCGGCTGCCGATCTATTCAATGCTGATTCCGGCATTTTTTGCTCTGAAATACCAGGCGCTGACGATGTGGGTGCTGTATGTGATCGGAATTATCGTGGCTTTGGGATGTGCCCTGGCGTTGAAGTCCACGATCTTCAAAGGGGAAGGGGAGGTGTTCGTCATGGAACTGCCTCCGTATCGGTGGCCGACGCTGCGCAGCATCTTTATCCTGATGTGGGAGAAGACCTCGTTGTATCTGCAGAAAGCCGGTACGCTGATTCTGTTGGCTTCCGTTATCCTGTTCGTTATCAATACGTTTCCCGAGAAAACAGAATTTTCGAAGGATTATGACGCTGCAATTGCAAACGTGCAGAACTCCTCCCTGACAAACGAGGTGAAAGATGCGGACATCTCCGCGCTCAAGGCCGACCGGAAGGGGGAGGAGCTGGAATATTCGATCGCCGGACGCATAGGGAAGGGGCTTGAAGTCGTCATGCGACCGCTCGGGTTTGACTGGAAGGTGAGTTCCGCGTTAATCGGAGCGTTTGCCGCCAAGGAGTTGTTCGTCGCCCAGCTCGGCATCCTCTATTCGGTGGAAGACGCCGAGGCGGAGGAAAGTACGCTTCAAAGCGCGTTGCAGAAGACCTATACTCCGCTTCAGGGATTCTGCATCATGTTGTTCTGTCTGCTGACGGTTCCCTGTATCGCAACCATGGCTGTTGTCAAGCGCGAGGCGAATTCCTGGAAGTTCATGCTTGGCCAGATCGGGCTTTTCACGGTGATCGCTTATGTCGTCACGCTCGCGGTGTTTCAGGTCGGATCGATTCTGAATCTCGGAACGACGATTGTCAAGCCGGAGAAAGAGCAGCCGGGCGTTGTCGTAAAAGTAGTTCAGGATCTCCCGAAGCAATGACCGACATGGAGTTCGAGGAGAAATTCCGGTTGATCTCCGCTGCGGTCAAAGCGAAACTGGATGCGGCAAGCGGCTGCCATGATTACGATCATACGCGGCGTGTCCTGAACAACGCACTGCTGCTCGCCGAAGAGCTGCCGGGCGCGGACAGCAGGGTTGTCCGCATGGCGGCGCTTCTGCATGATGTGGCAAGGCCGGAAGAGATGAGTGAAAAGGGCAAGGTGTGTCATGCTGTGCTGGGTGCGGAATTGGTGATTCCCCTGCTGCGGGATGCGGAATTTGAACCGGACTTCATCCGTCATGTCTCATCGGCGGTGCTGACCCATCGCTATCGCGCCAACCGGATACCGGCCTCTCTGGAAGCCGAAATCGTTTATGATGCGGATAAACTCGATTCGCTCGGCGCAGTCGGCATCGGCCGGGCGTTTCTGTTTGCCGGACGTGAGCACGCCAGACTGCACAACACGGAAGACGAAGCTGTCAACTCTCCAGCCTACAGCCGTGAAGACACGGCTTACCGGGAATATCTGGTGAAATTGCGCAAACTCCCGGCCGGAATGCTGACGGAGCCGGGAAAGCGAATTGCCTTGGAGCGCGCCCGATTCATGACCGATTTTTTCAAACGCCTGAATGAAGAAACCGGCTTGAATCTCTGAATCGGTCATCAGAAGGACAAAGATTGTGATTCCGGCGCAGACATGTAACGTCGCATAATGGAAAGGCTTACGAAAAGGCCCCCGGCGTGGAGATGATCCACGGAGCCGGGGGCCTTTGCGTAAGTCGTGTTATGCGGTTCCTGCGCTCGGCGGTCGGGCGCAGGAACGGAACGTTAGTTTTGCGGTTTGACTTTGTATTCATCCCAGTTGCATGCATCGGATTCATCGCCATTGACACAACGTTCTTCATAGTTGTTGTATGGTATCCAGATGATAATGTATTCTTTTCCATCATCATCGGTTGCAGATGCGGTATAATAAGGATTTTCGTATGTTCCGTCTATGTATGCTTCCTGAGTGAGGGTAAGGTTTTTTCCGTTATATTCGATCTGATTGTTTAAATTCTTGCTGTGGTCGATCATTTTTTCACCTCGTTAAAGTTTTTGCTATCGTTCTTCCTGCTCAAGCAAGAAAGCGTTTGGGTCTTGCGCTTCCCGGTATGCCTGATTCAGGCGCTTGTTTGCCTTCCGCTGGGCGTCGAGTGCATCCAATAGGCGGTTCAGCTTCTGCCGGGTGGTGGAATGTTCGCTCCGCAGTCTGTCCAGGGCTTCCCGATCCCGGAACAGGATGATGAGGCTTTCCCGGACTGCTTTGCAGAGAGTTTTTTCTCCAGCAAGCTTCTTGCATTTCTCGGCAAGCTCTCCTGGGAACTCTCTGTCGAGCAGGTTTTGCGATGCGGTTTTGATTGCATCATGCATGATGGCGTTGGCACGGTTCGATCTGTAACCCATTTTCTGTCCTTTCCTATTGTTCCGTCATGAGCGCGAGAACGCTTCTTACGATTCGATCATGGTCTACTGATAAATAATCCCGGAGGGTACATGCGTTGTTGATCGTGTTGTCCAGGGGGCGCAACACGTTCAACGCTTCGCAAATCCGCAGGTAAAGAGATACGGAAATATCCTGCTTGCCTGTAAAGACCTTGGAGAGGTTGTAACGGGAAATGCCGGTTTCCTCTGCAAATTTCTTTACGGAACCGTATTCGGCGGTGATCCGCATTTGCAGATTTTCCAGTAATTCCGGATAAAACTTCAACATTTTGCATCCCTCCTGTTAAGCCGCTTGCGGCGCTTTCCTGTACTCATAACTCTCCTTTTGGAGAGTGTGGGAGTACCACCCCCACACTTTCCGGAAGGGGAGGGCAAAGCCCGGACTGATGCAGGTTCGGACTGGAAACAAATAGCTGTAAGCGGCCCGGAATGGAATTATGATGACTTTTTCAGGGTCGGCATAGCCGATTTATTTATCCTGCAAAAGTCAGCGGAATTCCGTGGAGGGTATTTGTTGGAGGTCGGGTTCTGCGTCATGTAAGCGAAGCGCGTTAAGCTCCATCAGGAGCGCAATGAGATCATCTCAGCGAAGTGTACGAGCTGTTCCGCCCGCAGAGCCGGAGGCTTGGAGGTAAGCCGGGATGGAATGTTATCGTTTTTCGGCCTGGTGGTTTCGGAGCTCGTGTTTAAATGATATTGTTTTAATTGCCGCGGTTGTGCAGCCAGGCATTTAAATGATGTCGTTTTGTCACTATGCCGCCGAAAGGCAAAAGGCCGCAACAGCGCTTTAGTAATATACACGGAATTACGAGCCAAAGGGAGTCCTAAAGCGCGTTCATATTGCTTTCTTCGATTTCTTCTCTGATCTTTTTTTCTTCTTGGAGTTCTTCTGTTTTATCTTGATCTTCTCCTAACTTGTTATCTCGATACATGATTCTAATCAGTTTTTTATCTCTTACTATGCCGATTGACCTTTGATTATTTCCTTCTAGGCCACAGAAATAGATTGCTTTATTGTCATTTTCTCTTGGAGTGGGTTTGACTTTGTATTTTTTCTCCAGTGCTTTTTCTATGATTTTTATTTCTCTGATGGCTTCTTGAATATTAGGTGCTTGATATTCTGCACGGATTAGAAATATTCTTTGATCCGTATTTACAGAGATATCATATCTGTTGAATTTTCGAAAAGGCTCTTTTACTTTTTTTATCGGAATTGGGTAAAACATGATTTGGGTATTGGGCTTGATGTTATACGTTTGTCCTAATTCAAATCCGAATGCTCTTTTAATTTCTATGCCATTTGATATTGTGCATGTCAGAAGGAGAAATAAAAATATTGATGTTTTCATTTTTTAGGCGCTCTTTCCCGCTTTAGCTCTAATGCATCCTTATATGATATCAGTCCTTTTGTTAAAAGGGGATGATTGTATACTTTTATTTTTCCTGATTTGGCTTTTCTGGATATTTGGCTTTCGGATATCCCACTGATGAGGGAAGCTACTTTTTGAGTAACTAAGCCACCTGCTAATGCAGAGGTTTCTATATACCAATTTCTGAAATTGCTTTCTTCCATTTTTCCTCCCTTTTGTATGTCGATTAATATAGCTTCTCAAAAAAAGTTTTAAAATTTTATGCAATTTTACTTGCACAAGAATAGTTGCAGTGCTATTTTCCATTTAATGCAATAATAATTGCATTGGACTAATAAAAAAATCTGTAATATACACGGAATTACGAGCCAAAGGGAGTCCTAAAGCGCGTTCATATTGCTTTCTTCGATTTCTTCTCTGATCTTTTTTTCTTCTTGGAGTTCTTCTGTTTTATCTTGATCTTCTCCTAACTTGTTATCTCGATACATGATTCTAATCAGTTTTTTATCTCTTACTATGCCGATTGACCTTTGATTATTTCCTTCTAGGCCACAGAAATAGATTGCTTTATTGTCATTTTCTCTTGGAGTGGGTTTGACTTTGTATTTTTTCTCCAGTGCTTTTTCTATGATTTTTATTTCTCTGATGGCTTCTTGAATATTAGGTGCTTGATATTCTGCACGGATTAGAAATATTCTTTGATCCGTATTTACAGAGATATCATATCTGTTGAATTTTCGAAAAGGCTCTTTTACTTTTTTTATCGGAATTGGGTAAAACATGATTTGGGTATTGGGCTTGATGTTATACGTTTGTCCTAATTCAAATCCGAATGCTCTTTTAATTTCTATGCCATTTGATATTGTGCATGTCAGAAGGAGAAATAAAAATATTGATGTTTTCATTTTTTAGGCGCTCTTTCCCGCTTTAGCTCTAATGCATCCTTATATGATATCAGTCCTTTTGTTAAAAGGGGATGATTGTATACTTTTATTTTTCCTGATTTGGCTTTTCTGGATATTTGGCTTTCGGATATCCCACTGATGAGGGAAGCTACTTTTTGAGTAACTAAGCCACCTGCTAATGCAGAGGTTTCTATATACCAATTTCTGAAATTGCTTTCTTCCATTTTTCCTCCCTTTTGTATGTCGATTAATATAGCTTCTCAAAAAAAGTTTTAAAATTTTATGCAATTTTACTTGCACAAGAATAGTTGCAGTGCTATTTTCCATTTAATGCAATAATAATTGCATTGGACTAATAAAAAAATCTTGACTTTTTTGGAGGTATTCATGGCTTTTACTTCGACGGTGCTGATTGAGAACTGCATGTTGCAGGATCTTCGTAAGAAATCTGAGTTTGAAAACGGGCAGAAAACCGGGGAAAAGACTGTGGTTGATGTGGTCTTTCTCGGGGATAAGCCGTTGACCTGCGAGGTTCCGGCGGATAAGGTTTCGGGTCTGAAGCTGCATACATGGGGAGTTGTACGGATTGCCGAGCTCTCTGTCATGAATCCGCGGGAGTGGACAACGGATGATGGCCGGACGGGATTTTCCTATAGCAAGGTCAGCGGAAAATTCATGTTAATTGAATTCGCACAGAATCCGGGGAAATAATCGTCATGTCTGAGCCGCTTTCAAAACTTCGTAACAGTCTGCTCCGGGTGTCGCAGGGGATTCTTGCGGCTCCGGACTTTCGCAAGCGTCATGTTTTCAAGCGGTTTTTCAAGTGCCAGAATACGCCGTATGTCGGCGATCAGATTGAAATCTCATATTCTGCTGAGCATAAATCTGCTCATTATGGCAATATTATTCATTGTGGTTCGGTTTGGCTTTGCCCGGATTGCTCCGCAAAAATTTCGGCGGTTCGCTGTGGCGAAATGCAGACAGCTATTTCCAATTGGACGCATATGGATGCGCAAAATGCTGTTTATATGCTCACTTTGACCCATAGCCATACCCGCCATGATGCGCTTTCCGATCTCATGGCGAACCAGTCGGAGGCTCTTCAACGGTTTTGGCGCAATGGTTCGGTTCGCCGTCTTTTGGATTCCATCGGCTATGCGGGCCGGGTTTCGTCGTTTGAAATCACATACGGGCAGGGGACCGGATGGCATCCTCACAGGCATATTCTGCTTTTCTGTCGGAAACAGTCCGATTTGATCGGCCTTGGCTGTAAGCTTCGGGCTTACTGGACAGAATCCCTTGAGAAATTCGATCTTCGCGGCAACTCCTATTCTCTTGATTTGCAAGGGGGAGCGTATGCCGATCAATATGTCACGAAACTTGCGATGGAGGTCAGTCTTTCAAATCTCAAACGGTCGCGGGATGGTTCGGAGCGGTTTACACCGTTTTCGCTTCTGAATTTGATTAAAGAGTCTCTTCCGTCTGTTCTCTCGTGGGCGGTCAATGCGTTTCGCGAGTATGCGGTCGCTACTCGCGGCAAGCATCAGTTTTCATGGTCTCGTGGTCTTAAAGTAATTCTTGGCATTGAAGATATTGCCGATGAGGAAATTGCGGAAACCGAACCACTGGATTCGGTCGTTCTGCTTACCATTCCTTTTTCGGTATTCAAACGGATTCGCAGGAGTTTTCAGGCGTTTCACGGTCTGCTTGATCTTGCGGCCCGGACACGGAACCCGGTTCTGCTCGATGAGTGGCTGAGGGGAGGGGAGTATTATGTCGATGCATGAGATTGATGCAATTTTCGGTTATGTTGAAGGATTCGAGGATGAAGATCTTCAGCGCCGGATTTTCGGTCGGCAGGTGCATGCTTCCCCGAAATTTCCCCGGAATGAATATTTCTGCTGTCCTCATTGCGGCAGGAAAGTCTTTGTCCGGGTCGGAGAGTCCGGAGTGTGGGAACTCGTGAATCACTTCGATCCGGAACGGGATGGACGGGACAATGTTTATAATACGGGTGTGATTCTGCATGATTGCGGTATTGATGATCTGTTCGAGGAGGAGAACCCTTTTTGATATCGGAAAATTCGAATCCCGGAGCGGATCACAATCCTGCAGAAAAAATTTTGATATCGATTTTGTCCCTGGCTGCGCACTGCAGCTTAATGAAATGATAACGATTTGAGGTTTTATGACTGAGTTTCAAGCGTTCGTCAGTTATACATGGCCTTTTTTTACGATGGGTCTGATTGTCCGGGTAGTCTGTTGGACGGTGGCATATTGTGTTGATCTGATTCATACGGGGGTGGGGGATGATACTGGTTAATCTGTTTTCGTATTACGTTTTGATTGTCGGTACAGCGGTAGTGCGTTTGTCAGAGATTGTTGTCATGGCAAGTTTGTCATAATCGGCATGGTGCCGAGTATATGAATCCATCAAAAACAAAAGGAGGTTCAGGATGGGTAATTTCTTTAAAAAGGCTGCGTGTGTCGCGGCGCTGTCGGTGATCGGGGTGGCGAGCTTTGCGGCTGAAGGGGCGGTTACGATTCCGACACTGGAAACGGATGTCGGCGCCTACATTACTGCCGCGATTGCTCTCATGGGCGGCGTGGTCGGCGTGGCGGTCGGCGGTTATGCGGCTTTTCTTGTGGTCAAGAAAGCGCTCCGCTGGCTCGGTCGTGCGCTCGGATAAGCTCCGGTGCTTCCCTCGTGGGGGAGGGGTGTTTTGCCTCTCCCCTTTTTCTATTAATGGGGTACTGATATGACGGAAATCGAATTGCTTCAGGAACTTGTTTCTCTGTTTGTGGATTTGCTTTATCTGCTTCGAGTCGGATTGCTTATAATGGGTTGTATCTGTGGTTTCCTGTCTGCTTGGATGGTGTTCGAATTCGTCAAATATCGCAAACTCTTGTAGATAGGGGAGGTGATGGCATGATTAAGCGTTTGTTGTTGTTGACAGTCTGCTGTTTGTCGTATTTTGCGACTGCTGAAATTATTGGATCGGGTAGGTACTATTGTGGCTATTCCGGAGGTTGTCCCGGTCACATAGTGGAGCATGGATGGGCTCATTCTCTCGCTATTTGCTCAGATGATGGTTTCGCCACTGGCGGTGGCATTTATTTTGGTTGTCCGGTAAAAGACAATCTCCCGTATGCGGTTAGTTGTGATATCGAGGATTGCGTTTGTTGCAAGCCAAAACCTTGTCCGGATGGGCCGGATTGCTATAAAGATACCTGTGGCATCTGCATTCAGCCGTATTGTGTTATCCATAAGTCGGATGATCATGGTAAATATTGTCCGGACTGCCAAACCTCTTACTGTGGTGATAATCATAAATGTAAAGAGTGCCCGGATAGGCCGGATTGTGATAAGACAACTTGTGATCTTTGCGGATTGACATACTGCAGTACGCATTATCCCGGCAAGCATAATATTTTTTGTGCGAAATGTCAGGAGAGATATTGTGGAGACGATCATACTTGTAAAGAGTGTCCGCGGTTGCCGGAATGCAGTCTTGCGGAATGTCAGGTTTGTGATAGTCAATACTGTGCGACTCATGAGAGCGGTTATCATGGTCATATCTGTGATAAGTGCGGTGCACGTTTTTGCGGCGTTGCGCATTCTTGTCCAAATTGTCCGAATCGGGAAGATTGTAATTCTTCTGCCTGTGGCCTTTGCGGAACAACATATTGCAGCACACATCAGTCCGGCAGCCATAATAATATCTGTTCGAAGTGCGGTAAAGCATATTGTGGTACATCCCATGATTGCGAATGTCCTCACGGGAAAGATTGCTCGCCGGGTCAGTGTTCTACCTGTCTTGAATATTTTGAATGTTTTACGCATGCGAATTTGACGGATCATCAGCATTATTGTGAAACATGTAAGATCGCTTATTGTGGAAGTAATCATAAGTGTAAGGAGTGTCCGCATACAGATCAATGTTCTCAGACAACATGCAGTGTCTGCGGTTTGTTGTACTGTACATATCATGGCACATATGATGAGCACGGAAATACCTGTTCTGAATGTGGTGAACCTTATTGCGGTCGTAATCATAAGTGCAAAGAGTGCCCTGATCGGAGAGATTGCCGGGTAAGTACTTGTGGTTTGTGCGGTGGCAGCGGATGCACGACTCACGGAACTTACGGCACTCATAATGTGCGTTGTCCTGAGTGCGGCAAGTATTATTGTGGTGACGGCCATACTTGTGATGATGATCCGCCGCCTGAAGATTGTCCGAATGCGGCTGATTGTAACGTCAAAGCATGTCCGTTGTGCGGCGGCAAGGGTTGCTCTACGCATGGGACATATGGCAGTCACAATAACACATGCTCGCTTTGTGCTCAAAAATATTGCGGCAACCATACTTGTCAACCTCCGGGAGGTGAGGAGCATGGTTGCGGTGTCGCGGCCTGTCCGAAGGGATGCACGAAAGCACATTGCAAGACTTGCGGGAGATGTCAGGTACATGGCCCGGTTTGTGTGCATGGCGGCACCCAGTGTCCGAATACGAGCGAATGCAAGCTTAAGTATTGCAAGACGTGCGGAGGCAAACTCTGTATTGGCGGTACATACCATCTTCCGAAAAGTCATAATCATGAAACTCCGGGGGAGGGGGAACCGGAACAGGAAGAACCGCCGCTTGAGGTTGGAGAATGGAATTTTCCGGAATTGAAATTTATCGGCATTATACAGGATCGCCTGTTTCCGGCGCTTCCGGCAGATCTTCCCAGGGAAAACCCGCTTTTTATTTATAACGGTCCATCTGTCGATTGGATGCCGTCATGGGTCGGCAGCTCCATCGGTAATGCGGTTTCAAAGATTCGTACATTCGGATTATCGGAAGAACTGAATATGATTGCATTCTGGACGCGCAATCTGTCTCGCCTGGTCATGTTTCTGGTGTTCTGTATTGCAGCTTTGAAATTCCTTAATAAGTGAGGTTGATATGTCTTTTGCCGATCTTTGTCAATCGATATGGGCCATGCTTGTTGATTTCATCAACTCGTTTGTTGCGTTTGTGTTTGAACTTGTGGACGGGATCATGGTTCCGGTTGCGGATAGTTTGCCGCAACTGGATTATGATGCGTCGTTCGTGGTCGAGGTCTGCGGTTTGGCAAATAAGTTTGTTGCGCTTGATTACGGGGGTTATCTTTTTATGGCATATTGCCTGTTCTGTTTTTCAGTGTTGCTTGTAAAATGGATTCTTGGTCTGATTCCGGGGGAAAATTAAATGTCAAGTGCTATTCTGTATCTTACTACAGGTCAGCCCGGATGCGGTAAAACCTATAGTCGTGTCCGTTGGCTGATGACTGATTTTCTGCTTAACTCGACCGGGCTTTATATCACTAATTTACCATTGAATGTCGATGTGATTGCGGATTATATGTCACAGAAAACTGGGAAGCCACGGGAATATTTTTTGTTTCGTCTGCATGTGATTCCGGATGAGGAAATGAAGTCTTGGAGGTCGCTGAACGATAAAAGCCGCAAACAGGAACTTGCGGACATGAAAGCATCGGGAAATTTCCCTCCGGTACAATATCTTGAATCTCTCGACCTTTCCGGCGCACGGGTCGCGATTGATGAGTTTCACCGTTATTTCAATAAGAAGTCTCCGGCTGATGTGCTTGTCATGTGGAATGACTGGTTTGCTGAAATCAGGAAAACCGGATGTACCTTTGAAGCGATTACGCAGGATTTGGATCAGCTCCCGCCGGAATTCGTCGGGAAAGTGGGGTTGCGTACCGATCTTGTACCCTATAATACGGTCCGTGATCCTTTTTTTCGCATTCCGTTGGGGGATTGGTATGAGCTTCGCGCGGCATATGCCGGATTGCGTGAGCAGAAGGTTTGCCAGACGGAATATCGTAAGGGGACTAGCTTCACCGGCCGGGCCAAGTGGGTGGCGAACAGCGTTGACCGTTTCTCCATTACTGCCGATTACTTTCCGTTTTACAACAGTTATCAGAAGACGGAAGCAACCGGAACCACTGCGAGTGTGGTTTATCCGGCTGACCGTTATAAAAAAATGACTGCGCTTTGGTTTCTGCGGAAGCATTTCTTTAAACTGTTGGGCCGGATTTTGTTGGTAATCATATTCTTTTGGGCTACTTTCGGCGGTGGTATTACGAAAATCATCATGAAATTTACGGATACGCTTGCGACGATCAATCAAAAGAATATGGCAGTGGCTGACGGTTCGAAGAAGTCGTTGCAGATGGTTCCGGCTTCTTCTTCGGCTGCATCTGTTGTTAAGAGGGCAGGGGAACAGGCCGGAGAACTTCCGGGATCTTCTGCGGCTCCAATTTCATCTCCTGAATCAGACCTTCGGCCTTACAAGCCTGTAATGTTTATGGGGGATGGGTGTTATTTGCGTTCCGGCATTTTTGTAACCAGAGATTATATGTTTAAAGGGGGGCCGTATGAGGGAAAAAAAGTTGTCTCGGTCGATTTCGAGAATCGTTGTTATGAGCTTGATAACGGTGAGCTTGTCGGTATGTATTGAGGGTTGTTCGTATGTCCGGGATGTGAAACAGGATGATCCTTTTCGGCTTCTGTACAACTCTGAACGGAAAGAGGTGAGGGGGGAAGAGTCGAAAGTTCCGGAGGTATTTCTTACGCTTTCGGCATATCAGATGCCGCTTTCGTTGTTTTGCCGTATCTTATCTGACAAATATGATATTGGTATGGTGTTCAGCCATGATCTTGCAGAACGCCAGATTACGGCGGAATTCAAGCGCACGGATTTGCAGTCTGTGCTTAATGTGGTTTCCCGGCAAATCGGAGTTGATATTGTGAGGGTGGGAAATACCTATTTCATTGGCGCTCTGCGTCCGGAAGATCGCGGAGTTTTGGTTCGCCGGATTATGGGATATGACCAGCAATCGCTGAATTCCATCGTTACGCCGATGCTTTCGCAGACTGGGAAAGCGCAGGTTATGAGCAATGGTGTGTTGGTTGCCACGGATCATGAATCGGTTCTTCGGCGGTTGGTGGAGATGTGTGACTATCTCGATACGGTTTATCCGGGATCGTGGATTGTGCAACTCTATTTTGTATCTCTGCGCAAAGATGCAATGCTTGAGGCCGGATTTGACACGAAAAGTTCCGGGTCCATTTCTTATGATATTGCGAATTCTAAAATTGATTTGAATGATATCAAGCTTGAGGGATTGTTCAGTTTCGGTGCGAATTCGAATTTTACGGATGTTTTTGCGGCTCCGATGATGGTGATCCGGGACGGCTCTACTGGATCATGGAGAGATGGCGAACGGGTACCGATTCCGAAAAAAACGGTTTCTAACGAGGGTACCGTATCTACTACGGGATTCGAATATATCGATACCGGATTTATCCTGAATGCAACGGTACGTGAATCGAGGCGAGGGGGGATCATCAAACTTGATATTACGCAGTCTCAGATTAAGAGCTATGTCGAGTACAGCCCGGTTACGGCAGAAACGAAATTTACGCTTGAATGTGATCTTGTTCCAGGAAAGATTTACCTTCTCGGGGAATTGTCCACGTTTAAACTGATTGACCAACAGCAGAATGTTGCTGTGTTTTCCGCTGATCGCGGTAAAACATCAATGCAGATTTGGTGCAAGCTGTATCGGGTAAGTGAGCCGATTAAGGAAAACTACCCGCACGCGGATCGCTTTTCCGCCGCACCTGCCGGAGCGCCGGAAAACGATTCCGCGTGTGAGTAGTTCATGGGTGGTCAAGAGTGTTGGGTGTTGTCGGTTGCATGATCTGCAGATATTTTCAGCTGTTGAATGATAACATAATTTTCTGATGCTGGTTGTGATCGCGGATCTGCAGCTGAAACTCTGATATCGATTTTGTTCCTGGTAGTTTCGGAGCTCGCCTTGAAATGACATCAAACTGTTCTTTGCCTCCGCAAAAGTAACGTCGCATAATGTACGTTATGTTAATAGTAATGCTTGAGCATTCCGGGGAGGGGATGTCCGTCCGGAATTCCGTCCTGTCGATTTTACGGAAATTGCCTTCTATATAGATTGATAATGTCAACTTTTGAACGTATTTTATATGGATGACAATTTTACGAAAGTTGAATCATGAAAGATTATGATGTTATTGTAATCGGGGCCGGCCATGCCGGATGTGAAGCCGCTTTCGCGGCGGCGCGTGCGGGAGCGTCGGTTCTGCTGATTACGCTGAATATGGATCACATTGCCCAGATGAGCTGCAATCCGGCAATCGGCGGCATCGCCAAAGGGCAGGTCGTCCGGGAAATCGATGCGATGGGCGGCGCGCAGGGTATGGTGACGGACGCTGCTTCAATTCAGTTCCGCATGCTGAACCAAACCAAGGGGCCTGCCGTCTGGTCGCCCCGGTCGCAATGCGACAAGGTTGCTTATCAGCGCGGAATGAAGCTGCTGCTCGAGGAAACCCCGGGAATCGATATTCTGCAGGCGGAGGTTACCGGGTTTCTCGTCGCAAACGGATCAATCGCCGGCGTTGAAAACCAGTTCGGCGACCAGATCCGCTGCCGGGCCGCAATCGTCACAACCGGAACCTTCCTGAACGGGAAGCTGCATTACGGCATGAGGAATTTTCCCGGCGGCAGAGCGGGCGATTTTCCGTCGAACGCACTTTCCACGGCGTTATCAGGGCAGCTCGGGCTTCGGCTCGGACGGCTCAAAACCGGGACTCCTCCGCGGATTCTCGCCAAAACGATCGATTTCTCCGCCATGCGCCTCCAGGAAGCCGAGGGGCAGGAGGAGGAATTCTGCAGCTGGAGCGCCGTATTGCGTCCCCCCCTTCCCTGCGCCCGGCGGCATGATCTGCCGTGCTATATGGCCTATTCCACGGAGAAAACGGCGGATATCGTCCGAAGCAACATTCAATATTCTCCGATGTATCAGGGGATCATCAAAGGGATAGGAACGCGCTACTGCCCCTCGTTTGAGGATAAAGTCATACGTTTTCCGCAGCATCCGGTCCATCTTCTCTATCTCGAGCCGGAGGGGGCGCAGACTGGAGAATATTACATCAACGGCATCTCCACGAGCCTCCCGGTCGAGGTTCAGCGGCAGATGGTGCAGTCGGTTCCCGGCATGGAGCACGCGGTTGTTTCCCGGTACGCATATGCGATTGAATATGATTTTCTCTATCCGGACCAGCTGGAGCGGTCGCTGCGCGTCAAGGCGTATCCGAACCTGTTCAGCGCCGGGCAGATCAATGGAACCAGCGGCTATGAGGAGGCGGCCGGTCAGGGACTTGTCGCCGGGCTCAACGCGGCGCGGATCGCAGCCGAAAAAGCTCCGGTCGAGTTCGGGCGCGATAAAAGCTATATCGGCGTCATGATCGACGACCTCTGCACGAAGGAGATCATTGAGCCGTACCGCCTGTTCACGAGCCGGGCCGAATACCGGCTGCACCTGCGGCAGGACAACGCCGATCTGCGTCTTTCGGAGTCGGCGCACGAACTGGGGTTGCTGCCGGAGGAGAAATACCGGGAATTCACGGAGTACCGGATGGAGTTGGAGCGCGTCCTTTCGCATTGCCGGAATACGAAGTCGGCCGGAAAGAGCCTGCTGATCCATCTGAAGGAGCTGCCGGACTCCACCGATCTGGAGACGGCGCGCACACGCCTCCCCTTCCCCGCCGGATTGCTGCCGGATTTCCCGGAAGGCCGGCTTGGCCGCCGCGTCTGGCGCGAGCTCATGGTAGAGGCGCGCTATGACGGATATCTGCAGCGGGAAGCGGTGGAGATTAATCGGATGCGGAAGCTCGAGATACTGGATATTCCCCCCGGTTTCGACTATGATGCCGTCAAGGGGTTGAGCAATGAAGCCCGGGCCAAGCTCATGAAGGTGTGCCCGACCACCCTGGCTCAGGCCGGCCGGATCGACGGCGTAACCCCCTCCGATATCGCCCTGCTTCAGGTGTCGATCGTGCGGCGGAAACGGGAGACCCCTGTATCATGAGCCGTCTTGCCGCAACCGCCTGGAGCCGGCTCCGCCGCAGTCCGCCGGCGATGATTTCGCTCGGCGTTGTTCTGCTGTATGTGCTGGCCGCGGCCGGAACCGAGCTGTATGCCGTCTGGTGTGAAAACAGCGGGCAGATTCCGCTTTACAATCTTACGGATGACGCCGCACGCTATGCGCCCCCCTCCCCTTCGCATTGGCTCGGAACCGACTATCAGGGGCGCGACGTGCTGCTCCGGGCAGTTGCGGGCAGCGCAACCGCGGTGAAAGTCGGCGTAATTGCAAGCCTGATCTCCGCCGTGATCGGCGTGGTGCTCGGGGCGGCGGCAGGATTCTTCGGCGGCAGATTCGATGATATTGTGGTCTGGGTCTACAGCACGTTTGCCTCCATGCCGACGCTGCTGTTCATTCTCGCCTTCGCACTGCTTGTTTCGCGCAACTTCCTGCCGCCCGGACTGATGCGAATTGCGGAGGGGGCGGGCTCCATTCTGCGGGCCGAACCCGGGATGCTGGCGGTCTACCTGGCGATCGGCATTACGGGATGGGTTACGCTCTGCCGTGTGGTCCGCGCCGAGGCGATGCGGCTCCGGACCATGCCGTTCGTGGCCGCGGCGCGGGTCGCGGGCGTCAGCAGCCCGGTCATTATCCGGCGCCACATCCTGCCGAATGTGTTCCATCTGGTCATCATCTACTTCACGCTCTCGTTCGCGGGGGCGATCATGCTTGAAGTCATCGTAAGCTATCTCGGCTTCGGCATCCAGGGCGCACCGAGCTGGGGCGTTATGATCTCTGACGGGCAGGAGCGGCTGTGGCGCGGAATCTGGTGGGAAATAGCCGCCGCAACCGGGTTCATGTTCGTGCTCGTTCTCGCCTTGAACGTGCTCGGCGACGCCCTGCGGGACGCACTCGATCCGAGGCAGCGGAGCCGGTAGCTCCTATTCCGCCGGTTCGGCGACTTCAATGCTCCCCTCCCCCGGCTCCGGTTCCCGCGGGTCGAGCTCTTCGAGGAACGCGACGCCGATCAGCCGGTAGAACACCCAGAGCGGCAGCACCAGGAGCGCCCTGACATATGGAACATTGGTCAGGAGGAGGAAAAAGATGCAGCAGGTGACGCACGACGCGGCGGCGACCAGCACGATAAAACCGCATATGACGATCATCATGACCAGATAAAAGAGGAAGCAGATCCAGAACCGTTTCCAGAAGAGACGGTTCATGATGCGGATCCCCTCCCCGAACGTGAGTTTGTCGCGGTACATGATCGGGATCAGCAGCTGGTAGAAGAACCAGCAGTAGTAATTCAGGATGAGCGCGACGACCATCCAGGCCCCCGCCCAGCACCAGAGGCCCGTCCCCGGCAGGGAGATCTGATGGGTATTGCTCAGATCCTTCACCCAGGGGACGGCCTGAAATGCGGTTCCGGCGAGAAATGCCATGTTGACCGCGAAAACCGCGCAGCTGATCAGAAGTGTCCACCAGAAATAGGAGTTGCCCTCCGCCCGGAATTCCCTCCACGGCTTCCGGATCTCCCCGGTTCCGCGCAGCAGGTTC
Source organism: Lentisphaeria bacterium (assembly GCA_018265615.1). Lineage (GTDB taxonomy): Bacteria > Verrucomicrobiota > Lentisphaeria > Victivallales > Victivallaceae > Victivallis. Next base: position 140,925 of record JABLYX010000001.1, read on the forward strand.
GCCAACAGGACGAACTCAAACCGGCAGCGGACCCAGTAGAGCACCACGCACAGGAGCAGGTATATGCCGTATGCGCCGGCGATCAGGTACAGCGTGCCGGCGGCAAACCCGGTTTCCCGGATGATCCGTTCGAACAGCGAACCTTCCGTCCCTCCGGCGATTTTTCCGACAGCGCCCGCAAGCCGGGTCATGGTTTCCGGATCAGTGGAGAAGCGGTCGAAAAAGTGGCCGAGAATGCTCCCGAGATCGTAAACCAGCATGACCATCCATGCGCAGACCCCGAGAATCAGCCAGCGTTCGAATTCGAACGGTTTGAACAGCAGCCGGACCATCTGTTCCCAGGAGCCGGTCAGCACCTTATCCAGTGAAATATGCCGTTTGGTCATAAATCCCCCTGTGTTTTTCATTTAAAGTAATGTCGTTACGGAAACGATGCAAGCGCCGGCGGAGAAGTTTGCGTTATTTTTCAAATGGAGGTATATTAAATGATATGGATTATGAAAGAGACAGAAGCCGGGATAATTTCCGGCTGTTGACGGCATTCGGCATGATTTTCGTTCTGTTCGCGCTTTTTCTCGGGCGGGAAACGGTCTGGAAGCCGTGCCGGGAGGCCGTTGCCTCCCGTGCCTGGAGGGCGACGCCGGCTGTCGTCGTGTCGGGCAGGGTCGAAGCTGTTCCGCGCTCCGGCCGCCCGGTGTTCCGGATCGATTACCGGTACGGATACGACGGTGTGAATTACGGGTCGACCCGCTACGGCTTTTTTCCGGACAGCATGCCGGAGGAGGCCGACGGGCTCCTGCCGCTCCTGACGGAATTTCCAGCGGGCAAGAAGATCATCTGCTATGTCGATCCGGCTTCTCCGCTGGAGGCGGTGCTGAACCGGGATATCCCTCTGCGGTACTATATTCATGCCGCCGTCGTTCTTGTCACCGGCATTCTCGGAGTATGGCTTTTTATCTATGCCGTCCGGGCGCGCCGCCGGGAGAGGAGATGCCATGCGGATTGTCAAGGCTGAACCGGACCGGCTCGCCGAGGCGGTCGGATTGGCCGGACTGTTATGGCCGGGCCATTCATCTGATGAGTTGTCCGATGAATTGCGCGGGGGCATCGGCAGTCCGGATGCCGCGATATTTCTGGCCTGCCGGGAGGAGCGGACGGTCGGCTACGCTCAGTGCAGCATCCGCCGGGAGTATGTGACAGGGTGCTCTTCTTTCCCCGTCGGCTATCTCGAAGGGATCTTTGTGTGCGGAGAGTTCCGCCGGAACGGAATCGCCGCGCGTCTGCTGGAGGCATGCGAAGCGTGGGCGCGCGGGAAAGGATGCCTGGAATTCGCCAGCGACTGCGAACTCGGCAACGAGCCGAGCCGGCATTTTCACCTCGGCTCCGGATTCTCCGAGGCGGAGCGTGTCATCTGTTTCGTGAAGCCGCTGCGGTGATCTCATTCAAAAAGCGGATAGACGCGATATTCACCGTTCGCCGCAGGCACTTCCCCGGATGCGAGATAGAGCACATTCGCGCTGAAATCGAAGATCACGCTGTACATATTATTCGCCAGCAGCACGTGCGTATTGCGCAGGACGTCCATCATTGCGGCAGGTGTGTCGAGCGGCAGGGCGGCCCGGGCGGTTCGTTCCACTCCGGTGTCGGGGACGGCGTTTCCGGCCTGTGCCGTGTTGTCGGCGGTGATCATGCCATCAACGGCCTCCCGTTTTCTGACGGTTCCGTCCGGTGTGCGTTCATAGACGGCGATCCGGCCCGATTTTGCGTGACTCAGGCCGATCGTGAACGGCATGCCGGGCGGCATGGAAAGGATCGCGGATTCCGCACTGTCGAAATCGCGGGCGGTTTCCGCAATCTCGCGCATGCGCAGGAAAACCGGCATCTCCGTTTCCCCTGATGAATGCCCCAACTGGTTGAAGCTCAGCGCAATTCCTTCTGAATTGATGACATCCAGCGCTCCGATCATGCCGGAAAAGCCGAGGTATACGGTTGGCAGCCGCCCTCCTCCGCCGGGAACCCGGAATATCGTGACCCAGTACTGCCCGACTCCGGCCAGCCCGTCCCAGTCGAGGTTGTGCGCATGCAGGACGCCGCCTGCCGGAAGCGTGCGCAATACCTGTCGGCACCCCATCCGGAGGCGGCCGAGATCAAGGAAGCAGTTCCCGAGCTTCATTGTCTCCGGCCTGGCTCCGGACGCCTCCGCCAGGGCTTCGACTTCCATGTTCCAGCGGGGACTGATGCGTTCGAACAGCTCAGTTGCGCGCCGGAAGAGCTCCGTTCCGGCTTCCCCGCCGGCGAAGCTCCCGATATAGTATTTTTCAAGCAGGCGGATTCCGAGCTTTTGTTCGGAACCGTGGATGCGGCCCGCTTCCGCCGGATCACCGGAGAGGGTCACGACTGCCGGAGTTCCCCGGATTGCCCGGCAGGCGAAGCAGCAGACCCTTCCCGCGTCGGAAAGGACTCCGCACCCCGCCAGTATGCCGAACAGGACGGCGGCGGCAAGCAGAGCAATCATCCGCCGCCGCGTCCATTTGAATTTGAATCTCAGCCGCATGTGCGCCTCCTTCGGTACCATACACCGCAATTTAAAAATTGCAATCCTGAAGAATCGTGGTATATTCTTTTACAGAGGAGCTTAATTGAGAAGGAGGAGTTATCATGTTTTTTGTCAATGATTACGGACTGGCCGTCTTTTTCTGCGTCATTACGATGCTGTGCTGGGGCTCATGGGGGAACACCCAGAAGCTGGCCGGAAAGAACTGGCGTTATGAACTTTTCTACTGGGATTATGTTCTGGGGGTGCTTTTGCTCAGCATTCTCGCGGGGCTCACGCTCGGCAGCTTCGGGACGGAGGGCAGAAGCTTCCTCCCCGATCTGCAGCAGGCGGGCTGGGGCAACATCGGCAGCGCATTTGCCGGCGGAGTGATTTTCAATGCCGCGAATCTGCTGTTGGCGGCCGCGATTTCGATTGCGGGGATGTCGGTGGCGTTCCCCGTCGGCATCGGGCTGGCGCTGATTCTCGGAGTTGTGATCAACTACTTCGGGGAGCCGAAAGGCAATCCTGTGCTGCTCTTCTCCGGCGTGGCGCTGATTGCGGTGGCGATCCTGATGAACGCATTCGCATACAAGCTCAAGGAGCGCGGCGGACAGAAAGTTCCGATGAAGGGAATTGTGCTTGCGGTCGTCTGCGGTGTTCTGATGGCTTTCTTCTACCGATTCGTTGCGGCCTCGATGGATATGAACTTCATCGCTCCCGCGGCGGGGAAGCTGACGCCCTACTCCGCGTTCTTCATTTTTGCGGTCGGCATTTTCCTGAGCACTTTTCTGTTCAACACGATCGCGATGAAACATCCGGTTTCGGGGACGCCGCTGTCGCTTTCGGCCTACTTCCGAGGGGGGATTCCGATCCACATCGTGGGGCTGCTCGGCGGCGGGATCTGGGGCGTCGGCAACGTGCTGAACCTGGTGGCGGCGGGGAAAGCGGGTCCGGCGATCTCCTACGGGCTCGGCCAGGGGGCCACGCTGGTGGCGGCCCTCTGGGGTATCCTGATCTGGAAGGAGTTCAAAGGCGCTCCGCGTATCTCGCATCTCCTGAACATCGGCATGTTTGTGGTTTTTCTCGCCGGCCTCGCCCTGGTGATCAAAGCCGGCGCGTAGAGCATTCATTCGACGCGCAGCAGGCCGTTTGCATCGATCGTCATCCGGCGGCGGAAATCGATGGTGTGGTTGCGTTCGGTGTGACCATACGGAAACCCCGTATAAACCGGGCAGGCGAGAGTCTCCGCGAACGGCTTCAGCATTGTTTCCGGATCGGTTCCGCATTCCGGAAAGGTTCCGAACACCACCGCGGCGCAGCGGTCAAAAAATCCGATGCTTTTCAGGCGGTCCAGCATCATGAGGATTGCCGGACTTTTCCGGCCGGGACACTCGATGAACAGCACCCTGCCTGTTGTATCCGGCCGGTACGGCGTTCCGCTCATAGTGCCGACAGATTCCGCAGTGTGATCCGGAAGCGGCCGCATTCGACCAGGGTTGGATGATCTCCGGTCTCCTGGAGTTGAACCATTGAGCTGTCGGTAAACATCTGGCCGGAATTCAGCGCATTGGTGGCATAGCATACCAGAAGCCGGTCGGCGTCCGCGATTGTCGTACCCGGACTGAGCGCGGCGACGCTCAGGTTTGCGTTCTTCGTCTGGTTTTCCAACGTGACATCCTTCAGCTCTGCCAGATTGCCGGCGGGAGCGCACATGCCTTGAAATCGCGGAGTATTGACCGTCATGCGCTTTTTTCCGGCTTCGACGAACAGTTCGCCGGTCGAGGATTCGATCGTCTCCCAGTCGCGGCTGCGGTTGCCCGTCGGCAGGGCGCCCCGGTTTTTCAGTGCCCGGACAAATCCGGAGAACTCGAAACCCTTCTGTTGTGTTTCGACTGTTCCGGCATAGCCGGCTTCATATTCCAATACCTTACTGCCCAATCGCATCGGTATGCGGATGTCATCCGCCGGCTTGCCGGGCTTGACGTCCTGCGGCAAGTCGGTGCGCTCCAGCCCGAAACGGGTGAGCAGCGCAATGCGGGACTGCCCGCCGTCCAATCCTTCATCCCAGAGATTATTCTCTCTGAGCGCCTGTTCTGAGAAGACCAGACGCACCCCTGTGTCCGCTTCCCGGGCGTCGCCGCGGGCATACAGCAGGGCCTCCTGCGCCATTGCGACGGTCGCGATCGGATCATCTGCCGATATCCAGGGGACAATCCTTGCTGAATTTGCAGTGCCGTTGACGGGTGAATTGTGACGGACGAGGCTGTCGAATCCCTGAAAGGAGGCATATGCCGCCGAAAAACCCTCTTCGTAGCGGTACCGGTTCCAGAAATATGCCTGATATTCGTTGACGCAGAACGGGCGCCCCGCGATCCGCATGTTGTTTAATGTACGGAACATCTTGAGCGAGGCGGCGATATCGCTCCCCTGGCTGAATGAGAGCCTGGCTCCATTCATCTGCGGATGTGCATGATAACCGTGCGCCATCACCAGATCGAGCTCCGCACGCAGTGAATTGTACCGGGCGTTTCCGGTCATATCCCATACGAAGCCGATCGCCTTGCAGCCGATCTCCTGATGTACGGTCTGCCGGTAGAAGGCCAACATTTCGCGCCATTTTTTCATTACGAAAGCATTGGCCGCCCTGCCGCGGGCGTCGTCTTTGCTCAGGTCGTCGCGGGAAAACATTTCCGAGGCAGGGTCGCCGCAGAAACTCCGCCACTCCTCCCGTCCGCACTCCCAACTGAATTGCCTGCCGGAGGAAATGAAGCTCCTTGACCCTTGGGTCGAGGAGCTTCATTTTACCGATTTTTTTATCCACCTGAAATCCGGATGCGTAAAGGCCGTTGCTTCCGCCGCTGCGATTGCTCCAGGTAGCGGCCACGCAGCTGTTCGGTCCGGGCGACGGATTCCATTGGTCCGCCAGCTCCCGTCCGGCATCCACCGGGATGGTTTGCGTTCCGGCCGTCCCGTTCAGCCGCAGCTCCCCCACCTGTCCTTCGGAGGGACACCAACCGGCGGTATGGAGCAGATAAAGGTAGTTTCCGTCGCAATCGGCGGGAACGGAGGCCCGCTCGAGGCCGCCGGGAAAACGGGAGGAGCGGAAAACCAGGAGGCTTCGCTCCCCCTGCCCGATCCTGAACGGGATTCCTGCATAGGCGGGCCGGCTCCGGTCAAAGCCCGAACCGTCGTTTTCCGGTCCCTGGTCTGTCCATCCTCCTTCCCCGTCCCCCGCGACCGGATCGGAGAAGCCCATGTTGGCGGTCGCCGAGAAGTCGAGTGCCGTTCCGCCGCCTTCTATCTGCAGATTCCGGTACCAGAGTTTGCCGGTGGACATCTGCGTTCCCAGCGACAGGATGAAATCGCCGTTCTGCGGCATCGGGAAGGTCACCTTCAGCCGTGTCCAGTCAAATGTTCCGAATTTGGCCCGTGCCTCGAAAATCTTCCGTTCCCCGTTGACGGGCACCGACACCACCAACTTTGAGCCGCCGTACTTGCCGCCGGGGTTTTGGATCAGGTTTTCCCCTTTGACCTCTGCCGACAGCGTGACGGTGCTGCCGCCGAATTTTTTCCAGAAAAAACGGCGGTGGATGCCGAGCAGTCCCCGGGTCGTTAATTCCCGGGGAACCTCGATCCGCAACACTCCGTCGGTGGCGGAGATGTCCGCCTCCGGCGCGGTCTTTGTCCACAGGGAGAGATCATGCTCCTTCCGGAGATAAGGGAACTCTTCGGCGGCGGCCGGTAGGTGCGATAGCTGGAGACTCCGGATTCTTTACAGTAAAATATCTTTTTCGGCAGGTATTTTCCCGTGTTGACGAAAAAAGCCGGCCAGAACAACTTGGACTCATTCATCACTGTACGCGGATAGATGCCGTCAAAGCCGTCGCAATACATTGTGAGTGCGGTCCCCACCTGTTTGAGATTATTCACGCAGGAAATGGTGTTCGCCCGGCTTCGCGCCCTGTTCAGCGCCGGCAGCAGCATCCCCGCCAGAATCACGATGATTGCAATCACAATTAAAAGCTCAATCAGCGTGAATGTTTTCTTACGCCCCATTGCAAGTCTCCTTCGGTTGATTGTTTCCTGGTAAACGCTTATGTCATATCATGCCGACCGTATTCCGCATCGGGCCGTCGCTTTATCTCTCGGTGATCTCATATTGAAATCTGGATTCTTCCGGCACGGGCTCGCCCCGGAACATCCGCTGCAGGCACATGGCAGCCTGCCTGCCGAGTACTTCACCGGGCGGCTGGCGGACGATCCCGCGGAAATCAGGAACCAGTTCAACATCAGAGGTTTCTCCTATCATAAACCAGTCCGGATATGGAATCCCGAATTTCCGGCAGATGCTGCGCGTAACGGTCAGTTTGTCGCTGTGGATATAGAAAGCATCCGGAAAAGCGCCGGCGGCGGCATATTCCCGAATGACGGTTTCAAATTCCCCGAGGTTGGCGATTTCGCGAATGTCCATCGGCACATGCTTTTCCGAAAAATATTGCCGGACGCCCTCCGCCTGCTCCCGGCAGACGGAATCGCACATCATCCACAACGCGGAGCGGACACCGCGCCGGTGCATGATTGCCGCCATGTCGCGGCCTGCCTGCACGGTGTCCGGCAACAGTGCGGGAATCCGGCCGTAGGAGCTACCGACGGCAACTGCCGGGAGCCCTTCGTTCTTGAGCGTTTCAAGGGCAACGGCCAGGTTTTCACTGGGGAAAATAGCGATCAGCCCGTCAAGCTGCATAGATCTCAGTTCCAGGGAGATGTCCTCCGCACTGCCGGCATGCAGTGTGACGTGACGCACATAGCCGATGCCGGAAGTCACCGCGAAGCTGCAATAGGCGATCAGGCGGCACTCCGTGCGGCCATAGCACAGCATCCGGCCATCGCCGAATATGATTCCGATGATTTTCCGGCAGGGCTCCTCCGGATCGAAATTCAATACGCCGGGAACCGTATACACCGCCCTCCCCTGCTCTCCGGCAATCAGTCCTTCCTGGGTAAGCTTCCTCAATTCGCGTTTGACCGTACTCAGGGAAATCCCGAACCGTTTCGCCATTTCCGAGGCGGAAGGCAGCATCGTCGCCTGCCGCGGAGCATGGTACAGCAGATCAACAACCATATGACGAATTCTCAATCCGACCGGAACCGCATCTCTTTTTGCCATAATTCAAAGCCCTTTATCTGGTGTCATGCCCTGGTTCAAATAATTATGATGTAAAAAACGCCGAATGTCAATAGCAAGACTGAAAAAAACATATTTTCCGGAATCCGCATTTACACTTCTCCGAACGGCATAGGGGCAATCTGATGCTGTATACTGCCGAATTGGACATAAGAGCCGAGCCCGGCATCGTGCGTGACTTCCCGCAAGTGCCGGTTCAGGTATTCACGCCGGACGATGCCGGGATAAACTGGTGCGTCCGGATTCCACGCCGCCTCAGCCCCTGCCGCAAAGAGTGTTTCCAGATCGTGACTGCCGTGGGTTCGGGACCATGTGGTCTCCAACAGGCCGAAGAATCCGGATTCTGCCGCCAGATGTCCCAGGCTTTCAATACCGCCCCGTTCCAACCAGGGGCAGACCAGCACATCGAAGCCTGCCTGCCGGAAAAAATGCGATGTCGGCCACTCCGGATCTTTCCCTTCCCGGGCGGGATCGCCGTATTGCCAGTCGCAGATGATGATATCCTGCGGCAGCTTCCGGTAAAGGTCGGCAAGGCCTGACGAAGAGTGGCCGCATACGATATAACCGTCCCACCGGGGATCATCCCGGCAGAGCAGCATGTCGTGCCACATCATTACACGGGCGCCTCGCCCGGCCAGCAGGCAGTGGAAATATTGCAGATGCCGGAGAAGCTTTTCCGGATATCCCGCCGAGCAGAGCGAACAGCTGCCGGCGTTGTATGCCTCATCACAGCCGATATGGAAAAACGGCGGTCTTCCGAATGCGTCATGCAATTCCAATACGATATCCTCCAGGTACTTCCGGGTGTGCGGATTGGAGATGCACCAGGTCCAGCCGTCCGGTTCGAACAGCGGAGCATACTCTGGATGCCGGTCCAGCAGCACATGTTTGCCGCTGCCGCAGCGTGATGCCGTCGCGTGTCCGAACAGGTTCATCTGCGGAATCAGCGTCACACCCAACCGTGCGGCCAAAGCGGCCAGCCGGATAAAATCAGCCTTTTCCATCGCCGTTTCCTCCCAACAGAATTCGGGGTGGGATTCGAACCGGAAAACTCCCCAGGGTTCGATGATCGCATAATTGAACTTATAGTATGCTGCCAACCGGATATACTTCTCCATCTCCCATGTCGGAGTTTCAGGAAAGCAGCAGAGATGAATGCCGCGAAACGGCAATGCGGGCGCATCCTCGACCGTTATGCAGGGCAGCTGCCAACCGGAAAGCGTCAGCACACCGCGCTCGGACTCAGCCAATTGCCGCATTGTTTTTACCGCGTTGAGCACTCCTCCGGGTGTGGACGCGGCGATTCCGCACTGATCCGGTTTTATGTCCAGTTGGTATCCATCGACAGGAATTTCCTGCCCTCCGTTTTTCCATGACAGCTCCGGGCGGATGCGCCAGTTGCCTGCGAATGCTTCATACAGCATGGCGGACGGTTCGGCTTTCCCGGCAGGGACGGTGATCTCCACCGGACAGCCTGCTGTCAGTTTGAATAAGCCGCGCCGTGACGGTTCGATTTTCCGAGGGGGCGGAATGATCCGGGATTTTACATACAGATTGCTGTCGGCATTCATAGGAGGTCAGCCCTTAAACTGGTATCGCAACTTGGGTCATTGCTGTTATTTTATCACAGTTCCACAGAAATGTCAATCATAGATCGAAAGAGAAAATACAAATTCATTCAGCGGCATACCCTGATGTAAAATCCGGCTGCGGGAACCATCGGTTGCCGACATGCGACAGGCATTGAATACGAGACCGGAAAAAGTTCTGCGGCAGAACCGGGATGACGAACGGCCCTCCTGAAAAAGCGGTGAATCCGAGAAAAAATGAGAAATGAGGGAAAAAACGGTCCGGATAGATCTTGTATTTCCCCGAATGACGGTTATATTAGGAACGTTTCAAGTGAGAAACATATCGGGATATAGCGCAGTCTGGTCTAGCGCGTTTGACTGGGGGTCAAAAGGTCGAGAGTTCAAATCTCTCTATCCCGACCATTTGTGGTAGCAACGACTTTTGAGGCAGATCTTTTGGGACTCGCTCAAAAGTCGTTTTTTTGCATCATTTTCACTGTGTCATGCAATTATACTTGAATAGGCGCAGTGTTGTTCAAATTAGTCCCGGGGCCCGCGATTTCAATTTGCGCGTGGACGGTGTGAGCTGAAAAAAATCGATATGTCTGCTAACCGGTTTCTCCGGCGTATTGTACCAGTTGCGCCAAAGTCCTTCACGCTTCAGAATACTGAAAAAACGCATGGTCGTGCGGCGTTTCAGGATGCGATCCAAAGTAATTCCGGCATCAGTAAACCCGGAAGAAGTATACCTGATCGCCGGCGACATTGCTCTCAGTCCGCCCTTCACCCGGACGAACTCCCGGCTCAAACCGCCGGGTTGATACGCAGAATCCGGATGGCGGACCGGACGATTTTACCCCAGAATTCTCCCCGCCATCGTCCATCGGCGTCTTCATGATTACGGAAGGAGCGGACCAGTTTCCCATAATCGACTTTTTTGAGCCTGTTTTCGGTGGTGAGCCGGATCGCCTTACTCTACCATTGAGCGTGACGGATCCTGCCGGGAGGGCGAGCAACAGATCTCTGGACATAAATCGGATTCCTGTTCTGATGTTAATGGGCAATCATGAATGTTTAATTTTCCGGCGGGATGCAGGCCAGTTCTTCTCCCGGGGCAAAGTTCTCAACCGGCTCAAGAAAGTCGTCCACCACAGTAAATAATCGGCGCGGATTCGGAAGGGGGCCCACGGACGCGGAAATTTGTTTGAGATTGTTAATGCATGAAATTGCACGCCCCCTGCTTCTTGCCGCATTCAGCGCAGGCAGAAGCAAGGCTGCAAGAACAGCGATGATGGCAATTACAACCAGAAGTTCTATAAGCATGAATTTTCTCATCTGTTCTTCTCCTTATGATTTTCATCGATCTCTGCTTACCTCAACTTGGAATCAGCTGATCTTCCTGTTGTTTATTATACAGCAAAAGACCAAACAGACAACGTCTTGCACTGATAAAATGACGAAAGAAAACGAAAGATGAATTGTATTTTCAGAAGAAAGATGCATAGTTACGGAAGAAAGGAATTCATTATGACTGGGAAAGTCACGATCGACGATCTTGCCCGGGAAGCCGACTGCTCCCCGACCCAGATATCACGCACACTCAACGGCAGGCCGGGAGTTGCGCCCGAAATGCGCACCCGGATCCTTGCGGCGGCAAAACGGCTGAATTACCGCAATATGGCAAATAATCATCAGATCCGGGTTGCGGTTGTGATCTCTCAACTCAGCGGAAAATTCTCCTCCCGTCTGCTTCAGAACGTCATGAATGCGGCCTTTGAGCTTGGCTGGATCTGCCTGTTCTTCGATGAGCGCCGCCTTGACACCCTTGATTATTTTCTCTTCGACGGCGTCATTTCTTCGGTCAGCGACCGGAAATGGGTTCAAAAGTGGGTAAAGGAACGGAATCAGCCTCTGGTCATGCTGAATTCTTACGGTTTATCGTTCGATCACGTCTGTTCTGTTGATCCGGGACGTGATGATGAGGCCGAGCTTGTACTCCGGCATTTGAAGTCGCTGGGGCACCGGAAAATCGCCCGCGTTCATTTTGTTGACACCGGAGAGGAAAATTATCATCGTGGAGAAAAGGAATTTCTGGATGCCGCTGCCCGGCTCAACCTGGGCGACTCGGCCCGGAACTTTCAATTTACCCGCCCGATGACGCATGAGGACGGACTCCGGTTCGTTCTGTCACAGAATTTCACCGCGATTTACATGATTCATCAGAATCTGGCGGCTCTTTCTGCGGAAATCATTCAGAATGCCGGATATCGGATCCCGGAAGATGTTTCACTGGTGACGTATGAGGTTCAGAATATTTCCAGGTTCCTTTCTCCGCCCCATACAACGATTGACTTCGACTACCACTCTTGCCCGCCGGGCATTGGATGAACTGCGCCTGCGGATGCCCGGTAAAGCATCGGGCGGCGAATCAATTCAGATTCCGAACATCCTCACCGTTCGCGGTTCAACCGGGCCATGTCCGGCAAGGGCGATGATTCCTCATTGACCCGATTGTCGCAGAAAGGAACGAAGCGTCGGACATATTCATGTGGAAGTCGTGTGGTCGATCTTTTCCATCTATTCCGATTTTTTCAGGATCATTCTCGGGCGAATTTCGGCTCAAGGCAGAGCCGGCCTGCCAAAACTTGAAACTCTTGTTTCAGTATTGCATATTCTGTCGAAACGGCTCCTGACGAAATCAACTTGCTGATAGATATCGATTTCTGCATTCCGAACAGGCGATCAAACACCGGCAGCGGCGGCAGCAGGCTCCCGGCCTGTCTGAACTGAAGTCAAAAATCAGGCAGGAATGTAACGAAATGATGTAATCATCGGACAGAGCATTTCGATGTTCCGGAGACGGCGGTTTTCGCCAGTCTCGGCACTGACGGCCACGTGATCCATGATCAGTCCCCGGATGTTCCATGCCAGGAGACCGCCTTTTCCGCGGGCGCGGATATTTTTCAGATGAATGTTCTCCAAAGGGCATTCGGGCAGCCCGGCCAGGTAAACGGCGTTGCCGGTGCGGGTTTCCAGAGAGATGTTCTCGAAGAAAATGTCGCGGATCCGCGGGGTTCCCTCATCGACCGGCTCTTCCGCATTCATATCCGGATCATCGGTGCTGTAGTATTGATCCACGTAGAGCGCCCCGCGAAACCAGCGGCAGTCACTGTAATGCATGTCGGAATTGAACAGCGTGCAATTTTCATAACGAATGTTTTCTATCAGGCCGCCTCGGCCGCGCGGCGCTTTCAGGCTCGCAATGCTGTAGACGTTTTCAAACCGGCACTCCCTGACCAGTACATTTCGCACCCCGCCGGACATTTCGCTGCCGATCGCGACCCCGAAGCCGCTCAGGAAAAGGCAGTCGGTAATCCGGATGTTTTCCGACGGAATTCCGGCCCTCCGCCCCTCGGCCCCGCGCCCGGATTTGATGGCGATGCAATCATCCCCGCTGCTGATGACGCAGTGAAAAATGAACAGGTCCGAGACGGAGTCGGGGTCGATTCCATCCGCATTGGCGATGCCGTAGAAGCGGCCGAACGCATCGTACTTTGTGTCGATCCTGATTCCGTTGATGCTGACATGCCGGCAATATATCAGATGCAGACACCAGGAAGGCGATTGCCGCAGATGGATTCCCGCCAGGTAGAGGTGTTCCACGTTGCGCAGGCAGATGCAGCGTCCCCGGCATCCCCTGCCCTCCCGCTCCTCGGCGGCCTTCAGCCGGACGCCGTTGGCGTCGATCGTCCCCGGGCCTGATATGGTGATATGTTCCAGGCGGCAACCGGGAGAAACGGGCGTATTCAGCAGGCTGGCATATCCCGGCTGGACATACCCCTCCCACGGATAATCGAATACCGGATAGTCCGCCGGATCCGGGCTGCCGAGCAGAACTCCATCCTCTTCGATATACAGCGTCATATTGCTTTTCAGGAACAGGGCGCCGGTCAGGAACACGCCTTTCGGGACAATCACGGTCCCTCCCGCGGGGCAACACTCTATGGCTCGCTGAATCGCGGCGGTATTGAGCGTCCTGCCGTCACCGGACGCGCCGAACCCGGTGATGTCGAGCCCGGGGGATTCCGGCAGCGTCCGCACACGCAGGCCGGAGCTGCGCGGGAGGAGCTCCCCATCCCTTGCGATTGCGGCGATCTGCACCAGGTACTCCGTGCCGCATTCCAGCCCGCGCAGCGTGATGTCCGCCGTACCGGAAAAGGCCGAGAGTTCCCCGTTGAGATAAACCTGATAACCCAGAATGTTCTCCGCCTGTTCCGGCCTGTCCCAGACAAGCGCGACCGCATGCGGAGTCCGCGCCGCCGGAGGCACCATGAGGTTTCGAACGACCATGCCATCCGCTTCGTATTCCATGCTTCCGCGCCTTTCCTGTTGTTTGAATAATGTACGATACATGTAGAATATATATCGCGGCTTGCAAAACACAAGCGTTTAAACTGCAGAATGAAAGAAATTCAACGATTGCCGTCAGATGGGAAATCACGGAATACCCGGGAACCCGGCATTGGGCGGACCGTCTCCCGCCGCCTTAAATAAAATGACATTCCTGCATTATTGCAATTTATTTATTTAAAATATGTTGCATTGGCTTCTCCTGCCGTTCCGCGGCTCCGTTTTTCCGGATGGTGATTCAAGAAAAATCATTTTTTTTCGAATCCCCTCTTGACATGGACAATGAAGTGGGGTATAATTATGTATGAAGACATGAAAAATACAAGAAACATGACAATGCGGACGATGGTCCGGGATTCCAGAAAGCTTTTTCACCAGTTTTAATGAGAGTGTCGCCCGAAAACAAAACAGAATGGAGGACGCGCCATGAGGCATTCGACAGGAAACCGGTACAATTTCACATTGATAGAGCTGCTCGTCGTGATTGCGATCATCGCGATTCTGGCCAGCATGCTTCTCCCGGCGTTGAATCAGGCGCGCCTCCGGGGCAAATCGGCCCAGTGCACAGGGAGGCTGAAGCAGATGGGAATGGTTTTCCTCTATTATGCCGCCGACAACGGCGACTGGATTCACTGCAAGCCCATGGGCGGGGCCGGCTCGGACAACCACTGGGCGAATGAAACCTCCCCGGGCTGGTACTGGAGCTATCTGGCGAAAGAGAACAGGGGTATCCGGAAATTCCGCAGCTGCCCGTTAGTGGACAGTTCCGGCGTCTATAATTACGGCTATAACAATTACCTGAAATTCAAGCTGGCGAAGATTTCGCGCCCCGGCGAATGGATCAGCCTCGTTGATATCTCGGGAATCGCCGGCAGCACTTACTGGGATTACAACCCGTACAACCGGAAATATGTCCCGCAGATCGCCACGCGCCACTCACAGGGAGCCAATGCCCTCTTTGCCGACGGGCATGTCGAACATAAGCGGCAGCAATGGCTTGCCAATGATGAAAACCACAAGAGGTCATTCCTCTGCGGATATGACAAGTGACAAAAAGAAAGGGACTTTACTGATGAAAGCGATTTTCGCGGCAGCCGCGCTGCTTTTCGGCGGCCTCGTCCTCAATGCGGCCGATATCTATCTGGCGGGCGATTCGACCATGTGTGATTGGGGCGCGAAATATGCGCCCCAACAGGGGTGGGGACACCGGCTGCCGGAATTCTGCGCCGATGGAGTAAATGTCGTCAATTTCGCCCAGGGCGGGCGCAGCGTCAAGTCGTTCCGGGCGGACAAGGGCCGCTGGGAGGCGCTGCTGGGGAAACTGAAGGAAGGTGATTTCGTCATCATCCAGTTCGGCATCAATGACTCCAATAAGAAGGACAAAAGCCGCTACGCCAACCACCGCAGTGAATTCAAGGAGCTGCTGACCGACTGCGTCCGGGAGGTCCGGGAGAAGAACGCCGTTCCCGTGCTGGCCACCCCGATCGTGCGCTGGGCGTTCAAAGAGGACGGGAAAAGCCTCTACAACGGCACTCACGGCGCCTATTCCTCCGCCATGCGCGAGGTCGCCCGGACGGAAAGTGTGTCGCTGGTCGACCTGAATGCAATCGGACAGAAGGAGCTCCTCGCGCAGGGGCCGGAGGCGACCAGGGGATTTTACATGGTCTCCACCGGCAAGAAAGACAATCTGCATCTCACCGGAGACGGCGCGAAAGCCTACGCGGAATGGTTCGTCAAGTCGGCGAAAGAGCAGAAGCTGCCGTTGGAAAAATGCTTCAGGTAAGAGAGTGAGCGTAAAAATGACCGGAGGTCATATGAATGGAACCGGAAGAAACGGCAACCCCGCCGTCGCTCTGGTCGGGGTCGGCGGATACGGCAAAGTGCATTATGATTACCTGAAAGCACTGGCAGATGCCGGGAAGATCGATTTCTCCGCCGCCGTTGTGCGTCCGGCCAGCATTGAGAAGCGGCGGCGGACCGTGGACGAGCTGTTCGCCATGGGGGCGCGCATCTTCCCGGATGAAGACGCCCTGCTTGGCGCGATGGGCGGCCGGCTGAATCTGGTCTGTCTGCCGGTCGGGATCGAGGCCCACCGTCCGATGACCTGCAAATTCCTGGCTGCCGGCGTCAATGTCCTGCTGGAGAAGCCCGCGGCCGGCTGCGTGGCCGACGTCGAGGCGATGATCGAGGCGGAGAAGCGCTCGAAGGGGTTTGTCGCGGTCGGCTTCCACAACATGTACGGACGCGACATTCATGCCGTCAAGCGCAAGATCCTTTCCGGCCGTTACGGGAAGCTGGTCAACATCTCGTTCAAGGGGGCCTGGCACCGTTCCGACAACTACTACAGCCGCAATGACTGGGCGGGGAAGCTCCGGGCGTCCGACGGGACGGTCATCTGCGATTCCCCGGTCAACAACGCTTTCGCCCACTATCTGAATATACCGCTTTTCTGCGCCGGGCCGGATTTCACGACGACGGCGCGCGCCGGGGCCATGCAGGCGGAAGCTGTGCGCAGCCGCGACAACATAGAGACATTCGACACCTGCTCCATGCGGGTCTGGACGGAACAGGGCGTGACGATTCAGGTACTGACCACCCATGCCTGCGATACCGACCGCGAACCGCGCCTGCGCTTCGACCTGGAGCGCGCGCGGATCCACTGGGATTTTCAGAGCGGCAGTTGGCGCATTGAGACTCCCGACGGCAAAACAGTACGCAGCGAAAGCTCGCCGGATTGCCGCCAATCCATGTTCGACGATATCATCGGCCGGCTTGGCAACGCCTCTGTGTTCACCTATACGCTGAAGAATGCACTCGAACACACCCGCTGCATCGAAAAACTTCACGCGCTGTTCCCTGTGCATGTGCTGAAGCCGTCGGAGTACCGGATTCTCCGCGACCGCGACAACCAGCGGGTCATCCCCGGAATCGTCGAGCTGTTCGACGAAGCGTTCGAACGCAATCTGCTGCCGTCGGAGCTCGGAGCTCCCTGGAGCCCGGGTTCCGGCCGGAAGCCTCTGAACGACGCGGAACCGGCCCGGCCGCTTTCTGCCGGGTTCGCTCTGAATCCCTGAATCCCGACAGCGTCCGGAACGCCGAAACGGCGAAACGGTGTCCGCTTTGTCGCGCCCGGAAATGTATGAAACATGTACAATTACATAAAATGAGAGAGGAGTTTACATGAAAGAAGCGGTAATCCTGATCCTGCTGGCGCTGGGGGCCGTGCTTCCGGCGGCGGAAGCGAACTATGACTTCGGCAGGCTGCAGCGGGAGAAGCTCGGGCGCGGCGTGATCGCCGTCCGGCGGAACGCGGACGAAGTGTTCGTCGCATGGCGCTATCTTTCGCGCGATGCAATGGAGACGGGTTTCAATGTCTACCGCGACGGCCGGAAGGTCAATGCGGAACCGGTCAGGGATGTGACATTCTTCGTGGACAGAAATCCGGACGGCGGCACCTATGCCGTGAAGCCGGTGGACGGGAACGGCCGGGAGTTTGACGAAGCGTGCACCGTATTTCCCCTCCCCGCGAACGCCCCGCACGGCTATGTGAACATCCCCCTCGACAAACCCGCCGACGGAGTGACGCCGGACGGCAGGGCATATTCCTACGCACCGAACGACGCCTCCGTCGGGGACGCCGACGGCGACGGCGAGTATGAAATCATCCTGAAGTGGGATCCGGCCAATTCCCATGACAACGCCCATGACGGCTACACGGGAAACGTCTACCTCGACTGTTATAAGCTCGACGGCCGCAGGCTGTGGCGCATCGACCTCGGACGGAACATCCGCGCCGGGGCGCACTACACGCAATTCATGGTTTATGATTTCGATAATGACGGCATCGCGGAAATCATCATGAAGACTGCCGACGGGACGATCGACGGCACGGGGCAAGCCATTGGAGATCCGGCCGCCGACTACCGCGAACCCGGCGGTCCGGCCCGGCAGGAGCCGGCGCGGGATTTCAGGAAGACCGGATTCAACAGCTCCGGAATCAGCAACAGGGGGCGCATCATGAGCGGCCCTGAATACCTGACCGTCTTCTCCGGGAAAAACGGGAAAGCCCTCGATACCGTGCCATACTACCCGCCGCGCGGCGACATGGAAGCGTGGGGCGACAATTATGCGAACCGCTGCGACCGTTTTCTCGCCGCCGTCGCCTATCTCGACGGGATCCGCCCCAGCGCCGTCATGTGCCGCGGCTATTACACCCGTTCTGTTCTGGCCGCCTATGACTGGGATGGAAAGAAGCTGACGCGGCGCTGGGTCTTCGACTCGGCCGATCCGAAATGGTGCTGCTACGGCGCACAGGGCAACCATAATCTGCGTGTGGCCGATGTGGACGGCGACGGCTGCGATGAGATCGTCTACGGCCAGATGACGGTCGATCACGACGGGCGCGGACTCTACACCACGAAGACCGGCCATGGCGATGCGATCCAGCTGACGAAGTTTTCCCCTGAGCTGCCCGGATTCCAGGTGTGGGCGTGCCATGAGAACCGCGAGGACGGCGCGACTTTTCGCGACGCCGCCACGGGGAAAATTCTCTTTCAGGTTAAAAGCAGGGACGACGTGGGGCGCTGCATGGCGGCCGATATCGACCCGGCCAATCCCGGCCTCGAAATGTGGGCCATCAGCGGAATCGGCATGTACAATATGAAGGGGGAGTATCTCGGCGCCCCCGCGGGGCTCTCCTGCAACATGGCCGTCTGGTGGAGCGGCGGGCTGACCCGTGAGCTGCTGGACGGAATCACCGTCACCGCCTACGACTGGGAGAAAAAGGAACTGCGGCCAGTCGTCCGCTTCGACGGCTGCGCCTCCAGCAACGGCACCAAGGCCACTCCGTGCCTGCAGGGCGACCTGTTCGGAGACTGGCGCGAGGAGGTGCTCCTGCGCTCCGAAGACAACCGGTCCCTGCGGCTCTATGTTTCGACGGCGCCGACGGAGTACCGGTTCCACACATTTCTGGAGGACCCCGTCTACCGCATCAGCATCGCCGCGCAGAACGTCGCCTACAATCTGCCGACGCAGCCGGGATTCTATTTCGGCCCCGACCTGCGGGGTAAAGGGATCGTATTTCGCGGAACACTCGTAAAGTAACTTGAGATAAGGGACATCTGAATGGAACAAACTGTTGAAAACACACCGAAACGGGTCTGGCGGGCGGGCAGCCTGACCTACACCGCCCCCGCGCTTGCACTGCTCTGTTTCTGGATGCTCTGGGGCGACTTCACCTGGGCGATGAAGGACCGCGCCGTGTGGCCGTCGGCCACGCTGCTCATCAAGCAGATCGGGGTTTCGGACTTCGTTTTCGGCCTGGTCATCGTGTCGTTCCCGAATTTCACGAACACGTTTCTGTCGCCGATCATCGGCTATGTCTCGGACCGGCATCGCGGCAGGTGGGGACGGCGCATTCCGTTCCTGATGTTCACAACGCCGTTTATCGTGCTGGGACTTTACGGGCTCGGCTTCTGCAAGACATTCGGCGGCCTGCTGCATGAAGCAATTCCCGCGATTCCGCCGCACGCTTCGATACTGATCTTTTTCTGTATCGCCTGGATGATGCTTGATTTCGGAACGACGCTCTCGGCGTCGCTTTTCGGCGCACTGGCCAACGATGTGATCCCGCCGGAGATGCTCGGCCGCTTTTTCGGGCTGTTCCGGATCGTCAGCCTCGGCGCCGGCATGATCTTCAACGGCTGGCTGCTGGAAAAGGTGGAGGGGCACACACTTGAAATTTTCCTCGGGCTCGGAACCCTGTACGGTATCGGCCTGACGATGCTCTGCCTGAAGGTGAAGGAAGGCAAATATCCGCCGCCGCCGGAAGAGCCTGCTCCGCCGGCGGGATACGGCAGGCGCATCGGCGTGTTCTTCCGGGTCATGCGTTCCGTCGTCACCTACTTCCGGCAGAGTTTTTCGCTGCCGTATTACCGCTGGTACATGCTGGCATGGGCGATTGCCGGGCTGGCGTTCACCCCGATCAACTTTTTCTCGATCCAATACGCCCAGAAGCTCCGGATCGGCATGGACCGGTACGGGCTCTATCTGGTGATCACCTACACCTGTTCCCTGCTGCTGAGCTACTTCCTCGGGATGCTCTCCGACCGCTTTCATCCGCTGCGAACCGGCATTGCCGCACTGCTCGTCTACGGTCTGCTGATGTTCGTCAGCTTTCCGCTGATCGTGAAAGCGGAGCATTTCGGGGTTCTTTTCGTTCTGCACGGAGTGGTTTCCGGCTGTTACTTCACCTTCACCGCCTCGCTCGGCGCGCGCCTGCTGCCCCGTCCGCTGTTCGCCCAGTTCGCCTCGGCCACGTCGATCATCGCGGCATTTTTCTCGATGGTGTTCGGTCCGCTGCTCGGCCTGACTCTCGACCTGCTGGACAATGATTACCGCACTCTGTTCCTGATCGCCGGAGGCATCAGCCTTGTCGGCGCACTTCTCCTGCTGAAAGTTTACAGCGGCTTCAAGGCGTATGGCGGCGATGCCGCCTACCGCCCGCCGATGCCGGAATAAGATGGAAAGGACGTTTTTATGAACAGGATACTGACGGCGGCGCTCGCGGCGCTCGCACTGGTTTGCGCGCTCCCCGGCGCCGCACCGAATTATGATTTCAGCAGGATGCTGCGGGAGAAGCCCGGGCGCGGCGTGGTCGCCGTCCGGCGGAACGCGGAAGAAGTGTTCATCGCATGGCGCTACCTGTCGCGCGACGCGATGGGAACCGGTTTCAATATCTACCGGGATGGAAAGAGGATCAACGGGAATCCGGTCCGGAACGTGACCTTTTATGTGGATAAGAATCCGGGCGGAGGCTCCTATGCCGTGAAACCGGTGGATGAAAACGGCCGGGAGCTCCCCGAATCCTGTGTCGCACATACGCTTCCGGCCGATGCCCCGCACGGGTATGTGAACATTCCCCTCGACCGGCCCGCCGACGTCACGATGCCGGACGGCCGAAGCTGCTCCTATGCGCCGAACGACGCCTCCATCGGCGACGTCGACGGCGACGGCGAGTACGAGATCATCCTGAAATGGGACCCGTCCAATTCCAAAGACAACTCGCAGAACGGCCATACGGGCAACGTCTATCTCGACTGCTATAAGCTCGACGGCCGGAAATTCTGGCGCATCGACCTCGGGCGGAACATCCGTGCCGGGTCGCACTATACGCAGTTCATGGTTTATGACCTCGACGGAGACGGCATTGCGGAGATCGTGATGAAAACCGCCGACGGCACGGCCGACGGCGCCGGGAAGGTCATCGGGGACGCAGCAGCCGACTACCGCGACAAAGGGGGGCGCGTGCTGGACGGGCCGGAGTTCCTGACCGTATTTTCCGGCCGGACCGGCGAAGCGCTCCAGACAATCCCCTACGATCCGCCGCGCGGCAGTGTCGGGGATTGGGGGGATAATTACGGAAACCGCTGC
Source organism: Lentisphaeria bacterium (assembly GCA_018265615.1). Classification (GTDB taxonomy): domain Bacteria; phylum Verrucomicrobiota; class Lentisphaeria; order Victivallales; family Victivallaceae; genus Victivallis. The sequence goes on from JABLYX010000001.1 coordinate 162,058, forward strand.
GACCGTTTCCTCGCCGCGGTCGCCTATCTCGACGGGATCCGCCCCAGTGTCGTCATGTGCCGCGGCTACTATACGCGCACCGTGCTTGCCGCCTACGACTGGGACGGAAAGAAACTCCGGAAGCGTTGGGTTTTCGATACGAACAATCCGCAATGGCGCGAGTATGCCGGACAGGGCAACCACAATTTGCGCGTGGGCGACGTCGACGGCGACGGGTGCGACGAAATCATCTACGGCCAGATGGCGGTCGACCATGACGGGCGCGGCCTCTACACCACGAAGACCGGCCACGGCGACGCGATCCACCTGACCAGGTTTTCGCCGGAGCTCCCCGGACTTCAGGTCTGGGCGTGCCATGAGAACCGGAAAGACGGCGCGACGTTCCGCGATGCGGCGACCGGCGAAATCCTGTATCAGGTCAGGAGCAAATCCGATGTGGGCCGCTGTATGGCCGCCGACATCGACCCGCTCAATCCGGGACTGGAAATGTGGGCAGGCTCCGGCATCGGAATACGCGGCATCGACGGAAAGCCGCTTGCGAACGTGAAAAATATCTCCATCAACATGGCGGTCTGGTGGGACGGCGACCTGTTGCGGGAACTGCTGGACGGCACCCGCATCACCAAGTACAACCGGGAGAAAAAGTGGCTCAACACCATTGCGAAATTCGACGGCTGCGCCTCCAACAACAGCACGAAGTCAACGCCGTGTCTGCAGGGCGACATCATCGGAGACTGGCGCGAGGAGGTTCTGCTGCGCACGGAGGACAACACCGCACTGCGGCTCTATGTCTCGACGATTCCGACGCAATACCGCTTCCACACCTTTCTGGAGGACCCGGTTTACCGCCTTGGCATCGCCATGCAGAACGTCGCGTACAACCAGCCCGCCCAGCCGGGCTTCTACTTCGGCCCCGACCTGCTCAAAAAAACGCAGGTGTTCCGCGGCACATTGCTGAAAACCGATCAGACGAGGAGAGACAAATGAGATTTTTCATGAACTTCAGTCCCGGCGCGGCCCTGTTCGCCCTCGCCGTATTGTATGCGGCCGCCGGCTCCGCGGCGGAAATCCGTTCCCGGCGCTTCGAAAAGAAGCTGCCGGAGGGAAATTATGATGTGACGGTACGGTTCGGCAGCCCCGGCCGCGCCACGGTCAACTGGGTGAAGGCCGAATCCCGCCGGCTTATGCTCGACAAGGTTTCGACCGCGCCGGGAGAGTTCGTTACGCGCACCTTCACCGTGAACATCCGCACGCCGGAAATCGCTGACGGCCGGTATGTCTCCCTGAAGAAACGGGAAATCGCCCATCCCCGCTGGGACGACAAGCTGGATATCGAAATCTTCAGCGACAATCCGGAGGCCCGGGCCCCGGAGATCGTCCCGGCGGAGAAATCGCTCACACTCTATCTGGCCGGGGATTCGACCGTCACCGATCAGGATAAGGAGCCGTGGACCGGCTGGGGGCAGATGCTGCCCGCTTTCTTCCGCCGGGGAGTGGCGGTGGCCAATCATTCGGAGGGAGGCATGGCGTTGTCGAGCTTTGCGGCGCAGCGGCGGCTCGAAAAGATCCTTTCCCGGCTTCGCCCCGGGGATTACGTCTTCATCCAGTTCGGGCATAACGACCAGAAGGAGAAGGGAAAGGATGTCGGGCCGTTCACCTCCTACAAGAAACGCCTGGCCGAATTCGTCCGGAAAATCCGTGCCGCCGGCGGCAACGCCGTGCTGGTCACTCCGATGGAGCGCCGCCGCTTCAGGGACGGACGCGCCGCCGCGACGCTCGCGAGCTTCGCCGAAGCCGTCCGGCAGGCCGGCGGGGAGCTGGACGCTCCGGTCATCGACCTGAACCGGATGAGCATGGAGCTCTACAACGCGCTGGGGGAAGAGGGGTCGAAGCGCGCCTTTGTCTTTTATCCGGCCGGCAGTTTCCCCGGCCAGGACAAAGCGCTCCGTGACAACACGCATCATAACGTATACGGGGGCTACGAACTGGCCCGGTGCGTGGCGGAGGCGATCCGCTCGCAGCTGCCGGAGCTCGCGAAGCATCTGCGGCCGGAGCTGCCGCCGTTCGACCCCGCCCGTCCGGATAAAGACATCGGCATTCCCGCTTCGGTGACGCACACGGCGGAGAAGCCGGACGGCAACTGAACGGCACCTGCAGGCCGCCGCGCAATAAACATGTATGAAATGATCGATATCATGTAAATGAAACTTGAATGTCGGTGTGATATACTGTAAATTAAACGGCATGATAACATTGTAACAGGAGAGTGTCACATGGGAATCACGATCAGGCAAATCGCTGAACTTGCAGGAGTCTCCACCGCGACGGTTTCGCGCGTCATAAACGACAGCGGCTTCGTGAAGGATGAGACCCGCCGGCTGATTACGGGGATCATGAAGGAGCGGAATTACACCCCCCAGCTTCCCCAGAAGCGCCCCGGCCCGAAATTCTGCGAGCCCGTGCCGCTGAAGCACCGCACATTTTCCATTTTGTGGGGACACGAAAAGAACGTTCCGCAGATTACGACCGCGCAGGAGATCATGATCGGCATCTCCGAGGCGCTCAACGAGTTCGGCGCGTCGCTCAAGCTGGATGTGCTTGAGCCGGGCGGCGAATCGTCCGAAACGCTGCAGACGCGCAAGGTGGACGGCATCTTCCTGAACGGAAATTTCTCCGCCGCCTTTCTGGACAGGGTGCGCGCGTTTCCGGTCGTCTGGCTGCTGCAGGCCGGCTCCCATGATTTCGGCGACCGGGTGCAGCCGGACCACCTGAAAGCGGGGCTGCTGGCCTACGATTATCTGCGCTCGCGGAACTGCCGGAACCTCTGCTGCGTCAGCTGCTCATCCCTGAGCAGGACCCCGAAGTACTGGAAGTCGCGCGAGGACGCGTTCTGCAACGCCGCCGCCGCGGACAAAGTCGAATGCCGCGCGATCCGGTTGGATTACGACGACAACATCGGCAACCCGATGCCGGAGCAGGCGGCGGCGGCCTGTTCCGCGATCGAACGGATCCTGCAGCTCCCGGAGAGGCCGGACGGCATCTTCGTGGCCAACACGCTCGGCGGGCCGATCTATTCGGAGCTGGTCCGGAACGGCATCGTCCCCGGGCGCGACATCGAGCTGATCGCCGGCGACAAGCGCGTCTGCAACGGCTACTTCAACCCGGAGCCGGTTCTGCTGGATATCGCGCCGCGCATGCAGGGGCGGCTCGCCGTGCAGGCGATGCTGCTGCGGTTGGCCAACCCCGCGATGCCCCAGCTCACTTACATGCAGATGCCGACACTGGTCGTCCCGGAGAAATAAGGCATGCTTCGCCCTTTTATTCCATTTCTGGCCTGTACTCTGCTTTCAGCGTGTACCGCTCTTCCGGGCGGAACGTGGCCGGACGGGACGGCGATATCCGGCTGGTTCCGGGAGCCGGCCGCGGAAGCGCCGGAATTGCCCGCCCGGCAATATGTCGTCAGCGACTACGGCGTTGCTGCCGGAAGCCACGCGCTTCAGACGGAGAAGCTTCAGCGCGTGATCGACCTTGCGGCGGCGGACGGAGGCGGCGTCATCGTCATTCCGGAGGGGACCTTTTTCACCGGCGCGCTTTTCTTCAGGCCGGGAACCCATCTGCTCCTGAAGGAGGGCGCGGTATTGAAGGGCAGCGACGACATCGCGGATTTCCCGGTCATAAAGACCCGGCTGGAGGGGCAGACTCTCGACTATTTCGCGGCACTCGTCAACGCCGATCAGGCGGACGGCTTCACGATATCCGGCCAGGGGACCATCGACGGCAGCGGCCTGCGCTACTGGCGGTCATTCTGGCTGCGCCGCAAAGTCAATCCCCGCTGCACCAACCTCGATGAGCTGCGCCCGCGCCTGGTCTGGATTTCGAATTCGGACAATGTCCGGCTGTCGGGAGTGAAGCTGGCGAATTCGCCGTTCTGGACGACTCATTTCTACAAATGCCGCAATCTCCGGCTGACCGGGCTGCATATCACCTCGCCGGCCGCTCCGGTCAAGGCGCCGAGCACCGACGCCGTCGATCTCGACGCATGTGAAAATGTGCTGATCAGAGATTGTTACATCGCGGTCAACGACGACGCCATCGCGCTGAAAGGCGGCAAAGGGCCCTGGGCGGACCGCGATCAGGACAACGGCGGGAACAGGAACATCCTCATTGAGAATTGCGAATTCGGCTTCTGCCACAGCGTCCTCACCTGCGGGAGCGAATCGGTCCACAGCCGGAACGTCATTCTGCGCGACTGCCGGGTCGACGGGCCGATCCGGCTGCTGACGCTGAAGATGCGTCCCGATACGCCGCAGATGTATGAGGATATCCGGGTCGAAAACGTCCGCGGCAGGGTCGTGTTTGTTCTCGATATCCAGCCGTGGACACAGTTTTTCGACCTGAAAGGGCGCGGGGACATCCCGCTTTCCCATGCGAAGAATGTGACGCTGCGCGATTGTGCTCTGCGGTGTGCCGCTTTCCTCAACGTGAAAGCGTCGGATCACTGCCGCCTTTCCGGCTTCCTGTTCGAAAACCTGGAGCTTGAAGCGGAAAAAACGGAGACCGGCAGCCGCATGACCGACAGCTCCGTATGGCGGAACGTCGACATCCGCCGCCCCGCGGCATCGCGATGATTGAAAAAATTTTCCGCGGCACTTGAAAATTTTCATTCCGGCTGTAAGATATTCAACATTGCAACGACCGGAGAAATGAATCATGCCAGAAGACGGAGCCGCACCGCGGGTATACCATGACGAGCCGATTCCGCCGGGAGCCGCCCGGACCGCTCCCCTGCCCCCGCCGGAATACCGGGCGATGAGAAAGCTCGCGCTCTACGACCTGCCGGAGAGCGCGCTTTTCTACAGGCAGGGCAAGCTCATGGAGGAGTTCGAAGATGAATTCGAGTTCCATGGGGAGTTCATGCGCTACTTTCCGACCTATCAGGCCATGAACGACCGGCAGCTCCGCGGTTATTTCTCATGGCGGACCCGGGTCAGGCGCGGCGATGTGGTTCCTGCTCCGCTTTCCTTCATCTTCGTCTACATCTATGAACTGCTGAACCTGATCGGGGTGAAATCCGCGGAGGACGGGTTCCATACGCTGAAAAGCTTCTGGCTGCGCTGCCGCGAATTCGAGCCGAAAATCGACCGTTACGTGAAGATGTGGCTGCGGGACTGCGCCGTCTATTACGATCTCGACCGCTCGCTGCTCGGGGAACTGTCGGACGCGGCTCCCGACCGGGCCGTCCTGACGCTGCTGAATCATGAAGCGCACAGCGCGGATGAGGTGTTCCGGGCACTGAACACTTTGTCGGCGTACAACATCGGACGATCGCCTTTCTTCCGGCAGCATCCGGAGGAGGTGAAAAACGTGGTCTGCGGCGTATTCTCCCGGCTCTCGGACTATTACGACAAAAACCGCAAAAACGGCATCTGCCGGAAATTTTTCGGAGAGAGCCGTTCGAGCTCCTGCACGATGTTCCGCTCGGCCGTCTTTTACGACCGGCTCAAACGTGAGGATTTTCTCTATGAGATCAACGACATCTACAAATACCGCTGCCGGAACGGAAACTGGAGCTGCGAACGTTTTCTCTGCTACAAAGGGAAGATCCAGCAGACCGGCGCGCTGCTGAAAGCCGTCGATTATCTCATGCGCCGGCATTACGGCTTCAAATCCGCGCTGCAGGTCGAAAAAATCACGAAGCTCTATTGCGAGATCATTGAGAAAGAGATCATCCTCTGCCGTGAAAACGCCCGTCCTGAAATAGAAATCGATCTCTCCCGGCTCGGGGCGATCCGGGCGGCCTCCCGGGAAACCCGGGACAGGCTGATCGTGGAGGAACTGGAGGGGGCCGCCGCACCGGAAGAGCCGGAACGTCCGGCGAAACCGGAAAACCCGGCCGGGTTGAGCGGCGTGGAGCGCCGCTTCCTGCGCTGTCTGCTGGCGGCGGAACCGTATGAGCCGCTGCTGCGGAACGAGGGGACCATGCTGTCGCTGCTGGTCGATTCGATCAATGAAAAACTCTTTGACACATTCGGGGATACGGTGATCGTTTTCGAAGGCGACGCTCCCGGACTGCTCGAGGATTACAAAGACGAACTGAAAGGAATCATCGGGCGATGAAAATTCCCAGACGCATATCGACGGTCATCATCAACTCGCTGAAGGGCGGCGTCGTGCCGCGGATCGGGCTGCCCTACATCACGGTCGGGAGGCAGGCGGAAATCGATGCGCTGCTGCACGACATCGACATCATCGCGGACGGCGGCGCTTCGTTCCGCTTCATCGCCGGCAGGTACGGCAGCGGCAAGAGCTTCCTGCTGCAGACGATCCGCAACTACGCCATGGACAGGAACTTCGTCGTGGCCGACGCGGATCTCTCCCCCGAGCGGCGGCTGCAGGGGACCCGCGGCCAGGGGCTTGCGACCTACCGGGAGCTGATCCGGAACATGTCCACCCGGACGCGCCCGGAGGGCGGCGCGCTCACGCTGATCCTCGACCGCTGGATCAGCGGCATCCGCAGCGAGACGGCCGCCGAAAGCGGACTCGATGCCGGAAGCGCCGCATTCAACGCGCTCGCGGAGAAGAAGATCCGTGATGTCGTGAATTCGCTGAACGAGATGGTTCACGGCTTCGACTTCACAAAGCTCCTGACGATCTACTACCGCGCGGCTCTCGCCGGGGACGACGAGGCCAAAGCGAAGGTCGCGAAGTGGTTCCGGGGGGAGTATGCGAACCGGACCGAAGCGCGCGCCGAGCTCGGCGTCGGCATCGTCATCACGGATGACGACTGGTATGAATATCTGAAGCTCTTCGCGATGTTCCTCAAAAAAGCCGGTTACGACGGGCTTCTCGTTCTGGTGGACGAGCTTGTGAATATCTACAAGATCCCCAACAGCATCACGCGGCAGTACAATTACGAGAAGATCCTCACGATGTACAACGATACGCTGCAGGGGAAAGCGCGTTATTTCGGCATCATCATGGGTGGCACGCCGCAGTGCATCGAGGATGCGCGGCGCGGCGTTTACAGCTACGAGGCGCTGCGCTCCCGGCTGGAAGAGGGGCGCTTCGCCCTCGACGGCGTCCGGGACGTGCTTTCACCCGTCATCAAGCTTTCGCCGCTCACGCACGAGGAGCTGCTTGTACTGATCGAGAAGCTTGCCGACATCCACGCGGGGCTTTTCGAATACAGCCGGCTCCTGAGCCAGGAACAGCTGATCGATTTCATCAGGATCGAATTCGGCCGGATCGGCGCGGACACGAAACTCACTCCGCGCGAGGTGATCCGCGATTTCATCGAACTGCTGAACATCGTTTACCAGAACCCGGCCGTGGATGTCGCGAAGCTGCTGAATTCGGAGGAGTTCCAATACGCGAAGGCTGAGCCGGAGGGCGGCGCGCCCGATAAAGAGTTCGAAGAGTTCGAGATCTGAAGGAGGCGCAATGAATATTTTCGACCGTTATGCGCCGTTCATCCAGGAGTTCATCTACCGGAACAACTGGGAGTCGCTGCGCGCGATTCAGGTCGCTGCGGGCGACGCGGTGTTCAACACGGACGACAATCTCCTGCTCTCCGCCTCCACCGCTTCCGGAAAGACCGAGGCCGCGTTCTTTCCCATCCTGACGCTCTTCACCGAAGAACCTCCGCGCTCCGTCGGTGCAATCTACATCGGGCCGCTGAAGGCGCTGATCAACGACCAGTTCCTGCGGCTGAATGATTTATGCCGTGAGGCCGATATCCCGGTCCGGCACTGGCACGGCGATGTCGCGCAGTCCCACAAGAACCGGCTGCTGAAGAATCCCTCCGGAATCCTGCAGATCACGCCAGAGTCCCTCGAAGCACTGCTGCTCCACAAGCACGCTTACATCACGCGCCTTTTCGGGGATCTGCGCTTCATCGTGATCGACGAGGTCCACTCGCTGATGCGCGGCGACCGCGGCGGGCAGACGCTCTGCCTGATCGAACGGCTCTCAAAGCTCGCGGGCGTGAATCCGCGGCGAATCGGGCTCTCGGCCACAATCGGGGATCCGGAGAGCGCGGGCCGGTTCCTCTCCGCCGGGACCGGCCGCAGAACCGTCATCCCCCGCATCGAAGCGAAGGGGGCCCGCTGGAGGCTCTCCATGGAGCATTTTTATATTCAGGGCGAGCAGGCGGCTGCGGACCGGGAACTACCGGAGGCCCGCCCGGCCCTCGGAGAAAAAACCGACGAGGCTCCCCGGAACGCCGATCCCGGCATGGGGTACATTTTCGAGCACACCCGCGGCAGAAAATGCCTCGTCTTTGTGAACTCCCGCGAAGAGTGCGAAGCGGTCACTACGACGTTGCGCCAGTATTGCGAGGCGAACCGGGAACCGGACCGCTTTCTGATCCACCACGGCAATCTTTCGGCCTCCTACCGCGAGACGGCGGAAACCGCGATGAAGGATGATGAGCAGTTCCAGACCACTGTGACCACAGCCACGCTTGAACTCGGCATCGACATCGGCAGGCTGGAACGCGCGTTCCAGATCGACGCACCGTTCACGGTCTCTTCGTTCCTGCAGCGGATGGGGCGCACCGGCAGGCGTGATCTGCCGCCGGAGATGTGGTTCGTCATACGCGAGGAACAGCCGGAGTCGCGGGCGATGCTGCCCGCGACGATCCCGTGGGCGCTGGTTCAGGGAATCGCGCTCGTGCAGCTTTACCGGGAGGAACGCTGGGTCGAACCGCCGAAGTTGGACCGTTTGCCGTTCAGTCTGCTCTATCATCAGACGATGTGCACACTGGCCTCCTGCGGGGAGATGCCGGCGGCGGCTCTCGCGTCGCGCGTGCTTTCGCTGAGCAGTTTCCACCGCATCACGCCGGAGGATTACAGACTCCTGCTCCAACATCTCGTCGCGACGGAGCACATCCAGAAGACCGAAGAGGGCGGGCTCATCGTCGGGCTGGCGGGGGAACGGCAGACGAGCTCCTTCAAATTCTATGCGGTGTTCAAGGAAAATGAAGAGTACACCGTCCGCAGCCGGTCCCAGGAGCTCGGCACGATCGTGCGCCCTCCCCCGCCCGGGGAGAAGATCGCTCTCGCGGGCCATGTCTGGATCGTCGAGGAGGTCGACCACAAGCGCCATCTCGTTTACTGCGAACAGGTAAAAGGGAAAGTCCCGGCCTACTTCGGGCTCTGCCCCGGCGACATCCATACGAAGGTGCTCGAAAAAATGCGCGGGATCCTGCGGGAAGAGGCGGTCTATCCGTACCTCATGAAGAATGCGGTCGCTCGGCTTGCGGAGGCGCGCCATTCGGCCCGCAACTCAGGCATGACGGAGAATCCCCTGATCTGTCTCGGAGGCGACATGTACTGCCTTTTCCCGTGGCTCGGGACCTATGCGTTCCTCGCTCTCGAACGGTTCATCAAGCTCAGGTGCGCGCCGCAGCTGGGCCTGTCCGCACTCGATTCGTCACGGCCTTACTTTCTGCAATTCAAGATGAAAGCGGCGCCGGAGGAGTTCTACCGGGTTCTCGGGGAGCAGGAACGGCTGCCGCTCGACCCGATGGAGCTGATCTACAGAGGCGAGCTGCCGCTGTTTGAAAAGTATGACGAGTTCCTGCCGGAGGAGCTCGTCAGAAAAGGATTCGCATACGGAATTCTCGGGATCGACGGCATGAAGCGGCGGATCCGCGACTGGACGGGCCGCTTCGACGGCAACCGGAGTTCAGCGGCCGAATGACTCCCACGGGAGATCGACCCCGGCTCCCCTGTTCAGCACCGCATCCATATGGAGCATCAGCGGAAATTCCGCCGGATCGGCTTTCGCGGCGCGGAGGGCGCGCGCCACGCGGGTGATGATTGCAACGGCTTCGAGTGTAACGCCTTTCAGGATCTGCTGCGCTTCAGCGAACGGAATGCCGCGCCCGAGCAGTGTGCCGAGACGGCGGGTCCGGCCGCCGAAAATCGTGACATAAAGGTCCCCTGCCCCGGGCAGTTCCCCGGCCAGCGCGCCGTTTCCGCCCATCCGTTCGACGATTCGCCGCATTTCGAGACAGCTCTGCGCGAAAAGCGCGGCCTGCGGGTTGTAGACCGGATTCCGGTCCGGCGCGCCGGGGGCGCAGAGCGCGGCGGTTGCGGCGGCGTCGAGTTCACCGACTTCGCGGTCCGCGATCCCGACTGCGAGCGACACGCCCATCGCGTATGCGTTTTTCAAGGCGACACACCCTTCGACCCCGGCCACATCGGTCGTCGGCAGGATATGGTAGTAATCGGTGGCGAGCATTTTGCGGATTTTATCCAGCGTGGCGCGCTCCTCCCCGCAGAAGTGGACCATTGTATGGCGGCGTTCGAGCAGCTCGAAGCAGATGCAGGGACCGCCGATCGCGTTAAAACGGATCGCACCGCGTGTCTTCTCCGGCAGGCGCGAGGCGAGCAGATGCGGAAACGGCGTCAATGTGCCGTCCGGGTTGTCCAGCAGCCCCTTCGTGACCGAGAGGACGGGGACCCCGGGGCGCAGCAGCGGCAGCACGGCCTCCGAAAACCAGTCGACTCCGAAACTGCTGACGCCGCCGATGACGAGTTCCGCGCCGTCGAGAGCCCGGTCGAGCTCTTCGGCCTGGTATGCCGTGACCGCCTCAGGAAGCTGCTTATGCAGCGTGGGATGGAACCCGCTCTTCCGGACGGATTCGATGATCGTGCGGTCGAGCGGCGTTCCGACCAGCCGGACCTGATGCCCATTGTCGGCGGCGGGGCCGGACATTGCCGAACCCATCATTCCGGCACCGATGATGGTGATTGTGCTCATACGATAACTCCTTTTACTTCAATATGATGATTGTATTCGATTACCGGAAGCGGTGGATGATCCTGTCCGGCGCATTTGACGTGACCGTATCGACGTCGCCGTCCAGCATCCGCTGAAGCTCCTCCTCGTTGTCGGCGGCCCAGGAGTCAACCTCGATGCCGAGGGCATGCAGCTTGCGCGAGAACTCCGCCGAAACCTTTTCGCGCCAGATGCCGACGCGCCTGACGATCTTCAGATATTCGCGTTTTTCCGGAGCATCCAGCTCCGATTCGCCGATGAAGCCATGCAGGAACGCCTTTTCACTCAATCCCTTCACGTAGAAGAGCATATTGGATTTGAAGCTGATGATCGAGCAGTTGCCGAGGCGGCCGCGCCGGTCAAGCTCCTCAATCACCTTGCGGGCGCACTCGCAATCATCCTCCTTAAGCTCGACGCAGAGATAGAGCTCCGGGCGTTTCCGCTCGACCAGGTCGAGCACTTCGTTCAGTGTCGGAATCCGCGTTCCGGCGAACTCCGGCCCTTTCCAGGCGCCGAAGTCGAGCTTGCGGAGCTCTGCGAATGTGAAGTCGCGTACTGGTCCCGTGCCGTTGCTGCACCGGTCGACGGTGTCATCGTGCGTGACGACAAGCTCGCCGTCGACGGTCATATGCACGTCGAACTCCATCGCATCGATGTCCAGTTCGAGCGCGCGGTCGAAAGCGATAAGGGTGTTTTCCGGATAGGTTGCGGAGAGGCCGCGATGGGCGATCAGCATCGGTTTCGATTTCATTTCAGAGGGTCTCCTTCTGTTCTCTGCCATCGAATATAGGCCCCGTGCCGCTCCGGTTCCAGAGCGTTTCAAGGCTTTTTTTTAATCTTTTTTGCAAATGAGCATGCATTTTGCGCGTTCGATCATATTTGAGCTTGCAAAATGACCGGGGGAGGATTATTTTCTATTTGAAACACAGGAGGAACCCCTATGAACCGAAGCCGCCGGGAAGAGAGAATCTGCCTGCTGCTGGAGAAGCGCGACTTTCTCTCGACCGGGGAGATCGCCGCACTGCTCGAAACCAGCGACGCGACCGCCCGGAGAGTAGTCAACCGCCTTGCGGACAACCGTATCGTGCGGCGGGTCCACGGCGGAATCCGCCGCCTGGAGCCGGAGAGAAACCAGTCGATTCCATTTTCCCTGCGCGAACAGTGGTTCAGCCGCGAAAAACGGCTGATTGCGGAGAAAGCCGTGGAGCTGCTTGCGCGCGACAGCGTGGTCTTCATCCACGGCGGTTCGACGACGGCCTGGCTGGGGAGCCTCATCGACACCGGCAGCATCATCACGAATTCCCTGCGCCTCGCGGAGCTGATCCGGGAGCGTTTCCCCGCCGATGAAGGGCCTGAGGTCATTGTTCCGGGCGGAACGCTCGACCGCAAGGCGGGGATCCTGACCGGAACGCGGGCGGAGCGGGCGATTGCGAGCTATCACGCCGATGCCGTGCTGTTTTCGGCGCGCGGGATCGACGCGGAAGGCGTGCTGGACACGAATGACGCGACGGCCGGAGTCGCCCGCGCCATGATCGAACATGCGCGGCTCGTGGTCATGCTTGCGGACCACAGCAAATTCCGCCCCGCGGGCATGTCCCGCATGGTCCACTGGGGTGTGGTCGACGTGCTTGTGACCGGCGACTGCCCCGAAAACGGCCCGATGCTTGATCTGATTCGTCAACAAGGGGTTAAAATCATCCCCGTTCCCTGTGAAGAAAGGAAATCATGCTGACACTCTCCGCATACGGCTGGGAAGCGGCCGTCTCTCCGCAATACGGCGCGAATCTTTACCGCCTTGCGTTCAACGGGTTCGAACTCCTTCACACGCCGCCGCGCGAGGAGACGCTTGCGGAATCGCCGTTCCTCTACGGCTTTCCTGTGCTTTTCCCGCCGAACCGGATCGGCGGCGGCGCCTTCAGGTTCGAAGGCGCGGAATACCGGCTCCCGCTGAACGAACCGTTGCGCGGCAACCACTTGCACGGTATCGCTTACGATGTGCCCTGGGAGGTCCTTTCCGCCGATTCCGGGTTCGCTGAGCTTGCGATGACTTTCGATGAAAGGCGCGGAGAATTCGCCGGGTTCCCGTTTCCGTTCCGTCTGAGGCTCTCCTGCCGCCTGCGGCCCGGCCGGGTGGAGCAGCTCCTGACGGTGGAGAACCGGGGAGAGCGGAACATGCCGTGCATGGCCGGGTTTCACACGGCGTTCAACATGCCGCGCCGGGTCCGGTTCGATGCGGGCGACCGCCGCTGGGAAGTCGGCCCGCCGCGCTTCCTGCCGACCGGAAACCTCGTGCCGTACGACGCGGTCGATCCGCGGACATGGCTGGACCCGGATGCGCAGCGCATTTCGATGCAGTTCCCCGCTGCTCCGGGAGTTCACGCCGCGGAGCTTGAGTACGATGGGCTCCGCATCCGTTACGAGGTTGATGAAAAATACCGCAACTGGTGCGTCTGGAACCGGGAAGCCGGCAGCGGCTTCCTCTGCCCCGAGCCGATGAGCTGCATCACGAACGCGGTCAATCTGAACCTGCCGCCGGAAAAGAGCGGGCTCCTGTCGCTGGCCCCCGGCGGGGAGTGCGCATTCCGCTCGGCCGTCATTGTCCGGTAGCCGCCCGGGCCTGCGAGAACAGCCACTCCCGCAGGCCCGGGTGTTCATAGGCGAAATCCCAGGCGTTGTGCTCGACATCGGGAAACTCCGTATACCGGACTCTCCCCCCCGCCTCCTGCAGCGCCCTTACGAGCCGCCGGGAATTTTCCACAGAGACCGCTTTGTCCTTCGCTCCATGAAATGCCCAGACCGGCAGGTGTGCGATTTCCGGCATAAGCCGGACGTCGCCTCCGCCGCACAGCGGAACTGCCGCTGCGAATAAATCGGGACGCCGGGTGATGATGTCCCAGGTTGCCGCTCCTCCCAGCGACTGGCCGTTTACATAGATCCGCGCCGGATCGACCGGTTGCGACTGCATCAGGGATTCCAGCAGCTCGAGCGCGGACCGCAGGTGAGGAGTCGGGTCGTCGGGGCGGATATGGCTGGAATTCCCGGGGATGTCAATATCCACCCACCGTTTTTCCGGCGGCAACTGCGGTGCGAGAATGAAGAACGGATGTCCCTCCTGCCACTCCCGCCCCGCAAAGCGGAGCGCCTGTCCGAGCTGTCGCTCGTTATCGCGGCCGCGGCTTCCGGCGCCGTGAAAATGAAGCATCAGGGGATAATATTTTCCCGGCTCCGTTTCCGGGCTATACAGCCGGTATGGGAGCAAGGTCCCATCTGAAGAGCGCCAGACGCCCGCCTCAAAACCGTTTATATTCTCTTTCACGCTTACTCTCCTTTGACCAATTCGTAGACGGCGACCGCTCCGTCCTGTGTAAAATTGTCCGCAATGAAACCATATCTCCCGTGTCCCGCATCGCCAAGCGGAAGTTCTGATTTCCGGCGGCCGTCGAAATCACAGGCGTAGAGCCGCGCCGGAGCATTGAGTCCCAGTGTGATTTCCGCGGCATTTCGCCGCATCAGAAGCGGGAGCGTGCCCCACTCTTCGATTTGCGTCATTTCGGGGGAGGAGAACCGCATTGCGGTGTTCTTTGTCTCAGTCAGGTGCAGCAGGAGGATCCGGGAACTGTCGGCAAGCGCTTTCCCGTCCCTCGCGGCAATCAGGACCGCACAGGCCCCGCCCCGACTCCTGACCGTTGCGAAGCTGCCGCGGAGCTCTCCTCCCGGAGGAAGCAGAAATCCTTCGCTGCGTGGTGTTACGGCCTGAAAGGCGTTCTGCTTCTGCATCAGCAGGAGTTCCCCGGTAGAACTTTTGAATACCGCGTTTTCAAGGTCGGCGCCGCGAAGGCCGGGGATGTTCCGGGCCCGCATCTGCTTCAGCGTTTCCGCCACGGAGGCGCACGCCGTCTGCGGCAGCGGTGATTCCGTCGTCTTGTCGCCGGGCAGTGTAAGGAGGCTCCGGGCGTCAGCCGGAACGGCACGGGCGTCAAAAACCGTTCCGGTCCGGCCGATCAGCCCGAGACGCTGGATCACCTGCGGAAAAAAGCGTGGATACTCCGCGTCGAAACAGCGTCGGGGGTTCATCAACAACGGGTAGCTCACTTCGGAAACAGCCACATCGCCGCGCAGAAAGAAGAGCGCCCCCGCCCGTTCCGACAGCGAACGGAGCGGATCCGCCGCGACATCGTAGAACTTCATCGGACTCGCATCCGCCTCCACGCGCGACTCGGGGTGGGAGTACGCGAAGCGACAGAGCATTCCGTAATCCTGCAGCGCCGCATAAGCGCCGTTCAGAAATGCGCCCTCCACGGCATACGGATTCGGATTGACGTAATCCCACTCCGTGACGGCGAACGGTTTGCCGAAAATCCGGGTCGGGAACATCGCGGCGATGCCCTGCGCCCCGAAGCCGATCGAACTCGATGCGGAAACGGTAGCCCTCCCCTTCCCGGAAAATTGCGGATGCCCCCAATAAGAGTGGTTGTCCACGACATCACAGCGTTCGCGCAGGAGGGTCAATGGGATTTCACTCACAAAATTCTGGTCGCTCAACAGGGCGCGTACGCCGCGTTTGCGCAGGAATGCGGATGTGCGGTCGAACCATCGGCCGTGAACGGCTGCAAGAAAACTGTCGGACGGCGCTTCCGTTTCCGCCTTTCCTCGGGCCCGTTCGAATTCGTGCTTTACGGATTCACTGCGTCCGGCAAGGTGAAAGATCGTATTTTCATTTACGAGATTGATGAGAACCAGTGCGGGATCATCTTTCCAGGCGATTCCCGTATAAGGATTCACATGGTCCAGAAGCGAAGCTGCGAACGTTTCGAAATTTCGTTGGAGTCCTTCGTTCAGGAACAGCAGCGCCTTGTATTCGTGGATCGGCAGCTTCCGGTCGAAGCCCGGAACCTCGCCGGGTTCCGGCGTCCGCAGGGAGCAGAGGTCGATCGTCAGGTAGATCCCGCGTTTCCGGCATTCGGCGGCCAGATAGTCGAGGCGGTCAAGCCGTTCGGGATCGAGTCGGGTGGACACGTTTCCTTTCCTGTCGGCCAGCATCATATCGAAGTGGTGCAGCCGCAGCAGGTTGTATCCCATCGCCGCGAGATCATCGCACATGCGGTCGACGAACTGTTTTTTCATGAAATTCGTTCCCCAGCAGACGTTCGTCCCCCAGAAGCGCACTCTTTCTCCTGGGCGCTTTTCAAACTCGAGCCGCCCGCCGGAGCTCTTCAGAAAACCGTATTTTCCGGCCGGCGCGTCGAGCAGGCCGCTGAAATCGATGATGGATCCGCGTTGCACGTCGCGCGGCGGCGCAATCGGTCGCCACAAGGCATTTTCCTGAAATTCAAGCGATTCCGTCTTGCGGGGCTCAATGTCCGCATCGGTCAGCGTCGCGCCGACGATCATCCAGACCGCAGACCCGGTTCCCCTGAACCGGATCCGGCGAACCGGCTTTCCTTTCAGGCGGAACCGGGTCGCATAGAGTCCGACGGGAGAGCTCTCATTCCTGCCGCTCCATGCAACCGCCGCTTCGGGCAGCGGCTGCGGAGACCAGAAATTGCCGCTCTCGCTGCCGTTTCTCAGAATATGGGATTCCGCTGCACCGTCCGCATATTCGACGGTGACCCTGCCGATTTCTCCTCCCGGAGCGGGCGGCCACGCCGCCGCATTCAGCAAAATCAGATGTTTCGCCCTCTCTCCGCCCGCCGGGACGAGAGCTTCATCCGGGAATGAACCGCGGCTTCGGCTGAGAACGATTACGGACCTGCCGCCGTTCGACCCGGGATCCACGACGTCGAAGCTGACACCGGCAAGCCGCTGCCGTCCGACCGGCATCGGCCTCAGATCATTGTCCGGCCCTTGGTCGCTCCAACCGCCCTGCTCGTCGCCGGCGACCTCGTCCCGGAATCCCATGTTCGCGGCGGCACGGAGATCGAGCATCTTCTCCGCATACGGAACAAACTGCATGCGGCACAGGAAACTCGCCTTCCGGAGCATTCCGCCGCCGGGACGAAAGCGGAGACGGAGTTCCCACACGCCGCTGCCGAATTTCCTGTTGTCCTGCAGCATCGCGGCGAACGGTCCGGAGACGGTCAGCGTGCCGGAACGGAGCGGGATCCGCACCTTGTTCTCCGCCGGGAGTTTCAACTGCAAATTGCGCATGTAATCGGAATCGTCAAACTCGCGGCCGAATGCCTCGTTTTTCCCGTTGAAGAAGATTCCACGCTCCTGCCGGGCCGCAATCGGCAGGGAAACTGCAAGATCAAGCCCTTTGCTTTCAATTCCGGATGTGGAGGAGAGACGGAGATCGAGTTCCGCCTCGTCACCGTCGAGCCGGACGGCTTCCGTATAAGAGAATACGCCTCCCCTGACGCTGAAGCTCCCCATGCGCACCTGTTCGCCGCGTTCATTCGTCACGGCGTTTTCGCCGGAAAATGAAACGCTTCGTTCGGATTGCTCCGTCGGACTCCAATTCGCATCGCGGTGAATGATGCGGAACGTCACTTCCCCGGCACGCAATGCCCCATCAGGCTGAAGGGAGAAAAACTTCCCGGCGCTTCCGGCTGCGGTGGCCAGCAGCACGGCGGTAATTCCGGCAGACAGCTTTTTCATCGCGGACATGTCATTGCTCCGCCCAGAAGACGCCGGCGCCGCCCGCGACATCCTTACTCTCCGGAATCCGGGCCCGGGAAAGAAATCCCGCGTGACCGTCGGCGTAAGCGATATTCGCCCCCTTGTCGCCGCTGCCATGGCGGAACAGGCCGAAGGCGTCGCCGGAAATCATATCGTCGCGGTTCATGCCGCAATCCCATTTGTACTGTCCGCGCTTGTCGATGTCGAAGAGCATCGCCCGTACCGACGGCAGCCGGACATCGGAGAGTTTGCGGATCTTGTGCGAACCGGCCCAGAGCCCGTCCTGGATGCTCGTGAAATGGTAATTGCTGCCGTAGTGCTGCGTATAATACTCATAGCTCCGGTGGGTCGGAATCGTGGAAGGGCAGCGGAAGATTCCGCGCGGCTGCCAGCCGTTCCCGCTGTCGAGATGGCAGGCGTTCTCGTAACGGACCTGCGGCATGCAGCAGCGCATCAGCGCATCCTGCCAACGCCCGCCTTTGCTGCCTATGTTTCCGTCGAAAGCCGGAATGAGGCCGCGGCTGTCATCGATATACTGCAGCATATAGAAGCCGACCTGCTTGAGATTGTTCAGGCAGGTCGTATCGCGCGCCCGGCTGCGCGCCTGCTGCAGCGCGGGCAGCAGCATGGCGGCCAGTACCGCAATGATTGCGATTACGACGAGGAGCTCGATCAATGTAAAAATATTTTTCCGCATGACATCCTCCGTTGTTGCGTTTACATAATTATACCATAGCCGGCGAAAAAAGCCAATAGACAGAAAATCTAAATGTTTGTCATTTTATATCGCAGAATACTCCGGTTCCGATCACGGCGGTTCCTGTGGGAAAAACGGGATTTTTTAAGCGGACGGATTGCATTTATCCGGATCGGGCGCTATCTTGACTGCTGATCGACGGAAAATCCGTTCATTAGATATTTTATCCAAAAAAACAGAGGGTTTATCATGCAGCTTTTCGTATCTCCGGGCCGGAACAGCACGGCCCGGGAGCCGGTCGACCTGCCGCTGCGGCTCGTCGACGTCGGCACGACCGTTCTGGCGGAGGGGGAAGAGAGCACCGGCAGCGGCTTTCTGAAGGAGTTCGTCGAAATCGTCTGGGTCGTTTCCGGCGCCGGCGACGCACTGCTTTACGACAAGGCGTTTCCGCTGCGGCCCAACGATGTGTTCTATTACATGCCGGGCGAGGATCACCTGCAGCGCTGCCTGTCGGGAAAGATGGCGTGGCGCTGGGTCTGCTTTGACGGCCCGCTTGCGACCGCAGTCATGAGCTCCTATCGTTATCCCCGGCTGCAGCAGGCGTCGCTGCCCTGTCCGACCGGGCTCTTCGATGAGATTGCGGCCGGGATCAACTCCGACAGTCCGATCGAACAGGGACTCCTTGTCGGAAAGCTCCTGATGATCCTCGCTATGGCGAACGGCAGCCGGCGCCGGACGCGCCACCCGAATCCGGTCATCGACCGGATTTTGCAGTTCCTCGATGGAAACCTCTCGAATCCGGAGCTGAATATCACGATGATTGCGGACAGCGTCGGCGTGCCGCGTTCGACGCTGTTGAAGCTCTTTTCCGACGAGCTTGGAATTTCGCTGGGGCGCTACATCCGTTCGCTCCGCTATCACCATGCGCTCGATTTGCTGCGCAGCACGGAGTTGCCGGTCGGCGAAATCGCGAACCGGTGCGGATATGCCGAATTGACCTCGTTCTCCCGGCTGATTCGCCGCGGAACCGGCATGTCGCCGCAGGAGTGCAGGAGAACGAGGCATGAGCCGATTCCGCTTTCCCGCGAAAAATGAGCTTGACGAAACGGAAATGCGGAAGTATCTTAGCAAAGAGGTATTTCAATCCATATATGAAGGAGGCTTCGCATGGCAGGATCCGTTGTTACCGAAGAGGAGCTGCGGGACGACAGTTTCGGCGTGCCGGACGGGGAGTTTGAACGCGAACCCGTCCCGAAACGCGCGCTGCTCGGCTTCAAATCATTTGTCGGCATGTATGCCGGGGAACATTGCGCGGGGACCGAACTCATGCTCGGCCCCCTTTTCGTCGCGTCGGGCGTCAGCGCATTCGACGTGCTGGTCGGGCTGCTGGTCGGGAATTTGCTCGCGGTGCTGAGCTGGGTGTTCCTGACGGCGCCCATTGCGACGAAGTTCCGGCTGACGCTCTACTACCAGCTCGAAAAAATCTGCGGGCGCAAGCTGGTCGTCCTCTACAACCTCGCGAACGGCATCATGTTCTGTTTCCTCGCCGGCGCGATGGTGACGGTCAGCGCAACCGCATTCGGCATCTGGTTCAAATTCCCGATGCCGGGCCTCTCCGACCTGATGCCGAACAGCATCGGCTGGTGCGTGACGACGCTGCTGACCGGAACCGTGATCGCCTGGGTGGCCGCGGCCGGGTACCGCACCGTCGCAAAAATTGCGAACATCGCATCGCCGTGGATGGTGCTGATGTTTTTCGCATTCGGATTCGTCGCATTCCGGGAATTCCTGAATGTGAGCGGTTTCCGGATCGACGGCCTCGCTTCGCTCTGGGAGTTCGCAAACACCGAACTCTGGCGCGGCGGCGACCCGCTGCCGGGGCAGGTCAAGTTCACGCTCTGGCACGTGATCTTCTTCTCGTGGTTCTGCAACATCGCGATGAACATCGGCATGGCCGACCTGACCGTGCTGCGCTTCGCGAAAAAACCGTGGTACGCGGTTGCGACGGCCGGCGGCGTCTATCTCGGACACTTCGTCGCATGGCTCAGCGCATCGCTGCTTTTCGCGCTGCAGCTGAGGTTGAACCCGGCCGACAACGCCGTGCTTCCGGGGCCGATGACCTACCGCGCCTGCGGCGTCGCCGGGCTCATCTGCGTCATCATGGCCGGATGGACCACCGCGAACCCGACGATCTACCGGGCGGGACTCGCGTTCCAGGCGATCGTGCCGAAGGCCTCGCGCTTCAAAGTCACGTTCGCAACCGGCATGATCGCGGCAGTCGCGGGGATGTTCCCGGCGTTCGCGATGAAGCTGCTCGATTTTGTGGCGCTTTACGGCATGGTCCTGATGCCGATGGGGGCCGTGATCTTTGCGGACTTCTATCTCATGAAGCCGCTCGGGCTGCAGAGCTTCTATGCAGAGAAAAGCATGATCTCCTTCAATCCCGCCGCCGGGGCCGCCTGGATCCTGACCATGCTGCTCTGCTGGGGTCTGGTTGCGTTCGCGGGGATACAGATCTACTTCGTAAGCCTGCCGGGCTGGTTCATCGCGGTGGCGCTCTATCTCATCATCAGCAAATTCATTCAGAAGCCGGAGGTGCTCCATGAAAAAGTTCGATAAGATCCTGCGGCCGGCTGCCTGCGCGGTCTCGTTCCTGGCGCTGGCCGGAGTCGTCCTGCCGGTCGCGTTCTACTGTTTCAATGCGATCGAACTTGCGCCGATGAAGCATTGGCTCTTTGCCGCGACGGTCGTCTGGTTCATCGCCACGCCGTTCTGGATGGAGCGCGAAAAGCAGCAGTGACGGAGAAGCTTACGCACCGCGACGGGTTTGACCGGACTGCGATCATCGAAACGCTCGACGCGTTCCGGCGCATGCCGCTTGAACTTACGCTGAACTCGTTCGCGGTGATCGACGGCCACACTCAGTATGTCATTCCGCCGCACCTGCACCGTGAATACGAGGTGATGATTCCGCTGCGGGAAAGCTACATTTCGACTCTGAACGGCCGCGAGCTCGCCGTCGTTCCCGGCGCAGTGCTGCTGATCCAGCCCGGCGACCGCCATGAGGAGGCGTGCCGCGGCAGCTTCCGTTTTGCCGGAATCCGCTTCTGTTTCACGGATCTTCCGGGGCAGCCGTGGAGCCGCCCGCTGATCCGCCCGGAGCTCCCGCCGGAGGAGCGGATCCTGCCGCTCGGACCGGATTCGTTCCTGCAGCGGCTGCTTGGGATCATGTTGAGCGACGTGGAGTCATCGCCGGTCCGCCGCAGCACGGTCAACATTCTAGCTCAGGCGTTCGTCTGGGAGCTGCTGGCCGGAGTACCGCCCGGGCGGGTCTCCCGGGAGCTGCCGGAAGCACTTGAAAGCAACCGCTTCCTGCGGCGACTCGAAGCGCTCTTCGCAGAGCATCAGCATGGCCCCCTCCCCCCGGGGCAGATGGCGAAGGCGCTCGGGATGAGCCGCCGGGCGCTCGAATACAGGATCGGGGCCATGCTCGGAATCTCCCCGGCACGCGCGTTCCTGAACTACCGCATCCGCAGCGCCTGTACACTGCTGAAAAACGGCTGCTCGGTCAAGGAGGCGTCCGACCGGCTCGGCTTTCCGAACCCGTTCCACTTCTCGCGGGTTTTCCGCCGCGTCACGGGCCGGCCCCCTTCCGAATTCACGGTTTGAACTATTTGCGCAAACGGATATGAGGTTTGCGCGCATCCGCATTTGCTTTTCCGCTTCTCCACCTATATTAAGAAGAAAACAAGCGGAGGAGCATGTCTGATGAAGTTCTACTGTTTCAGTTCAACTCATTGGGACCGGGAGTGGTATCTGCCGTTCGAGCGTTACCGGATCAAGCTCGTGGATCTGGCGGAGAAACTGCTCGAGAATCTGGAGACCGTTCCCGGCTGGGAGCAATTCATATTCGATGGGCAGACGGTTGTACTCGAGGACATCACGGAACTCCGACCCGATCTTCGGAGGCGGCTCATACGGCAGGTGAAGGCGGGAAAACTGAAGGTCGGTCCGTGGTACGTCATGCCGGACGAATTTCTCGTCTCCGGCGAAGCTTTGATCCGCAATCTGTTGACCGGCCGTGAGCTTGCCCGCAGATACGGCTGCGAGCCGTGGCCGGTCGGCTATGTCTGCGACGTCTTCGGCCACATCGCCCAACTGCCGCAACTCCTGCGCGGATTCGGCATCGGGTGCGCCGTCGCCGCACGCGGCATTCCGTGGAAGTCGCCGCAATTTCTTCGCTGGAAAGCGCCGGACGGCTCCCTTTGCGACCTCGTCAAGCTCGCGCACGGCGGTTATGGCCATTTTTCGTTTCTCTTAGGTCTGAATGGTGCGCCTCTGGAAAAGAAGGCGTTTCTCGCGAAATTCCGCCCGTATGTGGAGCGTTATCGCGAAACCGATCCCGACGTCGTGATTTTGCCGGATGCGCAGGATCATACCATTCCGCACCGTCAGCAGCCGGAGGTTCTGCGCTGGATCCGGGAGGCGTATCCCGAAGCGGAACTCCGCCTTACAGACTTCACCAGCCTGCCGGAATTCGCACAGGAGAACATTTTGCCCGTGCTCACGGGCGAGCTGGCGGACACGGCCTCGGAGAACGGAGCGAAGATGATGAAGCTCGTCGCGCACTCGCTCTCCTCGCGTTACGACATCAAGCTGGCCAACGACCTCGCGCAAAATCGTCTGGAACTCGAACTCGAACCGTTTCTCGCGATGCGGGCCGCTTCCGGCGATTTCGGCAAGACCGATCGCGCGCTGCTTCGCCGGGCGTGGAGAACGCTGCTGAAGAATCAGGCGCACGACTCGATCTGCGGCTGTTCCACCGATGAGACCCACTTCATGCAAATGCCGCGTTACCGGGAAGTCATGCAGATCGTTGACGGAATCTTCGGCAGACTCGATCCGCAGCCGGGAATGGAATCCGGCGAGTACTTCCGTCTCCGCATTTTCAACCCATTGCCGTATCCGCGCGAAGGGGTGATCCGGGTTACTCTGCCGCTGCCATGTGACTACCCGGCCAGCTTTGCGGAGCCGCGTGCGCCGGAAGCATTCGCTTCGTTCCGGCTTCATGCTGCGAACGGGGAGGAGATTCCGTACACGTTGCTGAAGGTTGAAAAAAACATGCATCGCATTCTCTACGCAGTAGCGGACGAATATCACATTGCGTTGAAAACCCGTCTCGAACCGTGTGCGTGGACTACACTGGAGTTGACCCCGTCCGCGGTGCCGGTCCGCGATTTCGAAACGCAGCGGACCGGCCGCCGGAGCGCTGCCAATGAGTTCCTGTCGCTCGAAATCAACAGCGACGGGACTTTCAGCGTGACCGACCGGGAGAGCGGGGCGCTCATCCGGGAGTTCAACGAATATCTGCTCGACAGCGATGCGGGTGACGGCTGGTATCATGTCCCCCCTGTCGGCGGCCGGACTTTGCTCAGCACGCCGGAGAGCGCGTCGGTCGCGCTGTTGACGGACTGCTCGTTCCTCACTGAATTCGAGATCGTCCAGCGCTTCCGATTTTCTGCCGGGCTTAACTTCCGCGCTTCGGCGAACGCGCTTTACAATACAACGGAACAATCAGAAGAAGAAGCGGTTATCACAATCAGAAGCATTGTGTCTCTCGAGGCCGGGAGCCGCCTCCTGAAGGTGAGAACGACACTTGACAATGTGTTGAAGGATTGCCGCCTGCGTCTCTCCGTCCCGACAGGCCTGTCCGGCAGCTACCTTGCAGGACAGGCGTTTACGTTGAATACCCGGATGCCCGGGCGTGCAACCGGAAACGCAACCATCGCGGAAACGGAGATGGAACCGCTTGAGAAAAATTTCAGCGGACTCCTCATCCGGAATGACGGAAAACGCGGCATCGCGTTCCTGAATCCGGCCGGGCTGCATGAAGCCGCCTGTTTTTCCGGCGACGAAAGCAAGCTTTGCATCACGTTGTTCCGTGCATTCCGGCGCACGATCAACCGTAACGGTGAGCCGGATGGGGAACTGCAGAAACGCCTGGTCTTCGACTATGCGTACTCCTTCTATCCGGGGCCGCCCGTTCCTGCGGGTCTTTACCGGGAACTGTTGTTTCTCCGCTGTGATGCACCGCTTCTGTTTCAGAGATCGCAACATCCTTCTCCCCTGCCGGATAAACCGTTTCTACGACTTTTCGGGGAGCTCGTATTTTCGGCTATGAAACCGGCGGAGGATGGTTCGGGGATCATCCTCCGGCTCTTCAATCCGTCCTGCGAAAAGAAGAGCGGTGAAGCGGTACTCAGGTCTCCGGCCGAGTCGGTTTCGCTCTGTACGCCCGCGGAAGAGGAGTACCGGACGCTTTCAGGCCATACTGACCGCATCCCGGTCACTGCCGGCCCGTTCGAGATCGTCACATTGAAACTTTCATTTCATCAGGGAGAGCAAGTGCCATGTTGAAACCGTTTAAATTCACCCGCAACCGCGTGCTCCGGCTCTACCGGGGCGGGAGCGGCATCGACCGCCTGCGCGGAGAACCCGGCGAGGATACCCGTTTCCCGGAGGATTGGATCGCCTCGTGCATCGAGGGCAACGGCCGCGCCTACCACTCCCCCGGCCACGGCGTCAGCAAAATCGAGTATGGCGGGGAGCTCCATTCCTTCCCGGAGTTCCTTGCAGAGCATGCCGCCGGGATTCTCGGGGAAAGGCATATCGCCCGCTTCGGTGTGAATCCCGCCGTGCTGACGAAGCTGCTCGACTCGGCGGAGCGGCTGCCGCTGCAGGTGCATCCGGCCCGCGCCGATGCGGAACGGCTCTTCTGCCTCCCCTACGGCAAAACCGAAGCATGGATCGTGCTCGCGACGCGTATGGCAGGAGGAGAAGAGCCGTATCTGCTGGCCGGCTTCAACGGAACGTTCGACCGCGAGACCTTCTTTCGCGAGTCGCGCGAGGGAGTTTACCGTAAAGGGCTCGGCATGCTGCACAAGCTTGCGGTGAAGCCGGGCGACGTCATCGTCATCCGCGGCGGCCTGCCGCACGCGATCGGCCCCGGAGTGACGATGGTCGAGGTCATGGAGCCGAGCGACCTCGTGATCGTTCCCGAAATCGACTGCTGCTGCGTGATGCTCGACGAAGCGAAGCGTTTTGCGGGGCTCGCCC
Source organism: Lentisphaeria bacterium (assembly GCA_018265615.1). GTDB lineage: Bacteria > Verrucomicrobiota > Lentisphaeria > Victivallales > Victivallaceae > Victivallis. Next base: position 187,274 of record JABLYX010000001.1, read on the forward strand.
CCGAAACCGCGCTTGCGCTCTTCGACACAGCCGTCCGGAGCGAAGCGGAGCTGCGCACGGCCATCATGCCGCGGCCGGAAACCGTCGAACGGAACGGAGCCGGGATATTGCGGACCATTCTTCCGTACAGTGCATGCAGCGGCTACTTTCAGGCGCAGGAGCTCACGCTCGACGGCGAGTGGCCGCTCACGCCCTGCGGCTGCTTCCGCATCGGGATACCGGTCGAGGGCGAATTCCGGCTCGGCGGCCTCACGCTCCGCGCCGGGGAGAGCTTCATGGTTCCGTATGAAGCGGAGCCGTACCCGCTTTCCGGCCGCGGCAGGGTCATCTGGATCCTGCCGCCCCGGTAGCGCCTTCTATGCCCATATCTGGCGCGGCGGTTCATCCGGGTCCGGCATTCCGAACGCATCGCGGTAAAACCGGGCGGCGCATGCCAATTGGAACGTGGTCAGATAGATGGTTGCCACGATGCCCACGCAGACCCAGATCAGGCCGATGATGATCGGCACAATTGCCGGAATGCCCAGCGTTACCATGACTGCCAGCAGGATAACGGGGATCAGGAACACCAGATATCCCGCCGCCAGGATCAGGTTCACCACAAGCAGCCGCCACCAGCCGTAACGGAAGGCGGCCCAGCCGTTGGCGTAGAGTTCTCCACACGGTTGGGAGTCCTCACCTATGGCTGCAGCAATTACCAGACACTGCCAGTAGATGCCGTAGGCAAACAGGAAAGCCATGTACGGCAACCACAGGAGCATCGTCAGCTGCGGCGGCAGTGCGGCATACACAAACCAGACCACCGAGGAGAGAATATAGAGCGGCAGCAGATAGAGCACCTGACGGAACCGGGCAAAACCGGTCAGGAAAGGACGACTGAACGATGCGGGGGCCGGATGGAAAAATTCGCGCATATAACCGATGAAAACCGGAAAGAGCAGAATTGTGATCAAACTGGAGCAGAGTATCATACTGATCGACGGCTGCTGAGGCGGGCCTCCGGCCGCACGTATCTGAATCACCGTCATTACGACTACCGGAATCATCAGTGCAATGCTGATCAGCATCAGGATCACCATGAAGCTCAGGAGCGCCCGGTTCCGGCGGATCTGCCCCCAACTCTCTTTCAGCTGCGCTCCGAACGAAACTTCATTCGCCATCCTTCACCTCCCTGCCATATGGATCATTTTTTGTGCGACGGACCTCCCTGAACCGTATTCGGGAGGCCGGGCGTTTTGCTTTCAGCGGATTTCGACAAGCTCCGCGCCGGAGATGCGCGCGTAGTCGCACATGTACTCCGCAGTCAATGCCGGTGCGTGGACGCTGTGATGCGCTCCGCCCGCTTCGATCCAGCGCCGCGCCCCCTCCGCGAGGTTCGGCATCGGGATCCAGACGGTCCGCGCGACCGGGAGCTTCGGCAGCCCTTCATCCGGCGCGACGACTTCAACCTCGTTCACGACGAGCCGGAAACGGCCGTCGAGCTCGATCATGCTCGCGTTGAGCGCGGGGCCGGGTTTCGTGTTGAATACGAGGCGCGCCGGATCCGCCTTGCCGCCGATCCCGAGCGGATGCACCTCAAGCGCCGGTTTCGCCGCCGCGATGCTCGGACACACCTCAAGCATGTGCGAACCGAGCACACGTTCCCGTCCCTTTTCGAAGTGATAGGTGTAATCCTCCATGAAGCTTACGCCGCCGGGGAGCCCGTATGCCATGACCTTCATCGTATGCAGCAGCGCGGCTGTCTTCCAGTCCCCCTCCGCGCCGAAGCCGTAGCCGTCGGCCATGAGCCGCTGCGCGGCGAGTCCCGGCAGCTGCTCGAGCCCGCAGAGATTTTCGAAGGTATCCGTGAAGCCGGAGTACCCCCCTTCCTCAAGGAACGCCCGGAGCCCGAGCTCCTGCTTCGCCGCGGCGCGGATCGAATGCATCGCGGCTTCGGAGCGGTCCGGAACCGCATACAGGTCGAAATACTCCCGCACCAGCGCATCGACCTCGGCATCGCCGATTTCGCCGATGTATTTCAGAAGGTCGCCCACGCCGTACCCGTCCACCGCGTAGCCGAACGCGATCTGGGCCGAAACCTTGTTGCCCTCGGTCACGGCGACTTCGCGCATATTGTCGCCGAACCGCGCGATCTTCATGGTCTGCGAATCGCGCCATGCGGAGACCACGCGCGCCCAGACGCCGATCCGGGCCTGCACCTCCGGGTCCTCAAAGTAGCCGTTCACGACCTTGCGCGGAATCCCGAGCCGCGTGCAGATGAAGCCGAACTCGCGGTCGCCGTGCGCGGCCTGGTTCAGATTCATGAAATCCATGTCGATCGAACTCCACGGAATGTCGCGGTTCGCCTGCGTATTCAAATGCAGCATCGGCTTCTGCAGCAGCTTCAGGCCGTTGATCCACATCTTGGCCGGGCTGAACGTGTGCATCCAGCAGATCACCCCTGCGCATTTCCCGTCGGCGTTCGCCTCCATGACGGCGGCGGTGACCTCGTCCCGGCTCTTGACCGCGGGACACCAGACGACCGGCTGTGAAATCAGGCCGCTGCGGTTCAGCGCATCGACGATCCCGCGGCTGTTTTCCGCGACCTTGCGCAGCGTCTCCTCCCCATAGAGGTGTTGACTGCCGGTGATAAAGCGGATCTCATAATTTCTGCAGTCAATTCTTCTGGCCATAATATGCGCTCTTTCCATGTTTGCGGCTGTAATGCTTCTCGATCAGAGACGCCTTCAGCCGCGGCGCCTCCGGGTTCATTTGTTCGGTCAGGTACGCCATCCGGCAGAGCTCCTCGAGCACACGCGCATTGTAGACCGCCTTCTCTTCATTCACACCCCAGGTGAAAGGGCCGTGTCCCGCGACGAGCGCCATCTGCACCTCGTCCGGATTGAGCTTGTTCGCCTTGAAGTAATCGACGATCTGATGCCCGGTCTCGGTTTCGTAATCGTTCATGATCCGGTCGTCCGCCATAAGCTCCGTGCACGGGATGTCGCAGGCGAGATGGTCTGCGTGCGTCGTGCCGTAAATCGGAACCGGGCGCAGCGACTGCGCCCAGGCGACCGCATAGGTCGAATGCGTGTGGACGATTCCTCCGATGTGCGGAAACTCCCGGTAAAGAACGAGATGCGTGTTCACATCGCTGGACGGGCGCAGGTCGCCGTCCACCACATTTCCGTCGAGGTCCACGATCACCATATCGTCCGCGCTCATCTTCGCGTAGTCGACGCCGGACGGCTTGATCGCGAAAACGCCGTGTTTGCGGTCGATCGCGCTGACATTGCCGAACGTGTAGATCACCAGGCCGAGGCGCGGCAGCTCGATGTTGGCCCGGTAACACTTCTCCTTGAGCTTCTTATACATGTTTCATCGTCTCCTCTTCCAACAGTTTGCCCAGCGCGAGATAGCGCCGGTACTCCTTCTCGTACAATACGACGTTCTCCGGAATCGGCTCATAGACCCGGTCCGCGCCCGCGCCCATCTTCGCCATTGCAGTGCCGAGATCGGGGTGAACCTTTGCCGCGACCGCCGCAAACATCGCGCCGCCCAGCGCACACGCCTGATCTGCGGCCGGCGTCTTGATCGGCAGATTGAACACGTCCGCGCACATCTGCATGACGAACCGGGATTTGCGCGCGATGCCGCCGATTGCCGCGACCGCCTTCACAGGCACGCCTTCCTCGCGGAACCGCTCGACGATGCGGCGCGCGCCGAAAACCGTCGACTCCGCGAGCGCCCGGTAGACCATCGGCGCGGAAGAGCCGAGATTCAGGCCGAAAATCCCGCCGCGCAGGTGCGGATTCGCATCCGGGGTGCGGCGGCCGTTGAACCAGTCGAATGCGAGGATTCCGGTCGAACCGGCCGGAATCGCCGCAGCTTCCCGTTCGAGCTCCGGGATCGATACGTCGCCGGCATAGCCCAACAGCCGCTTGAACCACGCGTAGACGTCTCCGAACGCGGACTGCCCCGCCTCCAGCCCGACCATGCCGGGGATCACGGAGCCGTTCACCTGTCCGCAGATGCCGCGCACGCATGTATCCACGGCAGGCGCGACGAGGATGTCGCAGGTCGAGGTCCCGACCACTTTCACAAGCTCATACGGCTCGATCTGCGCGCCGACCGCCCCGAAGTGACAGTCGAATGCGCTGCCGGAGACGACGACCGACTCCGGCAGCCCGAGCTTCGCGGCCCACTTCGGCGAGAGCGTGCCGACCGGAACCTCCGCCGTGAAGGTGTCGGTGTAGAGTCTGCCGCGCAGCCCCGCGAGCAGCGGGTCGACTCCGGCGAGAAACTCCTCCGGCGGCAGCCCGCCCCAGGATTCGTGCCACATCGCCTTGTGTCCGGCCGCGCAGCGGCTGCGGACCATCGTCAGAGGATCGGTCCGGCCGCAGAGCTCGCCGGAGATCCAGTCGCAATGCTCAACCCAGCTGAACGCCGCGGCGCGCACGGCGGAGTCGGTCCGCAGCGTGTGCAGGATCTTGCTCCAGAACCATTCGCTCGAATAGATGCCGCCTTCGTACATCGTATAATCAGTGCCGCCGTGGCTTTTCGCATATTCGTTGATCCGGGCGGCCTCGGAGATCGCGGTATGATCCTTCCAGAGGATGAACATCGCGTTCGGGTTCCCGGCGAACTCCGGCTTCAGCGCGAGAGGCGTTCCTTCGCGGTCGACCGCACACGGGGTGGAGCCGGTCGTGTCGATGCCGATTCCCGCGATCCGGGCCGGGTTCACCCCTTTCACGACTTCACAGATCACGGCTTCGATCCCTTCCAGGTAGTCAAGCGGATGCTGCCGGAAGCGGCTGTTCGCCGCGTCGCAGTACAGCCCGTCGGCCCAGCGCCTGTAGGGGTGGACATGGGAAGCGAGGTTCTCTCCGTTCTCCGCGTCAATCAGGACCGCCCGGACGCTGTCCGAGCCGAAGTCGATGCCAATCAATAGTTTGCTCATATTTCTCCTGTTTTATGGAATCATCCGGAAAAAATCATATACGGAATACCGTATCATTCCGGCCCGGAAAATGCAAACGGCGGAACCGGCAAAAATACGGTTCCGCCGCCGATTTCCCGCGGATCAGGCCTGTTCCGCCGCCGCGTCCGGGGCGGCGCGTTCCCGCTTCGCTTTCCGCCGGCCATGGAAGAGCAGCCAGCCGCCGAGCGCGGAGATCATGCCGCCGCAGCCGGCGATCGCGATAATTCCGCCGGGCGCATTGTCGAAAATCAGCAGCGCAAGGATCGAAATTCCGTAAACGAGGCAGAGTTTGCCGATCACGTCGAACTGCCGGGCGTCGCTGTTATACGCTTCGTTCGACCCTTCGACGGCCGGGTCGATCGGGCGGTTCATTTCGTCGAAGAAGCTCCTGACCCGCGCCTCATCCTCCGCGCGGCGCGGCTTCGCCAGCAGCAGCGAGAAGTAGAACCAGAGGATGCAGATTCCGATCAGGATTCCGGTGGTCAGCGCGAGCTTCAGGTCATTCAATTCATTGTCGCTCAGGCTGAAGTTCGCGAACCATGCCGCGAGGTTCTCCTTGTCGAGCAGGAATACGAGCAGGATCGAAGTCGCGAACCCGACCGCGAGCGTGCTCCAGGCGGACCAGTCCGGCGCCTTGCGGTGGAACATGCCCAGCATCAGCGGAACCGCCTGCGGGATGCCGGTGCTCGTCGCCGCAATCAGCACAAGTTCATACAGCGGCAGCGTCTTCAGCGTCGAGAAGAAGATCGCCACAAGCGCGTACAGGACGCCGAGCACGACCGTGAACACGCGCCCGAGCCGCACCTGGCGCTCTTCCGTCGCGTTCGGATTCACCAGCGGCAGGTAGATGTTGCGGATGATCGAGCCGGAGGTCGCGTTGAGCCCGGAATTCATGCTGGTCAGCGTTGCGGCGAAAATCGCGCAGACAAGCAGCCCGAGCAGCCCCTGCGGCAACACCATGCCGGCGATCTGGATATAGGAGGCCTCCTGTGCATTCGCGAGCTTCGGGAACGCCTCCTGCAGCTCCGGCAGTGAAATCAGTACCGCGCATGCGAGCGCCGGGATCATGAAAATCAGCGTATGCGGAATCGCCGCGAGCCATGCGATCGCGCTGATCCTGCGCGCGTCGCGCCCGGTCTTCACGAAGACGAACTTCGCGGCTCCCGCGGTCAGGCTGTTCTGCAGGATCGTCTGGTTCAGGATCAACGTCAGCAGATACGGCACGAGGATCCACATCCGGCTGACCGAGGTCACGTTGACAAGCTCCGGCTTCTGCATGACCTTCTCGATGAGCCCGGAAATGCCGCCGATGCTCCGACCGGTTCCGCCGATGTCTCCGCTGTAGAGCACCAGCACCGTCACCGCGACCGAGACGACCACAAGGATCAGCATCTGCACGAAATCCCCCGCCGTCGCGGCCCACGAGCCGCCGAGCATCGTCATGATGACGATCACGGCCGAAAGCACGAGGATCAGGAAGACCATGCCGCCGTCGAGCCCCAGCCCCGCACACGCCGCGCCGAATCGTCCCGCGTTGCACCAGCTGAGCTCCTGCACGAAAACACAGCTCATGAACTGGGCGATCGTGTAGAGGGAAATTCCGCCGAAGAGCACGTTGAACGGCATCGGCAGCCAGGTGATGATCTGCTCGTTGAGTTTTCCGTAACGGTTGCGGACCGCTTCGTTCCCGGTGATCACGCGCATCTGCCGGAAGCGATGCGCCGTGAAGAAGACCGTGAACACCGCGCCGAAAAAGTTCGCAACCGTCAGCGTCAGAAAAAAGATTCCGGTCTGATAGATCTTCCCCGCCGCGCCTGTGTAGGTCCACGCCGAGAAGCCGGTCATGAAGATCGACGCGGCGGCGATCCACCAGGTCATGTTGCCGCCGCCGCGGAAGAAATCGCTGGCGTTCCGGTTGAACGACTTGAACACCGGCCCGAGCGCCAGCATGAACAGCAGATAGAAGCCGATTACCAGGTAATCCGAAGTTTGAAGCATATCACAGGTCTCCGCAATCCGGCCGCAGCTTCCGCCGTCCGCCCCTCCCGAGCGGGGGCGGACAATGCGGAATGGAGCAAGACAGGCTGTTGTTATTGAACTTGTTTCAGGACGGCCGTGCTCATCGGCCCGACCTCGACGGTTTCACCGGGTTTGAACGTTCTGCCGGTGGGCAGCTGCCGGTAGGAGAGCTTTCCCTCCGGAATGGTCAGCTTGAAGATCCTGCCCGCCGTGGTGTTCTGCCCGACGAGGTACGGCCCGTATGCGAGCCGGTAGAAGTCGCCGCGTCCGGCGTACGGACTCTCCTGCCCCGGCTTGAAGCTGACGCCGTCCGGGATCCACGCGATCGGCAGCGTTTCGCCGACGTGGACCGAGTCGCGTTTGTCGGGGTAGGTGAGCCCGCCGGTCGCGAATCCGAAGTTCGTCCAGTTCCGCCGCAGGAAAGTCATGCCGGAGGGGCGGAATTCGATCTCCTGCCGGACTGTCGCGATACGCTCCAACGCCGGCGTGATATGGTGGATCCGGGCGAGGAAATTGATGCCGTGCCGCGCCCTCCAGTAGAGCGATGCGTAGAGGATCTCCTTACCATCCTTCACGGCGATCACGCCGTTCTCTTCATCGCTGAAGACGAAATCCGGCTCTCCCTCGCTCATCGGCATGCGGGAGGAGCTCGCCGGCTGCTTTTTCAGGAGCTTGTACTGCTCCGGCGTATGCAGCAGCCCGAAGGTCACGCGGAACCCGCCCTCCTTCAGCTGGTGCTCGACCGACGGGAAGAACTGGCGCTGGCCGAACATCTGCCGGACGAGCCCGACCGCATACGGATCGAGCGTCGCGGCAGTCGCCTGCAGCACGGAGGCGTCCCGGCTCGGCCGCTGCGCATAGGTCACATCGCCGGGGAACGTCGTATCGCGCCAGCCGATGACGGTCTCCATGCGCATGACGGGGTTGCTCTGCGCATCCACCGTCGGATAGCGGAAAAAGCTGCGGGCGCGGATCATTTTTGAAAGCGCTTCGCGAATCCTCCGGTCGCCGGGCTGATCCGGGGACGGACGGGTCGCGTTGTAGATCGCGGTCACCCAGTCGAGGACTTCGCCGTAGACGCCGACGTAGCCGAGCTCCTTCGTCAATGACTTCGCGGTCAGCTGCCGATACTCTTTCCCGAGCGGCCAGGTCGGCCCGCCCTTCGCATCGACCGGACCGGACCACGGTTCGAGCCCGACCGACTCATACAGGAATCCGAGCGTCCGGTCGGGCGGCAGCCCCTTCGAAGGATCGAGCAGCCGAAGCGCGCGGTTGTTCAGGTACAGGTTCAGGTCGATGATCATCGACTGGTTCGTGTATTGGCGGCGATAGGCCGACAGGTGCCTGACCCCGGCCTCGAGCATCCCGGCCCATGCCTTGCGCCGCACGACCGGTTTTCCGTCGCAATCCTTGATCTCCTTATCGAGATACGGTTCGAACTCCTTCCACAGGAGGCGGATCACATCTCCGGCAGGACCGAAGCCGAACCAGTCCGGATTGTAAGTGGAACGGTCGTCGCGGGCTAGCTTCGGATTCCCGCTGTAGCGCAGAAAGTATCCGTCGATGCCGTCGACCAGCTTCTTTACGATTTCAGGGTTCCGGTAAGCCTTCGTCCATTCGACGGAATACGCCTGCGCGGCCATCTGCATATGCATCTGGCTGCGGAACGTCCAGTTCGGCTTGAGCCAGTTGCCGATCTCGCGGTTCACGCGCTCCTCGAGCGCATCGAAAGACTCCTTCTCCGGCTTCGGCGGAATCGGCTCCGGCGGCACACCCTGCTTCTCGTCGGCGGGCGGAACGAAGAAGCCGTCGTCGTGGACATAAAAACGATAGACGCCGCGGCTCGGAGTCGTCATATCTTTCTGGTATTGCTCGAAGTCGCGGCCGTATCCCCAGATGCGCCCGGTCGCGGCGATCTCGAACTCCACCCGGTCTTTGCGGTAGGTCGCGGACATCGGAATCGGGACAGTCACGTAATAGAAGCGGCCCGGGACCGCCGGGGCGCTGCTGCCGTGGTCGAGGATATCGACGTCTCCGAGGTGACGGTAGCCGACCTGTTTGCCGTCGATATAGAGAATCAGCAGATTTTCGTTCACGTCGCCGCCCCAGAACTTCACCGTGACATAATTCGGCTTCTGCGGATTCACGCGCATTTTGAATTTCATGTTGCCGCCCTGCCACGATACCGGCTCCTGCGGCAGGAGTTCACGGGCCGTCTCTCCGAGGGCGGCCTCCTCCAGCGCGCGGGTGTCTTTGCCGAGAAAGCCGTGGCTGCGCTCGGATCCTTTTTCGCCGAACTGGATCGAGTCGAAGATTGCGGCCTGCGCGGCCGCCGCGGCGAACACCGCCACCGCGATTGTCAGAAAGAATTTCATACGGAGACTCCTGCCTATTTGATTATATGGAATTTACGCTTCACCGGCTCCGCGCTCTGAAGCTGCGGCGCGCCTGCATTGCCGTACTGCCACGCGACGACCGAGACTTCGACCGGATATTCCGCATTCGCGGGAACATCCGTGAAGATCAGCTCACCATCCTTCAGGTAAGCGGGGCCGTACTCGACATAATATTCAACCGGCATGCCGGTATTTGCCCTGGCGTTGAGCCGGAGCGACTTCGTCCCGGCTTTCCGGTCCGGAATTTCCGGGAAGTCGATCCGCTGCGCGATCCCTTTTTCGTTGCGGCGAGGGATCACCATGACCGACTGCTGCACGATCCGGCGGTGCGTCCCGTCGCCCGGATAAACCGCCAGCATATAGATTTCACCCGTGCGGCGGCTCGGCGTGAACCCGAAGCGGTAGAAGCGGACTGCGACCGTTCCGGGCCCGGTTGCGACTACGGGGCCGCAGATCGGCACGATCGCGATCCGTCCGGGATCGTTCCCTGGCTCGACCGCCGCGCCGGCCTTCCTGCCGCTCCACCCTTCCGCGCGTCCCGCCGGAACCCGGTCGAGAAACACGGCGTCCAGCTTCATGGAAAGGCCGTCCGCGCCGGGTTTGAACGCCGGATGAACCTGCGCATGCGTGCGGCGGTCCTCAAGCAGCCTGCCGTCCTGTCGGTACCCGAGCAGGGGGACTTGCCTGCCGCGATAGCGGCTCTGGTACGCCTCAAGCTTTTCCGCGAATTCACGGTCGAACGCCCAGACGCCCTCCCGGCCTTTGAATTCCGCGAACGGAGCCGCGGGGGCCATGGGGCCGCGTTCGCCGCGCCACCGGTCGAGCAGCCAGCCCGAAGCCGCGTCGACCGGCTTCAGGCCATCTTCGCCATTGCGCGCCCGGTCGGCCTTTTCCAGAAAATACCCGAGGAAGCCGATGATGTCGTCATTGATGTCGAAGTGGCCGGAACCGGGGTCGGAGACCATCATGACCGCGAGCCCGGGATATTCCGCCCGGAACTTCGCCCCCCTGTCATTGCGGGCGGCCCAGGAGTATTCGCCGTTGCGGGTCAGCATCGGGATCCCCTTCAGGCTGCGCAGCTCTTCCGGCCCCATCTGCGCGTCCTGGTTCGCGAACGTGCCGTCGTAGGAGATTCCGGCGAGTGCGCGTTCCGGCTTCCATGCCGCGAGCTGCCACGGGAAATTCGCCATGGCGGAGTGGCCGAGCCCGACGAACGGCGCTGACGCCAGTTCCCCGTAGCCGGAGAGTTTTCCGAGATCCGAGAAGAGGTTCTCCACCACCCTGCCCTGCTCCGGATTTTTGAAATCGAACTCCGCGCCGAACAGCGACGGCGCGATCCAGATGCATGCGTAATCGAGCTTCCGCAGCGTTTCGCGGAACGCCGGATGCTCCAGGATCGGCAGCTCAAGCATATTGAACTGGCCGATCACGACGCCGCGCACTTTCGCGGTTTCCGGCGGAATATAGAGGTATGCGACCGGCGGCAGGCCGTTTTCGCTGCTGACGGCGCCGCGCACCGGCATCGCCCACTGCCAGACCGCCCTGTCGAGCTCCATGCCGAGGAACGGACTCTTCGCGTCTGCCGCCTCCGGGATCGGATCGTACGCGCCGGAGATCATGCCGCCCCTGAACGCCTCCTTCTCCCGGAACTGCCGGCAATGCAGTTTGCCGTCGATCGAATAGAAAAAGAGCACGAGCTTCTGCTTGCCGGGAACGGGATCGTCCTTTCCCGCGAGACCGAGCGTCGGGAAATCGAGCCTGACCGGCCGGTTCTCCGCAATGACTCCGCGCATCTTCTCCGTCACATTTATAAATTTACCGTGGTCGCCGAACCAGACGCTGCCGAGGGCGAATTCCCGCGAGACCGGCGTATCGGCCGCGACTCCGCCGATTGTGCGTTCCGCCAGCTCCGCGCTCCGCTCGCCGCCGTCGTTGTCGCGGTATTTCACCACAAGCTTCTTCTGCACGCCCGGAGCGGGGTCCTTCCCCACCATTTTATTGCCGTCGATCCAGCCGACATAGAGGCCGTCGTTCACTTTGAGTTTGCGGAACGGTTCCGTCACGTCGGCCCACCGGTCGCCGGCGCCGAACTTCGCGGTAAGCACCTCGAGGGCGGAGGCGGAAAATACGGCGGCCAGCGAAAAGGCGGCTGCGAAAACGATTTTTCCGAATTCATGCATCATCATTTTTCACCATTTGCTCCGGCGCCCGGAGGCGCCACACTTCTTTACATTACTGCCGCCGCTCCGACAATTCCAGTTTTCCCGGAGAGCAATCTCCGGAAATTTTCCGTTCAGTCGTCCGTCCGGTCCGTCCAGCGCCCCTTCGGATTGTTGTCGGAGGGGTTCGAGGTCAACCCGAGCTTGTTGCTGACCGTCTCCTCCGGGCGCAGCGTCTCGACGTGGCCGCCGACGAAGAGATAGTTCCAGCGGCTGTTGTGCGCGGAGTTCCCCTCCCCCGCGCCGGACTGCTGATAGGGGCTGATGACGCCGCTGCAGCTCTTGGCCGAGTTGTAATTGTTCTTCTGGTGGCGGTCGGCAATCAGGATCAGGTGAGAGGGGTTCCGGACCCTATTGGTCTTGGCCGCGCCGAGATACCCTTTGGCGGGGTCGTCCGCCGAAACGATGCGCCCGTTGGAGCCGAGCCGCGTCGCGCCGCTCGAACCGAGCACCTGCTGCGCGTTGTTATAGGCGTAGGAGCGGACGCCGCCGAAGCTCTCGGAGGAAGACGCATTGCGCGTGACCGTGTCGGAGGGGCACATGAAGACCCTGGACGCCTGTTTGCCGTTCCCGGCGTCGTTGCCGTCGCTCCGGCCGAGGTACGGGGCCACGGCGTGGTCCCAGGTCCAATCCTCCTTCTCCAGCAGTCCCGGCAGGAAGTCGCTGTTGCTGTCGGCATAGCCGAGGACGCCGTAGCCGACCTGCCGCAGGTTCCCCATGCAGCTTGCGGTGCGTCCGCGCTCGCGCGCCTGGTTCAGGGCGGGGAGCAGCATTCCGGCGAGGATCGCGATGATGGCGATCACAACCAGGAGCTCGATCAAAGTGAAGTCGCTGCGTTTCATTTTCTCATTCCTTACTCTTGAGTCTTCGAGGCTTCTTATCCGGAACATCACTCTTCTTCGGCCGGAACCAGCTCCGGCCTGATGAAAATCTCACTGCGGTAGCTGTCACGCTCGCCGTTGACCCGGCGCATCAGGTGTTCGACCGCCATCTCGCCGATCTGCGCCATCTTGATGTCGATGGTCGCCGGGCGCGGCGAAAGATAGCGGAGCAGCACCTCCTCGGCGTTGCAGCCGATCGAATCGAGCTTCGCGGTATTGACCCCGAGGGCGCGCAATTCATTGTGCACGCCGAGCATGATGTCGTCCGCGCAGAAGAACGCCCCCGTGATCGCGCCGCGGTCATGCCTGAAATCGGCGGCAAGCTTGCGGTAGATCCTGACCGGGTCCCCGTCGATGCCGGCCGGAGGCGCAAACACTTCGACCTTCAATCCGAGCTCCGACGCGCGGCGGCAGAAGCAGTCGACGCGCATGGCGAACGCCGTGTGAGCCGGTTGCGAATTGAACACCGCCACGACACGGTGGCCGCGCTCCGCCAGATAATCGGCGGCCATCGGCCCCACGGCCCGGTTGTCGTAAAAGACGTGATCGTATTCGTGGTCGGGGTCGGCATGCTCGCGGAAACACCAGACCGCCGGGATGTTCCTCAGCCGGGACTTCAGCTCGGTCAGCGTCTCCGGGTCGGCGGGAGCGCCGAAGAGGATCACGCCGTCACAGCTGCGCGTTTCAATGCAGTTCGGGATCTCCCCTTCCGCTCCGACGTGCGCGAGCAGCATCGAAAGCTGACGCCCGATCAGCGAACGCTGGATGCTGCCGATCAGAATCGGCATGGCGGGCCTCTTCAGCATCTCCTCAGGCGACGCCTCGCCGAGCGACAGGAATGCGACCGTGCCGGTCTTTATGCCGACGCGCTCCGCGGTCTTCGGGCCGGGGCGCCGGACATCCGGCTGGTAGTTCGAGCGGTCTGCCGCCGCGCGGATCCTGCGGGCGGCCTCCGGCGACACCTTTCCCGGCCGGTTGAAATACCGGGAAACCGTGCTGACGCTGACGCCGGCCTCTTTGGCGATATCGACGATTGACATTGAAATTTCTCCGTTTCAGTTTGGTTTCTTCGCTATTAATTGTGACACAGACCGGTGCAAATGTCAATAGTTAATATGAAAATAATTCAAATAATTTTCATTGAATCAATTCACCACAACTCACATACCGCATAACAAAGCGAACAAATGAGGCCTCTCACGGCCGCAGGGCAGGATATTGCAACATGAAAATTATCTGATTATTTTTCACAAGACTCTTGCATTTCGAACCGTTTTGCCCTATAATTAAAGACAAAGACGTGAATATGATGCCCCCCCGATACAGAAGGAGACTCCGGAGAATGAAGAAGATCCTGACATTGATGCTCGCCGCCGCCGCACTCGCAGGTTTCGCTGACGCGGCGCTCGACCGGATGAAGCCGTATGCGGTTGACCGCATCGTCGTTGCGGACGGGGAAAAGGGCCGTGAGGCAGTCGCCCTCAAAAGCCATATTGCGCCCGGGCGGAGCGGAGTCGCCGCCCGTTCCGCCGGACGCGGCGGAAATTTCTCTTATTGCCTGAAGGTCGCGGACGCCGCGCTGCCGCAGCTTCTGCACGTGCGCTATTCCGGCGACGAGCGCCCGAAGCCGGGTGAAAAACTGCTGTTCCGCATATCGGTTGACGGGAAACAGCTCGCTGTACAGGGCATCAACCGGAATTTTCCGAACAGCTTCATTGACGAGTATTACCCCCTCCCCCCGGAGCTTCTGAAAGGGAAAGATACGGTGACGGTCCACTTTGAGCCGTACGATGCAAAATGCTCCGTGGCCGGAGTCTATGTCGTGTCGATCCTGCGTGATAAAACCGGATACGGGCGGTTCGACCGCCTCGCGGATTACAAAGGAATCCGGCGGCGGGCCGGCGACGCCGCATACTTCATGCCGGTTCCCGGCGAGATCACCTTCACGGAGCCGGACGGCCCGCGCGGCTGGTACCGGCAGGGCTGGCAGACGCTCGGCGACGGCGTTTATGACATGACGCAGAACTATGGGCTGGAACTCGAAGTCGACCTCAGGGGAACCGATCGCGCGACGGTGGAATTCATCGCCGGGATAAGCACGCTGCCGAAGGAGGACCGCGACACCGGGGACATCAGCCGGACGGTCCGTTTTGAGCTCGGAAGAGGCGGAAAACAGACGATCCTTCTGCCTTTCATGGATTTCGCGAATCCGTCCGCGAATATCTCGGATGTGATGTACAAGCTCAAGCACCTCACAATCAGGACGGCCGGGAGCGGGGGCGAACTCGCCATCGACTCGATCCGGGTGCTCAAAGGGTACAGGGTCGCGCTCGAAACGGAGTGCTGGTCGAAGCCGGCCGGAACGGATGGCCTGGCGGTCTACAACCTGAAGGTGACCAATACCGGGAAGGAGCGCTCCGGCTTCTCCCTGCGGCAGCTCCGGCGGAACTGGGAGGCGATGGAGACGGCGGTCGAACCGGCGCGGCTTATTCTCGGCCCGGACGAAAGCGCGACCGTGAAGGTGACGGTTCGCGTTCCGGGGAAAATCACGCCGGGCGGAAATGAGCGGCAGGTCATCCTCGTCACGCCGGACGGCGACTCCGCCGCGGCGGCGCGCGCCGAATTCATCACGCTCGCTCCGATGCCCGCCCCGTACCTGATCCACGACCGGAAAGGATGGGACGAGGTCCGCGCGAAAGCGAAAAAGTACGACTGGGCGAAGAAGCGCCTCGAAAAGTATGAGAAAAGCGCCGCCGCATGGCAGGTTCCGGAGGTCGAAGTCTACAAAACCAGCAGCGACACGAAGCGCCCCTATCTCGTTGCAATGCAGCAGGAGGTCAACCTCATGGACGCCGCCGTCGCGTATATCCTGACCGGTAACAGGGAGTATGCCGGGAAAGTCGCGCTTTTCCTGCGGCGGATCAGCGACCCTGCGGCCGGTTTTCCGAAGACGCGCCAGGTCGGCCATCAGAGCGAAGTGCAGGAAGGGCATATGTTCCAACACCTTGCGCAGGCATATGACCTGATCCGCGACGCGGGTGTGCTTTCCTCGGAGGATGTGCGGAACATCGAAACGACGTTCCGGCTCTATTGCGATATGATCCTCCGCAACAACCGCCATCCGGCCGGGGCGAACTGGGCGCTCTCGACCGAAACCGGCGCGTTCTTCTGCGCGCTCGCGCTGCAGGACCTGAAGCTCGCCGGGGAGTTCGTCCACGGGCCCGGCATGATCCTGGACAAACTCCGCAGCTACACGATGAGCGACGGCTGGTGGTACGAATGCTCGATCAGCTACAATCTCTGGTGCGCGGAGGAGTTCGTGCAGGTCGCGCTCGCGTTCGAGCGGTTCGGCTATTCGATGCTGAACGACCGTTACAGGGTGAATTACGGCAGCGCGCCCGATTATCTGCTCGACGACAGAACCGAGCGCGATCAGCGCATCAACGTCCACTACGGCCACAGCTTCCGCATCTTCGGAGGAATCGGGGAGAACTCGGTCACGATCCGGAAGATGTTCGACGCGATGGTTCCGTACATCGATTACCGGGGGTGGATCTTCGGCATCAACGATTCGTACGAGAACAACGTCGGCGGGGGACGGTTCGAACTCGCCTATTATGCGTTTCGCGACCCGTATTACGCGAGCTTCATCAAGCGCGCCCCGGAACGCGACAACCTGATCTACGGCGTTCCGGAGCTGCCGGAGGAGACGCCGGAGACCGGCAAAGGCTCCGCATACAGCGACAACGTCGGGCTCCTGATGCTGCGTTCGACGCAGGAGGAACCGCGCGAACGGATCCAGGCCGTGCTGAAATACGGCACGCACGGCGGTTATCACGGCCATTACGACCGCACCGGGCTGCTCTCGATGATGCGTTACGGGCGCAGCTTCTTCAACCCCGAAATGATCTGGTACAGCTATCAGCCGTTCATGTACAACTTCTACGTGCAAAGCTCGATCGCGAAGAATATGGTGACCGTCGACCTCAAGCAGCAGGCGGTCGACGACAGCCGGCGGCTGCTCTTCAGGACCGGCGCCATGCTTCAGGCCGGAGCGGTCGAAACGACCGCCGAGTGGAGCAATCCCGGCTACGGCGGGCTGCGCTGGGGGCACATCGGCTATCCGACCTTCAGCAGCAAGGCGGAGTCGGAGGGGCGCTTCGTTCCGGTTCCCGACCCGGAACCGCGCTACGGCTCGATGTCCGGCTTCACGGAGCCGATCCTGCAGCGCCGCCTCCTGGGCGTGACCGACGACTACATCGTGATCGCGGATTATGTGCAAGGGAGCCGTCCCCACGACTTCGACCAGCTTTTTCAGGTCAAGGGACTGCTCGACGTTTCGGCGCCGGAGCTGAAGCTTACGGAAAGGCTTCCGCAGCTCGACCCGGATCCGCTGAAGTCAGCGCAGTTCGTGACCGATGTGAAGCAGTATGAGGCAGCCGGGACGCTTAAGATGAGCTTCCTCACGAAATTCGGCCCCGGCGCGGACAACCGCGGCACCCGGATCAACGGCGAAGACGGCAATCTCTTCATGAACCTCTACTGCGCATGGCCGCGGGAGAGGCGCACCGCTTTCACCGGGATCGCCCCCGAGAACCACAATGTCGCGCGCAGGCTTGCCTGGAGCGTCCGGGGCGACGGCAGGACGCTGGCCGGGGGGAAATTCGGCGCCTGGATCCTCGGAGACGCGCGAATCGACGTTCCGCTCGACGGCGTTGAAACGCTTGAGCTTTCGACCGCCGTCGAGAAGCGGGCCGGCATCCACACGCTCTTCTGGGCGGATGCGGTCATTGAGACGAAGGACGGCGGGACGATCCGCCTGAACGACCTCGAACCGGTTTCAAGTGAGAATATCGTGCGGAACAAATTCAGGCCGGAACAGGATTACGAGGGCGGCAAGATCAACATCGCCGGCAAAGATTACCGTTTCGGACTCCCCGCCGATCCGGATAAAAGCGGCGAAAACCGCCCCGCCGTTTACCGCTTCGACCTTTCAAAGCTGAATGCGAAACGGCTCCGCGCGGTCGTCGGGGGCGATTACCCGGTCGGGAATGAGGCTGAACGCCGCATTACGGCGGGCGTCCGCTCGACCGGAACCAGTGCGGTGTTCCTGACCGTCATGGAACCGTTCGAGAAGGATGGCGCCATCGCCTCCGTCGAGGCGAAGTCAGCCGATGAGCTGGAAGTCCGGCTGAAAGACGGCCGCCTCCATCGGTTTGAGCTGAAAGGGCTCACCGGCGACGGCAGCGGCGTCGGGCTGGTGTTGAAGGAGTACGACGGCAGCGGCAGACTGCTCCGGGAAGAGTAAGAGTTTATCCCTGAATAAGGAATTGGGAAAACGAAGCGTTAAATTTACAGTCGCGCCGACTGCCGAAATAAGTCGATGCCGCAGTGCATCGGCGTTTGAGGCGGTCAGGTGAATGGGAATTTAACGCGGGAAGGCACAATTTTCTTATTCAGGGATAAGCTCTAAGTGTTTATTCATGCTCGAGCATCCGGATCATCGCCTCCGCCACGGCGGCGGCGGAATCCGGGTTCTGCCCGGTGACGAGATTGCCGTCGATGACGACGTGCGAATGCCACGGCTTCCGGCTGGAATAGTGTGCCCCGGCCTCTCTCAGACGGTCCTCGAGCCGGAGCTGCTCCCTCCCTCCGGCGACGGTCTCTTCTTCGGCATTCGAAAGCCCGGTGACTCCGCGGCGGAATACCAGCGGGTGCCCGTCGCAGCGGATGCCTCCGAGCAGTGCCGCCGGCCCATGCGAAACCGCGCCGATGACTCTGCCCGAATCGAACATCCGTCCGAGCAGCTCCGCGTTTTCCGGGTCGTCGGCCAGTTTCAGGATCGGGGCGTGGGTACCCGGGTAGAACAGCGCATCGAACTTCCAGCCGAGCAACTCCTTCAGCAGAAACAGCCGTTCGAGCGCCGGATCGATTCCTGCCGTCGTTTTCAGCCGTTCGAAATCGGCAAGCCGCCCGTCGCCGCGGGGCGCGGCGACGAAAACGGAGTACCCGGCCTGACAGAACATGGAATACGGAACGGTGAACTCCTCCTGCCATTCGCCGTCAGGCGCCTTCTTTCTTCCGGCCCCGTCATACGAGGCAAGCACAATCAGGATCTGCTTCATAACGAACCTCCCGCCGAAAACATCCCACACCGGTGATTTTCCTCAAAAAACCGGTGTTACGCAATATGACTCTTCCCTTTATTCATTATAACATGAATTACGGAAAAAGCAAGCGGGAAAACCGGGAGCATTCCATGCAGGAAGCGGCAGCCGGCGGCATCGGCTGCCATTCACTTTCAGTCGTTACTTCAGCGCCGGGAGCATCCGTGACGCAAGCGTGAGCGCCGCGGCTCCGAGTGCGTCCTTGGCCGCGATCACATAGCTCGGGCCGGCGACCGTCTCTTTCTGGCGGTCGACCGCAAGCACCTGATCCTTGCCTTTATACAGCGTCAGCTCGACCCGCGCGGTTGAACTCGAAAATTGCTGATAACTGCCGGAATCCGCCGCAATGCCTTCGCCCAGCAGCGAGAAGTCCGCCTCGGAACGGCTGTCCACCACGGCAAAGCCGAGCGTGACAAACAGCTTTTTGAGTTCGGTCTCCGCAGCGGGATCGACCGCCGGCATGCCGATCGTCTCGGCTACCTTCACATAGACCTTGCGGCCGTTTCCCTTCACCAGCGGGGAGAGCTTTCCCGCGACCGTCAGCACCGTGCGGGGGGGCGGCAGGATCACGTTCCCCTTTTCCTGCAGCAGCACGGCGACTTTGTCGCAAAGTTCCGGGACGAGGTCCGCCGCGTCGGCGGTTCCGCTGCTGGCCGCCGCAAGCACGCGCCCGGTTTCCGTGCCGATCACCTTGGCGATGATATAGTTCTTGTCGCCGGAGACAAACACGGAGCCGGTAATGAGCACGCGCGCCCCGACCAGACGGCCGAGATTCAGCCGGGTCTCGGTGTCGACGAGCCCGGTCGACGACAGATGCAGCTCCGTCAGGGTTTTATCGAGTTCGGAGCGGTCGACCAGGTCGAACTCTCCCTTGCCCATCATCGTGACTGTGACCAGGTCGGCGATCGATTTGCCCATCTCCTCGTTCTGGATCCTGGCCCCGCGTGAAGAGAACGGCAGCACCGCAATCGTCGGAACCGGAATGGATTCCGGCGATTGTGCTTCCGCCGCTGCCGCGGGCGCTTCCGTCTTCGTCGCGACCGGATTCTCCGCCGCCGGCAGCGTCAGTGCCGCGGCCAGAGCCAGAACCGGAATCCCCCAGATTTTTTTCATTTCTTCATCTCCTTGACAATTTGTTGGATAATCAGCATATTCTCCGCGATCGACGGATCGAACTTCGGATCGAAAAAGACGATCCTCCGCTTCCCGGCGGTCACCACCTCGATGAACGCCGCCTCCCCTCCGGTATCGATCAGGGAATCTTCTCTGACCTTTAAGACGCCGAGTGAACCCGGGTTCTTAGTGCGATACATCGAAACCGAGCGCCAGCCGGCGGGAATTCGCCAGGGCAGTCCGTTCCGGGAGGGGAAGACGAGCATCAGCGGCTCTTCACACTCCTCCGGGACATCGGTGATGGCAACAGCCGCTTTTTCCGCCGGCTTCACGCCGGCTTCCAGAAACGGTGCGCGCCGCGGGCCGGAAAGCGCCATTCTGGCCTCAATTCCGGGAAGCAGGAGCGGATGGTGACAGACGATTTTCCGCGATCCGCCCTCCCACTCAAGCACGGCCTCGACCCGGCTGCCCGGTTCGAGCTCCGGCAACTGCACCGTGAGCGCGCCGCTTCCGATTCCGGAACCGAGGATCCGCCCGTGCCCCGTCCGGATCCGGAAGCTGCCCTTCACCTCGAACGGCAGCAGCTGCGGCCGCCCGGCGTAAATATCGACCGGCTCTTCAGCCGCCTGCATCCCCATGCAGGCCAGTGCGATAAACAGACATGGAATCCATTTTTTCATGATGGCCGCCTCCGGTTTTCCACAATCACATTCTGGCGATTTCCCGCCGCACAACCATGCCGTCCCTGACGGAATAACTGACAGCATCCGAGCCGACGATCAGCTCCGAGAGGCAGAGGTCGCGCCCGGACGGGAGCCGGATCTTCAGGTTCGCATCGACGACTTCCGCGCCGTCGCTGGCCTCGGTTGTCACGATTTCGCCGGAGACGTCCCGCGTCCGTATCGCGGCGACATCCTCGCCGTTGAAAATCAGCGTCACCTCTCCCGCCGGCTTCAGATTCCTGTCGAACACCGAAAGCCTCAGCACCCGGTCGGGGGTCGCCTGAGACTGCCGTTCGTACGTAAAGATCTCATCCCCGAGGAAGCCCACGCCGGAGGTCCCGCCGAAGAGCGAAGCGGCCTCGCGCAGCCGCTCCCCGATGGTTCCGGATTCGCCGTTGAACATCAGCTTGAGCCGTTCGATCGCGCCGGCCGTCACATTCGAGTCCTGCAGCGGGGCCTCCGTCTGCCGATCCAGCAGCAGCACTCCGGCGAAACCGACGAGGACCGCAGCCGCCGCTGCGGCGCGAAACAGGCGTGTATGGTACCATGCCGGCTTCCGGGCCGGCGTCTCACGCCTTGCCCGCTCAAAAAAGCTGCGTTTGAATTCCTCCGGAGAAACGAAAGCGGCGTCATCGCGTTTCTCTTTCAGTTTTTCCAGGTATCTGTCCACTCTGTCAGCACTCATCGGGCACCTCTCGCATCGCTTTCCTCAGCAATGTCTTGGCTTTAAAAATTCGTTGATATAAAGTGTTCGCGGAGCAACCCAGCCGCTCTGCGGCCGCCGAGCCGTCGAGCCCGGAGAGGACTCCGATCTGGATCGCTTCCCGGTAGAGCTCCGGCAGGTTGCAGATCTCCGTTTCGAGCCGTCGGTAGATATGCTCGTCCGTTCCGGATTCTCCCGCATATCTGGCGTAGTTTGCGATTTTTTCCGCCTCCCGGCGGCGGCTCCGCAGGATATTGTAGGACTCGTTCACCGTGATCCGGTAAATCCAGCTCGATATCTGCGACTGGCCGCGGAACGAGTCAAACTTGCGCCAGGCGGACAGCATCGCCTGCTGGATCGCCTCGTCGGCGTCGGCACTGTTGCCGACGATCCGGTATGCGACGGACCGCAACATCGGCAGGTGGCGGTCGATACATTCATTGAAACAGCTTTCGCGATCCATTCTCAATTCCGGGACCGGCGCATCCACCGGTGTTGTTTTCTTTTTCGGGTTTTCATCAGATAAGACGCGGCCGTTTTTTCATTTCTTAGTTTACTATAGCACATTTTCAAAAAAAATCCGCCTTTCCGCGTTCCGAATCTGGCAAATCGCCGATTTCAGGTTATATTGATCCATCTTTCACGGAAGGAACCTGATCGCATGAAATCATTTTTATTCATATTGTCCGTGTCTCTGTTCTGGCTGTTTTCCGGCTGTACCGCTCCGGCGCCGGAAGAGCCGGAGACAACCGATACTCCGGCCGCCGTCGACAAAACACCGGCGCCCGCTCAGCCCGCCATGCATCCGCAGGCCGCCGCGTTTGTGGCCGCACTGCCTCCCGGCCTGGCGGAGAAACAGATCCGGGCGATCCGCAAAGCGGCCTCCGGCGATCCGTCAGAGCTCGCTGTTTACCGCCTGAAAGAGGAACAGCCGCCGCCCGCCGGCATCACGGTCCGCAACCTCGAATATGAATCCGGAGATACCGCGCGCGCAATCCGGCTTTATATCCCGGAAACGGGGTCGAAAGAGCCGCGTCCCGCCATCCTCTATCTGCACGGCGGCGGCTGGGTGCTCGGAAGCATCCAGCGCTGTTCGCGCTTCTGCGGCGAGCTGGCCGCGAAGTCAGGTGCGATCGTCGCGGCGCCGGACTACCGCCTCGCTCCGGAGTCCCCCTACCCCGCCGCGCTCGACGACACCCTGGCCGCCTACAATTTCCTGAGCACCGGCGCGGATGAGTTCGGCATGGATGCCGACCGGATCTTTCTCGCCGGGGACAGCGCCGGCGGCCAGCTCGCCGTCACCGCCGCATTGAAGGAGTTCGAGACTACTGAAGAGAAGCCGGCGGGGCTGATCCTCTTCTACCCGGTCGTGACGCTCGAGCCGGATGCACGCGAATCCCGGACGCTCTACGGCAAGGGGTTCAATCTCGATTCCGACCTGATGGACGCATTCGGCGCGGCTTATGTGCCGGAGCCGGCAATACGCCGGGAGCCGTTCGTCTCACCGCTCGGCGCAGAACTGTCGGTGCTGCCTCCGGTCCTGCTTGTCACGGCGGAATTCGACATCTTGCGGGACCAGGCGGCGGAATTCGCGCAGAAATTGAAAAAGGGGGGTGTCCCGGTCAGGGCGCGGCGTTACAAAGGCGCCGTGCACGGCTTCATCACGTTTCCCGGAATGGATGCTTTCTTTCAGCAGGGCGTAGCGGACGCCGCCTCATTTCTCCGCGATGCCGGGAAGTGAAAGGGCGCGCTCGACCTGGGGCCGGAAGCCGTAGGCGTCCGGCTCTTCAAGCGCTTTCCGGTAGAGCACGCGCGCTTCCGCGTTCCGCCCCCGGAGCCGCGCGGCCTCTCCCCGCAGAAAGTAAAATTTGATGGAGAGGTCATCCATCGCGGCGGGGTCGCACTCCGCAAGCTCCGCCTCCGCTCCGGCCGGGTCGCGATGTTCCATCCGCAGCAGGGCCGCGTAATAATGCAGCAGTGAAGCGTTGCCGATCCCGTTCCCGAGCGCATCGTCGATCAACCGCTGTGCCGCGTCGAACTCCCGCAGGGAAATCAGCCGGATCAGGAGATTCATGGCCGCGGCTTCGCTGCCGCTCCGGCTGTATCCTTCGAGGAACGTGGCGACCGACTCCTGCGTCACCTTTCCGCCGGCCTGCGCTTCAATAGCGAGCGCCCATGCGACGAAATCCGACGAGCGCAGGAACGGCGCTCCCGGCTTCGGGTTCACCAGGAACGCCCCGGCCAGGACGGCGGCGGAGAGCGGAAGATACAGCTTCCTCGGTTTCAGGAGGGCAATCCGCGCCGCATCAACGGCAAGCAGCGCAAACGGCAGAAGCAGAATCAGCCGGTAGCGCCCCATCGGCCAGTTCGCGCAGATCGGCAGCGCCAGCGTGAAAACTGCGATGAGGATCAGCCCGTCGCGCCGCAGAAAACGCCCGGTCAGCACCACAAGCACAAGCCCCGCAAGCATGAACGGAATCAGGAGCCCGGGGCCGATCATGAGCTTCAGCTCCGGAAAATAATCGCGGACGAAGTAGTAATTCAGATTGTCCGGAATCTCATGCGCCAGAAACACCATCGGAATCCGGCCGGCTGCATTTGCTCCGATCCGGAACAGCCGGACCGGACCGGAGGGCCGCGCGGCAGTCTCCCTCCCGGGGCCGTCAGCCAGGTTGACCCTGGACGAGTAATCGACGACATTGAAAAAGGGGCTTTTCCCGTCGTTGTAATGCCAATTGAGCCCGGCTGCAGCCAGCCAGACGGCGGCGATGCCGCAGACGACCCAGAGAGCGCGCCTGCACTCGCTCCGCCTGTGGCGGAACAGGACGAACGCGCTCCACACAACCGCTGCCCCGACCCACAGAAGCGCGGTCGGCCGTCCGATTGAAGCGAGGCCGAGCAGGAGTCCGGCAACGATGCCGCAGTGCCGGCCGAAGTGGTGTCTGCGAGCCCACAGGAGCCCGGCGAAACTCGCGGAAAACGCCAGCAGAAGCAGCGTCTCCTGCAACATGGAAAGCTCGTACATCGCCGCCGGCGCATACAGCGCCGCAATCAGCCCGGCGGCCAGCGCCATGCGCCGGTTTCCCCACAGGCGGAGCGCCGCATAGGCGGTCAGAACCGCGGTTCCCGCGCCGCACAGCAGTTGAATGACGGCCAGCGCCTCCACGGAATGCGCACCGCCGTTCAGGTGATAGACCAGTGCAACGAGCGCCCTGTGCAGGGTGAAGACCGGCCTCATCCCCTCCGTGCCCCATTCGCCGTAGCGCAGCAGGGACTGCATGTCGAGCCCCGGAACAAGGTGGAAACTGCGCAGCGGCGAAGCGAGCCATGACAGGAAGAGCAAAGCGCGCACGGCCAATGCCACCGCGCCGACGATGCAGAGCACGCCGGTTTCACGGTTCAACACGATCCGTCGTTCGGCCGGTTCCGTTTTTTCCTGTCCGTTCATGCTTCTGAATATACTCCCCGGCAGACATGATTGCAAGAAAAAACAGTTCCAAACCGCTCCGAATAAAAAAATCTGAACGGCACTTGTATATTCGGCGGAGCATGATTATATTAACGGATGGTACGTCGACTGCGGGCAATCGCGGCCGGGGACGCGGATACGCGCCGCCCGGTTGAGGAAAGTCCGGACTGCATAGAGCGGGGAGTCCTTTTGAAAAGAAGGATACTGCGGACGATACGCCGCAGGAAGGCCAGTGCAACAGAAAGGATACCGCCCGGAGCAATCCGGGTAAGGGTGAAAGGGTGGGGTAAGAGCCCACCGGGCGCGTCAGCGAGAGCGGCGCCGCATGGTAAACCCCTCCCGCAGCAAGACCAAATAGAGGGTGAGTCGCTGCTCGCGGCGTCAGGAACCCCGGGTTCTGGTCGCACAGACAGATGATTGCCCATCCGCCGCAGGGCGGAGGACAGAATCCGGCTTACAGCAGCCGGCGTACCCCTTATTATGGGTTTTCGTTCATTTTATATAATTTTCCGCGCCGGAATCCCGGCAGCGGAACGGTACGGGGGGAGCGTTGGGCGTTTCTCCGTGCCGGCAACAGCCCGGAGATGTTGAAAAAGATGGCAAAGTATGCAATCCTGAGTGACATCCACGCCAACTACGACGCGTTGAAAGTGGTACTCGAAAAATGCAGGGAACTCGAAATCGACCATTATGTTTCGCTCGGCGACATCGTCGGTTACAACGCCGATCCGCAGGCGTGTGTGCGTACGGTCTATGAGCTGAACTGCGTGGCGCGGGTTCGCGGCAATCACGACGAGTACACCGCGAACGGCGACATCGAAATCTCCGGCTTCAACCCTCATGCGAAGAAAGCGGTTGAGTGGACGCGCGCTCATCTCGATGAAGACGAACGCGCCTGGATCGGCAGCGCGCCGTTCCGCGCCACGCAGCAGGAGTGCAACACCACATTCGTCCACGCCACGCTCGATTCGCCGGAAAACTGGGGATACATCTTCGACGCGCACCATGCGGCGGACAATTTCAACTACCAGTTCACCTCGCTCTGCTTCTGCGGCCACTCGCATGTGCCGGTTGCGTTCTGCAAGAAGCCGATCGCCAGCAGCCTCGAGGAACTCGAAGAGTGGAACTACAATCCGGAAATCGAAGATGAAAACTTCGACTACTCCCTTTCGGATGAACTGCCGGTCGAGATCAAGATCGGTTATAAATACCTGTTCAACGTCGGCAGCATCGGGCAGCCGCGCAACCGGGATCCGCGGGCGAGCTTTGCGGTGCTCGACACGATCGCGCGCTACGTCACGCGTTACCGGATACCGTACGATATTGCCAACCAGCAGCAGAAGATCATCGATGCGGGGCTGCCTGAACGCCTCGCGACCCGCCTTGCGATGGGCAGTTGAGTCCGCCGTGCGGCGGCATTGTGACAAGTGAGAAAAACAGTGAAACGGATTCTGGCGGTCAAGCCGAGCAGTCTGGGGGATATCCTCCATGTTTTTCCTGCCCTGGAATTGCTGCGCCGGAAGTACCCGGAGGCGGAGCTTGATTTTCTTGTGCATCCGGCCTTCGCCGACATTCTCGACTACAGCCCGTTTCCGGTCGCACACAAGATCCTGTTCAACCGCAAGCGGCTCGGCCGGCTGCCGACGCTCGTGCCGGAATTCATGCACCTGGTTCGCGAGCTGAGAAAGCAGCGCTATGACCTCATCATCGATTTTCAGGGGCTGACGCGCAGCGCGATTTTCGCCAAAGCGGCCAAAGGGGGGCCGGTGGTCGGCTTCGCCCATCCGCGTGAACCGGCGGCCAGACTCGGATATAAGCTCAAGTTCGATGTTCCGGCCGGACATGCGGTCGAACGCAATGTGAACCTGGTCAATGCGTTCCTCGGCACCGCCGATCCGGTTCCCGCGCCGCTGCTGCCGGAAAATCCGGAGAATGCCGCCAGGCTCCGGCAGCTGGTCGGTGTCGTTCCGGAGGAGCTTGTTGCGCTGCTGCCCGGCAGCCGCTGGCAAACCAAAACCTTTCCGCCGCCGCTGTTCGCCGACGTGATCCGCCGGATCCATGCGCAGCGGCCGGGGTGTGTCTTTGCGATTGTCGGTGCCGCATCGGATTCCGCCGCGGCGGAGGAGATCCGGCAAGCTGCCGGCCCCGGCATTCCGCTGCTTGAGCTGACCGGGAAAACCTCGCTTGGCGTCATGATGGAAATTCTACGCAATGCACGGCTTGTGATCAGTAATGATTCCGGCCCGATGCATGCGGCGGCCGCGCTGCGAAAACCGGTGTTCGGTTTTTTCGGCCCGACCGATCCGGCGAAAACCGGTCCTTACGGGGAGCTCCACCGGATCTACCGGCGGAGGACGGCATGCCTCGGCTGCCTGAAGCGCAGCTGTCCGGAGCCCCTCCCCGCCTGCCACCGGCTCGATGCCGCCCAAATCGCGAACGACTGTATTCAAACTCTGACCACAGGAAAGTAACCATGTTCAAATCGATCTGCCTTGCCTTTTTCGCAGTCTGCGCCGCGGCAACCGTCTCGGCGCAAGTCGGCATGGATCTCATGCTGAACCGCTCCATGTATATGCAGTACGAGCCGATCTATGCGTGCGTGACGCTCCGGAACGACACCGCCCGCCCGCTGCTTTTCGGCAAACACCCGAAGCTGCAGGGCTACGTGCTTTTCGAAGTGACCGATCAACGCGGGAACATCGTGCCGAAGCGCCCGGGAATGGAACTTTCTGTGCGCGGCCTCGTGCTTTCGCCGGGACAGATCAAGCGCATGATCGTGCCGATCAACCGTTATTACCAGCTCGACCGTGCCGGAGTCTACCGGGTGCACGCGTATGTTTCGCACTCGCTGCTCCCGAGCGAATACAAGACCAAGGATCTGAAATTCAATATCGAGCCCGGAATCACGGTCTGGAAGCAGACGGTCGGTGTCCCCGAGCTGAATCCGGAGAAGGATCCGAACGAAGTTTCCCGCGACCGTACCTACAACATCCGCACCATCACGGAGGGGTCGACGAAAGCCTATTACCTCGTGATCGAAGACAACAGGAAGATTTACGCCGTTATCCGGATCGGCAAGGCCGTCGGTTATGAGCAGTACACTGCCCAGGTGGACATGCTGAGCCGCATTCATCTGCTGATGCCGATTTCGCCGAAGGTGTTCCAGTATCTCTCGTTTTCCGTTGACGGCAAGCCGGTCGCGAACGAATACCGCAAGACTTCGGGGACCATTCCGATGCTGATCCGCAATCCGGATACCGGGATTGTCAGCCTGGTCGGCGGCGAAACCGCGCGCGCCGGCGTCGACTTCACGGATCCGAACGCCGGCCTGGTCAAGGTTGCCGACCTGCTTTCGGACAACGACGCCGAAGCGACCGGCAACCCGGCCGCCACTCCCAAAGCGGCTCCGGCGCCGGGTCTGGTCGACCTCGGCAAAGAGCTGTAAGCAAAGAAGCATGCAAAAGGCGCGGCTCTTCAACTGCCGCGCCTTTTGCATTACCGGGAGTTCTGCATCTCATT
This sequence comes from Lentisphaeria bacterium, assembly GCA_018265615.1. GTDB lineage: Bacteria > Verrucomicrobiota > Lentisphaeria > Victivallales > Victivallaceae > Victivallis. Next base: position 215,442 of record JABLYX010000001.1, read on the forward strand.
CGCCGCATGCCTGAGCTTTTCATGCAGCACACGGCTGACCCAGCGATTCGGGATCAGGCACGGGTGGCGGCGCAGGAACATGGCGTGATCCTCGCAGTGGCTTTCCAGACAGCAGTTGAAATACCAGTCAAGCATTTCGCCGACCGCGCCGGACCGGGAGATTCCGGCCGTGCAATGGACATACAACTGCCGGGAACGGTCCAGGCGCCTGATGAATCCGACGATCGCATCTCCATCTTCCGGAGTCATGAAAATCCCTTTTTCGCGTACCGGATCGGCCACATCGTCAAAATACAGGACCAGCAGATTGGGCGCATTCAGGAATTCCGGGGAAAACGGCGGTTCTTCTCCGGCGGACGGAGCATTGATCGATATGATACTGCAGCGTTCGAAACACGCTTCTTCCACCGGGCTGCCCCGATGCATCTCGAAATAGGTTCTGGGCACTACGTTTACGCGCATGACGGATTCTCCTCTCTCCATCCGGTTTCAACCCTGCTTCATCCACAAAAAAAAATGCGGATTCCGGCAATGAACTGTTTCCTGCGTACAGAATGCAACCACCGGTCCAGGAAGCAACTCGCGATATTTTCAGGACTGATTCGGCCTCCTCAATGCCAAATCCGCCTTCCGTATTAATTAAGATAACCGGCTTTTCTTCTTTTTCAATTTATTTTCATAAAATACTAATCTGAATTTTCATTCCGGCCCTGTCGGACCGGAAAATATTTCCTCCGGCAGTGGAAAAACGGCGGCATCATGTGTAGATTATGAAAAAGGAGAATCCATTATGAGCATCGAGAAACTGTCCGGTGTCCGCGTTGGCGACACGGAACTCCGGTACCGGCACAATCCGCAAACCGGCCGGGTCGAACTGAGTCTGGTGCCGGATGGAGCGGCGTATCCTCCCATCGACCGCTCCGCGCGCCCGGACGATACACTGATACCGCTGGCCGAAGTCAAGCTCCGGGGCGATCACAATCCCTGCGGTTTCGGCGCGGGGCGCACGATGCGGGACAGCGGCTCCACGGAGGCGTTCCGGTTCCGTGAACAGAAAATCGCGGAGCGGGAAATCGTCACCGTTCTGGCCGACCCGCGCGGATATGAGCTGATCCACCGCCTGAGCTGGCGGAACGAAACGCCGGTGTTCACCATCCGGATTGAGTTCCGCAACAATTCCGCCAGCCCGGCCATACTTGACATGATCGAGAGCTTTGCGCTCGGCGGACTCGGGCCCTATGCCGCGGATGAGCAGTTCGAACGGATCAAACTGCATCGTTTCCGCTCAAACTGGAGCGCCGAGGGCTATCACGTCAGCGACAGCGCCGAAGCGCTGCACCTCGAACGTTCATGGAGCGGCCACTCGATCAATTGCGAACGGTTCGGCCAGGTCGGCACCATGCCGGTGCGCGGCTTTCATCCGTTCGCCGCGGTGGAGGATACGGTCGCCGGGGTTTGCTGGGGGGCTCAGCTCGCCTGGGCCGGCTCCTGGCAGATGGAGTTTTCGCGCCGCCGGAATTTTGACTTCAGCCTTTCCGGCGGGCTTGCGGACCGCGAATTCGGGCATTGGAGCAAATCCGTTGCGCCCGGCGAAAGCTTCGCTGCGCCGGAGGCGTTCCTCGGCTGTTCCGCCGCCGGATTCGACGCGCTCTGCGGGCGGCTCCTCGCGGAACAGGAGGCGCGTCTCGACCTCCCGGAGTCGGAAGAAGATCTGCCGATCATCTTCAACGAATGGTGCACGACCTGGGGCGATCCGCGCGAGGAGAAGGTGCTTACGCTCGCCGATAAGCTCAAAGGAACGCCGGTCCGCTATTTTGTGATCGATGCGGGCTGGTTCAAGACTCCGGGGACGGAGTGGTATACCGCGCAGGGGGATTGGGACCCGAACCCTGAGATGTTTCCGGACGGGCTCCGGGCGACCGCCGACCGGTTGCGGGAACGCGGCTTCATCCCCGGCATCTGGTTTGAATTCGAAGTCTGCGGCAGCGGCAGCAGGGCTTTCAGGGAGCAGGTGGCGCACCATCTCACCCTTGACGGGATCCCGGTCTTTCCCGACCGTCATTTCTGGAACCTGAACGACCCGGAGGCGGTCGCCTATCTCGAGGAGAAGGTCGTCCGGATGCTGAAGGAGAATCACTTCGGCTATGTCAAGGTCGATTACAATGAAACCGTCGGCTTCGGCTGCGACCACCCGGACTCCCCCGGAGAAGGGTTGCGCCGCCAGGTGCTCGGGACCTACCGGATGTTCAGGCGCATGCGTGAAGTGAATCCGGAGCTTGTCATCGAGAACTGCTCCTCCGGCGGCCATCGGCTCGAACCATCGATGTTCGCGCTGAGTTCGATGTCTTCATTCTCCGACGCGCACGAGGAGCCGGAGATCCCGGTGATCGCGGCCAGCCTGCACCGGCTGATGCTGCCGCGCCAGTGCCAGATCTGGGCGGTCGTAAAGCCGGAGCACGACCTGAAGAAGCTCGGTTACATTCTCTCGTCCGCCATGCTCGGGCGCTTCTGCCTCTCCGGCGACATCCTGAAGCTGGATACGGAGCAGTGGAAACTGACCTGCGACGCGATGGAGTTCTACCGCCGACTGGTTCCTGTGCTGAAGCATGGAAGAAGCACCCTTGCCACGATGATGAGCCCCGCCTGGCGGCGGCTGCGCGGCAACCAGATCCTGGTTCGGCAGAGCGGGGACGGGCAGGAGCTTGCGCTGTTCGTGCATGTATTCGACAATCCGCCCTCGCAGATCGGCTTCCGCCTTCCTCCGGGGGATTGGAAAATCGTCGACGAATTCGCAACTCCGCAAACCGGGGTTTCCTCCGTCGTCAGCGGCGAATTCCGCCTGGATGCGCCGTCCGCCATGAGCGGCCGGGTCATCCGTCTGCGGAAATAACAAAAAAACGGCGGGCCGGAGCTGCATCCGGCCCGCCCTGCCGGTGCGGCCTACTCCGCGCCGAGCTCCGGCGGGGTGTCATTTTCTTTCTCCATGCGCCTGTTGAGCTTGCGGAAACGGAGCGCGACTCCGAACGTAACCGCTCCGTAGAAGATCAGGAAAAATGCAAAAATGAAGTTGAAGAACCCCGCCGCCGCGATCGGAGTCGTCGCGATCAGGAGTCCGAAAATCAGCGTTACGGCGCCGTTCAGCACCACGAGGAAACGGAATCCGGGCGTATGGATCTTATCCACCGCCGCGCCGATGAAAAGCTCGACGGCGTGGATGATGAACCAGATCCCGAGCACGACCAGCAGCCACACGGCGCTGGCCAGCGGCTCGATGACCATGACGAGCCCGGCCAGGAACCAGAACAGCGAATAGAGCGCAAAGCCGAACTTGAAGCGGCGGTTCAGCGCCATCAGCGCAAATCCCTGGACGCCGCAGCCCAGCAGCATGATGCCGAGCAGCAGGGCGAACGCGATGAGCGCCGAGCCGTAGTTGATCATGAAGAATATCCCGAGCAGAATCGAGATGACCGACTGGATAAGCATGAATTTCCAGGAATGTCCGGCGAGCAGATTGGTCGCCAGATAAAAACGCGGCTGTGCTTTCATATGTTTCCCCTTCCTCAAAAACGGGTTTGACTTGAATAAAATATAAACCGTTTTCCCGTCAAGTGCAAGCTGTGCGCTTGAAAAAAGCGCAACGGCGTGTATCTTCCCGGAGAGGAGATATGCGACAGATGAGCCGGATGCGGAAAATTTTGCGGTTCTGGTATTTGCCCCCGGCGGCGTTTTACGCGATGGAGGCGGCCCATGAATCCGGTCATGCGCTCGCCGGGTGGCTGTCCGGAGGAAAAGTCCGGCGCGTTCTGCTGCTGCCGTGGGAGCTGTCCGGAACCGAATTCACATGCAATCCGCATCCGCTTTTCACGGCATGGGGCGGCTTTGCCGGCGGCGTGTGCCTGCCGCTCCTTCTGTGGCTTCTGCTGTGCCGCTGGAAATCTGCGCATCTGCTGCGCTTCTTTGCCGGCTTCTGCCTTGTTTCCAACGGCGTATATCTTTGCGCCGGCGCATTTTTCCGTGCGGGAGACTGCCGCGAACTCCTGATGTACGGAACCCCGTTCCTGCTTCTGCCGCTTGTCGGCGGCACGATGGCAGTCGCGGGGTTTCTGCTCTGGAACGGACAGGGCGGAAAGTTCAGTCTCAGAGAAAAAATGCCGCCCGGTTCCGATCAGAATGGTTTGAGATAGGGATCGTCGAGGCCGCCGAGCTTCCACTCGATCCATTTGAGGTCCGGGAGCTCCAGCACCAGCTCTTCCCCCCGGTACTTTTCGGGAATCTCCAGCTCCATGAGGTATGTGGAGGTCCCCTTCTCTTCCGGGAAATCCGGCGGAATCGTGTAGATTTGGTGGGCGGCGACGCTTCCGTCTTTCGCGGTCAGGCGAACGGCGAGCGGCTCGCCCGCACGGGCGTTTCTCGCGTTTTTCCAACGCCAGTCGACCGTGAGTTTGCCGGACTTCGGGGCGCGGATCCGGAACCGGAGCGGGACACCGACCGAACTGCGCGCGCCGAAATAGCGCCTCGCGTCGATCCGGTACGGATTCGGACTCGAAACGCCGCCCCAGCAATCGTTGTGGAAAGTAACCTCGGCCGTGACCGGTTTGCCGTCCGGCGCGTCGACCGCGATGCGCCGGTGCTCGGCGGGTACGTTGCCGTAGACCGTTTCATCCGCCAGCACACGCCCGTCGGGCGCGGTGATCTTCACGGTGAGCTTGTCACCGGTGCGCTTGTACTGCCAGTAGCGGAAACTGCGGACGCGGTAGAGATCAAGCACCGCCTTGCCGTCCCTGCCCGGCGTGAGCTCGATGAGGAACGGCTCGTCACGGCTGATCTGCATGCGGCCGGTGAGCCGCACGAGGTCGCCGCAGTTGTCCGGCGTCGCCGGATTCTCGCTGATCCCGAAATGGCGCATGGCGGAGAGGTACGGCAGCGCCCACGCCAGCGAATTGTCGCGTCCGATCACCGAGGACATGTGCCAGAGCAGCGGGTCGCCGTCGCCGCGGTCGAGATACGGCAGATAGGCCGGGTCGTCGAGCAGCCGCGCGGCCAACGCCCCCGTGAAGAGCATCATTGCGGCGCGCCCCTCATTGGCCGAACCGGCGCGTGTGGGAGAGGCGGCGCGGTCCTCCGGCATCGGCTGGAGCTCCTTCCGGTTGTGGGCGAGGAACTCCGTCGCCTCGGATTTCAGGCGGTCGAGGTACTTCTGCTCGCCGGTCGCCTGCCAGAGCCTGTAAAGCGCCTCATGCGCGATTCCGCCGTAATAGCTGCCGGGATCGGAAGCGCCGCCGACATCGTACTGGCGCTCGAACGCAGCCTTCAGCTGCGGGTCGCCGGAGAGCTCGTAAAGCTCCGCAAGATGGTAGATCATGCGGTGGCGTTCGCGTCCGCCGCGGTACTGGATCGACGATTTCTGCACGAGCACGGCCGCCGAAGAGAGCGCGCTTTCAAGGGAACGGCGGTCGCCGGTCAGCAGATAGTGCCAGACCACGCCGGTTCCCCAGTAGTGGCCCGTGTGGAAGTTGTACGTGAGGTTGCTCCAGGAGTTGTGCGGATGCACGGCGGTCGTGCCGCGCCGGATATGGCACTGGTCGACGTCGCGCATATGGATGCTGTGGCGCGCCGCCATGGCGAAGTCCCGGAGGTCTCCGGTCGAAAGATAGCGTGTCCAGAGGTTCCGCACGCCGGAGGTTTCGTGGTTGCGGTAGTAGTTCCGGCTGCCGAGATCTCCGGCATCGCCGAAGCCGAGCATCCCCGTGAGCGTCTCGGCGCCGCGCGTCGCGTCAAAGACGTCGTCGATCGATTTCGCCGTCTTCGGGAACGAACTGCGCATCTCGTCCGCCGTCAGGAAATCGCCGAAGACGCCGCTTTTGCGGATCCAGCCGGGATCGGCCTGCAATACGGGCCTGTTTGCAACGGGCGGCTTTCCGCCGTCGCCGAAGCGGACGCGCATCGTGCCGGAGAGCCCGGCGGCGACGTCGAGCGGATTCACGCCGGTCTCCGGCCACATATAGATCCGCGCCGCACCCGGCTCGAAGCCGAAGCCGTACGGAATCCGTTCAGAAGGATTTTCAAGATAGCAGGAGTAGCGGCCGCTTGAAAAGCTCTCCGGCATGGACGTGAGGCGAACCGGCGCCGCGCCGTTCCGGTAAAGCAGATTCTCTATACGGAACTCCCCTGCCCGCGCAAGGCGGGTCACGCTTTCAAACGAATCGTACTCCTTCCCCTCCAGGTCCGCATTCTTCTGCGCGGGAAGCTGCAGATAGACCGCCCGGACGAGCCGGTAGAGCGGATCACTCTCTGTGAAGTTGTTTTCAAACGAGCAGTCGATTTCGAGGTACGGCAGATTGCGGAAGGCGGAGATACGCAGCTCCCACGCGAGGAACGCGTCACCGCGCAGCAGGATCATGCAGCGTTCGGGGCCGTTCTCCTCGACCTTCACGAGCGAAGCGGGGGAGCGGTGGATTTTGCCGTCCGGCGTTTTGACCGCGAAAAATGCGTCGCCGCCCTCGAGAAACGACGGTTTGTCCGGCGTCAGGACGAATTTCCGGGCGCCGGTGTCGATCACGATCCGCCCGTTCTCCTGCCGGGCGATCGGTCTGCCGTCCGGCTTGCGTGCGATGCCCCTGCCGTAGCGGAGGCGGAACTGCTCCTCCGGTGAGGCCTGAAAGTCGACTCCGAGCGAAATCACGCTGCTGTCGAGCGGACGGCGTGCGAGCGCCACAAACTGCGCCGGAACTTCGTTCCCCTTCGCATCGACAAGCTGCAGTTCGCCAAGGTCGAAGAGTTCGCCGGCCGGAAACGGCACACCGCCGCGAACCGGAGTTGCCGGGCGGCCGGATGTCCCGGCAACCCTCAGCGGGACTTCGCCGGATTTCGTGTTCTTCCCGATCTTCATGCCGGGATACTGCTCCAGCGGAACCGTCTCCCTGATTTTGTAGTGGAAACGCGAACCGCGCACGGGATTGAACGTGCGCGGCGCAGATGCATCCTGTTCGAGCTGAACCGCATCGATACGGATGGGGACACTGCCGGTGTTGCGGACGACGGCGCGATAGATATTGAACTCGGTCGGGGACATCTTGCCGGTCAACGGACAGGCGACGAAGATGCGCGTCCACTCCGTGCCGGTGTCGTGCTTTGCACGGTAGACCGGCGCGGCAATCGCACCGTGATGATCCATGACCGCGTTTTGCAGCGTCAGTTCAAGCGAACCGGGCGCATCGCTTTCGGCATAAACCGAAAAGACGGCCCCCTTGCCGCGCTGGTCATGCGCGAACCACGTGAAAAAGCCGCCCGGTTCAATGAGAAGCGAACGTTTTCCATGGAACGCCCTGCCGTCGTAACGGAAACCCTTTCCCGTCTCTTCCGGGCGGTAATCGGCCCAGAGGTTGTAGTTGCTCTCCGGCTTCTCCGACTCCTCGAAGCTCGGATCGGGCAGCATGTTCACGACCTCCTTCGCGTTGTCCAGCCCCGCAAGGTCGATGGTCACGAAGGTCTGCGGCTTCTCCACTGTGAGGACCAGCCCCTCGAACCGGGCGAGGTCCTGGAACGGGGCGAATTTCTCGAGCGGGATCCGGACCTTGCGCCGCCCCGCCTTGTCGGTCGATGCGGGATTGACCTCAACTGTCCGGTTGCTTTTGCCGAAGCTCAGAAAGTCGATCTTGAAGGGAGACGGCTCCGTGACTTCGAGGATGAGCTCCGCCTGGTCCGGCGTCGACCCGGCAAGCTCGAGCGGCCTGCCGTCGGCCGGCGCCAGCGTGACACGCCCGGAGGATGAAACCGTCAGCCCCGCCTTGCCGAGCTCGGCAAGCACTTCCGGCGGCGCGTTCCAGCGCCAGAAAAGCGGTTTCCGGTCGCGGCGGATGACGCTTCCGGTTCCGGTGTTCCAACTGTTCTGAGCCGTCGCCTCCTCGAGCCGGATATTGCGGAATTCGGCCTCCGCCGTGTTGTTGTAGCCGAGCGCGCATTCGATTACGGCTCCCATCGCGGCCGCATCGGCGGGGATGTCCAGCGTGACGCTGTACGGCGTCCACTGCGCCGCCTCTTTCCCAGGAACGCGGGTTGAGCGGTAAACGCTTTTGCCGTCGGCCCCTTTGTAATTCAGCGTGAGCCCGACCGTTCCGGCGCGGCCGGCCGAAATCTGCCTGATTTCCGCGGAGAATACAATGCGCTTTCCCCGGAACGGCGCAAGGCGGCCGCCCACCAAACGGCACTCGAGAAAATTGTTGAACTTCCCCTTGGCGGAGTCCTTCAGGCGGAGCACGCCGTCCTTGAACTCGTTCGTTTCAAAAACTACGCCCCGGTCGGCGCCGCTGATCTTCCAATCGGCAGACTCGAAAGCGCCGCCGGTGAGCGCCGCGAAAAGCAGGAATGCAAGAAGGAAGCGATTCATTCCATTAACCCCCAGAAATAACGCGCTTCGGGGTCGGATGTGGAGGCGGTGATAAGCCGGGCCACGTCATGCCGCCCCTCCACATGCCAGTCGAGAAACAGGGCGTTGACGGAGTTGTTGTGCCGCAGCGAGCCGTACAGCATATGGTCGCGTTGGGCGGTGATCGCCGAATCGATCCGGATCGGCGTCGCATCGCCCGGATTGCCGGCCGCCGTATCGACCATCACCATCGTGCGCGACGGATATTGCGTGAAACTCTGGCGCTTGCCGCCGATTCTGTGGTTCAGCGCATAGCTCGATGGGATCCAGGAGGTATCTCCCGCTTTCCAGTAAGGATCCGGATCGGAAGGACATTTCAGCAGCTTCTGGGCAAGTTTCTTGTCGAGCGTATTCGAGAGGAACAGCTGTCCGCGGTTGTCCTTGACCCACATGCCGCCGTTGGCGTAGCTCTGGATCAGCTTGCCGTCATTGTTGTCCGCATACTGCAGCAGAACCAGCCCCATCTGTTTGAGATTGCTTTTGCAGTTCGTGTTTTTCGCTCGCTCCCGCGCCTGATTCAGCGCCGGGAGCAGCATCGATGCGAGAATTGCGATGATCGCAATCACCACCAGGAGCTCGATGAGTGTGAAAGAACGTTTCATATGATTTCTCCTTGCCTGTTACAGTGAGTCGCGTTTCAGTAATCCGGGCGGCAGCAGCTCCCGTTTCAATGCGGGGGCTTCGCCGTTGATGCACTTGACCAGCAGTTCGACCGACAGCCGGCCGAGCTCGAATGAATCCACCTTGACCGTTGTGATTTCCGGCTCCGTCATGGAGGAGAATGCGAATCCGCCGAACCCCGCGACGCCGAAATCGTCCGGCGTCCGGTAGCCGCACCGGGTCAGGATCTGGAGCACTTTTGCCGCCGCGTAATCACAGGAGCAGAGGATGGTCCCGCCGATGTGGCCCGGCGTGAGCCACGGCTTGAGCGTGTTGTAAATCAGCGGATGGTGGTCGCGCCGGTAGCCGTCGAGGCTCATGAAGTTGTCGAATGAAATATTCTGCCCGTAATTCAAATACTCCGCCTCGACGCCGGCTTCAGCCGCGGCCGCACGGAAGCACTCATACCGCCAGCGGTGGGTCGCATGCAGGTCGTGATAGAGAAACGCAACCGGGCCGCCGCGCAGTTTCGCCTTCTCAAGCAGGAGCAGATATCCCTCCTGGGCGTCGGGCGCGACCGTCGGCAGCTCCGTTTCGTTCGGATTGCCGTCCACCACGACGAGGTTCGGGCTGATCTGCCGGAAGCATTCGAGGCTGTCGAAATAGTTCTGATAGCTCGCGTCGATCAGCAGCCCGTCGAATTTCAGCTTGCGGAACCGCTCCGCTATTTCGGCGGGAGTCTGGATGTTCCGGCTGAAGATCTGGAATTCGAGATCGTGATCCCTGGTCGCGGCTTCAGTCGAATAGATGATGTCCGTGTAGTAGCTGTCGGTCACGTCGTAACGCAGCGCGCGGCTCGAATGGTTCACGAGGCAGAGCGCGTTGTGCATGAAGCCGCAGCCGCGCGCCTTGATGAAGGTCCCTTTCCCCTGGCAGCTCACGAGGATGTTCTCCTCGATCATCAGCCGGATCGCCTTGCGCACGGAAGTCCGCGACACGCCGAGTTTCTCGCAGAGCAGATTCTCCGAATAGATCGCGTCCCCGATCTTCAGATTGCCGTTCGCGATGCTCTCTTTCAGGTAGCTGACCACCTGCTCGTATACCTTGTCTCCCGCCATCGTTTAACTTGTATCTTTCAGTTGTTTTATTTTAGATACATATATTATGACGCAAAAGACAAAAAGAAACAAGTGATATTTGAAAAAAATTCAAAAAAACAATGCGGATCGGGATCGGCTATTGCAACTTCCGCGTTTCCGGGCTATGATAACAGCAGCAAAGGAGAATAAACATGGAATATCGTAAAATCGGCAGAACCGACCTTTCGGCCGGGGTAATCGGGCTCGGCAGCGAACACCTTGACGGCAGGCCCGCAGCCGTCGTCGAAGAGACCATCCACGCCGCCCTCGACTGCGGCATCAACCTGATGGATCTTTTCATGCCCGGCGAGGAGGTGCGCACCAATATCGGGAAAGCGCTGTCCGGCCGGCGCGACAAAATGATGATCCAGGGACACATCTGCTCGGTGGACCTCAATCAGCAGTATGATATCAGCCGCGACCTTTCGACCTGCAGGAAGTATTTCGAAACGCTGCTGCGCTGCCTCAACACCGATTACATCGACTTCGGCATGCTGTTTTTCATCGACTCGGCGGAGGATTATTCCGCCGTATTCGAATCCGACATCCTCGAATATGCGCAGGACCTGAAGCGCCGGGGAGTCGTCCGGGCGATCGGAGCCAGCTCCCACAATCCGGTTACGGCGCGGCGGGTCGTGGAGAGCGGCGTCGTCGATCTGCTGATGTTCAGCATCAACCCCGCGTTCGACATGATGCCGCCGGAGTCCGAGCTTGAGAAGATGATCGGCGATCCCGCCGGGCTCATGACCGGCATGGACCCGGTCCGCGCCGGCCTCTACCGACTCTGCGAGCAGCGCGGCGTCGGCATCACCGTGATGAAGACGCTCGGGGCGGGCAAACTGCTCTCCCGGGAGCATTCTCCCTTCTCCGAGCCGCTGACGGTCGCGCAATGCATCCACTACGCCCTGACGCGCCCGGCGGTGGTCTCCGCCCTGATCGGCTGCCAGTCGGCGGCGCAGGTAAAAGAGGCGGTCGGATATCTTGAACTTTCCGACCGCGACCGCGATTATGCGCCGATCATCGGCAGCCGCCGCAATGACTTCAAGGGGCACTGCGTGTACTGCAGCCATTGCCAACCCTGCCCTGCCGGAATCGATATCGCCGCAGTCAACAAGTACCTCGACATCGCCCGGCTGGACGAAGCGAACATTCCGCCGAGCATCGCGCAGCACTACCGCGCTTTGCCGCACGGAGCCTCGGAATGCGTCGGCTGCGGAAGCTGTGAGGAACGCTGCCCGTTCGCCGTCCCCGTGATCGGAAACATGAAACAGGCGGCAAAGCTTTTCGGCTGCTGAGCGTTCACCGCTTCCCGGCGGAGATGCGCAAAGCCCCCGCCGGAGAAGCGGCCTGAAACGGCATCATTTGCGACAAATCAGGGTTGGGAAAAGGTGATGCCGTCCACGAAATCCTGCTTGAAGGCTTTATACTTTTTACCGTCGCGATAAAAGTAAACCGCCACGTCGTAGAAGTTGTAATTGCGATTGGTCTTCTTCATGATCTCAACTTCCGTCGGCTTGAAATCCAGTGTCTCTTCCGCTTTGGCGTCGAAGATTTTCCAACCGTGGCCGCGTCGGAACCGGCTGCCGACCACAGGGAAAGAGAACTCTTTTTCTTCACCGGGAGCCAATGTGAAGTTTTCCGGGACATCGCTTTCAAGCGGAGGATAAATATAATAGACCATCACTTCACGCACCTCGAAATATGGGCCGTCGCTGGCCAAGTCGCTCAACAGCAGGTTTTCCTTGCGGAAATCCTTGAATTCCAATGGCTGCGACGATACATTCTTCAGCCAGACGCGGAAACGCTTGCCGTTGACTGACTCCAACCTCAGGCGACACTTCAGCAGCTCGTTGCCGTCCAATACCGTTTCACCATGGTATACCGGCGGCGGCGCAGGAGGAAGAGGAGTTTCAAAAAAAGCCAATTGCCAAAACGGTTTTCCGGGATCTTTTATCTCTTTTGCATCGTACTCTTTCAGCGCATTGAGCCGCTGATAAATCTCCTGGGAGTACCCGTCATCGAGTTTGTAAATCAAAATCAATACACGGCGATCTTTCATCAAGGTTACAAGAAAATCAAAAAAATTATCAAAGCGTTGTGTCATCGCCGAATAATTCAGCGATATATCAGAATACATACGACTTCCCATTCGATATTTTATAAGAGTGACAAGGTATTTTTTCAAGCCCTCTTGATTTGAGGGATATCTGGTGGAGTCTACAGGAATTTGATATGCCTCACAGGGTATTTCCTTTTTGTCGACCGACCGTATGATAATGACTCGATCCCTGATCTCCCAGGAATACTTTTTCCCGCAGAAACGATTCAATACCTCCTCAAGGCGCCCATTTTCAGGAGAAGGAGTGGTTGACGGATACTCTTCCGCCGATTCAAACAGAATGGATAATCCGGTACAGGTAATGATCGGCACCAGATAGCTGGTAAGCTGGTCATGGAAAGAAAAATCATATTCAATTTTCTGATCCAGGACATTTCCATGACCGGAAAGCGCAACAAAAGTCAAAAGTATTGCCGGCAGTATTTTTTTCATGGCTGTCGACGACAAAAGGGGCCATATATTTTTCATTGAATAAGCCAATCCAGATTGATTTTTTTACAAAAAACCGTCACGACGAATCTGATTCCCGCCGGCTTGCTCTGAAAAAGTTCGTCACCAATTAGGAATAGCACCGGAATGGAAGAGATTCAACCCTTCATACGATCATTTCGGCAAATTTGTTTCCATAAGTCATCATGGCATTGTATCAATCATATATTACCAGTGAAGTCACGGCCTGATGTTTTATATCGTTTCCCATTTTCATCCTGAAAATATACGACAGGGCAATATAGGTTATATTTCAATATCGGCTCCGGCAACGTTTCAGCATGATCGCCCGGCGAATAATCATACCCTTTTTCGCTTTCTCTGTACCATACCGGCTTTCCCTTATTCGACCTGAAGCGGCAACCTCGAAGCGGAAATTCAAACACTCTCTCCTCTTCCGCAGGTAATTCAAATGATTCCGGCAAATCAGAATCCATCGGGGGATAAAGCAAGTAGCTCCGGGGATATCGCATCCACTCGTTATCACAGGCTAAGTTGCTGATTATCAACCCATCTTTCTTGAAATTGCGAAAATAAAACGTATCTTTCGACAGATTTTTGATTCTCAGGCAAAACATGCCGCCGGGCGTTAAGCTCAGCTTGCATTCCATTTGCGCCGCTCCATCCGCTACAGCCTTCCCCGCATATCTTTCTTCGCGCATTTCCTGATTTGGGAATATCACGATTCCCCAGAAAGGCAATTGAGGGTCTTTCACCCTTTGAAAATCGTAATTCGGATTGGTTTTCAATGCATTATATAGTTTCATGGAAGATTTCTCATCAATCTGATAGATCCAGCAAAGAGCCCTTTGATTCTGCAGCAAATCGCATAAATATGAGAACAAAGACTGGTCTTTCTGGTCGGACTGCGTATAGTTCAGGCTTTTGGCCCGGATCCCATAGGAAAGCAATCGATATTGCCACAACCCGTTTAAAAAGAGATCAAAACCGTGTCCTGGATTCTCTGCTTTCAAACCGTTCAGTTTAATGCCGTATGCACGGATTGGGCTTTCCCTGTTCGAATGTTGAATGATCAAAACAGTTTTATCCAGTTTCCATTGATACTCTTTTCCGCATAGCGCAGATAACACATCGGGCAGCTTTCCCGGAGAAGGAGCATCGAATTTCGGAGCATGCAATAAGTCGCCTTCCAAAATGATCGATACGCCGGTCTGTCCGATGATTTGTTCGCAATAGCTTTGTAATGAACCGGGTCCATCAAGGCAAACATCCTGCTCGAGAATATCTCCGTAAGAAATCATGCACAGCCATAATACGATGAAAAAGATAAAGATTGGTTTTTTCATAATTAATAGCCTATTGATTAATTTTGGTTACGACATTCTCTAGAATTACTTTTTCGCTGAAAAGTGGTATGCGAATATCATGTTCTCTAACGAGATGATCTATTGTAATAATTTGATGTCCATTGCCCTCTTGATGATCAGGGGACAAAAGCGCAGGTTGAAACATATCATTTAAGATATTGGATTTCAAATAAGGATGTCCTAATCCGGGATTTGGACTGCCGGGCCAGACATCTCGATCAAATGATTCAACAGCGCGAAGTCCTGTACATGCGGCAACCGGCATATGATCCCCCAATTGATACATTAACTTATAGTTGATATACCAAGCGTTA
>JABLYX010000011.1 GCA_018265615.1 Lentisphaeria bacterium
TGCGCCGAACCGTGTTGTTCGTTCACATCCGCTCCGCGGCGCATACCGCGCTTTTGAACCGGGCGGCAATGTTTTGTGAGGAATGGCCGGGCGGCAATGTTTGTGAGGAATGGCCGGGCGGCAATGTTTGTGAGGAATGGCCGTGCGGCAATGTTATGTGAGGAAAGAAAGCCGCGCGGCGTTGGATGGGGAGAAGCCGTGCGGCAGCTGTTCAGGACAGGTCCGTTTACTGATTGCTGAAGAACTGGAATCCGGGGTAGGCTTCCATTCCGTGCTCTCCGATATCGAGTCCGCGCAGTTCCTCCTCCCGGCTGACCCGGAGGCCCATGGTTCTCCTGATGATCCAGAAGATGAGGAACGCCGCCGGAAACGCGGCTGCTCCGATCGAGATCACGCCGGTCAGCTGCGTCGTGAAGCTGTAGCCGCATTCCGGAAAGGCGAAGATTCCGACTGCAAGCGTCCCCCAGATGCCGTTGACCAGATGCACCGAGAGCGCTCCGACCGGATCGTCGAGCTGCAGCCGGTCGAACATCAGCACCGAGGGAACCACGATCGCGCCCCCGATGAGCCCGATGATGATTGCGGAGACCGGGCTCACGCAGTCCGCTCCGGCCGTGATCGCCACGAGTCCTGCGAGGCAGCCGTTCAATGTCATCGAGAGGTCCGGCTTGCGCAGCAGGAGCATGCTGCAGAGCATCGCGCCGAGCACGCCCGCCGAAGCGCCGAACATCGTGGTGCACAGCACGAACGAGATTTTCGTCGGCTCGGCCGAGAGGATCGAGCCGCCGTTGAACCCGAACCAGCCGAGCCACAGGCAGAATACCCCGATCGTCGCGAGCGGCATGCTGTGCCCCATGATCGGCATGGCGCGGCCGTTCACATATTTTCCGATCCTGGGGCCGAGCAGGATTACGCCCGCAAGCGCGCCCCAGCCGCCGACGCTGTGCACGAAGGTCGAACCGGCGAAGTCATGGAAGTTCATGCCGGCGAGCCAGCCGCCGCCCCAGCCCCACGAACCGAGCACGGGATAGACGAGCATCACGTAGAGGAGAGTGAACAGGAGGAAGCTCCTGACGTTCACGCGCTCGGCCACGGCTCCGGAGACGATTGTCGCGGCGGTTGCGGCGAACATGCCCTGAAAGAAGAAGTCGCTCCAGTAAGTGAAGTGCCCGTTATACGCCATCGCTTCGGTGATGGAGGCGTCCGGATTCGACCCCATGCCGAATCCCGCGAAGCCGAGCACCCTGCCTACCTCCCAGGCGTCGCCGGGATACATGAGTGAGAACCCCATGACCGCGTAGGTGACGAACCCGATCGCCGGGACCAGCGTGTTTTTGAACAGGATGTTCGTGCAGTTCTTCGCGCGGCAGAGCCCCGATTCGACGGTTGCAAAGCCGAGGTGCATCAGGAACACCAGCATGCCGCCGATCAGCACCCACATGTTGTCGGAATAGAAGATCGCCTGCGCGGCGGTCTCCTCCGCCGGAAGCGTAATGGCCGCAAGCAGCGCCATCATTGTGAAAACCGTTTTTAATCTGTCCGTCATGATCTTGCTCTCCATAATTGTGCCGCCGTGTTCATCCGATCGCTTCCGGGCCGTGTTCTCCTGTGCGGATCCGGATGCAGTCGGCCATCGGCAGGACGAAAATCTTGCCGTCGCCGATGTGCCCGGTCCTCGCCCCCGCGACGATTCCCCCGATGGTCGTCTCCACGTAATCGTCGTTCACCCCGATTGCGAGCCGCACCTTCTTGAGCAGGTTCACCTCGGAGATCGCGCCCCGATAGGCTTCGATATACCCTTTCTGGCGGCCGCAGCCGAGCGCGTTGCTGACCGACATTTTGAAAATGCTGCGCTTGTAAAGCTCCTGCTTTACCGCGTTCAGCCTTTCCGGCTTGATGTAGGCAATAATCAGTTTCACAGGTTCACCTCCGTTGTTTTCGGGTTCGGCAGAAAGACAGCAGGAGGCGTGCCAGGTTTTGTCAGGATGGCGCAATCCATTTATGGTGAAGGGAAATACTTTCTGGTTCCCACGGCTTGTTTTTACAATTTTGTTCTGTCCTCGGCATTGCGGAGCCAAAATTGTAAAAATACTTCCGCCCGGGCGGGGTTGAAAAAGGGGAGGGCCGGAGTTATGTTACCGCAAACGATATTTTCCCTATCAGGCGGAAGGGGCACTGTGACGAAGGAGCTTGGAGTTTACACCCGGTACGGCCGGCTCGGTGCATCGAGCCGGCTGCGGTATTTCAGCTATTGCGACGCATTTGAATCGGCCGGCTTCGCGCCGCGCTTCAATGCGTTTTTCTCCGATGCGTACCTGGAGCGGCTTTATGCCGGGAGGGGGAAGTCACGCCTGCTGGCGGCGGGCGCGCTCCTGCGCCGCCTGGCGGCGGCGGCGCGTCTGCCCGAGAGGCTGCTCATCGAATATGAGCTTCTGCCGGAGCTTTCGTACGGGGTCGAATCCCGTTTTTTGCGCGGACGCCGCTATGTGCTGAATTTTGATGACGACGTCTGGCTGAAGTACGAGGGCCGGGGGAGCCTTGCGGAGAAGTACGACCTCCTGATCGCCGGGGCCTCCGGCGTGGTTTGCGCGAACGATCTGCTTGTGGAGAAGGCGCTGAAGCGCAATCCGAATGTGATCAAGATCCCGACGGCGGTGGACCTGAACGGATTTCCCGCGCAGGTGCAGAAGTTTCCGCGCTTCACGGTCGCGTGGATCGGTACTCCGGTCACATACCGTTATCTTGAGCTTCATGCGGAAGCGCTGAAGTCGATGTCGCTGGCCGTGGATTTCGAGCTTCTGGTCATAGCGAAGGCGGCTCTGGAGGAGCAGGCGATTCCGGGGGTTCGCATGCGGTTCGTCGATTGGTCGGCGGAGGAAGAGGGGGAACTCCTGGCGCGCTGTCACGCCGGGATCATGCCGCTTCCGGCCGGGGACGCGTTTGCGGCCGGAAAGTCCGCGTTCAAGCTGATTCAATATCTCGCGGCCGGGCTGCCCGCCATCGCGAGCCCGGTCGGGGAAAACCGCCGGGTGCTGCGTCCCGGAGAAACCGGATTTTTCGCGGAAACGCCGGAGGAGTGGACGGATGCACTGATCCGCCTGAAGGATGACGGCATGCGGGGGCGCTTCTCCGCAAACGCGCGCCGCCTTGCATTCGACTATTCCATCCAGAAGTACGGGCCCGTCTATGCGGAGTTCCTGCAAAGCGCGCTGAAATAAAAGGGCGAAGGGCGGCAGTTCCCCGGAAAAGCGGAGAAGCGCCGCCCATGGCCCGGCGGATTACGGCAGCTCGAAGGTGGGGAGCCCGTCTTTCCAGCGGATCGTTTTCCGCGAAAGATACCAGCTTTTTCCGCCGTCGCTGTTGCCCTGGTAGAACAGGTGCTGCGTGCCGTCCGGAGCCGTGAAGGCGAAGGGGTGCCCCGATTCGGAGCTGTTCCAGCTGCCCGGGGCGCCGCACGGCAGGACGGGGGAATCCGAAACCCGCGTCCAGTGGACGGCGTCTTCGCTGACGGCGCAGCCGATCTGCTGCGGACAGTTGTTGTAGGCTCCGCCGTAGAAGAGATAGAGCTTGCCGTCATGCGCGCAGAGCGCCGGGGCTTCGATGCACTTCTGTTCCCACGGCAGCTCCGGTTCGAGGATCGAGCCGTCACACTCCTGACGCCATTCGCCGCGGTGGAACGCGCCGTCGAGCGGGGCGGAGGCGACCGCGAGCTTCTGGATCTCCATCTTCGGGTCGCGGGTGGCGACATAGAGCCAGAGCCGCCCCTTGAACGCAATCACGTCCGCATCGATCGCGCGGCCGCAGGTCCACTCCCCCTCCGGATGGAAGACCGGATTCGTTTCATCCGGCGTGAAGTTGACTCCGTCGCTGCTGACCGCGTGGCAGATCGCGTCCTTCGCGCCGTTGCCGTAGGTCTGGTAGAAGAGGTGGACCTTTCCGTCGAGGACGATCGCGCCGGGGGCGCAGAAGCCGTTCCGTTCGAGCTCCGTGAAGCGCGGCAGGTCGCACACCTTCGTCCAGTTGTCGAGGTCCGTGCTTTCGGCGACGCCGACGATCCAGCCGTCGTTCGGACGGCCGTCCCACCACGGCGGAACCGAGTAGTACATGAGGCAGCGCCCGCCGAAGAAGACGACGGCGGGATCCTTCGCGTAGCTTTTTCCGCGCGAGGTGTCGGCAAAGTACATCATGGAAAAACCTCCGGGCGGCGGCGCCCTTTTATTTTCTTCTGTTACTTCCGCATGCGCTCGGCCACGCTCTTCTCGTAGGCGCCGAGGTCAGCGATTTCGATCTGCGCCACGCCGGAATTCATCGCGGCTTCGGCCACGTAACGCGCGACGCGGGGGACGACGCGCGGGTCGAACGGCTTCGGAATCACGCAGTTGATATTGATCTTGCCGGCTTCGCCGTCGAACATGCCGGACTTCGCATCGGCGGGATAGGCCTCCGCAAGCTGCGCCTTCACATCGGCCGGAACCGCTTCGGTCGCCAGCTCCGCCAGCGCCGCCGAAGCCGCGAGCTTCATCGCTTCGTTGATGTCTTTCGCGCGCACGTCGAGCGCCCCGCGGAAGATGCCGGGGAAGCCGAGGACGTTGTTGATCTGGTTCGGGAAGTCGCTGCGGCCCGTTCCGACCACCGCCGCGCCCGCTTCGAGCGCGACATCCGGGAAGATCTCCGGAACCGGGTTCGCCATCGCGAAGATGATCGGGTCCGGGGCCATGCTCTTCACCATTTCGGCGGTCACGCAGTTCGGCGCGGAGAATCCGAGGAAAATGTCCGCGCCCTTCATCGCGTCGGCCAGCGTGCGCGCTTCGGTGCCGGCGGCGAATTCCGCCTTTTCCGGCGTCAGATCCGTACGGCCCCTGTGGATCACTCCCTTCGAGTCGCAGAGGATGAAGTTTTCGCGCTTCGCGCCGCCCGTGATGTAGAAGCGCGAGCAGGAGATTCCGGCCGCGCCCGCCCCGTTCACCACGAACTTGCACTCTTCGATCTTTTTGCCGGTCAGCCGGAGCGCGTTGATGATCGCGGCCAGCGAGATGATCGCGGTGCCGTGCTGGTCGTCGTGGAAGACCGGGATATTCATGCGCTTCTTCAGCGTCTGCTCGATTTCGAAGCAGGCGGGGGCGCCGATATCTTCGAGGTTGATCCCGCCGAAGGTCGGCTCGAGCCGTTCGACCGTCTCGATGATCTTCGCCGCGTCGGAGCGGCCCTTCTCATTGAATACCTTGCCGATGCAGAGCGGGATCGAGTCGATGTCGGCGAACCGCTTGAAGAGCACGGCCTTGCCCTCCATCACCGGCAGCCCGGCCTCGGGGCCGATGTTGCCGAGCCCGAGGACGGCGGTGCCGTCGCTCACGACCGCGACGAGGTTGCCGCGCGAGGTGTATTCCCACACCGTTTCGGGTTTTTCTCTGATTTCGAGGCAGGGCTGCGCGACGCCGGGCGTGTAGGCCAGCGCGAGCTCCGCGCCTGTGTCGCACGGCTTGGAGGCGTTCACGGTGATTTTGCCGGGTTTGCCGTCTTTGTGGTAGGCCAGCGCCTGCTTTCTGAGTTCTTCCTTGGTCATCGTCGTTTCTCCCCGAATGATTATGAATGATAAGTCGTTATGCTTCCCGGACCGGAATGCCGCGCTCCTTCAGGAACCGCTTGGCTTCCGGAATCGTATAGGTTCCGAAGTGGAAAATGCTCGCGGCCAGCACCGCGTCGGCGCGCCCCGCATCGAGCACCTCCGCGAGGTGGCCGAGCGTCCCGGCTCCCCCCGAGGCGATGACCGGCACGGGGACCGCCTCCGAAACCCGGCGCGTAAGTTCGCAGTCATATCCGGCGCAGGTCCCGTCCGCATCCATGCTGGTCAGCAGGATTTCGCCCGCTCCGAGCTCGACGCCGCGCACGGCCCACTCGACCGCGTCGAGTTCTGTCGCGTTGCGGCCGCCGTGCGTGTATACGCTCCAGCGTTCTTCGCCCGGAACTTTCCGCGCGTCGATCGCGAGCACGATGCACTGGCTGCCGAACCGCTCCGCTCCTTCGCGGATCAGTTCCGGGCGCAGGATCGCCGCGGTGTTGACGGAAGTTTTGTCGGCCCCGGCCAGCAGCATCCGGCGGATGTCCCCCGCGGTGCGGATCCCGCCGCCGACCGTGAGCGGGATGAACACCTGGCTCGCGGTGCGCCGGACCACATCGACCATCGTATCGCGCGCGTCGCTGCTCGCGGTGATGTCGAGAAAGACGAGCTCGTCCGCCCCCTGTCCGTCGTACTGCCGGGCGATTTCGACGGGGTCGCCCGCGTCGACGAGGCCGACGAAATTGACCCCCTTGACCACCCGGCCCTCGGTCACGTCCAGGCAGGGAATGATACGTTTTGCCAGCATCCGGACCCTCTCGCGTTATTCGTGCATTGATCGAATATCGTTTAATATAACACGGGAATCCCGTTTTTGCACGGAATTTTGCGTGAATTTCAGAGCGAAAATTTGCTTTCCGGCCGCTTTCCGGTTAAATTGTAAAGAGAATGAAACGGTGTGACAGAAGGGGGTATCTCATGGATTTTTACGATGTCGTCTCCACGCGGCGGAGCATCCGCCACTATTCGGACCGTCCGGTTCCGGATGGGCTGCTGATGAAAATCGCGCATGCGGCTTCGCTTGCCCCGACCGCGTGCAACCGTCAGCCGTTCAAGATCCTTGCGGTCCGGAACCCGGAGCTGCGCGCCGCGATCTGCACGGCGTGCCCGCAGCGGTTCCTGCCGGAGGCGCCGGTGATCCTCGTCGCGCTCGGCGACATGAAGAACGCATGGCGGCGCGCCGGCGACGATCATACGATCGTCGAGATGGATCTCGGCATCGTCTTCGAGCATGTCGTGCTCGCCGCGGCGGCCGAAGGGCTTTCGACCTGCTGGGTCTGCGCATACGACCTCGGAAAGATGAATGAGGCGCTGAAGCTTGAGGAGCCGTGGAGTGCGCTCGCGCTCGCTCCGCTCGGCTATGCGGCGGCGGAGGCCGCCCCGCTCCAGCGCAAGCCCGAGAGCGAAATTTTTGAAATTATCGAATGAAAGAGATTTATGACAGATGAAATGAAGACGGTCGCCGGGCCGGGATTCACCGGCACGGTATTTTCCGGCGGCGACTGTGTGTTTGAACTCGCCGCCGGAGCGCGCAAACTGCTGCGCTTCGGGCGCACCCGCTGCGGCGGCTTCGCGGAAACCGGGGCGCTTGTGAAGAAGCTGCGCCTCCACGAATCGCTCGATTCGCTTTCGGCCTCGGTCGAAGCGGGTTCGGTCATTCCGTTCGGCTGCGAATACAATGTCGGGCGTGAGCTTGAGATGGTTGCGGGGCTTGCCTCGTGGACGGTTGACGTGAGCGCGGTCACGCGCGGAATCGTGAGCTCGGTCGAGCTTGAGCCGGTTATGTTCCCGGGGCCGTGGAAGAGCCTCGAGTACCTCGTCTACGGCGAAACGGCGTTCCGCGCGGCGGAGCTTGCGGAGGGTGAAGCGGAGTTCTACCGCGGGCGCGAGCTGGTCATGTCGGTGCGGCTCGCCGCCGCCGACGGCACGAAGGTCGAATTCAACGCGGGCGGCGACCTCTGGCGCCATCGCGCCGCGATGCATATGCCGGAGGTCGAAGGCGAATATGTGCTGACCGGCGGCGCCGCGGAGGTCGTGCTGACCCGCAAGGTCTTCGCATTTCCGGCCGACGCGGTCATAGAGAAGCGGCCGTGGCGGTTCAAGAACAGCTTTGCGTGGTTGCTGCCCGGCGACGAATTCGCCGCTCCGGCCGGTGAGTCGGTGCTCGATTTCGCGGTGGCGGAGCTCCCGGCTTCGGGAAAACGGGTCGGGTGCGGCGGCGCGGCGGAGGCGGTTCCCTGCCTGACCGGCGCGGCGTCGCGGCGCGTTTTCCGCGACTTCGTCCGGCGCGGCGCGTCGAACCTCTGCGTGACCGGGCTCGCACCCGGCGTCTGCTGTGCGGCGGCCCATCTCGAGCGGCCGGGCAAGAAGGAGCTCGAGCACTTCGATCTCGACGATTACCTCACGTTCTATCTGTGGGGCAACCGCCAGCTGGCGAAAAAAGGATTTCAACTTCGGATCGACCCGGCGGCGGAAGGGCTGTTCGCCGGGTCCGTGAGCGCGGCCAACCTGAGACGGTATCCGCGCGTTCCGGTCGGGGAGCAGGACAGATAAAATGAATCTCAGTGAATTGCAGGAAACATTCGGCTCTGAATCCGTCATTTTCGGACAGGGGCCGGGCGGTTTTACGACCATTGCGGTCAGGAACGGCGAAGCCGAGGCGGAGATCTGCCTGCACGGCGCGCACCTGATGAAGTTTACGCCGGCGGGGGAGCTCCCTGTGCTCTGGATGAGCAAGTCGAGCTGGTTCGAGCCGGGTAAACCGATCCGCGGCGGCGTTCCGGTCTGCTGGCCCTACTTCGGCGCGGCGGCGGACCCGGCGCTCCCGGCGCACGGTTTCGCGCGGCTTTCGGAGTGGCGCGTCGCGGAGGTCGCGGCGGAGGGCAAGGCGACGCGGATCGCGCTTGAGCTCGCCCCGGAGGATGTGACCGCGACGCCGGTCCTCTTTCCGTTCGAGCTCCGCATGGAGTTCGTCATCGGCAGGATCCTGCAGATGACGCTGACGATGAAGAACTGCTCGGAGAGTGAGCAGGTTGTCACGGATGCGCTCCACACCTACTTCAATGTGAAGGCGGCCGGGGAAATTTCGATCGGCGGGCTCGACGGTGTGATTTATGAGAATCGCGTGGTCGGCGCGGAGGCGTTCGGCTGCGTGCAGGACGGCGACATCCGGATCGATTGCGAGGTTGACCGCATCTATCTCGACACGACGGGTGCGGTCGAGATCCGCGACCCCGGCTTCAACCGGACGATCCTCGTGGAGAAGTTCGGCAGCGCCTCGACGGTCGTCTGGAATCCGTGGGTCCGCAAATCCCATGCGATGCCGGACTTCGGCGACGAGGAGTACCATACGATGGTCTGCATTGAGGCGGTCAACGCATCGAAGGACCGCCGCATCCTCCCGCCGGGGGGAACGCACGTGCTGAGCCAGAAGATCACCGTAAAGCGGTAATCGCGGAACCCGGGCGGGACGCCCGGGTTTTTTTGTCACTTTTTCCGGAAGATTTCGGTCAGCTGCTTCAGGTTCGGCTCACTGCCGTTGAAGAGGCGCGGTTCGAATGCCCATGAGACGACTTCGATGTTGTATTCCGCGGCGCGTTTTGCGGTGAGTTCCGCCGCCGGGATTCCGCCTCCGCCGGTGTTTTCCCCCCAGACGCGAAGCTTCAGGGGATGCTTCCGCGCGAGGCTCGAAAGCCAGTGCGGCGGGCTCCACCGGTCCGGCCGCGCGGAGCTGTCGTCGCCGAAGGCGGGGGAACTGTCGATCCAGGTGCAGTAGACGATGACGGCCGGATCCGTGATTCCCGCCGTGAACCGTTCGAAGTCGAGGCCGCGCGGAATCTCCCCGTTGCGTTCGGCGGGCGTCCCGCCGCCGAGGTTCCCGGCAACGGCTTTTTCGTTCTGGCCGGGGCGGATGCCCCAGGAGGGGTACATCATGCCGCCCGGCACTTCCGGATAGAGCCGCCGGACGAGCGCGATCTGCCAGTCGTGATAGTTTTTCAGTGAATCGAGATACCATTCGAGGAACTTTGCAGCCTCACCGCCCGGAGAGGAATCGCCGGGGCGCCAGCCCGGGACCGGAACCGGTTTTACGCCCTCCGGCAGAAGCTCCGGGCTTTTCCCCTGCGCCGCCGGGTCGAAGCCCCAGTAGCAGTTGGTCCGTTCCGCGAATTTGTGCGTCGGGTAGTTCAGCTCGCCGTAATGGCCCCAGCCGAGCCGGATGAGCGCGAAGTCGTCACCGAAGAGCTCACGCACCTTTGTGACGTAGCGTTCGAGCGCTTCACGGACGTTGCGGCTGAAAACCGCGTTGGCCGAGAGCCAGCCGCTGCGCCGGTCCACATATGCGTCGCCGTACTGGTTCACGTAGGTTCCGTTCGGCAGTTCGAGCGCCCAGGCGGGCGGGTACTGGATGCCGAGGTCGAGGCAGAGCCGGAATCCTGCCGCGCGGCGTGAGGCCTGCCGTTTTTTCACCTCTTCCGCATAGGCGGCGTCGAATCTGCCCGGCTCCGGTTCGAGGCGGCTCCAGACCACTTCGAGCACCGTGTATTCGACGCCGGCGGCGCGGACTTCGGCGCTTCGGCGGTCGTCATGCTGCAGCACGCCGAGCCTGGCCGGCTCCGCCGCGCGGCAGGCGGCGAATGCGAGCAGTCCGGAAAGAATCAGGAAACATCTCATTTCGTTTCTCCTTCAAGGTAGGCGCCGTGCTCCCGGAGCCGGGCGCGGAGTTGATCCGTGTCGAGCGCGTGCAGGTCGCCGCAGCCGTTCCGCAGCGCCAGCCCCGCCGCGCAGCCCGCCGCTTCCCCCGTCACGAGGCAGGCCGGCATGGTGCGGACGGAGGCCTGCATCTCATGGTCGGCGGAGATGCAGCGCCCCGCGGCGAGCAGGTTCCGGAAGCCGCGCGGCGTGAGGCAGCGGTACGGGATCCCGTAGGACTCTCCGGGGCTGTAGTGCGGATAGCGCTGCATGGCGAAATCCCTGCCGCCCAGCACCTGAGACACTTCGCTGCTGCGGGTGTGGATGTCGATCGGGTAGTTGTTGCGGCCGATTTCGTCCGGAAAGCCGCGCCGGGCGAGGTAGTCGCCGAGCGACAGGACGTAGTCGCCGAGGATGCGCCGGCTTTCGCGGATTCCGGGCAGCGAGGCGCTGCCGGTCAGGTGGGCGTTGCGGAACGCCGGAAAGTATTCCCGCATCGCGGCCGCGAACTCCTCGGCGATCAGCCGGCCGTGGATCATGGCGCGGTCCAGCGTGTCGGGGGAGGTGCCGTCCGCTTCGCGGATGTGCCCGGCATTGAAGCCGACCACGCCGGGGCCGACGAGAAAGGTCACGAGGTGCAGGTCGCCCAGCAGCGGATATTTGCTGAGGTCGGCCCGCTCGCGCAGCTCCTTCACCGACGGGCGCGGATGGTTCCGGAACCCGTAGGTGTCGACGTTGCTCATGACGAAGCAGAGCGAAGCGGGTTGGGTTTCGCCGGTTCCGGCCTCCCCCTGTTCGAATTCCGCCCCTGCCATGGCCGCGAGATCGCCGTCCCCGGTGCAGTCGATGTAGTACGCGGCTTCGACGGTGTGCAGCCCGTCCTTCCGTGCGACGGTGATGCTGCCGATCCGCCCCGGTTCGGCTTCGGCGGCGGCCAGCGTGGTCTGGAAACGGACCGACGCGCCGTGTTCAAGCACGAAGCGGTCATAGGTGCGCTTCAGGACCTCGGCGTCGACGGGAACCCAGTCGAGCCAATCCTCCGGAACGTATTCGATCGTTTTTTTCGCTTCGCGCAGGATGCGGATCGCGAGGCCGGCGCAGATCACCTTTTTCCGGTCCGTGAAGTGGCACCAGCACGGGACCATCCCGGCGGTTCCCATCCCGCCGAGGCAGGTGGTGTTTTCGATCAGCACGGTGTTCGCGCCTTCGCGGGCCGCTGCACAGGCCGCCGCGCAGCCGGAGGGGCCGCCGCCGATGACCGCCACATCGCACCGGATTGTCCGGGAACTCTTCTTTTCCGTCATGTTTTTCCTCTTTCCTATTCGCGCCCGTACCAGAAATAGCGGCCGGGGTCGTCGCTGTTGTAGCCGTCCGTCGGGATTTCACGGAACAGGAGCGAGCCTGCGTGCCCGTCGAAATATGCGATGTTGTTGCGTTCGCCGTGGATGAACTGCTCCGGCAGGTTGCTGTAGGCGGCATCCGGCCCGAACGTGCTGCCGTTCCAGCGCCCGTCCATGAACTGCGCCGTGGCCGAGGGGCGGCGCAGCTGGTTCTGCTTGCGCAGCGAGTTGCGCAGGAACGCGGCGGAGGGCGCAGAGTTGTATTGCGTCGCGAGATTCCCGGCATAGGTCCACTTCACGGGGGAGGCCGGGTGCATCATGCCGTGGGTCGGGCAGCTGAAGACGGTCACGTTGTCGCGGATGTGTACATAGGTGTTGGTCCGCGTGTTGCGCTCCGCGACCCCGGCGTACCGGGCGAGCGCCGCATACCACCAGAGCGTGTCGCGCGTACCGTCGTTCGTGTAGCGGGACGGGACCAACTCGCCGTTCGCGTCGTCGCTGTACATCGTGCTTGCGGTGCCGAGCTGTTTCAGGTTCGACAGGCAGCGGGTAGAGCGTCCCCGTTCCCTGGCCTGGTTCAACGCGGGCAGCAGCATCGCGGCCAGAATTGCGATGATCGCGATTACGACGAGGAGCTCGATCAGTGTAAATTTTCTGTTTCCCATTTCCGGTTCTCCATAACGGGTTGTGTTGTCCGGCGCCGTTATTAATTATGACCGTTTTTTTCCGGAAAACTATACCTTTGCTTGCATTTTTTATACGTTTTATGCTATAATATGGGTAAATCAGAAAAAAAGGTTCTTTTATGCAGGATTTCATCCGGGAGATCGAGGAGGCGTTTTCCGCGCTCTCGCTGATGACCGGCGCATCGGTCATCTGGAAGACGACGCTGGCGTTTCACCCGAACCGGAAGCTCGACCATGAGTACCGTTCGCACCGCTGCGCGTTCTGCAGCGGCGTGAAGGCGCTCGGACCCGGATTCGAGGAGGCGTGCATCGGCAATGATTTCCGGCTGATCAACCGCCGGGTGTTCGAGGAGCGCCGGCCGTTCGCGCACGAGTGCCACGCGGGGGCCTGCGAGCTGGTCGTGCCGTTTTTCAACCGGGACCGCTATGTCGGGACGATCCTGTGCGGCCCTTTCCGGAGCGGGAACTCCCGCTGCGCGTACCGGGAGGCGGCGGAGCTGTTTTCGGCGCTGCCGCCGCTGACCCCGGAGCGGGGCGCTGCGTATATCCGGATCCTCTCCATCGTTGCCGCGCGGCTGATGCCGCTGCTCGAAAAGCTTGAGGAGCAGATCTATTACCTTGCGGACAGGGATGCGGTTTCCGACGGGCGGATCCTCGAAGCCGTCCGCCATATGGAGCTGAATTTCAAGCGCCGCCTCAGCCAGCCGGAGCTTGCCCGGCACGCATCGCTGAGCGAATCGCGCTTTTCGCATCTGTTCCGGCAGCAGACCCGCATGAGCTTCCGCGAATATCTGCTGCGCATCCGGCTCCAGGAGGCATGCCGGCTGCTGCGCGGAACCGACCTCACGATTCTCGAGGTCGCGCGCCAGGCGGGCATCGGCAGTCAGAGCAGGCTCGCCGCGATGGTGAAGCGCCGGTTCGGCATGACGCCGCTCGCGTACCGTCGGAAGTACTCCGTCCGTCCGATGTCATGAAAATCGTTCCATTTGTTCTTTTGATTGTTTTGTGCGGTTTTTTGATTCGATTGTGATGGAAAATCCGCAAAAAAACGAGTATGCTATAACTGTTCCCGAATGATAACCAAAAATCAAGGTGGTTGGAATGGAAAGTCTGTATGCTGCGGACCGCAACGTGAAATTCGACGAGCTCTTCGCTTCGCCGGGCGCGCTTTACCGCGACACGCCGTTCTGGGCGTGGAACTGCGAACTCGAGCCGGAGGAGCTCAAACGCCAGATCCGCATCTTCAGGGAGATGGGCATGGGCGGCTTCCACATGCACGCCCGCACCGGGCTCGCGACGCCGTACCTGGGCCCTGAATTCATGGAGCGGGTTAAAGAGTGTGTCGAAACCGCGAAGGAGCTCGATATGCTCGCGTGGCTTTATGACGAGGACCGCTGGCCCTCCGGCGCGGCGGGCGGGCTCGTGACGAAGGAGCCGGAATTCCGCGCGCGCCACCTTCTCTTTACGCCGAACCGCCGGGAACAGGCCCCCGATGCGGAGAACGACAACTCCGGCCGCTTCCTCGCGGCCTATTCGATCCGGCTCGATGCTTCCGGCGCGCTCGAAAGCTATAAACGCATCGGCGAAAACGACGAGCCGGAACCCGGCGCCGGGAAGTTCTACGCCTACCTCATTGTGGCGGAGGCGGATCCGTGGTACAACGACCAGACCTACGTCGACACGCTGAATCCGGCCGCGATCCGGAAGTTCGTCGATGTGACCTATGAGGCGTATTTCCGCGAGGTCGGCAAAGAGTTCGACAAGACGATCCCGGCGATCTTCACCGACGAGCCGCAGTTCACCCGCAAGAGCGCGCTGAAGTTCGCCCGCGAGAAGCGCGACGCGGTGTTCCCGTTCACGGACGATCTGCCGGAAAGCTACCGCGCGGCCTACGGCTGCGACCTCTTCGAAACCTTCCCGGAAGTGATCTGGGAGCTCCCGGAAGGAAAGTATTCGCTCGCGCGTTACCGTTATCACGACCATGTCGCGGAGCGGTTCGCCTCGGCGTTCGCCGATACGGTCGGCGACTGGTGCGAAAAACACGGAATCCGCTTCTCCGGCCACATGATGGAGGAGCATACGCTCGAGTCGCAGACCTGCGCGCTCGGCGAGGCGATGCGCAGCTACCGTTCGTTCCAGTTCCCCGGAATCGACATGCTCTGCGACAGCTTCGAGTACAGCACGGCGAAGCAGGCGCAGAGCGCCTCGCGCCAGTACGGCCGCGGCGGCGTGCTTTCGGAGCTGAACGGCGTGACCGACTGGGACTGGGATTTCAAGGGCCACAAGGGCCACGGCGACTGGCAGGCCGCGCTCGGCGTGACCGTCCGGGTGCCGCATCTCTCATGGGTGTCGATGGCGGGTGAGGCGAAGCGCGACTACCCGGCTTCGATCAGCTACCAGTCGCCGTGGTACAAAAAGTATCCGATCATCGCGGACCACTTTGCGCGGGTCAACGCCGCGATGACCCGCGGCCGCGCCCGGGTCCGGGTCGGGCTCATCCACCCGATCGAATCCTACTGGCTGGCCTACGGGCCGCAGGATATGACCGCCGCGCGTCGGACGTTCCTCACCGAAACCTTCGAGTCGGTCATCCAGTGGCTGCTGAACGGGCTGGTCGATTTCGACTTCATCGCGGAGTCGCTGCTGCCGGAGCTTTCGCCGGTCCAGCTCGGCCGGAGCTTCATCGTCGGGGAGATGGGGTATGACGTCGTGATCGTGCCGCCGTCGATCACGCTGCGCGGGACGACGCTCGACCGGCTCGAGAAGTTCCAGGCCGCGGGCGGCCGGGTCATCTTCGCCGGTGATGTGCCGGTCTGCTGCGACGCGGTCGAATCCGACCGGGCGGCGAAGCTCGCGGAGAAGGCCGAACGGGTCACGTTCACGCGGGATTCGGTCCTGCGGGCCGTCGAGGATCTCCGCGACGTCGCGGTGATCCGGAAGTGCGACGGCTACCCGATGCAGAATCTGCTCTACCAGATGCGCGAGGAGGAGGGCGTCCGCTATCTCTTCCTCGTGAACACCGAACGCCTCGGCAACGCGTACGACGTCTACGTGAAGGTGCGCGGAAACTGGCAGGTTGTTTATCTCGACACCATGACCGGAGAAGAGACGCCGGTCGGGGGCGCGCAGGAGAACGGCTGGACGCAGTTCGAATATCCGATGTATCCGCACGGGCATCTGCTCGTGAAGCTGCTGCCGTCGGACGGGTGCGGAGGCGGCCGGATCGGCACTCCGCTGCTGACCGACGCCGAGGCCGAGGCCGCGACGGTGGATCACCTCTCCGGCGCGATGCCGGTCTCGCTCGACGAGCCGAACGTGCTGATGCTCGACCGGCCGGAATGGCGCATGGCGGGCGACGCCGCCTGGCAGCCCGCCGAGGAGATCCTGCGGCTCGACAACAAGGTGCGCGAACGGCTCGGCCAGCGGGTGCGCGGCGGCCATATCGTGCAGCCGTGGGTCTACGGAAAGTCGGCCGATGTGCTCGGCACGCTCGAGCTCCGTTATCCGGTCGAAACGCTGTTCGACGTCGAATCCCCGCTCTTCGCGATGGAGGAGCCTGAGAACGCCGAGATCTATCTCGACGGCGTGAAGGTTCCGTTCGAGGACAACGGCTACTGGGTCGACCGCTCGCTGCGGACGGGATTCCTGCCGCGCCTGGCGGCGGGGAAGCACGAGCTGCTCGTCCGCATTGCGTACACGCGCTCCGGCAACGTCGAGCGCTGCTTCATCCTCGGCGACTTCGGCGTGGAGCTCCGGGGCGATACGGCGCGGATCGTCGAACCGGTCCGGGAACTGGT
Source organism: Lentisphaeria bacterium (assembly GCA_018265615.1). GTDB lineage: Bacteria > Verrucomicrobiota > Lentisphaeria > Victivallales > Victivallaceae > Victivallis. Next base: position 16,130 of record JABLYX010000011.1, read on the forward strand.
CTGGGGCGATGTGACCCGGCAGGGGCTGCCGTTCTACGGCGGGAACATCACCTATCACTGCAGGTTCCTGCAGGAGAAGGAGGAGGAGCTGCTGCTGCGGATTCCGTCGCGCGTCACGGGCATGCCGGCGAACCTGAACAGCACGACGGCGGCGCGGGAGGTTCCGCTCGGCGGTTACCGCGGTACATTGGTCAGCGCGTCGCTCGACGGCCGGCCGGCCGGAGATCTCGCGTTCGCGCCGTACCAGTGCGATCTCGGCAAGGTCGCGAAGGGGGAACACAAGCTCGACCTCACGCTCTACGGCAGCCGCGCGAACTGCGAAGGCACGGTGCATCTCCCGTTCCGGATCCGCTGGGCGGGGCCGGGCGCGTGGCGCACCGAGGGCGATATGTTCAGCTACGAGTATCAGGTCCGGCCGCTCGGCATTACGGTTGCCCCGCGGCTGCTGAAAAAGTAACCGGCATCCGTCCATGAGAACGGGCCCGGCGGACAAGTTGTCCGCCGGGCCCGTCTGTCTGTGAAACAGGATTACTTTTTGAAGTATGCGCCGTGGTCGAGCAGATCCTGCCGGAGCGCGGCGGAGTCGAGTTCACGCGGCGCGATCCCCTGCGCGGCGGACATGGCGGCGGCCGTTCCTGCGGCTTCGCCCGTCACGAGGCAGACCGGCATGACGCGGACGCTGCCGTAGGTCATGCGGTCGGCGGAGATGCAGCGTCCCGCGAGCAGCAGGTTGTCGAGCTTCTTCGGCAGCAGGCAGCGGAACGGGATGCCGTGCGATTCGCCCGGCTTGTAGCGCCCCGCCTTGTTGATCACGGCGCGCATATCCGCACTCATGCCGTGGATGTCGAGATAGTAGGAGTTGCGGCCGATCTCGTCCTCGAAGTCGCGGCGGGCGAGGTAGTCGGCGCTCGTGAGTTCGTACTCCCCGGCGATGCGGCGCCCTTCCCGGATGCCCAGCAGGTTCGCCGTGCAGGCGAGGAACGCGCCGCCGAACGCCTCGGGCTCATACTCCTTGAGCGCGTTCAGCAATGCATAGGCGATTCTGCGCCCCCGGGCCATCGCGGCGGAAACCTGTTCGGGGTTCGTGCTGTCGATGTTGGTCAGGTGACCGGCGTTGAAGCCGACCGTGCCGGGGCCGGAGAAGTTCTGGCAGAGATGCGTGTCGATGATCTCCGGGTACTTCCCCTCCTTCACGATGCGGTGGATCGACGAATCGGGGTTGTTCCCGTGCAGCCGGCAGCTGTGCTGGTAGTAGTAGGAGTCCACGTTCGAGAGCATGAAACAGAGCGTCGCGTACTGCATCGCGCCGGTTTCGTCGTCGCCGAGCTTGAAGTCCGCTCCGGCCCACGCGGCGATATCGCCGTCGCCGGTCCCGTCTATGAACAGCTTCGCGCGGAAAGCGGTGAGCCCGGCCTTGTTCCCGGCAATGACCGCGTCGATCCTTCCCGGTCCGGCCATTTCGACCCCCGCGACGAAGGTGTGGAAAAGCACGTGGACGCCATGCTCCGCGAGGAGCTCATCATAGGTGCGCTTCAGCGCTTCGGGGTCGATAGAGACCCAGTTCAGCAGTTTTTCGTCCACGTGGCGGATTCCGGACTTCGCCCGGCGGAACACGGTTTCGGCGATGCCGCGGTAGATGATCTTCTCGCCGTCGGAGAAGGGGCACCAGGCCGGGACGAGCCCCGAGGTCCCCATGCCGCCCGCCGCTCCGGTGCTTTCAAGCAGCAGGGTCTTCGCCCCGCCGCGCGCAGCCGCGATTGCCGCCGCACATCCGGCGGGGCCGCCGCCGACTACGATGACGTCCCAGCCGGACGAAATCCCGATTCTGCCGTGATATGCATAAGTGTCCATGTTCCCTGCTCCTTCTGTGACCCGGGTTGTTGCGATCCGGTAATATATCATCTCTTTCGGCGGCGCACCCGCTGCTGTGCGGATTTTTCCGTTTTTTTTACGGTTTCTCCGCCGCCTTCTCCCCCGTTACGGCGATGAGCACCGGAACCGGCGTTTTGGAGGGGTTGAAGTTGATCTCCCGCAGCAGCGGCGAGCTGATCGAGAGGAAGTCGAAATTCCGGATCAGCTTCTCCGGGTGCGGGTTCTCCCAGGCGGCGACGTAGCTGCCGACCCGCTCCCGGGTCGGGTTGGAGCAGACGATTCCGGGAACCGCGTCCGACAGAAACGTCGTGTTCCACCAGTCGCCGATGTTGATTCCGTGGCGGAGGCGGAAATCCACAGTGCTCCCGTCCTCGTAGCGGATGCGGTAGACGCCGACGTCCCCCTCGCTCCACGCGGCGGTGTGGAGGAAGTAGAGCCGCACATACCGGGCGTTGACCGCGATCCCGGTCACTTCGGAGGGGAAACGCGGCCGCTCGCTGCCGCGCAGCACCAGACAGCTCTTCCCGCCGTTCTCAGCGGGGTCGATGATCTCGAATGCGACGCCCCCGGCCGTCCGGCGGCCGAGCGGCATGTTGCGCAGATCGTTCGTCCCCTGGTCGGTCCATCCGCCCTCGCCGTCGTTGTTGACCTCATCCGAAAAACTGCGGTTGGCGTACGGCGCGAGGCTGACCGGTTCGAGCCGGGCGGGGTCGATGCTGACCGCCTTGCGGAACTCCGGGGCGAGCTCCGTCACCTTACCGTACACGGGCCGGTTCAGCAGGTAGTCGAAGAGATTGCGCAGATAGGTCGCGGCGACGCCGTCGCGCTCCGCCTGCGTCACGGCGGCGAGCTGGCTCCAGAAGAGCCGCCCTTTGCCGAGCTTCGCTTCGATCACGGCGTTGTCCACGCCGCGGCCGCCGAGCATCGCGCCTTTTACGGCGAGCGCGTTGTTGAGGAAGGGGGAGACGGCGCAGGTGATGACGTGCCCCGAATCCTCAGGATTCTCCCACGTGTCGAAATTGATCGGCTCAAGCCCCTCGAAGACCGGATGCGAGGGGTGCACGAGGTCGACGAAGGTCTGGCCCCCTTTGACCATCAGGGTGTTGTCGATCAGCGGATCCGCCGCATGGTTCTGCTCGAGCACCAGCAGCGTGCCGCCCTCGTTCCCGATCCATTCGAAGAGTTTCGCGCGGTCCAGCTTCAGCTTACCCCGGTTGCTGATCCCCGCCGGGACGACCGCGAAGCGGAAGGCGCCGGAGGGGAGCGCGCCGGAGGGGAGGCGTTCGAATTTTACGCCGAACCGCTTCAGCAGCCGCGCCGTGTGTTCCACATCTTCCGGCGAACCGGCGTCGAGCAGCGCGACGGCCTCTCTGCAGGGGACCGGCTGAGCGAGCTTCCGCGTATCGGCGATGAAGACGTTGTAGAAGTTCTGTCCGGCCAATCGGCCGTTTTCCCGGAGCTCGATCCTGATCTGGCAGTTGCCGCTGAGCTCCGCCGGAACCGGAATCAAGACCTCCCGGCTGTATACCGTGAACGGGGCCGCGCCGGGCAGCCGGAAGACGGTTTCTCCGTGCCTGTCCCGTCCGTCCGTCGTGAAGTACGCGTGGAACTGCGCCTCCTTCACCGGGCGGGCGGCGCTGTTGACGACGAAGAGTTCTCCCCGGAATTCACGCCCCGCGAAGAGCGAGCGCGGAGGCTGCCGGTGGGCGTACCGCCGCAGCCCCGGATAGACCCGCTGGTTCCAGAGCGTCGCCGCGTTCAGCCCCGAGCCGTGGAACCACGGCGCGAATCCGTCGAACCGCAGGTCCTGGCGCATGAGTTCCAGCAGCCGGTGCCCGTACAGCCGTTTGCCGTAATCGGTGCCGCGCGCCGGGTCGAGCGCCGCCGCGAGACCGAGCGTGCCGATGAATCCCACGCCGTTGGATTGTGCCCACGAGGTCGGCTTCTTCACGTACTGTGCATACTGCGCGGTGTCGTCCGTCCGGAAACTCCTGTCGGTGGAGCCGCCCCAGCTGAAGCCGACCGACTCCCAGATGATGTACGGCATGCCGAGCGCGCCGCCGGGACGCTTGTAGATGGCGAGCAGCTTCGCGTGGATCTCGTCCATCCGTTTCGTCCAGTGCGTCCAGGGGGCGGTTCCGATGCCGAGATAGTTGTGCAGGTCGAGAAAGTCGGTCGTGAGCGGCGCCTCGCCGTAGCTCATGAAGTCGGCCGAGCCGGAGAACACGCCCGCGGGGCGGCGCTGCGGATCGTTCCGGCGCATGAGCCCGACCTGCCGGTTGAGTTGGCGGAACGTCGGCGGGCTGTCGGCATGGCGCACCTCGTTGCCGCAGGACCACATGACGACCGAAGGGTGGTTGCAGTCGCGTTCGAGCCATTCGAGCAGCTCCCTGTCATTGCGGCGCTCGAACTCTTTTTCTTCGATCGTGCGGGTGAACGACCAGCTCCATTCATCGTAGAACATGAGGCCGATCTCGTCGGCGATGTCGAGCGCCTCGTGCATGATCGGCATGTGGGCGTTGCGGACGATGTTGTATCCGCGCGCTTTGAAGCCGGCGAGCACCTTGTGGAGCTGTGCGGACTCCCGTTCCGAATCCCAGCCCCGCCCGCCGTAGCTGTTGCTCGGCAGGTTTTCGCCGAAGAGTTGGAGCCGTTCCCCGTTCAGGTGGAATTTTCCGTCCTTCACGGTGAATTCGCGGAAGCCGAAACGCTCGGTCCGGGCGGAGAGGAGCGCGCCGTTCCGCGTCAGGGCGGCGCTCGCATAGTAGAGGTGCGGCGACTCCGGGCTCCACAGCACGGGGCTGTCGAGCTTCACCGTCGCGGAGAGGCGGGTCGTGCCGGGAGCGAGCCGGAGAAGCTGTTCCTCCGACTCCCCGGCTTTCCGGTTGGGATCCGCCTTCATCGCGCCGGTCACGGCGGCGGAGAGCGTGCATTCGACGGTTTCCCCGGTTGTATTCTCAAGCGTCAGGTCGAGCCTGACCGTCTCCTGCTGAAGCTGCGGCGTGACGAGGAGCTTCGTCATCCGGACCGGCGGTTCGAACCGGAGTTCGACGTCCCCCCAGATCCCGCCCTTGATGTTGTCGCTGCTCCACTGCGAGCCGTAGGTGCGGACCGCGCGGGCGATGTTTCCGAGCGCGGGGCCGAAATCCTGGGTCACGCACACGGTGAAGCTGTTGCGGCCGGGACGGACGAAATCGGTGATGTCCGCGTTCCACGGGGTGAAGTCGCCGTGATGCGTTCCCGCCATGCGGCCGTTGATCCAGAGCGTCGCCTCATAGCCGATGAAGTCGAAATGAAGGACAACCCGGCGCTCCGCCAGCTCTTCCGGCGTGAGTTCGAAGCTGTGCCGGTAGAATCCGCGGTTGTACGGCTCGCGGCGGTCGTAAACGCCGCGGTATTTCCGGTACCAGTTGAGCGGGACGGCGATCTCCTCCCAGCCGGAGTCGTCGAAGCCGGGAGCCTCGAAGCCCCGGCTGCCGTCAGGGAAGGGGCGGGCGCTGCGTTCGACGCCGGAGAATTTCCACATGCCGTTCAGCGAACGTTTCCCCGTATATTTTTCCAACCGCACCTCCGTGCCGGAAGCGAGCGTGAAAGCCACTTCGGACGGGGCGATCGCAGTGCCGCGCGGAGCGGCCGGCTGCACCGGCGGGTAAAAGGGCGGGATCTCCGCCGCCGGCAGCAGGAGCGCGGCGGACGCGGCCAGGATCAGCAGGACGGCTCTGAACATGATTATTGCTCCCGGTTGAGGCGGAGCCCGTCCAGCAGGGCGCGTTTGCGGGCGGTGTCCGGCGCGGGTTTCAGGTCGCCCGGACCGGTTCCGTCGTGTTCGACGCTCCATCCGCCCCACTCCCGGAACGCGTGGAACGTCCAGTCCCAGCCGTACTCCTCGAAAACCGAGATGCAGTCGCGGATATATTGGTCCGCGCCGGGCGCCCAGACGATGGCCGAGAATTCGCCCACGTAGATCTTGCATTTGTGGCGCAGCTGGAACTCCCGCACCGGCCGCAGCGTTTCGCGGATCTTCCCGCGGTTCCACATCTCGCCTTCGATCATGCCGGGGTACGCGACGGCCTTCCCATCACCCCGCAGCCTCTGGTGCGTGTAGGTGAGCGGAAAGTACATGTGGACCTTGTAGATCACATTGTCCATCCGCAGCGGCGAGAGGTATGTGAAGGTCTGAGGCCGGTCGGATTCGTTCGATTCGATCATGACCGGCGTGTCGGGGTCGATGGCGCGCACCGCCTCGGCGGCCCGGCGCTGGAGCTCCCAGTAGTCGCACTCCGAGGGTATCGCCTGCACGGGCTCGTTCACGAGATCGTAGGCGTAGATCTGCGGATTGCCCCGGAACCGGGCGGCGATTTTCCGCCAGCAGTCGAGAAACGCGTCGGCGTACTTTTTCTCGAAAAACATGCGCATGTTGCGCGCGTCGATTTTTCCGCCCGGCGGGGAATGGAGGTCGATCACGAACCGGATGCCGTATGCTCCGGCGCGTTTCGAGGCGTCTTCGATCTGGTCGAGCCGCCGGTCGAGCCACCGGTTGTACTCTTCGAGGTCGAGTTCGGTGTTCAGTTTGCCCCAGTTGCGGATGATCTGGACCCGGATCAGGTTGACGTTCCAGTCGCGGAGGTCCCGCAGCATTTTGTCGGTGACCGGGCCGCCGGGAACCATGACGCCCCGCTGGCGCGGATGGTTCGCGATCCGGGCGGGATAGGTCACGGTGTAGTCGAGATTGACCCGCTTCTCCGGGGAGAACGCGACTCCGGCTTCGAGCGAGGAGAGGTCGAACTCGATCCGTCCGGAGACCTCCTGCAGCCCCAGCGTGAGACTGCCGCCGGAGGCGTCGTCACGGAAGCCCTCCGTGAAGCCCCCCGTGATCCAGCCGCCGGAATCCCCCTCCGGCAGGTTCGCGTCCGGCCAGCGCGTGCCGCCGCCGGCGGTGTAGGAGGCCATGAATTTACTGCCGAAATAGGGTTTCGGCGGCTCGGAGACGCCGGTTGTGCGGTAACGCGCGAGAAACGTGATCCGCTGTCCCCGCAGCTTTTCCGCGTCGAATGCGGCGGTGAAGGCGTGAGTGCCGGCCTCCCGGCCGGGCGGAACGTCGACGACGAGGAACGTTTTACCGTCCCGCATCTCCCGGCGGCAGAATTCGCTGCCGGGCTTCCAGTCGAGCGAGCGCAGTTCCGGCAGGCCCGGGACCGGCTGCAGCAACCCGGAGCCGGCGGCCGGGAACACGGACACCGTAAAGACGGCGGCGAGAAGCAGAAGAAGAAGAAAGTACCGCATTGTGCCGCCTCAGTCCTGATACCGTTCGTACATCTTCCGCCAGCGCCGCTCCTTTTTGAGCTCGTTCGGCCCCATCGTCACGACATGGCCGTCGTACATGCAGACGTTCGCCCTGCCGCGGTGGCGGTAGGCCGCACCCATGTATTTGCCGCTCTGCTCTCCCCAGAGGAAGTATTTCTCCATGTCCCCGACCCGCAGCGCCCAGTCGATCGCGTCGCAGAAGAGGACCCGCTGCGAGGGCTGCTGGACGCGCCCCATCTTGAACGGGGCGTTCTTTTCGCCCATCGCCCAGACGCCTTCGCTGTCGGCGAAGTCCTCGGAGGACATCCCGTAACTGTAGGTGACCTGGTAATATCCGCTGTACATGGCATCGGCTGAGAGCGCGTAAGTCGCGCTCGGGCAGATCATTCCCTTTGTGATGTGCCCGCTGACCTTATTCGTTGCGGGGTCGTAGCCGCCGGTGGTGTTGTACCGGCAGCCGAGGGCGTCGAAGAAGGCCTTGTTCTCTTTCCACGGGCGCCCGTTTTTGCGGCCCGGGACCGCATAGTCGTCGAACGAGGATGAGTAGAGGAAATTGGCCGTCCCGAACTGTTTGAGGTTGCTGACACAGCTCGTCTTCCGGGCCGATTCGCGCGCCTGGGAGAGTGCGGGCAGCAGCATCGCCGCGAGGATCGCGATGATCGCGATCACGACGAGGAGCTCGATCAGGGTAAAGTGTTTGTGTCTCATTATTTCCATTCCTTTCAGTTGGGCAGATTGAGCTTACGGATCCGGCGTCCGGAGAGCTTGTGCACGGGCGGGAGGCCGGGAGATGCGATCCGGTTCTTCAGGAGCGCGACGGCGTTCGCCGCCAGCCCCGCATAGTCGTTTTCGATCATCCAGCAGGGAAATTCCGACGGGTGGTCGTCGGTCATGACCAGCCGGCAGTGTTCGAGGAAATCGATTTTTCCTGTGCGGAATTCCGGCCACAGCCGGACCGGGCCGCCGCCGATATCGTAAATTGCGTCGGGAACTCCCGCCTTCCGGATATATTTCCGGAACTCTTCGAGGATGTCGAGGTGATGGTCGAGAAGCGCCCGCTCGTCGAAGGCGAGCCCCGCCTCCCGGTATGCCCGGCGGATCCCCGGCAGCTGCCGGTTCGAATTCTGCAGATGCGCCAGTACGAGGATGTGGCGCCGCTGTTCCGCGAGCAGTTTCCGGGCGATCTCATACCCCTCTGTCTCGCGGTCGTAATCGGCGGAATCGACGCCGTCAAGCACACCGCCCATGACGACGCGCGGGATGGAGAGCGAGCAGAAGAACTCCTGCGTGCGGCTGGCCATCGAGTGTTCCGGCGCAACCCAGATTACCCCGCGCGAATGCTCCCCGAGCCCCGCCCGGGCCCCCTGGTTGTCCTGAAAGAGATCGACGTGATGGAGGAAGTAGCCGGCCCGCGTGACCGCCATTGCCGCCTCGCTGCTCATGCAGCACAGATAGTTCTCATAGTAGATCTGCTTGCCGTCGGCGGTGAGCAGCTCGACGATCTGCGGCTGTTCGTCGGCCCGGCCGCGCTGCGGGTTGGTGAACATGCCGACGCCGACCTTCGGAATCAGATAACCGTCCGCGACCAGATCCTTCAGCGCTTTCTGCACAGTCGTCGAACCGACGCCGAACTGCGCGGCAAGCTCCCGCATGGAGGCGAGGCGGCGCGGCTTGCGTTCCCCGTGGATGATGCTGTCGATCACGTATTTGCGGATGCGGACATACTCGACGGTGGAAATCTCTTTGGATACTTTGGCGGACTTCATTCTATGATTATCAGTTTCTTATGTTGAAATACGGAACAGATGCGAACACTAATATTATAGCAAACTCCGCTGCATTTGTCAAGATGCCGGCAATGATTTTCCGTTAATTTTTACAAATGGAAAGGGAACCGCGTTACCACGGTTCCCTTTGAGGGCGCGGGGCTCTTGCTCCCGGAAGAGGCGCGCCGCGGAGAGTTCGACCGTACGCGGCGGCGTATCCTGCTCCGGCACGCTGCGGGCGCAGGATACGGTTGCCGGAGGTCCCCGCCTTCCTACCAGCGGTAATAGCGGTACGGGTCGTCGGAACTGACCGGCTCATCCGCGTAAAACCGGAAGGCGGGCGCGGTTTTCAGCGTCGGGATATTCTTGACCCCTCCCTGCATGCGGAGGTCATTGCAGAGAATCACGAGCGTATTGTCCCGCTCTTTCAGCATGCTCCCCTGAACCTGGTAACTGCGCTCCGCGGACCAGTAGTCCGAAGGATGCGTGCGGGCCGTCACCTCTCCCAGAAAGCGGCCGTTGAGCCAGATCCACGATTCATCATCGACTGCGCCGGCCTGGATGCCGTAGACGGAACCGGCATGCAGCGGTCCCGGAACATCGAATTTCAGGCGGTACCAGAAATAACCGTCGTAATCGGCAAGGTCCTTGAACTGGGATTCGAAGGTACAGCCGACTTTGGTCTTTCGCCACTCTTTTCCCGGCCGGAATTCCGGTTTCCAGAAGTTATTTTCGCGTCCGGTTTTGCCGGGATCTTCCCTGCCGAGCCAATTCCTGTCGAGTGCGAGAACCGTTCCGTTGACAAAGTCGCCGTCGAAAACTGCGAAACTGCCCTTTTTACTTTCCGCTCCGAGATTATGCAGGAGGCGCGAAAGCAGAAATGTGTTGCGACGGACCGTTGTCCGGAGCTGGAATTCTTTTGGGTCAAACATCCACGGGACGACCTGAAGGGCGACAACCTTTCCCCGGCCGCTTCTCCAGAGGCGCAGGGCGCGCCCGCCAACGCCTTCGGGGGCGAAGGAATCCATCTGCAGCGCCAGCCGCCAGTGCAAATCGGCGTTTGAAATCCCGGCGAACTCCGGAATGGAGCGCAGCCCCGTCACATAATCCGAATAAAACCTCCCTTTTGTCACCGTTTCCCCGGCCGGCAGGAAGGGCTTCAGCTCCGCTTCGCCAAGCCCGAGGGCGAGCACGGAAAGGCCGGAATCCACGGCGGAACGCATCTGCTCCGGAATCGCTGTTCCGGGCCCCAGCACAAGCAGGGAATCCGGTGAAATCTTCTCCGGCATGGGAGCAAACACGATACCCAGTTCGCGCAGCAGCTCCTCTCCGCGCCTGTCGCCGGAATAAAACACTTTCCGTTCCGCCATGTTTTCCGCACGGTCGAGACGCCTGAGAATCTGTTTCAATATTTCGAGGGCTTCCGGATCGTTTTCGGTTCTGCCGGAAATCTCAAGCTGGGAAAAGAGAACGCGCCCCTTTCCCTCGGTCAGCTCCAGCAGGGGAGCGTACTGCAGGTCGAATCCGCCCTGCATCAGCGGCAGGAAATTGCCTGTCGAAGGTTTTTCCAGCAGAACGCCGTTGACGACTCCGCGATTTCCGGCTCGCCAGACACGGGTGTTGTTGAAGCCGTTCCAGTCCCAGGTCGGATCATGCGTTTCAAGCGCGGGGGTCGCGAGATATTCCGGGGTGGAGCTGGAACGGCCGCGCCAGTCGCGCAGGGCGGGAAACGCCGGGTCCAGGGAAAACACTTCCCGCAGGCCGTGGATATTTCCGCGCAGGCCGAGGCGCAGAAGTTCCGGGTACTCCTGCTCCATCACCAGGAGCCTGAGGCCGCTCTCCAGCGGAGAACGCAGCCGCAGGGGGAAATTTTTCAAGCCGCCGCGCCCGATTACGAGCAGATCGACGCCCTTCAGGTCATTCTGGTTTTTCACTGTTCTGTATGGGATCCCGAGCTGCTTGAACAGCGGGGCCGCGTATCCGGCGGGATCGAACAGCCCGATTGTCGATTTCAATTTCAGTTCCGTGTCATGAATGACATTGATCTCAAACGAATCCGTCATGGTTCTTCCGTCCGGGAAGCGGAATTCGGCGTTCAGTGCGACTGTTTTTCCTTTGAAATCCGCAGGAATGGCAAAGACGACGGGAACATCGTTCCTGCTTCCGGGGCCGGTTTTCCGGGAAACGTTTTTCTTCAAATCCAGCTCCGGAACGCTCCAGGTGCATTCAACGCTCCGTTCTCGACGGGTGTCGTTGAGGATGATCAACTGCTTATTGACGGTTTCCCCGGGGCGGAAATTGTGTCCCTTTTCCGAGAAATCGCCCGCTTTGCCGCCGATCCAGCCGATCAGCTCCTGAAGGTAAGGCAGTCCGCCGCGCCCGGTCAGGGAGGGTTCCCAGGTTTCATTGAGTCCTTTGATCGCTTCGTTGCCCGGCCGCACAGCATCGGGGACGATCCCCGGCTGCTTCAGGTTTTCAAACCGCTCCGGATAGGCGGTGCTGCGGGGCCATGGCGAAGTGCGCGTCCACAGCGTGCCCTGATCCCAGGGCAGCAGGCCGGAGAGTCCGCGCGCACGGAGGGCGCGGAAGTTGTCGGATGTCATGTATTCCCGGATGCGGTGCACATCCGAAACTCCATTCGCGCGGTTGAGCTGACCGTAGCGGACCGGCTTGTTGCCGGTGCACAGCTTTTCCTGCAGCTCGGCAAGCTGCTGCTTGCCTTTTTCAAGCCGATAGGCCTCCTCGCCCAGAATCGCGGAATTGAATTCATCGATCCAGACACACTGAACCGCAGGATAACGCCAGATGAACGCGGGGCCGCGGAAGCTCGACCAGCTTGCAATGTGCGGCATTCCCCATTCGACGATCATCAGCGGCTTGGTTCCGTTTTTCTCCCAATGCTCCAGCCAGTCGCTGCGTTCCTGTCGCGGCGCCCAGTTCAGGTAACAGTTCAGCGTGTAGACGTCTCCGAGGTTGCCGCATTCATGATGGTAGACCGGCCGTGTCGCGTCAAGGGATTTCACGAGTGACGCCGCGAGTTCCGCCTGCCGGCGGCGCAGGGCGTAGATGCTCCCGCTCTCCTCAAACGCCTTGTCGGGCGAATAGCGCCCGTCGATCTTCAGCGGGTTCTGGTCTCCGAAATACCCGGTGGCGTTGTGCGACATCCCGTAGAGGACCACGCCCGGAAGGTTCTGGAAACGGCGGATCAGGAACTCGGAATAGCCGAGATATCTGTTCCGCTGCTCCGGGGTGTCGAGCGCCCAGTCAAAATCCTTGGCGTGCGGCATCGTCAGCGTGGTGAGAATTCCTTTCCGGGAGGTTTCCGTGTGGAATGAGTCGAGATATCCGATCACTCCCGGCGAAAAATCGTAGTTGTAGCCGATCAGATGATTGAATCCGTCCTGCCGGGCGCGGTCGGACATGAACTGCATCCGTTCTCTGAAGCTCAGCCCGGCGCTCTGTTTCATGCCGTCGTAACAGAGGGAACGAAGGTGAATCACCGATCCGTTCAGGTAAAAGTTCCGTCCGTCGATCCAGAATTCGCGGAATCCGAACTCCTGCGGATACAGGGCGTCGACAAGCGTGCCGTCCGCTTTTTTCAGGCGCACGTCCGCAAGGTAGAGGTTCTGCGGTTCATCCGTATCCCAGAGCTTCGGGGCCGCCCACTCTGTTTCAAACCGCCTGCGTTTGAGTCCGTCCTCCGCGGAAACGGCAAACGGCGCGGAATGGAAAGATTTCACAATTGTTTCACCATCCCGGATATCCGCTTCCAGAAAATAACGTCCGGGGGGAAGTGATTCGAGCCCGGCGTCCACAGTAATCTTTTTATTGCGGAAGCTCGTGATGATATGCGCATCGGTGATGCTCCCGCCTGCCGAAACCGCTTCCAGCGCCACATCTCCGACAATGCCCCGGTTGGCGAGCTCCGACTTGACGGAAATCAGGCGCCCGGGAGCCATGAACACGCTCGACGCGGATTGGTCCGGCGTTGCCGAAACCAGCAGTGCAAGCTCCTGCTTCTTTCCCGGAGTCAACTTATCCGTCAGTTCAAGCCTGCCGCCCGGATAGTAGAATTCCCCCGCGTTTTTGCCGTCGACGAACACCTGGGCACAGGTCTGAAGCATTGTTATCTCAAGAAAAATTCTCTTTTGCTTCCAGTCCGCCGGAACTGCGACGGTGCGGCGATACCATGCCGAATTCAGTTTTGCCGGATCCGGTGCTTTTTCCCGGAACGGCGAGACATGAATCTGCTGGTCCGCGTTCCACGCTCCGGGGACCTTGAACCAGCACCAGCCGGAACCGTCCGCCGGAATCGTCCTCTCTCCGGAGCCGCCGGCAACGGGGAAGAACTGCCACAGGCCGTTCAGCGAAAAAAGTTCGCGGGTCGGCGTTTCAAGATGATATGCCCCCTGATAATCCCACAGCTTTTCCGGCGTTGTTTCAAAGGGGGGCACGGCATCCTTGTTCAGTCCGGCAAGATCTTTCAGCGGAAGCAGTTTGAGCTCCGTAAACTCGACGGAACCGGATTTACCGAAGTTGCTCGGGGCAAGGCTCAGCACAGCCGCTCCGGCCGGAATTTCGTAAACGCGGGAGCAATGCGTTGACGGAGTATCGCCGCTGAACCCGAAAACATTCGGCCATTCCCCGATTTCCTTGTTTTTCGCATCGCCGAAACGCATGGCGAGGCGGCCGTTCTGCCAGCTTTTTTCGCCGGGCACAAGTTCCTCCGTCTTCATGCGCATTTCCAGAAGAAGATACTTCCACTCCGGCTCCATGCGCAGGCGGCAGCTTACCGATCCGGGGCCGTCGATGCGGATCGTGAGCGTTCCATCCGGGGCGGCCCGGACATTTCCGGGGTTTCCGTGCCAATCCGGCAGCCTGCCTGCGCCGTCCCGCCGAGTCAGCAGGTTTTCACTTCCCGCCTGAAGCAGCAGAACAAAGCTGAAACAGACGAAACAGACTAATCGCAAAATCTTCATGAATATCTCTCCTGCATTCGACGCTGTGCGCGTTTTACTGAAAGAACTCCAAGTTCCCGGACAGCTTTTCCCGGTCCACGTCCAGGCCGAAGCCGCAGTACTCCCCCTCGATCCGGCAAAGGCCGGAAGCGTCCCTGTGTACGGGGTTGAACCGTATGCAATCGGTGAAAGCCGTCGATTCCTGCGGCTTTTCCAAGGCTTCCACCCAATCCGCACCCAGGCTGCAGGCGATCTGCTGCCACGCCGAACAGGCGGGGCCGATCAGGCTGTCATCCCCGATCATGAAGCGGATTCCCGTTGCCTTCAAGTGTTGCGCGAAAGCAACGGTTTCCGGCAGCGATCCCATGGTATCGGGGTGCAGATTGCAGATCATCCCGGGCGACGGCTCCGCCGAACGGCGCGAACGGTACACCGGGCGCAGCAACTCGTCGGGAATCAGATTCAACTCCGGCAGGGCCGCCTGCAATTCCCGCATTCCGCGCCAGTTCAGGGGCGCGGGGTCCTCGCATCCGTTCAACCCGGCGGCATGGAGCCGTTTCATCACCCGGAGCAGTTCCGGCAAATCCGGCGGGTAGCCGCAGTTCACATCTCCGGCGATGTAGCACTTATCCCCGACCGCCCGGCGCGCCGCGGCGATCAGCCCGGCGTCATGCTCCGCGTCTCCATACAGCTTCAGTTTGAGATGAGTAACCGGACCGGCGGCGAGGAACTCTTCCAACTTCTTCTGCAGCTGCTCGGATTCGTGCTGTAAAATGCAGAGCAGACCGGGGACCGGAATCCGGCCGGAGAGTCCCAGCAGCTCCGTCGCCGGCCGGTGGAGCAGGCGGCCGGATAAATCCAGAAAAGCCATTTCAACCGATTCCAATACCTTGTCCGGCAGGATATTGCGGTGTTTTTCGGCAATCTCCGGTACGGAAGAAAGCGGGCAGCTTTCCCAGACAGAGTAATGCTTCCTCCAGCGTTCCGGGTCGAATGTCTCTCCCTGTCTGGCCGGGACGCAGATTTCGCCGTAGCCGTGAACTCCTTTCGCGGAGAGTTCGACGATGACGTGATACCGCCGCGCCCAGCTGCCGAAACTGAACTCCCGGGCAACATCAACCGGAAGACAGAACAGCCGGAGTTCTTCCAGAAACAGATTCTTTTCTCCAAGCTCCTTCATCCACTGCTCCTGCATGCTCTGATCCTTTCAATTGCCCCGGTTCATTTCACCGGACAGGTTGTTTTTCCTGCAAACAGCTTTAATTTCAGATACCTCTGTTCAAACGGACGTTCCGGATTCTCGATCTGCTCAATCAGCAGCTTCACGGCCTGCCTCTGGCGCTCAAGGTTGTCGGCTTCAAGGCGGGTATAGTCATGTTCATCGGGGGTGCGGGGACCATCCACGGCATCCACCACCGCGAGTTGAATATCTTCCGGAATTCGAAGCCCGCGGCGCTCCAGATGAGCAGAAAGCGTTTCCGCGGCGAATATGCTGTTCACGATAACCGCGTCCGGCGGATTCGGCAGGGCGAGGAGCCGTTCGGCTTCCTGCCCGATAAACTCCTTCTGGACGCTCTGTCCCTCCTGGTCGGCCTTGAAATCCTGCCAGGAAATATGTGTTTTCGTGTAATATTCGGGCCGGTAAATCCGGTGCGACCGCATGAATTTCACATAAATGCTTTCCAGCAGGCCGGTCCAGTAGGGAAGCACGTTCGCCGGGATGATCTCGGCAATCCTGCGGCAGCCGCATTCATGAAGGTGCTGATACAGCAGAAGACGTCCGGCCCGGTGGTCATGCTCCGCGAGATTCATGGTCGGCGGATCGTTGATCTGGTTGACTGAGACGAACGGGATCCGGTTGAGCTGAAGATTCTCCGCGATTTTGAGATCCAGCGTCCCGTTGCTGAACAGGTATCCGTCCACATTGATCGCGGTCAGGAACTCTTCGTTTCGAAAGATGTCTAGAGCGCTGGCTCCCAGCTGGATCAGATGATATCCCCCGGCTTCCGCCGCCTCTGCGGTGACCAGAAAAGGCGCGCTCTTCTCATCACCGTTCCCGACCTGCTTGATCCAGCAGAGCAGCTTCCGCACCGGGCGCCGCGTTTCCCCGCGCATGGTCACGAACATCCCCCGGCGCGGCCGGATCGAAATGTATCCGCCCTGCTGGAGCTTTCGCAGGCTCTTGGTCATTGTGGCGGGAGCGACGCAGTATTCCGCGGCGAGGGCCTGAAGGTTCGGGAGCTTTCCCGTATATTCCCCTCTTTTCAGCTTCTCTTCAAACTGTTTGCAGAGGGCGGTGTGTTTTGTTTCCGGCATACTGTATTTCCTTCTCAATGTGCATCGGAGCCATCCGGGTACCAGGTCAGCATCACCATATTGTTCCATGTGGGAATGCGCTGGTTGAAATTGTCGACGTGGGAATCCGCATACAGAAGGCCCATGCCGTCCGGATGCGGGAACCTCGCCGATTGCCATGCCCCCGCCCAGGTGGAGTTATCCCTGGCCAGAGCAAGGTAATGCCCTTCTCCGAGCACGAAAACCACAGAGGGATTCTTCACTTTCGAGAACCGGTAGAACCCGGAAGGCGCCGTCATGATTCCGGAATTGTTCGCAAACCCGAAATAACGGTTCGCGGCGAATCCGCCATAGCCGGAATTGCCCTTCTCGACCTCAAGCGACTCGTAGGTCTGCTCTCCGGGAACATATTCGGTACAGGGCGGGACGGCGTAATCGTCGACCAGATAGCTTTTCCGGTTGTAACGCTGTTTGTACAATCCCGGCGCATATCTCCCCAGTTTGTGGTACCAGTTCACCTGCGTCCTGTTTTCGATCACGCGCACCGGACACACGAAATCAGAATAATCCGCCGCATAAAGCTGATAGGTGTACCCGATCTGCTTCATGGTGTTTTTACACGAGGTGGATCTCGCCCTGGCCCGGGCCTTATTCAATGCCGGCAACAGCATGGACGCCAGTATCGCTATGATTGCGATTACGATCAGAAGTTCAATCAGTGTGAATTTTTTCGTATGCATTTCAATCTCCTCCCCCTTCCTTCAACTGTCCGGTTCTCATGCTTCAATGCCTCTCTTTTTTGTCGTTTTGCTATGTATCAGATATATAACAGACTTCTATAATTATACCATAATAAAGCGTCAATGACAAGAGGTTTTTCATTTTTTCAGCAAGAATTTTTCGTTTTTACAAACAGAAAGGGAACCGTGGTTCCACGGTTCCCTTTCCGGCGGGAGGGTTCGGGGCCCTTATTCCCAGAAGAGCCGGGCCGCGAATTTTCTCAGGTTCACGATCCCGGCGAGCCTGCCCGCGGCGTCGACGACCACGAGCTGCTTGATGCTGTTGACGAGGAAAAGCTTTGCGAGCTGGACCGCCGGAACCGATTCATCGACGCTCACGAATTCGGTCCGCATGAGGTCCGCCACTTTCGTGTCGTGGGCGCTCTTCAGCACCTCGGAGAATGGCTGGAAGCGGTACATCGGCGTGAGGTCCTCGAGCCAGAGCACATGCTCCGGCATGCTGAAGCGCAGCAGGTCGAGCAGCGACACGACGCCGCGCAGGTCGCCGTCGTCGTCGATGACCGGCATCTCGAATTCGCCGGTCACGGCGAAGAGTTCGATCGCGCGCTGCAGCGTATCCTGCTCCAGCACGGTCGTGACCTTGCGGGTCATCACGTCGCGGACCCGCAGATAGTCCGGGATCGTGAAGTCCGAGCCGTTGAAGTGGCTCATGACCGCTTCCGCGGTCGGCAGCGCGGCCACCTTGTCGATCGCATCCTGCGCGCCGAAATCCTTTGCGAGCGCCGAGAGCAATTGCAGATGCAGCCCCGGGTCGTCGCCCGGCGTCAGCAGCATCAGCACGACCTTCACCGGCCCCATGTCCGGCGCTCCGAAGTCGATGCCCTCCGCGCTGGTCGCCATTGCGACGAGTGGCTTTTCGAGTTCGGTGAGGCGCGCGTGCGGCACCGCAAGCCCCGGCGCGATCACGGTCGGGAACATCGCCTCGCGCGCCATCACCTCGCTTACGATGGTTTCGGAGGAGAGCCCCGCGTTGTTGCGCGCCAACAGCTTCGCGAGCTCACCGACCACCCCGGCTCCGGTCTTCGAGGCGCTCCGGCAGATAATGTTCCCCGCGGCGAGATAACTGTAGAAATGGGTCGCGTTGTGGGTCATGGCTCCTCCTTGCATGTCAATTCAGGTTGCTTGCCGTGTTTTCCGCTGTGGCTTCGACGGAGACGATCCGGTTCAGCGGGACCTCCGCCGCCGGGACGCGCAGCTCGATATAGTTGTCACTCCAGCCGCGCGCGAAGCCGTCGGGATCGGCGCGCTCGAAAATCACCGGAAGCTTTTGCCCGTACAGGCTCCCGATGAAACGCCGTTTCGACTCCGCCGCGGCCGCCGCGAGGCGTCTGTAACGCTCTTTGGCGACCTCCGGCGGAACCCGTCCGGGCAGCGACGCGGCGGGCGTTCCGCTGCGCGGAGAATAGGTGAAAATGTGCAGATTCGCGAACTCCATCGATGCGACGAAGCTGCAGCATTCGTCGAAATCCGCGTCTGTTTCGCCGGGAAAACCGACGATGATGTCGCTGCCGAGGTGGATCCCCGGGATGCGTTCCCGCGCGGCGCGGACGAACCCGGCGTACTCCCGCGTCGTGTAGTGGCGGTTCATCGCCGCGAGGATCCGGTCGCAGCCGTTCTGCAGCGCGAGGTGCAGGAAGCGGCACACCTTCGGCTCCGACGCCATCACGTCGAGCAGCGTCCGGTTGCCGGGGGCGGGTTCCGTCGAGCTCAGCCGGATGCGGAAATCGCCGTCGATCCGGGCGATTTCGCGGACCAGTCCGCCGAGGTCGCGCCCGGAGTCGCTGTAGGCGCAGGTGTTGACTCCGGTCAGCACGAGCTCCGGGAACCCCGCTTCGACCGCCCTGCGGCAGTCGGCCAGCACCTCGTCGAACGCGCGCGAACGCTCCGGCCCGCGGGCGTAGGGGACGATGCAGTATGTGCAGAAGTTGCCGCACCCCTCCTGGATCTTCAGGAACGCGCGGCTGCGGAACGGAAAGCTCCCGAACGCCGCTTCACGGAACGGCGCAACGGGTTCGGCCATGCTCTTCGCCGCGCCGCCGAGCCCGGTGCGGCCGTCGAGGTATTCGAGCACGAGCTCCGGCAGCGAACGCTTCTCGGGGTTTGTCAGGACCACGTCGGCCGCGCCGTCTTCGAGGAACGCCTCGCGGTCGAGCTCCGCGCTGCACCCGGTGACCGCGATCACCGCCTCCGGGTGCGCCGCGCGGAACTTGCGCACGGCCTGCCGGCTCTTGCGGGCGGCTTCAGCGGTGACGGTGCAGCTGTTGACGACGACGAGCGCGGCGTTTTCCGCCGACTCCGAAACTTCGTACCCCGCCTCCGCCAGCCGCGAAAGCAGGAGTGCGCTGTCGGCCGAATTCAGCCGGCAGCCGAGCGTGAAAACAATGGCTTTCCGATTCAAATCTCAGGTTCCTTTCCCGGTGGTAACATAGAGCTGTTTTCCATTTTTTGCAACTCGAACCGGTTGAATTTCTTGCACAAACCCGACTCGGGGGATATATTAACGCGAAACATGTGACAATACGCAGGAGACGCGAGATGGCGAAAAACGATTTTATCAGCGACAACCTGGTCCATATGCGCGAACGGCTGAAGGAGAACGCGGCGCGGGCCGGAGCTCCCGCTTCTCCCGCCCGGGAGGAGGCCCCTCCCGGCACAGAACCGGCGCCGAAGCTGTCGGACCGGCTCCCGATGCGGCAGACGGCTCCGCGCGGCGACGACCTCGACCGCCAGAGGCGCGATTTCGAATACCGTCTCGAACGCGACCGCGCCGCCATCGCGGCCGAGCTTGAGCTTGAGTCGCAGAGAGCCGCCGAGCTCGAACGGTTTTCAAAGGCGCTCGACGGGCTCGATGCGGAGTTCCGCAGGCTCGGCTCCGGCGAAGGCGCCGAATTCCAGCGTGAGTTCGAGAAGCTGCGCTTCGCCTATTACCGCGCCGCCGGGCGCGCCTCGGCGTTCCTGAAGGAGAAGGGGGGCGCGCTCGCATCTCCGGCCGACGGCGAAAGGCCGTCCCGGCGCGGCTTTGCGGTGCTGCCGATCGCCGCCGCGCTGATCATTTCGTCGCTCATCATCGCAGTCACGCTCTTTCTGCTGTTTCACTGAGGACCGGAGGCGCCGAAGCTATGAAAATCGTTCACTTTTCCGATCCGCACGCGGGCGGCTCCGCCGAGGACTGGATGGCCTATATCGACAAACGCTGGGTCGGCGTTTTCAACTACAAGTTCCGGCGGCAGTTCCGGCACGACCTCACGAAGCTGTCGCGCGCGGTCGAATACATCCTTGATACGAAGCCGGACGTCGCGGTCTGCACCGGCGACCTCACGAGCACGGGGCAGCCGGGTGAATTCGAGAAGGTGCGCCCGATCCTCGCGCCGCTGCGCGATTCGGCGATCCCGCTGCTCTATCTGCCCGGCAACCACGACTGTTACGTGAAACGCCCGAAGTGTGTGCGGGCCGTGCGCGAAATGACCGAATACCTGTCGAAGGGGAACTACCGCTTCACGGATATGCCGATCCGGCGCGAATATGCCGGGGCGGAGTTTCTGCTGCTGAACACGAGCCGCCCGTCGAATCTGCTCTGCTCGTGGGGCTTTGTCGACCGGAACGATTTGAAGTGGATCGAATCCGTGTGCGAAGAGCCCAAAAGGATGCCGCGTATTTTGCTTTCGCACTACCCGATGATCGAGGAGCATCCGTTCCTGCGGATGCGCCACCGCCTCTTCGGGCAGAAACGGATCCTCGAACTCATGCGGGAGCATGAGATCGACCTCTCGCTCTGCGGCCACGTCCACAAGCCGTACCTGAAGGTCGATGCGGAGGGGCGCGGCGAATGCTGCGCGGGCTCCGTCACGCGGAACGGCAGCATGGTCGAGATCGATTATTCGCACGGAACGGGAAAATTCGGATACCACACCATCAACCTCTAGGGAGGAGCCATGGCGAGCGACATCAACGAGCTGGCGCGGAAATGCGGCGTCTCCAAGGCGACGATTTCACGGGTGTTCACAGGGCGTGCGCGGGTCAGCGACGCAGTGCGCGCCCGTGTGCTTGCAGCCGCCCGCGAGCTGGATTACCGGCCGCAGCAGGTCATGGCTCGCGACTGCGTCGCGATCGTTGTGGCCGACGCGCCGAGCCCGCAGCGCCGCACGAGCTTTTCGGAGCGGCTCCTGACTTCGGCGGTTTTCGAGATCACGCGCAGCAATCTGCTGACCGAGGTGATTCCGCTCAAGGATCTCTCCAAGCTTTACGGCAGCTACACAAAAGCGGTTCTGCTGCTGCTTTCGGAGCCGCTCATCGAGGAGCACCGCCTGGAGTTCGAGCAGCTTTCGATGCCGGTCGTGACCGTCAACAAGCAGTATGTGTTCAGCAGCTCGGTGAATACGGACCACGGACAGGGGGTGACGCTCGCGATGCGCCATTTATATGACTGCGGCCACCGCCGCATCGGCCTCACGGTGGACCGGATCGAGAATCAGGCGGGGCAGGAGCGCATCGCGGCCTACGCCGCCTTCACGAAGGAGCGCGGCCTTGCGCCGCTGCCGGTCGCGCATTTCCACGACCTCAACGTGACGGAGTCGCGCCGCGAGCTGGACCGGATCCTCGCGGAGCATCCGACGGCGCTCATCGTCTGCGGTGAGAGCGTCGCGTTGCAGTCCGCCTACGAACTGCGGAAGCGGGGATACCGGATTCCGGAGGATATCTCGCTCGTGACCTCCGAACTTGCAAACATCTGCAGCTGGCTGACGCCGGAGATGACCGCGATGAACCAGGACCTTGACGCGCTAGCGGCCCGGACGGTCTCTCTGCTGCTTGCCCGGATCCGCAACCCCGAGTCCCCGCGCGAGAATATCTGGCTGCCGACTTCTCTGATCGTCCGCGGCAGCGTGAAGCTCCTGACCTGCTGACGGTTCAACGATCCGCCGGGACGTCGCCTTTTGCGGTTTCCCGGAGCAACTGCCGGGCGCTTTCGCGGAAGATGCTGTGAACATCGTTGGCATATGCGGCGAGGATTCCGGCCCCGAAGCGGCTGCCGCAGCGGCACGCCGCACGTGCGAGGCGGAGTTCCAGGTAGGCCAGCATGTAGGAGGGCGCGGCGTCTGAGCCGGCGGGCACGGCATGGCCGCTTACTCCGGAGCGGCGGATCAGCGCGTCGAGCGCGTCGGCCAGCAGCGGGTCGGGACGCCGTTCCGCCGTGAACGCGAGGCACGACAGCCGCCGGTAGAACGGGTGCACCGGCACATCTTTGCGGCTCACGTCGTATGGTGTCAGGCGGGCGACCGGTTCTCCGAGTCCCGGTGTTTCGTCGATCAGCTTCTTCAGCAGCGGCCCGAAGCCGCCGGCCCCCGACAACCCCGCCATCACGATCAGCCGATTGACTTGAAAGAAATCGGATGCACTGTCGCGGCGGTCCTGAAGGCGCAGGCGCTCCGGCTTCATATGCGGCCCGGCCAGATGTCGTTTTTCCGCGAGCGCGAAGGCCAGCTGCTCTTTCAGGAATTCACTTCCGGCGGCGGAGCCGTACCACGCCAGCGCAAGCGAAACCGCCGCCCGGTCGGAGGCGAGGGGATCCTCCGGCATCTCCGGCGGCAGGGCGTTCCGGCGTTTCTCCAGAAGCGGCACGGCCTCGGCGGCGGAGAAGGTCAGCATCTCCGACAGGCGGTCGATTCCGGCGGCCGCGAGGATTTCAGCCGGAACGGCCTCCTTCTCTCCGTCGTTGTGCCGGAACGCCCAGTCGGGCAGGATGCCGGTTTCCCGAAGCTCCGCCTGCATGGAGGCGAGATCGACGGCGCGGACGTCTCCGCCCGCGGCCAGCGCGGCCGCCGCGGCGCAGCCGAGCGCGTATCCCTGATTGACGATGTCGGCGTTCATGCGGCAGAGACTGGTCGCGTCGCGTTCTCCCGAGAGCGCTTTTGCTCCGACGAGCAGGCCGTCGAGGGTCCGCGGGATGAAACAGCCGAAGGGGATCCGGACCCGGATCATCGCCCCGTTGCCGATGATCGAAAACGCCGCAAGGGAAGAACTCAGATGGGCGTGGCTGTCGCACGAGGTGGTTGCGACGGTGAACACATCTTCCGGCAGTTTCCGGTTCAGGATGTCGTTGAGCAGCAGCGCGCGCTCCCCGCGGATGCGCCGCCCTTCGCGGACCGTCGCCATCGGTGCGATGTGGTGGCAGGAGTTGTCGCGATGCCCGAGCGATATGGCGCGCAGGCGCTCGGACCAGGGGACGGGCGAGACGACGTCCGGGTCGGAGTTGTAGCGGTAACAGCCCCAGCCGCCGGAGACGACGCTCTCGGTTCCCCACATGCTGTAGGACTGCATCATGCCGTCATCCGGAGCCCCGAGGTCGAACTCCGCTCCGGCGAACGCGGCGACGTCGGCGTTCCCGGTCGCGTCTATGGTGATGCGCGGCGCGATGGCGAAGAAGCCGCTTTCATTGGCGAAGAGCAGCTCCGTCACTCGGTTGCCGGTACGCTTCGCTCCGCAGAGGCGGGTGCCGCCGCAGACCACGGCTCCGTGGAGTGCGGCGGCATTGCGCAGATATTCGATATAGGCGATCCCGCCCGCTCCGTGCGTATGAAGTTCGGCCGACCGCTGCTGTTCGGCGGTGCTCCGGTAACGCTCGAAGGCGCCGCCGCGGTATCCGCCGTACAGCCCGGCCACGAGTCCCGGCGAGAAGGTCCCGCCGGGGAGCTGGAGCTGTTCGGCCGCGATCACGGATGCGCCGCGTTCAGCTGCGGCCGCCATCGCGGTTCCGCCCGCCGTGCCGAGACCGACCACGCAGACGTCGCACGGCAGCGTCAGGGCGGGCGGCGGCAGGGCGGACGGCTCCATGAGTTCGACGGAGACGGGAAGCGCGTCATCCCGGTACTCCCGCTCCGGGGGGACGGCCGGAGCCGGGGTGCGCGGCAGGGCGGAGAGCGTTTCGCGCACCGTGTTCCAGGCCGCCGCGAGGTCGTCGGGCGAAAAGTTCCAGGGGAGGGCGGGCAGCGCGAAAAGGTTGTCGAACCCGCTGTCGCACCCTTCCGGCAGCTCGTGCCCCTCCGGGCGGCATTCGTAGGCGAGGAAGCTGAGCGACGCCTCCGCAAAGAGGCCGATGTGCTTTCGCATCCATGCAGCAAGCCGCAGCGAGAGCTCCTGCCGCTGCTCTTCGAGGCGGCTGAGGCTGTGCGGAGAAGGGTCGGCGACTTCGGCTTCGAATGCGAATTCCGTCACGACGGTATCCGTCCGCACGGAGGTGTGGAGCCGGACCGAACCCTCCAGTATGCCCGGCTCCGCTGCCGCGCCGGAGAACGCTCCCGGCGGGAGCGCCAGCGCCGCGGGCCGCCCGGCCGGGGCGAGCTCCCACTCGAAGACGGCATGCACTGTGTAACGCCCCGCCGGCAGGTAGGGGACGCCTTTCGCGAGGCGGACCACCTGCGCGCGTTCGGTCGCGTCGAGCACTGCGGCGGCGGGGATCCGGACGACTCCCGGAGGGGCCGCCGCGATTACGCCGTTGACCGTCCGCCCGGCGGAGGCCAGTGCGGCAGGCTCCGCTTCGAAGAGCACCGGGATGTTCCGCTTCTCCAGCATCCGCAGCAGCCCCTGCCGGACGAACGCCTCCGGCGCGAGGATCCCCTCGTCGTCGATGATGGAGAAGAGCCGCTGGATCTCCTGCGGCAGCATCCGCAGCGCCCGGTCCCCGCTGCCGCGCCGGATGAAGCTGTGATCGTAAGCGGCGACTTCGCGCCCGGGGTACGAGCGCTTTTCCAGCACGGCGACTTTCCGTCCGTCTTCGGCCGCCGCGAGGGCGGCGAGACAGCCGGTGATTCCGGCGCCGCAGATCAGCAGTTCCGGAGTGAATTTCTGCACGGCGGCGGGGAGTTCTGTTTTTTCAATTTTCATGATTGGCTCCAATCTTCAGAGGAAACGGATGTTGCGTATCCAGTAAGTTCGTTTGTCCGCATGCGGGTTCATGCCGATTTCGACGGCTTCGAGCGGGCTGTCGTCGGCGGGGATCCGGACGGTGTTCTCCATCCACTCCCCGAGCGACGGGGAGTAGTTCACGCGGATTCCGGCACGTCCCGCCTTGCGCAGCCAGCAGAGCGACGTCTCCTTTTCGGAACCGTCGGGCGTTTTGATCTCGAACCGGACGGCGGTTGCGTTCCGGAACTCCGGCGGCACGGCGAGCCGCGGATAAACCCAGCGGTCGCGGGTCCGGAACGAGACGTCGACCCGGAGGGCCTGCTCCTTCTCATCGCGGATGATGCTCATTTCTCCGCTGCTGTTGTGCTTCCAGTTCGCCGGATCGTCCGCCTCTTTGCAGATGCGCCACCCGTCGGAGATCAGGGCGCGCGGCAGCGAAAGCTGCGTGATGCGTTTTCCGTTGAGCTCTCCGCCGATGTCCAGCGAATCGGCCTTCGCCGCCGCCGGGGCGGGCAGGTCGAAGACCTGCTTCCCGAACGGGGCGAGCTCGAGGCGGCGCGGAAAGCCCTCCCACGCCGTGTTGACGGTGAGCCGCCCCGTCTTCGGCTCGGGGCTGAAGTTGTGAATTGTCAGGCGGATGCGTCCGTCCGGAAGCACGGCGCCGGCGAGGACGGCCGTCTTGTCGAGCTCCGGCTCCTCCGGCGCGCCGAAGCGGCCGCGCGGCGGCGTTTTCTTCGAGGCGTTCAGCCCGGAGAGCCCGTGGAGATAGGCGGGGAAGCGCGTCACGGGAATTATCACTTCGACGCCCTGCCGTTCAAGCGCGAGCGGCGTTCCGAAACAGTCCACGCCGCGGACGCCGTCCTCCGCCGGCAGCCGGAGCTCCGACTTGAAGAGGCGGCCCATGTCCTGCGGAATCCGCCCCCGTTCAGTGTCGAGCTCGGAATGGCTCCAGAGCGCCAGCGACTGCGAGCCGTCCGCCTGTCGGAAGAGCAGCGCGGTGATGCCGGGGCCGAAGTCGCAGCTGCCGAGGCATTGCGCGCCGCCGAGCTCGCTGACGAGCACGTTGAAGGCGACGAAGCCGGGCTTCGCGGAGAAGTCGGTCCGCAGCAGCCCCCACTCCTTGAAGCCCCTGCGTTCCACGTGGCGGCGCAGCACGAAGAGAAAGGTGCGCTCCACGCCGAGCGACTGCATCACAAGCTGGCTCTTCGGAATGAACTCCGCCCAGATCAGCTCCTGCTC
Organism: Lentisphaeria bacterium; assembly: GCA_018265615.1. Lineage (GTDB taxonomy): Bacteria > Verrucomicrobiota > Lentisphaeria > Victivallales > Victivallaceae > Victivallis. The sequence goes on from JABLYX010000011.1 coordinate 42,263, forward strand.
CCGGTTCAGCGAGAGCGTGCCGGGCGAGAGCCCGTCCGGAACGGCGTCGCCCTCGGCCTGCGTGCCGTTCTCCGTGATCCAGATGGGGCGGTCGGCGAAGCCGTGCTTCTTCTGGAACGCGCGCAGCGCGGCGATGCGGCCCGGATAATCCCGCAGGTCGCTGTACACGTGGTAGTTGAAGATATCGGTGTAGGCCGCCAGCGCATTGCGGAAAAGCTCGTTCTGGAGTTCCCCGATCTGGGTCAGGCAGAGCGACGAGATGGAGACGCCCGCATCGGGATCCCCCGCTTTCAACCCCAGATACGCCGTCTTGGCCAGCGAAGCGTAATCCCACGGCGCGACGGTGAAGCCGGGCGAGAGATCGATCTCATTCATGATCTCCCACAGCGCGACCTTGCCCCGTCCCTGCGTCGCGAGCTCCCGGCAGAAGCGGTAGAGATCGTCGAGACTGTACGGGGCGGATCCCTCCTTCTGGAGCCACGGCAGAAGGTTCAGGATGTTGACGATCCGTTTTTCCCCGGCGGCCGTCCCGGCCAGTTCGATCGGCAGAAGCCGGTCGTCCGCGAGGTTTGCCGTCGCGGGATCCGTGCGGAGATTCTGCACGCGGTGGCGGACGAAACGGCAGCCGAGCAGCCGGTACATCGTCTCGATTTCGCGCATCGCGCCGCCGGGTCCGTCGCTGCGGTATCCCCGCGCGGCGAGAAATTTCCCATACGCTCCGAGCATGCCGCGCGGCGCGGAGTCGAGGCAGTACGGGGATTCCCCGCTGAAGCGGGGCGGCATAACCACGCCGAAGGAGCGGCTGCCCGTGAATTCGGGCGTATCGATCGAGATGTCATAATAACCGCGCGGCAGCGGCGGCAGTGTGAGGCTGTCCGTTCCGTCGATCACTCCGTTCAGCACGGTTTCCCCCCGGATGTCGCGCACGGTGCAGGGGAGGGAGCCGGCGCGGCCGCCGAGGGCGAAGCGCAGCGGCTCCCCCACGGTGAAAACCGCCGCCGGCGACGGCGCGCGCAGGAAGTCTGCGGTGCGGACGGGTTCGCCGGAGAATGCATGGACCGCAAACAGGAACAGCAGAGCGAAGAGTGTCTGTTTCATGCGCCGCCTACCAGTCCAGATAGGTTTTCGCTTCGGCGGAGTTCCGGCTGAAGGGGTAGTTGCTGTAGGTCATGAGCTCGTTCTGCAGCCGCCATGCTTTGACGTGGCCGTCGAGGTGCGCAGTGTTCGCGAGGTTGCGGTGGCGCATGCCGGGGCGGGCGTAGTTCGACGAGGTCATGAGGCTCGAATCCACGGCGACCCGGAAGTAGCCGGAGAAATCGCCTTTCGCGTTGCCGGAGCCGTCGTTCTGCGTCCCTTCGATGAAGAGCATCTTGCGCGACGGATGCTTCGCCGCGGAGCCTTTCATCGACTTCGAGTGCGTCGCGCCGGTCGCGGAGACGTAGAGCTGATAGTTGACGCCGTAATCGGAGAACATCTTGACGATGGAGGCGTCGGTTTTCTCCCGGTTCGTGAGCGGGCAGCGCAGTACGGAGGCGGTCAGGTAGCCGCCGTCCGCCATCGCCTGGCTCCAGACGCGGGCAGAGGCGCCGCCCTGCGACATCGGCGGCAGGTAGTCGCTGTAGTCCCCCATGTAGAACATGACGGTTTTGCCGAGCTGCATCATGCTGCTCGAGCAGCTGCTGACGCGCGCCCGCTCCCGCGCCTGGTTCAACGCCGGCAGCAGCATCGCAGCGAGGATCGCAATGATCGCGATCACCACGAGGAGCTCGATCAGGGTAAACGGTTTCTTCATGGCTTTATCTCTCCTGTGCTTCGAGTATGTTTTCGACCAGCCGGGCGGCGACGGAGGCGATTCCGGTATCCATGTAAAGCGCCTCCAGTGCGCAGAAATAGCTCAGCTCCAGGTTCCGGTGGAAGACCAGCGTCAGCTCCTCCGGAACCTTCACGCGCGACTCGTAGATCGCCTGGATCGCCCCCAGCACGGCGTTGTCCGGGTAGACGATCAGCGCATCGGGGCGCGGCGTTGCGGAGAGGAAGGCGCGGGCCGCCTGATACCCGATTTCTGCCCAGCTCCGTTTTTCGAGCTCGGCGGGATCCACGTTCCGGATGTTCTTCGGCATGATGCGGACTCCGCATGTTTTCAGCCCCGCGATCAGGAAGCTCTGGCTGCCGCGGGGAAACGCGGCCGGAACCACCGCGGCGATCCGGCGGCAGCCGCGCCTGTTCAGCACGTCGGCGATGGGGGTGAAGTCGAACAGCAGATCCCGCATCATATTGACTTTGCGGACCGGCAGATTCAGGAAGAACTTCTTGTCCCGGTCATCCACGTAGATGCCGATGAGCGCCTGGATCCGGTCGGTCAGGATCGCCTGCCGGAGCGTCTCTCGGTCATCATAGACCGCATAGGCGATTCCGCGCCTGCGCAGTTCGGCGCAGACCAGCTGCTGCAGCACGGTGTAGAACGAGAGGTCGCGGTTCGGCAGGTAGCGTGCGCAGGAGTAGATGCCGACCCGGGAGATCCGCGTCCCCGCCGGGGCGATGAACATGCCGCGCCCCTGCTGCTTGGTCAGCAGCCCCCAGTCCACCAGCGCATCCGTGGCCAGCTTGACGGAGAAGAAGTTGATGCCGAGCTCCTTCGACAGCGTCCGCAGCGGCGGGAGCGCCTCGCCGGGACGCAGTGCGCCGCTCTCGATCCGGCTCTTCAGGAAACAGGCGAGCTCCTGGTGGATGCTGCCGCTCCCTGTGTGCCGGAACTCTCGAAAGATGTCCATGTTTCATTTCTCTTTTAAAATCTATATCAGTTATATCAATATTATAGCTGAAACCATCGTGAATGTCAATGGCGGCGATGAAAATAATCCGAAAATATTCCGTCCGGAGCCGTTTTCGCCCGATATTCGCCGGAGAGCGTTTCCTTTTATCGGCCGCCACTCTTTACGATGTTAACATTTTTTTATTTTCACTCTTGACATTCATCTGTAAATATAGTATAATATAACCAAAGCAATATTCACACTCTTTACATTATTTTTTTATCATGAGCATTCGGTACGCGATCACGGAACATTTCCGCAAGGCGATCATCACCGGGGAATATCCCGGGGGATGTATGCTGCCGTCGACCCAGAAAATCGCCGATGATTTCAACACAAAACCGGCGAATGTCCAGCGGGCGCTCGCGCTGCTGGTCAAGGAGGGGCTGATCATTCGCGAACAGGGGATCGGCACCAGGGTTTGCGGTAAATCGGATGAGTTGCGCTCCATCGCGATTTATCTCAACAGGCGGCACATGGAAGCGATGAATCATTACCGGCAATATTACTGGTCGCAGCTCTGCCGCAGGTTCAAGGAACGGAACATCGATTACCGGGTTGTCGTGGAGGATGAGAACGGCAACGGCTTCAGGGTGCTGGAAAACCTTGCGGAAAACGGCGAAATCCAGGCGATCAGCTATCTTGAACTGGAGCCGGAGGAAATCAAGCGTCTCCTGCGGTTGCCGGTCGCCGTCGCCGGACTCTCCTCGACGCCGCTCGGTTCGCATATCTGCCTGGACTGCCGCACCATCCTGAAGCCGCTGATTCCCGAGCTCGCGGCGCACGGCTGCCGCAGCCTCGCCATCATTTCGCCTCTCTTCACCCGCGAATTCCTGACCCGGCAGGGGCCGAATTCCTTCGGCAAAAGCAATCTGACCCGGCTGGAAAAGATGGGGATCGAATTGAACTGGAAACTGCTTCAGGAGCGCTCCATATACGAACTGTTTCCGGATAAGCTCGCGCAGTTCGGCTACCGGATGTTTCACCGGTTGATGGAGCTGCCGGAGAGACCGGACGCCCTGCTGGCCTATCCCGACCAGATCCTGCCCGGCATCCTTGCCGCGGCTTATGAGCGCGGGATCGATCTCGGCGGAGAGTTCCGCCTGATCGCCGCCCACCGCAACCGGGAGCTGCCGGAGCTGTTTCCTGTGAAATCGCTCTGGCTCGAGGTCAGCCTCAATGAGCTGGTCGCCGGCAGCGTCGAGCTTCTCTTCAACGTCTTTCACCGGACGGGGCCGCAGGATATTCTGATCGGACACCGCCTGTGCCATTCCTGAACGAAAAACCACACCGCCTGACCCAAGGAGTTTTTGCGATGAAAAAGAACAGCATTTCCCCTTTTGCCCGCAGCATCCGTTTCACACTGATTGAACTTTTGGTGGTGATCGCCATCATCGCCATTCTGGCGGCCATGCTGCTGCCCGCACTCACCAAGGCGCGTGAGGCGGCCAAGAATACCGCATGCCTCAACAATCTCAAGCAGTGCGGTGGCTTCATTCAGTTTTATGCGGACAGCTACGACGGAAAGCTCCTCATTTACAACAGTTACGGCGACGTGAAGGTGTGGTCGGATTATGCGCTGAATTTCCCGACCAACGACTCCGACCCGGCGACGGTGCTTTCGATGAAGAAATCCCTGCGCTGCCCCTCGGCGGCGCCTTTCGACTGGCCCGGCAGCTTCCTTGACGGCAAGTACAATACCTATGGGATCTGGAACTGCGGCGGAATCGTTGAACCCTACTGGGCCAACCGGGACGGCGGGAAACTGCAGTTCTATATCATCGACAAGATCAGACATCCGTCGCGGTTGCCCATGCTGGCGGACACGCTGAACTCCAAACTGGAGCAGAGCTACACGTTCTCGCGCTCGATGAGCGGAAGTACCAAGCCTCTGTTCTGCCTGCGCCACCGCGAACGAGCCAACGGCTGGTTCGCCGACGGCCACGCCGCCGCCCGGAACGGACGGGAATTCACCGACGACATGCAGAGCAACGTGCTGGGCTCGGTCCCTCTCGCTTTCATCTCCGCCTATGATGTCACCGGCAGGGATATCCCGTTTTACAAATAGCACATTTCATGGAGCCGGCAACGATAACGATTCCGGACAGGAGATGAATCATGAAAATTAAGATGGTATGCCTGGCGGCGATTCTGGCCGCCGGAACCGCCGCGGCGGCCGCCGCGACCGACGATCCCTACGGCGTCTGCGCCCACGTCAGCCGCTCGGAGCTCAAGATCGCGCCGCAGGAGTTCGACCGGATGCGCGAAGCCGGGGTCAACTGGGTGCGCACGGATTTCGACTGGAACGGTGTTGAAAAAAGCAGGGGCGAATGGAACTACGCCCATCTCGACCGGCTCACCGGGCTCGCGAAAGAAGAGGGAATGAACATCCTGCCGATCCTCGACTACGATGTCGCCTGGGCGCGCCCTGCGTGGAAGAACCTCGACGCCTGGGGGGAGTATGTCCGGCGCACGGTGGGCCGCTACTCCGGCACACTGCGCTATTGGGAGGTCTGGAACGAGCCGAACCACGAACGCTTCTGGCGCGACAAGCCGGACGGCGCGAACTACGTGCCGCTCCTGAAACGCGCCTGGGAGGAGATCAGGAAGATCGATCCCGAACTCACCGTGCTCTACGGCGGAACCGCCGGTGTGCCGCTCTCCTATATCGAAAAATCCTACGCGGCCGGGGCCGGGGAGTATTTCGACGTCATGAACATCCACCCCTATCACTGGCAGGGAGTTCCGGAGCAGATGATCGCCGATTTCCGGGAAGTCAGGAAGCTGATGAAGAAATACCGCATCGACAAGCCGATCTGGGTCACCGAAGCCGGCTGGTCGACCGCCCGGGCTCCCGGGTTCTTCCGCCGGGTGCTCCCCGCCGTCTTCCGCCGCGCCGGAATCGACCCCGCGAAATCAAAGGCCGCGCTGGTCAGCGACCCGGAAAACGGGTTTGCCGGAGCGCACTTTTTCGATCCGGAACTCAACCTCCCCGGCTTCCGTTCCGTCGAAACCGTCAGCCTCGCCCGGCTTAAGAGCATTGATCCCGCTGAATACCGGGTGCTGGTTCCGTCGCTCGGAGAGGAGTTTCCCGCCGCGTACATAAACGATCTGGTGGAATATGTCAGGAAAGGCGGCACACTGCTGCTTCCCTCCGGATTGCCCTTTTACTACGACATCCGCCCCGACGGGAAGAAAACGCAGCTCAACGCGCGCCTCCTGCCGCGGTTTCATATCGGCTGGGATGCGTGGTGGACGGCCGAAGGCGTGCCGAAGCGGGAGGCGTACCAGCGGCCCGCTCCGGAATTCGCCGAACAGTTCGAGGTCGAATTCAAGCCGGCCGGTCGCTTTCTGCATGGCCGCAACCTCAAGCCGGGCGACGAGTTCATCCCGGTCATCGAAGCCGGAACCGATTCCTGGAAAGGTGCGACGGCGGCGCTTTACAAGCTCAACAGCGACCTCAAGGGAAACATCATCGTCTGCACGGCGGTCTCCGCTTTCGAAACCGTTTCCGAAGCCCGCCAGGCGGAGCTGCTGCCGCGCACGTACCTCATCGCCATGGCGCACGGCGTCGAGCGGATTTTCTGGTATAATTTCCGCTCCGCCGAGTGGGCTCCCGGAGAACGCGAAGCGCACTTCGGCATCGTCCGGAAGGATCTTGAGCCGAAGCCCTCCTTCCTTGCGCTGAAAACGCTTACGGGGCTCTGCCCCTCCGGCTCCACGACGCCGTCGATCCGCCGGGCGGGCGACGTCTTTCTCTCCGGCTGGACCCGCCCGGACGGCGTGAAGGTCTGGGCGCTCTGGAGTTCGCTTCGCGAACACTCCGTCCGGCTCGGCGTCTCCGGAACGGTCGCCGAAGCCCGGAACCACCTCGGCGAACGCCTGCCGGTTCCGGACGCCCGGTGTTCCGTTTCCCCGTCGGTCACCTATCTCGTCGGCCCCGAAGATATCTCGTTCGAGGCCCCGGATCAGGAATAACGGCTGAAAAACAGGCGCACGATTCACGGGCCGCACAGGCGGTCCCGCACTTGACATCCCCCGGAGAGGCGGTATATTGTAGCAGGAGGAGAGCGACTCATGGATTACGATATCGAACCGAGAGTGACCGGCCTGCTGCTCGGCACCGCCGCCGGGGATTCACTCGGACTGCCGGGCGAGCATATGAGCCGGAGGCGCTGGAAACGGCGTTTCCCGGGGCCGCTGCGCCAACGCTTCCTCTTCGGGCGCGGCATGATCAGCGACGACACCGAGCATACGGTCATGGTGGCGCAGGCGGTGCTCTCCTCCGGCGGGGATCCGGAGAGTTTTCTGCTCTCCTTCAGCTGGCGGCTGCGCTATTGGCTTTTCTTCTTTCCGGCCGGGTGCGGCTGGGCGACGCTGCGCTCCATTCTGCGGCTGTGGTTCGGCGTTTCGTACCGTGAGAGCGGCGTGATGTCGGCGGGGAACGGCGCTGCGATGCGGAGCGCCGTTTTCGGCGTGCTGTTCCCGGACCCGATCGAGCGGCGGGAGTTCGTGCGGCTGGCGGCGCGGGTCACGCACCGCGACGCGAGGGCGTTCACCGGCTCGCTCGCCGTGGCGGAGATGGCGGCGCTGTCGCTTCTGATCCCCGTCGGGCGCAGGCCGGAGATCGACGAGGTCTGCACCCGGCTGCGCGTATTGGTCTCCGACGAGCCGGAGTGGATTGCGCTCGTGGACCGCATGGAGAGCGGCTGGAGAAACGGGATGACGGTCGCGCAGTTCGCGGAGTCGCTCGGACTCGGATCCGGCGTCTCCGGTTTCGTCTACCACACGGTCCCCGTCGCGATTTTCGGCTGGTTCACCCACTACGGCGATGTGGCCGCGACGCTGGATTCCGTCGTCAAATGCGGCGGGGACACCGATTCGGCCGGGGCGATTGCGGGCGCGCTTGCGGGAGCCGCCGCCGGGGCCGGCGGGATTCCGCCGGAGTACCTCGACCGCCTGTTCGAGTTCCCGTACTCCGTGCAGTTTCTGCGCAGGCTCGGAACGCAGCTGACCCGCTTTTCGAAAGGGGTCCCGGCGACGGTGGTTCCGGCCGCCTACTGGGCGATCCCGTTCCGGAATCTGCTCTTCACCGGCACGGTGTTCGCGCATGTGCTCGGGCGGCTGCTGATCTTCTGGAAATAAGAGCTGATTCAGGGAGAAGCTCCGGAATGCGTTTCATCCTCAGGTTTCCTGCGGCCGTTCACCGCGCGGCGGGCCCGGTTCCCGCGAATTGCGCCATCCGGAGGGCGAAAGCCCGGTGCGTTTGCGGAAAAAGCGGCTGAAGGCGTAGATCGTGTCATACCCGCAGGAACGGGCGATTTCCGTGATCGGGAGCGGGGTATCTTCGAGAAGGCGCCTGGCGGCATTGAGGCGGCGTTCCGCGAGGTAATCCCCGAGGGAAAGCCCGAGCTCCTCGCGGAACCTGCGGCGGAAGTGGCTGGCGGAGAGCCCGGCTTCCGCCGCCAGCTCCTTGATCGAAAGCGGCAGCTCGAGCGCCTGGTTGATCCGGTTCAGCGCCTGCCTGACGGGGCGGGAGAGGGGCGGGACGTTCTGCCTGACGGGGTGGCGGGAGAGTTCGCGCAGCAGGAGCACAAGCTCGAAGATTGCGCGCAGGGTGTCCCCGGCGAGATATGCTTCGACGAGCCGTTCTGCGATCCGCTGCGACTCTTCGCCGGCCTCCATGACCGGCTCTGCGGGCAGGTAGAACGCCTCCTCCGGGGCCTCGAATGAAACGATGAGCCGGTCGTACCGTTCGCGGGTTTCGGGGACGCTGCGCCGGAGGTACGGCTTTACGAGGAGCGCATGGCCGGAGTCGAGCCCGATGCGGCTGCCGCTGACGATATACTCCATCGGCAGCGCGGGGAGGATCAGCATGTGGCGCGTGCTGATGATCGTGCGTTCATGCGGGTAGTCGTGCCAGTAGAGCAGGAGGCTCGACGGCAGGCGGATGTCGTCCCCGGCCGCGAGCCCGCGGAAATAACTCTCCGGCTCCGGCAGTCTCCGCGCTTTTTCGATCAGGCTCTCTTTCATGCGGATAATCACATCGGTTAAAAAGATAATCACTCCGGCCATTGTCGTTTTGAGCAGAAAACGGTATACTATACTGCAGCCGGACGGAATGTCAAACACAGGAAAGGATAAAACGATGTCGGATCTTGCTGCGAAGAGGGCTCCCGGATTTCTGAAAAACTCGGTCATCTACCAGATCAGTTTGCGGGCGTTCACGCTCGACGGTACGCTGAGGGCGGCGGAGCGGCTGCTGCCGCATATCGCGTCGCTCGGCGTCGATATCGTCTACCTCTGCCCGTTCGTCCTGGCCGACGACGATCCGCGCGAGGAGTTCTGGAGCGACCGCCAGAGGAAATCCGGGCTCGGCAACCCGAAGAACATGTACCGCGTGAAGGATTACTATGCCGTCGATCCGGAGTACGGGACGGAGGACGACCTGAAGTCGTTCGTCCGGACCGCGCACGCGAACAATCTGCGCGTGCTGCCGGACCTCGTCTATTACCATTGCGGACCGGCGGCGGCCTTTATCGGCGGGCATCCCGACTTTGTGGTCCGCGACGGAAACGGTGCGGTGAAGAACGGCCGCTGGCATTTCCCCGAGCTGAATTTCAACTCTTCCGCGCTGCGCGAATACCTGTGGAAGAATATGGAGTATTTCGTGCGGGAGTTCGACGTCGACGGCTACCGCTGCGACGTGTCGAACGCGGTTCCGCTCGATTTCTGGGAAGAGGGGCGGCGGCGCATCGACGCGCTCAAGCCGGGCCTCGTCATGCTGGCCGAGAGTTTCGGCGGCGTTCCCGGAGAGCAGCGTGCGGCGTTCGACATGCAGTACTGCGGGCTTCATCACGTCGTGAACGGCGTGCTGGCCGGGGAGAAACCGGCCTCCGAGCTGCGCCGGGAGCTGGAGGCGCAGGCCGCCGCGGGACTCGCGGGGGCGCGTTTTCTCCGCAGCACGGACAATCACGACGTCGCGAACGACCAGTACGACGGGCGGCTCGAGAAGCGGAATCCGGCCGGGGCCGAGGCCGCGCTGGCGCTCTGTTTCATGCTCGACGGCATCCCGTTCCTGTATAACGGGCAGGAGATTGCCGACGCGCGCCGCCACAGCATTTTCGGCAACCGCTTTTACGGGAAAAACCTCGTTGTCGACTGGTCGAACGCAGTCACTCCGGCGGGGAAGCACCGTATGGAGTTCGTGCGGAAAATGATCGAATTGCGGCGCAGGATTCCGGCGCTGACGGAGGGGCGGGTCGTCTGGATCGACAACCCGCATCCGGACTCTTTGCTCATGTTCCGGCGCGAAAGCGACGGGGAAACGATTACTGTCACCGTGAATTTCGGTGCGGAACCGCACACGGTTCCGGCGGCGGGGAAAACCGTTCTCGCAAGCGGCGGGAACGCGGTGCTGGACGAAGGGGGCACGGCGGAGCTTCCGGCTTACGGATATTTGGTTTTCCGCGCTTGATTTCCATTTCCTGCGGCGTATATTACCCGGTATCATGGATGCGCTGCAGAAACTCATATATTTGGCGGACGACTCCCGCTACGATCTCGCATGTGCCTGCTCGGCAAGCGATAAGGAGCGGCGCAGGCGCAAGCTTGACGGGAGCTGGCTCTACCCGGTCCCGCTCGCGGCGGGCGGCTTCGGCATCATGATGAAGACGCTGATTTCGAACGTGTGTTCGAGCGACTGCCGTTACTGCCCGCTGCGCCATGACGGAAACGCCCGGCGCTGTACGCTGCTTCCGGACGAGGTCGCGAAGCTCTTCATGGATCACCTGAACCGGCAGTGGCTGCTCGGCATCTTCCTCTCCTCCGGCATCACCGGGACGCCGGACCGGACCATGGAGCGCCTGACCGCGGCGGCGGAGATATTGCGGAAGAAATACCGCTATCGCGGTTATATCCACCTGAAGGTCATCCCCGGCGCCTCCGAGGCGGCGATCACGCGGGCGCTGCAGCTCGCGAGCGCCGTTTCGCTGAACATCGAGACGCCCGGCGAGCGCTATTTCCGGCAGCTGTCGCAGTACAAGAATTTCGAGAACGACATCGTGAAACCGCTGCGCTTCCTTTCGGAACAGACGCAGAAGGGGAGCCCCTATTCGCGCGTCAGGTGCACGACGCAGTTCATCGTCGGCGCGGCGGATGAGAGCGACCGCGAGCTCGTGCGCTACACGGGCGCGGTCTACAGGCGCCTCCGGTTCGAGCGGGTCTATTTTTCGGCGTTCCAGCCGGGAACGGACATCCCGCTCGCCCCGCGGCCCGAGACGCTCGAGCTCGTGCTCTCCAACCACGACCGGCTGACCCGCGAGCACCGGCTCTACCAGGCGGATTTCCTCATGCGCCAGTACCGGTTCGACCCGGAGGAGATGGAGTTCGGTCCGGACGGGAACCTCGATCTTGCGCGCGATCCGAAGCGGAGCTGGGCCGACCGCCACCCCGAATTTTTCCCGGTGAAGATCAACTGCGCGGACCGCGAAGCGCTGCTGCGGATTCCGTGCATCGGGCCGACCTTCGCGGACCGGATCATCAAAGAGCGGCGCAAGGCGAAGCTCTCGAACCTGCTCCGCATCGGCCTGGTCGGAAAACCTGCGCGGACCGCAGCCGAATATATCGATTTCTGTTGAACCCCTGAAAGGAAAAGCTTATGAATCGCAGCAGCTTTCTTGCCACTCTCCTGCGCCTGGCGCGCCCGGTCCTCGAAGCCGGGGCGGCAGGCGCGCTCCGGGAAACCATGACGGTCGAAGGGCATCCCGAAGCCGACATGAGTCCGTACACCTGTTTTGAAGCGGCGGGGCGGCTGCTCTGCGGCATTGCGCCGTGGCTCGAGCACGAGGCCGCGGATCCGGGGGAGGCGGCAGAACAGCATCGGGCGCGCGAGCTTGCGCGCGGGCTCATGGCCCGGCAGCTGGAGCCCGGCTCTCCCGATTACGGGCGCTTCGAAGCGCTGCTGCGGCCGTGCTGCCAGAACCTGGTGGACGCGGCCTTTCTCGCGCTCGGCGTGCTGCGCGCGCCGCGTGAACTCGGAGAAAAGCTTGATGCGCGCACCCGCGACAACCTGGTCCGGCTCCTGCGTTTCACGCGCGAAATCCGCCCGGCGGAGAACAACTGGCTGCTGTTCTCCGCCACGGTCGAGGGGGCGCTGAAGCTCCTGACCGGATCATACGATAATATGCGGGTTGATTATGCGTTCCGGCAGTTCGAGGCATGGTATGCCGGGGACGGGATGTATCAGGACGGGCGCTCGTTTTCGCTGGATTACTACAACAGCTTCGTGATTCATCCGATGCTGCTTGAATTGTGCGGCATGTTCCCGGAGCTGATTTCGCCGGAGGCGGCCTCACGGACGCTGGCGCGCTCGCTCCGGTACGGGGAGATCCTCGAACGCTCCGTTGCGCCGGACGGCAGTTTTTTCGCGGTCGGCCGCTCGATTGCCTACCGCTGCGGCGCGTTCCATTTGCTCGCTTTGCTCGCGCTGCGCGGGCAGCTGCCGGAACAGGTGGCGCCGGGGCAGGCGCGCACGGCGCTCGGCGCCGTGATCGGAAAAACGCTCGGGGACAATGCGTTCCGTCCGGACGGGTTCCTCCGGATCGGCCTCTTCGGCGGCCAGCCGGGACTGGGGGAACGCTATATCTCCACAGGGAGCCTTTACCTTGCCTCGACCGCGTTCCTGCCGCTCGGGCTCGCCGCTTCGGCGCCGTTCTGGACGGAGCCGGACCGGCCGTGGACCCAGAAGCGGCTGTGGAATGGGGAAAATCTCCCGGCGGATCACCGTCTGCAGGAGTGAATTTCCTGCTGAATAATAAATTTTGGATTTGCAATTTTGCGGTTGAGAGTGTATTAGTGTAAAAACAGCCGGTGCAGGCGCGCCGGAAACCGTTAAGAGTATCTGCGGGAAGTGCTTTAGAGGAACTTCCCGGTTAAACAAGGAGAAAAAGGTAAGATGGATAACAGCAGAATGATGGCGCTTTTTGTCGCCGGCAGTCTCGTCTGCGGCGGCTTTGCCGCGTTTGCGGCCGATGAAGCAGCAAAACCCGCTGAACCGGCGAAAAAGGCGGAAGCCCCGAAGCCGGCGGAAGCCCCGAAGCCGGCGGAAGCCCCGAAGCCGGCGGAGGATCCGTTTAGCGCGATTCCGCCGGTCCTTGCTGAAGTCGGCGGCGAGAAGATCACGAAGGATATGGTTGTCGCACAGATGGTCGGCAGCCTTCCGGGCGGACAGCTCCCGCCGGGCGTGACGGCGGATCAGATCAAGCGCATGCTTCCGAACATCGCCAAAAGCATGGTCCTCCAGAAAATCTTCGAGCTTGAACTTGCGAAAGCCGGGATCAAACCGAGCGTCGAGGCGACCAGGGCGAAGCTCAACGCCGAGATGAAGAAGATGGACAAGATGCGTCTCGCCGCCCTCACGCAGGATGCGCAGATGCAGGGCAAGACGCTTGACCAGTACATCGACGACATGGCGAAGAATCCGGCGTTCCAGCAGCAGATGGCCGGGCAGCTCTATCTCGAAGACAAGGTGCTGAAGGACCTGAAGTTCGACAAGACCATCGCTCCGGATGCCGCGCAGAAGTTCTATGACGCGAACAAGGATCAGTTCAAGGAAGAGGCCGACAAACCGGATCAGCTTCGCGCGTCGCACATCCTGATCACCCCCGAAGGCAAGGATGCCGAAGCCGACAAGAAGGCGAAGGAGAAGGCGGAAACGCTGCTGAAGCAGCTGAAGGCGAAGCCGGAGCTCTTCGAAGAGCTCGCAAAGGAGAACAGCTCCTGCCCGAGCAGCGCGAACGGCGGCGACCTGAACGTCTTCTCGAAGGGCCAGATGGTTCCGGAATTCGAAAAGGCGACGCTGGCCCTCAAGGACGGCGAGATTTCGGCTGAGCCGGTCAAGACCCAGTTCGGCTACCACATCATCCGCCGCAACGCCCTGAAGACGGACGCCACCGTGGTTCCGTTCGAGAAGGCGAAGCAGAACATCGACCGTTATCTGCAGATGCAGAAGGACATGGAAGAGCAGCAGGCCCAGCAGAAGGCCGTCATGGATTACTTCGACAAGCTCGAGAAAGAGTATAAGGTGAAGTATCTCGTCGACGTCCCGGCTGATATGGGCAAGTAATCCGGGTCTTCCGGATTCCATGAAAAAACGCACCGTCGTCAAGGCGGTGCGTTTTTTTCTGTCCGTATGGCAAGCGGTGCGGTTCTTCCCGTCGGCGTTGAAAGCCGACGGGAAGCGCGGAGGCGGTCAGAAGTTGTGCGAGACGAGGCCGTCGCGCAGCTTCGGCTCGAACCAGGTTGATTTCGGCGGCATGATTTCGCCGGCGTCGGCAATGGCCATCAGCTGGTCAACGGTGGTGGCGTGCATGGAGAAGGCGATCGCATACTGCTTCGAATCGACGAGCTTCACGAGCTCCTTCGTGCCGCGGATTCCGCCGATGAAGTCGATCTCCCTGCTGGTGCGCGGATCGTCGATCCCGAGCAGCGGCGCAAGCACGTTGTCCTGCAGGATGCTCACATCGAGCTGTTCGATGACGTTCAGTTTCGAGAGGTCGAATTTCGGCCTTGCGATGTACCACTCATGCGCGAGGTAGAACTTGAATTCGCCCGGCTTCTCCACCTCTCCGTTTTCTGCGGGATTGACCTGGAATTTCTCGGAGAGCATGGTCAGGAACACGGCCGGGGTATGGCCGTTCAGGGTGCGGACCGCACGGTTGTAAGGGAGGATCTTCAGTTGATCGGCCGGAAACGCGACGGTCAGGAAGTAATTGTAATCCTCTCTGCCTGTGTGGTTCGGATTTTTCGGCGCGCATTCGGCCGCGGTGCGCGCGGCTGCGGCGCTGCGGTGATGGCCGTCGGCGATGTAGAAGACCGGAACCTCCCGGCGGAAGAGTTCCGAGAGCTTTTCGCTGGCCGCTTCGTCAATACGCCAGAGCGTGTGGCGGATGCCGTCCGGGGCGGTGAAGTTGAAGAGCGGCTCTTTGGCGAGCTCTTTTGCCACGACGGCGTCGATATCCGCCTTGCCGCGGTAGGTGAAGAAGGCCGGGCCGGTGTGGCTGCGCAGCTCCATCACGTGGCGGGTGCGGTCGTCTTCCTTGTCCTGCCGGGTCTTTTCATGCTTCTTGATGATCCCGGCCTTGTATTCGGCGGCGGATGCGGCTCCGATGATGCCGGTCTGAACCTGGTCGCCCATCTGCAATTGGTAGAGATAGAGGTGATTGCCCGGGTCGGCGGTCAGCGGGACCTCGCGGCAGAGCTTGCGGAACGCCTCGCCCGCCTGGCGGTAGACCTTTTCGTCATGCAGGTCGACGCCGTATTCCAGGTCGATTTCAGGGCGCGACACATGCAGGAAGCTGTACGGATTGTCCTTTGCGAGCTCTGCCGCCTCGCGGGTGTTTACGACGTCATACGGAACGGCGGCGACCATCGGCGCGCGCTCGACCGAGGGCAGCAGCCCGTGGAAAGGAAGAAGTTCAGCCATGTTCGGGTATCTCCTCTGTGTGTTGAACAGTCAATGGGTTTATTCGCTGCGCCCGGAGCCGAGAATGTCGTCCTCGAGCGTCTGCATCGATTCGTTCCAGTACGAGAGGCGCAGGATCCGGCTGTGGATGCACTCTCCCGGGGCTATTTCGCAGTTGCCGTATGGCTTCACGCCGCCGCAGGGGCCGTTCGGCAGCCGTTTCGGGCACCCCTCCGTGCAGACGAACTGTGTGCGCGGCAGCCGGCAATTCGAACAGCCGCGGCATGAGGCGAAGAGCCGTTTGAGCAGCCGCCCTGAATCCGCCCGCTGCTTATCCGCGTTCTCGAACAGGAAGCGGCGCAGCCGGAACGCGAATTTTTCGCCGGACGAAATTTCCGGCTCCCCGAAATCGCGCGCCACCGGCGTCTCTTCCTCCGGATACGCGCGCCGCAGCGTGTGGTCGTACAGATAGAAGCTGTTCGAGAAGGGCGACATCTCAGCGCGGGCGAGGTAGGAGTTGTACTCCTCCAGCCAGCTTTCGAAACTGTTGAACTCTTTGAGGGCGTTGCCGATGCGTTCGGCCGCGACCTTCGCGCGGCTCGGCGTCTCGGCCCCGGCCAGCTGGATCCCGCTGAAGCCGAGCAGCCGGCAGCCGGCAGCCTGGAGTTCGAGCCTGCGGTATTGGGCGGCTTCGAACTGCGTCAGCGAGTAGCGCAGCTCCTTTTCGAGGATCTTCCGGAAATCCGGAGAGATATTGATGCCCGGATACTCCCCCGCGAGGATCTTCTCAACGAGGTTCGGCGTCAGCAGCACGAGCCGCGCAATCATCGGATAGTAGAGGCTGCGTCCTGAAAAATACCAGCGCAGCGACTGAAGCTTCAGCATGTCCCATCCCGCCTGGGCGACGACGAACGATGCGCCCGCATTCAGCTTTTTGACCAGCTTGAAGTACTGCCCCATCATCGTGTAGGGCGTGTAGGCGTACGGGTTGACCGTTCCGCCGAGGAAGAACGGCTGCGGCCGCGCCGCCAGGTCGCGGATGATTCCGACGCTCTCCGTGAAAACACGTTTGCGGCACTCCTTGAGCGTGTCGCCCGGAATACAGTTGCCGCTCACGGGGACGATATTGAAGTTGCGGCTTTTCGCCGCCGCGTCTGCGAGCTGTTCGATCTCCTCCGGAGTCGTGTTGCGTCCGGACAGGTAGATTACGTGCCGGTCGCGGTTCTCCTCCTTGAGCGCATTCGCGTATTCGACCGCGCGCCAGGCGTCAAGGCTCAGGTAGCGGTCGGTTACGGCGAGCGCCGTGTTCACGTTCGAGACGGAGAGCACGGCCTCCTCCAGTGCGGCGAGCCGCTCGCCGGCCGCAATCGGGTCGTTCGACAGGCTCGGGGACGAGCTCTCCACCAGAAGGACGAATTCGCCGTTGCTGAGCGCGTCACGGAAACGGTTCGCGGGAACATTCTTCTCTGCGGGGTCACTCATGCGGTGTCTCCATCTCCTGCTTCAGCATCGCTTCCGTGGTTTTCCGGCCCGGGTCGAGCAGGAAGAACAGCCCGCCGAGCAGATTGTAGAACAGTACCATCCCGGTATAGAGCAGCTGCCCGGTTTTCGCGTCTCCGGCCGCGACGCCGCCGGCTGCGAGGATCGTGATGGTCACCACGTCGCGCCCGCCGATTCCGCCCGGAAACAGCGGGATGAGCCCCGCGATATTACCGATCGTGACCGCCGCGACCAGCGTGAGCACCGGGACCTCGATCCCGAGCCCGGCCAGCAGACAGCCGAAAGCCGCCACGGTCATCAGATGTACGAAAAAGATGCTTATGACTGTGAGCAGCGTGAGCTCCTGCCACTGTTTTGCGTAGATGTCGGTGGCGTCGGTCAGGCGCGAAACCATGCCGTGTGTGATCCGGTCTCCCCAGTGCATGAGGCGCCCGAGGAGCGGCAGCTTCTCGATCCAGCGATGGAAGAAGATCACGCACGACGCCCCGAGCCCTGCGAGGCAGAGCGCCGCGAGCGCGAAGATGCAGAGCTCCCGCATTGCGTCATTCAAGGCGATCTGGGGCAGCTCGATCTTCATCAGCAGCGGCGCCGCGGGCACGAGCAGCGCGAGCGCCAGCGTGAAGAGCGCGATCATGCCGATGATGCGGTCCATGAGGATCGTGAACGCCCCCTCCACCCTGCTGCCCGCCTTTGAGCGCTTCGAGAGCACGCCCATTTTGACGACGTCCCCGCCGATCGCCCCGCCGGGGATCACGAGCGAAAAGAAATATCCCTGCATGGTCAGCGAAAGCGCTTCGAACGGGGAGAGCTCCACGTCGAGCATGCGGGTCAGCCGGAACCAGCGCCATGCGCATATGAGCATGTGGGCGAGGTAGATCGCGAGTGCGGGGACGAGCCATTTGTAGTCGAATGCCCTGAATCCTTCCGCGATTTCCGCCGGGTTGCGCAGCACGAGATAGGCGACGATCCCCCCCGCGATCGCGAGCTTGGCGAAGAACCAGAGAAACTTTTTCAGCTTTGCAAACGAACTCATTTGAAAAAAACCTCATTGTATTGTCTATTAAAGTAGCACGGAAACCCTCGTTCGGCAATCGCCGGACAGTTCTATTTTCGGGGTTTTTCATTGCGGGAGAGGACGGGAATCAGATGGAACGGCTGCCGGTTTCGCATTGTTTTTCATGGACTGCGGTTTCGGAGAAGGCGTGGGATTCGGTTTTTGCCGAATTCCGGGACAACGGCGCGGAGCGGCTGATCCTGGTCAGTTCCGTCGCTTCCCGGCTCGCGGAGGAGCCGGAGCTGAAGAAGCGCCTCCGTTCCCTGCTTGACCGCCACGGCATGCGGTTCGACGGCAGCCACGCGCCGTGGGGAAAAGCGTGGGATTTGAACGAAACCGATCCGGACGCGCGCAAGATCATGCTGTGCAACCAGAAGCGCCTGATCGGCGAGGTCGGTGAGTTCGGCGTCGGGAACGTCGTGATCCACATCGGGGATTCAGTCTGCCGGCGGAGCGACGCGCCGCCGGTTCCGGTGCTGCGCGACCTCGCCGTCGCGGCGCTCGAGGAGCTGCTTCCGGCGGCGGAAAAGGCCGGGGTGGTCATTGCGATCGAGAATATCATCGCGCCGACCGACACGGTCGAGGAGCTGCTTGCGGTCTTCGGGCGGATCGATTCGCCGTATCTCGGCTGCTGCTATGATTCCGGACACGAGAACGTCATGACCCCGGCGCCCGGCAAGCGGCCGGAGATGCTGTGCGATTATATCCGCGACACGCTGTGGCACGGTGCGCCGCGGCTCCAGGAACGGATCCTTGAGCGGCTTCTGCCGTACATCGTCTGCTGTCATCTGCACGATAACGACGGCCTGAATGACGCGCATGCGCTGCCGGGGGACGGCACGGTCGACTGGGCGCGGACGGTTTCGCTGCTCAGGCGGTCGCCGCGGCTCGCGAGCGTGCAGAACGAGATGAATTGCATCGGCCACGGCATTTCGATCCGGCGGATGGTCGAGACGTATGAGAGGCTATGGAAAGGAGAAGGCATATGAAATATATCGGAGCACATGTCAGCATTTCGGGCGGCGTGGAAAACGCCCCGCTCAACGCGCATGAACTCGGGGCGACCGCGTTCGCGATGTTCACGAAGAACCAGCGCCAGTGGAGCGCGCCGCCGCTGGCGGAGGAGTCGGTCGCGGCTTTCCGGGCGAACTGCGAAAAGTTCGGCTATCAGCCGGAATTCATCCTGCCGCACGACACCTACCTCATCAACCTCGGCCAGCCGGACCCGGAGAAGCGGAAGCGTTCGCTCGCGGCGTTCATCGATGAACTCACGCGCTGCAGCGAGCTCGGGCTCGTGAAGCTGAACTTCCACCCCGGCAGCCATCTGAAGGAGGTCACGCTCGACGGGGAGCTCAGGCTCATCGCGGAGAGCGTCCGCGAAGCGGTCGATGCGGTTCCGAACGTCTCCGCGGTCTTCGAGAATACCGCGGGGCAGGGGACCAACGTCGGTTACGAGTTCGGGCAGATCGCGACGATGCTCGAGCTCGTCGACCGGCCCGGGCGGGTCGGCGTCTGCCTCGACACCTGCCACACCTATGCGGCGGGGTACGACCTCAAGTCGCCGGAGGGGTATGACAGAACGTTCGAAGAGTTCGGCCGCCTGATCGGGTTCGAGTATCTGCAGGGCATGCACCTGAACGATTCGAAGAGTGTGCTCGGCGGCAAGCTCGACCGGCATAACAGCATCGGGGAAGGGGAACTCGGGCTCGATTTCTTCCGCCGCCTGATGCGGGATGAACGGTTCGACGGCATTCCGCTGATCCTCGAAACCCCGAACGAGGAGATCTGGGCGAAGGAGATTGCGATGCTGAAGGAGTTCGCCGGGAATTCCTGACGCGGATCAGACGATCCGGACGATATCCTCGGTTTCGCGCGGATATCGCCGGAACAGCTCCGGATCGTGGAACGGAAGCAGCTCGGCATCTTGCGGCAGCGCCCGGACGGCTTCGGCGTTGCGTTCCGGATTCTCCGCATAGCCGATCGGGAGCTGTTCAAGGAGGTTCCGGTAATGGTAGCATTCGTCCCCTGTGACGAGGAAGTTTCTGCCGCCGGCGGAGAATGTGATCCGCACCGAGCCGGGCGTGTGCCCGCCTGTGCGGCGGATCCGCAGCGGAGCGAGCTCGAACTCCTCCCGGTAGAGCGTGAGCCGCCCGGCCGGGAGCTCCGGATGGTCCGGGCACTCGTTCCGGTAAGCCGGATATTGGCGCTCCTCCATCAGGATCTCGGCGGCCGGGAAGCAGGAGATTCCACCCGTATGGTCGAAGTGGTGATGGGTGATGACGACATGCGTGATCTCCTCCGGCGCGAGGCCGAGCTTGCCCAGCAGCTCCGGTGCGTTCCCTGTGACGGACACTCCGAATTCCGCGGCTTTTTTCGCGTCATTCAATCCGGTGTCGATGAGGATGCTGCGTCCATCGAAGCGGAGCAGGAGGAATGCCCACGACATCCGGACGGCGCGCTCCGGGCTTTCGCCGCGGAAAATCAGGTGCGCCGGGCAGTCGGAGAAGCCGCAGTTCAGCGCATGGAGCCGGAGGCCGGGATTTGTCATTTCGGTTCTTCCGTTTTCTTTGCCGGTTCCTGCGCGGGAGCAGTCCCGGCCGGATTTTCCGCAGCCGGAGCCGGCGCGAATAGCGGCGAGACGACGCGGTGATAGCACCAGTAGCCGCCCCATGAGCAAAGCGCCGCGAAAATCAGTATCAGCACGATCCGCAGCGGCCAGTTGCGGCGCGGTTTGCTGAACAGGTCCACGAGGTCGCGTTTGAGGTAGTCGGAGCTTGGAATCGGAGGCACGAACGTGAAGATCGCGCCCATCCGGCGGCTGAGCCGCATCGGCCGGTTCACCGCGAACCCGTTCGCCTCAAGGAACCGCGACAGGTTCCGGCGGTAGAGCTTCACCAGTGAAACCGCGACGACCGGGCCGCCGAACACGAGGATGATTCCGAACAGCACCGCGAGCACGTTCCAGATCGAGACATTTGCGAGCTGCTTGACGATGAAGGCGATCGAGCTGCCGAGCGCCGCAATGCCGATTCCGCCGCCCATCAGCAGCATGGAGCCCGAGATTGCGGGCGTCTGCATTTTCGGGACGGCGGCTTTCGGGGCAGTCGCGGCGGCGGCCGCCGCGGAGAGGTTCGTTTCGAGCTGCTTCTGCGCCTCCTGGCTCTTGCTCGAGAAGAAGCGGTCGGCCTGGTTGCCGATGAACTCCCCGAATTTGTAGAACGGCATGCGCAGCGCCTCGGAAACCGAAACGGGCTGCTGTACGAGGTCGATGATTTTCGCATCCCACAATTCGCCGTCCGCCGAGAAGAAAATCCCGTGCTTGGAGATGAAGAAGTTGCGGATATTTCCGCTCGTGACTGCGACCGCGAGCTTCATGGTTTTTATCGCGTCGGGCTTGCCGGTGACGGCATCGAGGTAGATCACGCAGATGTCGCTCAGCTTCACGATGTTCTTGTGCTCCGCGACGTTCGAGACGATCGAGCAGAGCGTGAAGCTCCGTCCGTCCATGACGAGCTTGCCCGCCTGCAGCAGCGAAGGCGCTTCCGGGTTGAAGAGGCGGCTCAGGTTCACGAAATTGTTCAGGAACTCCCGCAGGCAGCATTGGAACAGAATCAGCTTGTGAAGCTGTTCACATGCGCCGATCCGGGGGGCGACCGCGAGATCCGTCGCAATCATGTCGCGCAGCTGCCCGACCAGCTCCGGGGCGATCAGCCGCCGGAGCGTTTCGACGTCGGTGCCGCCGAATTTGTCTTCCGGCTTCGATGCGAGCCAGGCGGCGTAGGGCGCGAGCTTCGCCTTCAGCTGCTTCCAGGCGTCCTGCGTGAGCTTTGAATCCGTGAGGAAGCTCTGCAGGTGCGGATCCGCGGCGAACGCTTTCATCGCGTCGCGTTTGAGCGGGTTCAGTCTGGCGGAGAAATCAAGCGTGCCGTCGTTTCGCGGCTCGGCCGGCGGTGCGGCCGTGAAGAAGTCGCGGATCGCCTGATTATTCAGGAGGTCGATCGTGCTCTCGATTTTGCCGAGCCGCTGCGGTGTTCCGGCGCTGAACACGAGCGCCTCGCATGCGATGAAGTAGTCGTCGATGTCGGCGGCGAGGGCGTTGTATTTTCCGTAGGCGGATGCGGTGTCGGGGCCGAACGGCAGGAGCGCGGCGGGATCTTTCCCCGGCATGTCCGCCCAATTCACATAGGCCGTCGCGGCGCCGGTGAACTTGTCGAGAGTTCCGTTGTCGATTCCCTCGGTGCCGCAGATGTCTTTGATGCTGCCGAACGCTTTCATCGCGGCGTTGATCAGCTCCGCCGCTTCGGGCGTGTCGGCGGCGCCGGGCGGAATGATTCCGTCGCCGTTCCGGCGCGCGCATGCGAAGATCTCCTTGTCGTTGCGGATCTGCGCAAGCGTGATCCGGTCCGCCGCTTCGTTTCCGAGGTTCGCGAGGACGAGTCTGGCGGCGTCGAGCAGCCGCGCGCCCTCCGGCGTCCCGCTGTCGATTGCCGAAAGAAGAAGCGTGTCGCTCTCTGCCTCGAACCCGTGGAAGTCGCGGAGCACCCCGAGAAACCATGCGATTGCCCGTTTCACCTCGTCCGTACGGATCTGGCGGTTCATGTCATCGTCGAGAAATGCGAGAAACTGTTCATCGCAGCGCATCGAGGCGACACCGACGCTGTTCAGCGCCCAGTGGGCCTCGTCCAGCCCGAGGATCAGCCGGAGGTCTTCCGCATTCCGGACAAGCGGCTGGTAGGAGCCGCCGATCCGGCGGAATTCCAGTCTGTGCGGCCTCTTGTGTTCGGCGGTGTTCTTCATTTTCAAAAATGTGTCTCCACGGATTCAATTGGTTATTTTTCATTAAAATATACAGTGAAAAGCGCCGGAAACCATCTTATTTCGAAAAAAATGCGAAAAAAAGTGAAAAGTGCCTTGACTTTCTATTTATCTGCATTAGTGTACAGCAATGCAAAACAACGTGCGAAGTGGCTGAAAATAAGGAATCCCTTTTTTGAAAGCCGGAAAGCATGAAAGAAAGCTGTACTGTTCCAGACATAATATGCAAAGATGTACAGTAATACATAATTGATTCGGAGGGTTCAGTTTCATGGCAAGTTTTTTTCACATATCGGAGGCGGCTGCGATTGGAATTCACAGCTGTGCACTGCTTGCCGTTGATCCGAAGACTCCGCTGAGCGCCCGCCAGGTTGCGTCTGAACTCGGGGTCTCGTACGATCACACGGTTCGGGTGCTGCACCGGCTGAGGCAGGCCAAGCTGCTGAAAAGCGTGCGCGGGCCGTCCGGCGGCTTCCTGTTGGTGGAGGAGCCGGATGAAATCAGAGCGCTCGACGTGTATGAAGCGCTGGAAGGCAAGCTTGAGGACAGGCATTGCCTGTTCCTGAACGTGAAGTGCCCGGACCGCTGTTTTCTGTTCGGCGAGCTGACCGGATGGGTCAACCGCCAGGCGCGCGAGTTTTTCGGGCGGACCTCCGTCGGAGAGCTCGGGCGGCGGCTGCGGGAGGCGTGGAATAGTGCAGGTGCGTAAAGCAATAACGATAACAGAGGAGAGGTGTGGCGGTTTCGGCCGCCACGAAGACGCGCTCGCGATTGCGGACGGGAGAGCCGGGTTGGAAATGAAGAGAAATTGCGACAGCCCGGGGGAGTACGTCGGCAAGTGTCTGCGGAGTGCGTTGCGTGTAGGAGAGCGCGAGACGGAGCCGTTTGAGGAGAGAAGGGGAGAGAAGAGGAGAAGAGGAAACGGCTCCGTCTCCGCTCGGGTTCGCGCGTCCCGGAACCAGGGTGAGATGCACTGAGGCCGCCGTACAGGCGGTTCCGGTCCCGGCGGAGGAGGTCGGGCCGGAATTGCACCGGCGGTCGGTGCGGCTTCACCGGGTTCCTGCGGACGTACTTTTCTGGAAAGAGTGCGGCCGGCCGGCAACTGCCGGCCGCGCCCCGGTTGCGAACGGAAGTGTCCGGAGTGGTTTTCTGCGGAGAGGAGGGCTGCTGCCGCGCGTTGGAAGCGCGGCGGCAGCCGGGGAGTTCAGCAGGGAACCCGCGGAGATTTTCCGTCGCAACCGGGTCCGGAGCGCAGTACCGAAAGGAAGCCGCCCTTCCGGCATAAATGATCTGCCTTTCTGCCGGCCGACTGAAGCCGGTTTTCCCGCCCGTTTCAATCATGTTATTTTGAGAGGAGAATACGATGAGCGAAATGTTTTGTTTCCAGTGCGAACAGACTGCGTTCGGCACCGGCTGTACCGAACGCGGCGTCTGCGGCAAGATGCCCGACTGCGCATGTCTTCAGGATCTTCTGCTGGCGCTTCTGAAGGAGGCGGCCGCAAAAGGCGCCGATCCGGTGCTGCTGGCCGACGGGCTTTTTACGACCGTGACCAATGTGAATTTCGACCCGGAGAAGGTCGCGGAGGTCGCCCGGAAGGTGGCCGCCGCGATTCCGCGCGAACTGCCGGAAGAGGCCGGCGCACTCGAGGCGCTGGCGAAGGAGTACGCTTTCCCGCCGCGCCGTGAGAGGCTCGGAGAGGAGACCGCGGATGCGCAGGAACTGCTGCTGTACGGGCTCAAGGGGATGGCCGCCTATCTGCACCATGCCCGGCGGCTCGGCAAAAGCGACGCCGGCTGCGACCGCTTCATCACGAAGGCGCTCGCCGCCCTCGGCAGCATGACCGTGACGAAAGAGGAGCTGATCGGCCTGGCGCTCGAATGCGGCAGACAGAATCTGCGGGCCATGGAGATTCTGAACGAGGGGCATATCGAGCGCTTCGGCAAACCGGAGCCGACGAAGGTCCGGGTGACGCCGGTCAAGGGGCACGCGATCCTGATTTCGGGCCACGACCTCGATGACCTCGAGCAGCTGCTCAAACAGACCGGAGGGACCGGGATCAATGTATACACGCACGGCGAGATGCTGCCGGCCCACGGCTATCCGGGGCTGAAGAAGTATAAGCACCTGGCCGGGAATTACGGCAGCGCCTGGCAGAACCAGTGGCGGGAATTCGACGCCTTTCCGGGGCCGATCCTGATGACCACGAACTGCATCCAGAAGCCGCGGGAGACTTACCGGAACCGGATTTTCACGACCGGGCTCGTCGAGTTCCCTGGCGTGACGCATGTGAAAAACGGTGATTTCGGCGCGGTCGTTGAAGCCGCGAAGCAGACGCCGGGATTTCTCGCGGACGAACCGGAGAAGCTCATCACGGTCGGCTTCGGCCATGATGCGGTCGCCGCGGTCGGCGGCGCGGTGGTCGATGCGGTCAAAAACGGGAAGATCCGCCATTTCTTCCTTGTCGGCGGCTGCGACGGCGCAAAGCCGGGCCGCAACTACTATACACAGCTTGCGGAGAAGATTCCGGCGGACTGCGTGATCCTGACGCTCGCCTGCGGCAAATACCGCTTCAACAAGCAGGAGTTCGGCGACATCGGCGGGATCCCGCGGCTGCTCGACGTCGGCCAGTGCAACGACGCGTATTCGGCGGTGCGCATCGCGCAGCTGCTCGCGGATGCGTTCGGCTGCGGCGTGAACGACCTGCCGCTCTCGATCATCCTTTCCTGGTACGAGCAGAAGGCTGTCGCGGTGCTTCTGACGCTGCTTTCGCTCGGGATCCGGAACATCAAGCTCGGCCCGTCGCTTCCGGCCTTTGTGCCGCCGAACACGCTCGCGCTCCTGGTGGAGCAGTTCAATATCGCTCCGGTTTCGACGCCGGAGGAGGACATCGCCGCGGCCCTGAAAAAATAGCCATGCCCGGCCGGCGGGCCGTTTCAGTCTATCTCCTGGATGGCCCGCCGGTTTTTTTGAGTTCAAACGGGAAAATAGTTCCAGTTTCTTAACTAATCGGGTTGCGAAAACCGGCTTACAGGTGTATATTATCTGCGTTTTAATGAAAAAGTAATTCTCCGGGTCTCAACGGGGGCCGGAATTCTGAACCTGATCGATGGAGAGTTTGAGGATGGTGAAACAGCTTGATGCCGCAAAAGACGCCGCCGGGCGGACCTGCGAGTTCGCCGTGACGGCGAAGCCGGGGCAGAGCGTCTTTCTGGCCGGATCCTTCAATGACTGGGATCCGGAGGCGGCGCCGATGGGCGATCCGGACGGCAGCGGGCGCTACGTGTGCCGGGTTGTGCTGGCTCCCGGTTCCTACGAGTACAAGTTCGTCGTCGAAGACGAATGGCTGCTCGATGAGGAGAATTCGAATTTCGCCTCCAACGATTTCGGCACGCTGAACAGTGTACTGACCGTCGGCTGATCTGCCGGTCCGCTGCGGTCTCCCCGAACGGAAATGAGCGATGTGGAAATACTATGCGGTTCTTTCGGCGGTGTTCGCGGCGCTGACTGCGATTCTCGCGAAAAAAGGCGTCAGCGGAATTGACTCGAACCTCGCGACGGCGATCCGGACGACGGTGATCCTGATCATCACGTGGGGGATCGTGCTGGCGAGCGGGACGGTTTCCAGGGTCCGGGAGATCTCCGGCTACTGTGTGACGTTTCTCATCCTGTCGGGCATAGCCACCGGGCTCTCCTGGCTTTTCTACTTCAAGGCGCTGCAGGGCGGCCCCGCCTCGATGGTCGCCCCGATCGACAAGCTCAGCGTCGCGATCACAATTGTACTCGGTATCGTCCTGCTCGGCGAGCAGCCGAGCTGGAGGGTGATTGCCGGCGGGGCGTTGATCGTGGCCGGCTCCCTCATCATGGTGCTTCCCGGCAGATAATACCGGATTCTTCGTCTCGGCCTTCCGGAGGAAGATGTTGAGCGGTCAATTGTTGCGAAGTGCATCAGGAGTATTGATGGATTCAGGATCCATCAGACTCCCTGTGTTTCCGGAAAGGTGCGTTCGAAACGCAGGGCGCCGTGCCCGGAAGCGGCCCGCAGGTCGAGCCGGAACACGCATTTGTCGGCGCGGGTGACTGACGAGGTGTATTCGCAGGCCGTACCGGAAGCGAGCTTCGCGACGCGTTCGATCTGATACCCGGGGGCCGGAATTCTGCAGTTCAGCAGGCGCCCGCTCTCCCGGTCCATGAGGATTGCCGCAATCATTTCCTCGGCGGACTCGATTTTCAGCCCGTAACGGCTGCGCAGGACCGTGTACAGCGACAGTCCGGAAAAGTGATTGGTTTCAATTCCCGGACAGAGATAATATGGAATGCGGCTGGTTTCCAGCAGCAGCGGCTGCCCATCGGCCAGTCTGAGGCGCTTCAGCAGGAAAATCTTCCGGTTGTTCTCCCGGAGCTGAAGCTTTTCCGAGGTTCGCTCATCCGCGGATATGACCTCGCACCGGAGCACCTCCGATGACGGTTCCACACCGGATTCGCGCATGCTTTCCGTGAAATTATAGAGGCAGCTGACCGTGCGGCGAAGACGCGGCTCCGCGATGAATGAGCCCCGCCCGCGCTGGCGGAGGAGCCGGCCGTCCGCCACGAGGTGATCGAGTGCGGCGCGGACCGTCGTCCGGCAGACGCCGAGAAGGCGGGCCATTTCATTTTCCGCCAGCATCCGGTCGCCCGGCTTGAGCATTCCGGCCCGGATTTGCTGGGCCAGATATTCCGCCAGCTGGCGATGAATCGGCATGGAGCTCTCCGGCCGGAGCCGGAAAGTCGATTGGAAGTATTCGGCGTTCAGGTCCATCAGCACTCCTCCCGCCGCACTCCCAGAACCACCGGAGTGGAGCGGTAACCGATTCCCATCCGGTCGATTCCCATGTCGATCAGTTCAAAAAAGCGTTTCCGGTCGCGAATGCCGCCCGCCCCCTTGATCCTGCAGCGTCCGCGTGCCGCATCCTGCATGGCACGAATCACTTCCACGGTTGCTCCGTCGCACTTTCCGCCGGTAAAGAATCCGGTCGAGGTCTTGACGAAATCGGCGCTGGCGGCAACGGCGCATTCAGTCGCTTTCTTTACTTCATCGAGCGTCAGGGCATCCGTCTCGAAGATGACTTTGATTTGAGTTCCGTACCTGTGGCAGATCCGGGTGACTGCGGCTATTTCCGTTTCCGTCTGCTTCCACATGCCGCTGCGGATCCAGCCGTAATTCGCAACCAGGTCAAGGTCCCGGACATCGCCGTCCCGGCAGATGATCTCCGCCTGCGCCATCTTGGACTCCGTCGAACTTGCGCCGAAGGGGAAATCGCAGACCACGCAGATGCCGGTTGACGTTCCCGCGCAGAGCTCGCGGGCAATCGGCAGCGAAGCCGGGTTGATGCAAACCGTGGCGCAGCCGTATGCAACCCCCTCACGGATGTATCTGCGGATCTCATCCTGCGTAAATTCCGGCTTCAGGACCGACTGGTCGATGTAGGAGGCCAGTTCCCGGATACTCATCTCTTCCGCGCGTTTTACTGGATTCATGACAGCACCTTCCTTTGATTGTCTCAGATGTAGTATACATTGTAAACAATCTGTTGTCAAGCCGGATTTTCGGAAATGGCGAAAGTTGAATAAGAAAATTGCGCCTTCCGCTTTCCCGATTTCCGATTCCGGGATAAGCGCCGGGAAGCCGGCATTTTCATGCGGCTTTTCGGATGGGAAGGCTGTACTCATTGTATATAAAAAGATTTTTAATCTGTATTTGCCTGTTGACATTCAACACGATTCGATTCATAATATAATCAGACAATGATAATGGAATTCAATACAGTTGCGACAGATAAATAAAGTACAGACGTTTCCGCCGGAGTGCCGCGGGAGTGAACCGGGAGGGCCGGACCTATGATGTGGAAACAATTCAAGCTCGATACCACGAAGAACCAGCCGCTGTATCTGCTGCTGGCCGACCGGCTGCGGCAGATGATCGCGTCCGGGAAGCTCACGGCGGGGGAGAAGCTCCCGAGCTCCCGGGAACTGCAGAAGCAGCTTTGCGTCAGTGCGATCACCATCGAGACGGGGCTGAATCTGCTTGTGGAAGAGGGATTCCTGTTCCGCCGTCCGCGCTGCGGCACGTTCGTCGCGGAGCAGCTGCCCGGCTCCGCCGGAGTTACGGTCGATCCGCCCGGATGCGTCTACGTGGTTCTCTCCAATATGAAGGGGCTGGTCGGAACTTACTGGTGGATCGTTATTTCTGAGTTGGAACAGCGGCTGCGCAAGGCCGGGTACCGCATCTGCATCCACCAGCATGAGGCGGGCACTCCCATGCCGTCGGAGCTGGCGGGTTACCGGGATTGCGCCGGAATGGTTCTCTGCGGCTACAACTCCCGCGCTTTTGCCTGCGAAGCGAAGGCGCGCGGCATCCCGGTCGTTCTGATCGGAAGCCTCGACGAGGAGGGCGACAGCGAGGAGAGCCTCGATATGGTTACACATAATGACCGGGAACGCGCGATGATTTCGGCCACGCATCTGCTCGACCTCGGCCACCGGCGGATTGCCGCCGTCACCGCGCCTCCGCACAGCCAGTTCGCCGCCAAGCAGAAGCAGGGCATTATGGATGCGGTGGCCGCCTACGGGCTCCCGCACGACACCGTCGATTTCTTCGATGCGGAAGGTCTGGAGTACGAGGATGGCGTTCCGCTCGGTTATGAGCTTTTCTGCCGCCGGAACCGCCCCACGGCGGTGTTCGCCGGCAACGACCTTCTGGCGTACGGCATTATTGCGGCTGCCGGAAAGCTCGGGCTTGCGGTCCCGGACGATTTTTCGATTATCGGCTGCGGCGGGATCCGCGACAACGGCGTACTGGTGAAGCCGGTTCTCACCACCACGGTCAGCAAGCCGCAGGAGTCGGCCCGGATGGCGGTCGAGAAGCTGCTCCGGCAGGTCGCGGAGCCTGGGGTTTCGGGCGGAGTCACCGTCATCCGGATCAGGCAGATCACGTTCGGAGAAACGACGGTGGTCTGCCGCAGCGTACCTGAAGTTATGCCGATGGCATCTGTTTTATAATCGATAAACCGCAGGAGAAGAAATCATGAAACGTATGAATTTTACATTGATCGAATTGTTGGTTGTGATTGCGATCATCGCGATTCTGGCGTCGATGCTGCTGCCGGCGCTGAATCAGGCGCGGGACCGGGCGAAGTCGACGCAATGCGTGAACCAGCTCAGCCAGATCATGAAGGCGCACATCACCTATGCGATGGACAGCGGCGACCAGTTCCTCTACCGCAGCGCCGACCCGCAGCTCGATTCGTATGCGGGCGTGTTGGTCGGGCAGCGCGGCACCGCTTCGTATCTTCCGTATAAGATGACCTCGGACAACTCGTTCCGCTACAGCGACCTATACTACTGCCCGTCGATCGGTGTGAACCCGAAATTCGGTAAGGATTCCCAGGCTGAGTTCCGCTGCTACGGCATGGTTGCGTACAACGCCGATACGAATTACATCAACAATACCGCCGGAAAACAGGACCGGCTCGGAAAGTTCCACTACGGCACTTCGGCGACCGGGCAATATTATGCGGTCAACCGGATGAAGCAGCCCTCCGGGACGCCGATCCACATCGATTCAGCCTTCGGCCCCGGCAATGCCACCGAGTCCGGCCGTTCGAGCTGGACTGTGAATCCGAGTGAATTCTCCAGCGAGGCCGCCGCCGCGCTCCGGCACAACAACCGCGCGAATGCGGCGTACGCCGATGGGCACGTCGCTTCGGGGAGCTCGTCGGAGCTCCGGCAGGGGCTCGCCGAATTCCGCAAGCTGTTCGACAGGGATCTCGGCAAGATCGAGCTCTGACCGGACCGGCGGCCGGTGGCGTTTCGGAACCTTTAACACGAGGAGGTGTATCGTGAGAAGAAAATTTACATTGATCGAGCTGCTGGTTGTGATTGCAATCATTGCGATCCTGGCTTCAATGCTGCTTCCGGCGCTGAACCAGGCGCGGGAGCGTGCGCGCTCCTCCTCCTGCGTGAACAACCTCAAGCAGGTCGGCATGGCGAACCTCTCATATGCGAACGACCATCGCGATCTGGTCATCTTCCGGTCGGCGGAGGACGGCAACGCCGCCTGGGCCCAGATCCTCGTGCGGGACGGCTACCTGCCGGCGATCAATGTGCAGATCGGCGGATCATGGGGGAAGACGGCGAAGGTCCTGCGCTGCCCCACGGTTCTTGCGGATCCGCCGGCCGCGATCATATCGCAGTTGAATTTCCGGGTCTACGGCATGGCGGATTATGCGTCGGATTGGGATTATTCCTCGAAAAGCCCCGCGAAGAAGAAGGAGGCGCTCGGCGACTTCCTCGTCTGGCCCGACAAGCGTTCCGACCGGTACTACTCGCTGCTGAAGATGAAGCGCCCGTCCGGGACGATCATGAACGGCGACAGCGGTTTTCTTAACTCAAATGCCAATTACGGTATGGCGGTGTGGAGCTTTTCGCCCCACAAAGTCAACTCCGATTCCGGGCTGCTGCTCGCCCACGCCGACCGTGCGAACGTTTCATATATGGACGGGCACGTCGAGGGCGGCGATGCCGCGAAGTTTTATGTCGGCCCCACAAATGTGAGACAGTTCGTGACTCCCGCAGGAGCCGCTTATCCCGCTGCGCAGTGGGATCCGCATTATTGAAACAGGAAAGGTGTGTTGTTCCATGATTGCAAAGCTTTTGTCGGCATCGGCCATTGCGGCTGCGTTGTCCCTCCCGGCGGCCGAGCTGCCGGAGGCGGTGAAGTTCAATCCGAACGGTTCGTTCCGGATCGGCGACGCCGAATTTTACATCCAGAGCTATTCGCCCTCCTGGACGCCGGCGCTGAACGGAGCGTGGAAGGAGCGCAAGGCGAAGCTCGGGAAGGATGGGCTCACGCTCTCCGCCGTCATGACGGTCAGCGGGCAGGCGGCCGATGTGACCGAGACGGTCACGCCCGTGACCGGTTCCGAGTTCAGGCTCGACTTCGATGCGAAGTTCCGCGAACCCGCGACGGTCAACGCGCTGCATGGCGTCTTCGTGCTGCCTGCGGCCGGAATGACGGTCACGGTCGACGGCAGGCCGGTCCGGCTCCCCGCGGAATACAGGGATATGAGCGTTTACGGGAACTCAAAGGCGAAGGAGCTGACTTTTTCCGTCGCGGGCGGATATGATGTGACCGTCGCCGGGAACCCGCTGAAGCTGACGGTTCAGGATAACCGCAAATTCGGCAGCGACACTTTTTCGATCCGCCTCGGCGCGACTCCGAATTCCGGGAAGATGAGTGAGTCGAAGCTCGCGCTCACGTTCCGGATCAGCCGCGTCGGCACACAGAAGGCCGACCTCGCGAAGGCTGCGAACATGGGATTCGCCGACGAGGTTGCGGGCGACGGAAAGGGCGGCTGGACCGACCAGGGGCCGGACAACGACCTGCGGAAGCTGAAGCCCGGAACCGTGCAGGCGGACGGCCTGGCGTTCAAGGTCCTGGATCCGGCGAAGAACGGAGGAAAGGGCGCGCTCGTGCTGGCAGGAAAGCGGCACGCGTTCGCGGCCCCTTCGGCCTCGCTGACGCTGCCGGAAAACCGCGCGCAGGCGGTGAATCTGCTGCACGCCTCGGCCTGGACGCCGAAATTCGGGGATACGCTCGGCACGATCGTTGCGGAGTATGCGGACGGCTCCTCCGAACGGATCCCGGTCATCTCGCGCATCGACTGCGGCAACTGGTGGAACCCGGTCCGCGGGAAAAACGCCGTGCTCGCATGGAGCGCGGAGAATCCGGAGTCCCTCATCGGGCTTTATGCGTCGAGCTTCGCGCTCCCGAAGCCGGGGCCGAAGCTGCTGCGGTTCGAGGCGGCTGTGCCGGAGGCGGTCTGGATGATCGCGGGCGTGACGCTTTCCGATCGTCCGGTCCGCTTCCGCGCCGTCAGCGACAAGCCGTTGGAAATCAAGGCGAATTATGAGTGGAAGCCGCTGAACTACAAGCGTGAGATCCACAGGGGCAGCGCGCTTGACTTTTCGTTTCTCACGGATGCTCCCGCCGGAAAGTACGGCTTCATCCGGCCGACGCCGCAGGGGACGCTGACCTTCGAGAAGGCGCCGCAGAAGCGGATCCGCCTCTACGGGCCGAACCTCTGTTTTACCGCTGGCTACCTCTCGAAGGAGGCGGTAGACAAGCTCGCCGACTACTTCCTCTACTGCGGCTACAACACGGTGCGGATCCACCACCACGACACGCTGCTGCTGGACCCGGAAGCGAAGGATTCGGTGACGCTGAGCGCCGGGCAGCTCGACATGCTCGACTATCTGCTCTTCCGTATGAAGGAGAAGGGGATCTACGTCACGACCGACCTCTACACGAACCGCGTTTTCAAGCCCGGCGACAATATTCCCGAATGCGACTTCTATGACCAGCGCCAGATGAAGATGCTCATCCCGGTCAGCCGCGCCGCGATGGCGAGCTGGAAGGAGTTCGCGAAGCGGTGGATGAGTCACCGGAATCCGTACACCGGCCTCACGTGGGCCGAGGAGCCGGCGCTCTACTGCATCAACCTCGTCAACGAGGAGACGCTTGCGAACAACTGGAGCCGCACGCCGTCGAGCGTGAAGCTCTACGAAGAGGCGTTCGCGAAATATTGCGCGGAGAAGAAGCTTGCAAAGGGAGCCGCCTCGAACAGCAACCCGGTTTTCCTGCGGTTCCTGCACGGGCTCCAGGACGCGGTCCTCGCCGAGCAGATCCGCTTCGTGAAGGATGAGCTCGGGGTGAAGGCGATGGTGACGAGCCTGAATTATATCAGCGACATCCCGCTCACGCTGCTGCGGAAGCGGTTCGATCTCGTGGACAACCATGCGTATTTCGACCATCCGGGCTTCCCTGAAAAGCAGTGGAGTCTGCCGTACAGCTACAGGCAGCAGTCGGCGATCGAGCGCATGGCCTCCGTTCCGCGCGGACTGATGGCGAGCCGGCTGCCGGGCAAGCCGTTCATTGTGACTGAATTCAACTACTGCAACCCGAACGTTTTCCGCGCCGAGGGCGGCCCGCTGATCGGCGGATACGCCGCACTGCAGGATTGGGATGCGCTCTACCGCTTTGCGTGGAGCCACGGTTCGGGCAGCATCTACAAACTCGGCGGAGCTTACGGCTTCGACGCGGCGAACGACCCGATGGCGCAGCTGACGGACCGCATCGCGATCGCGATGTTCCGGCGCGGCGACGTGGAGCCCGCAAAGGTGACCTACGCTTATGAGGTTCCGCAGGACTGTTTTGAACAGAAGCTTACGGGCGGGTTCCCCGCGTTCTTCCAGAACCTCGGGCTCGTTGCCGGGATCGGTTCGGTTCCGCAGGGGGACCGGAGCGTTCCGAAGGGAACGGTGGAGCTCTCCCCCGAGGCGGCGCGCAATCCGGGCGCGCTGAAGGACGCCCGGATCGCGAAGCTGTGGCGCGAAGCGAATGAAAAGCGGATCGCGGTCAGCGCGACCGGCCAGCTGCGGCTCGATGCGAACGCGAACAGCTTCACGGTCACGACGCCGCGCACGGAGTCGGTCACCTTGAAATCCGGCAGTCTCGCCGCCGGGACGCTGCGGGTGAAGGATGCGAGCTGCTTCCAGACCGTCGCCGCGATTTCTCTGGACGGCAAGCCGCTGGACGCGAGCGACTCCGTGCTGGTAGTCCAACTGACGAATATCGCGAACACGGGGCTG
This sequence comes from Lentisphaeria bacterium, assembly GCA_018265615.1. Classification (GTDB taxonomy): domain Bacteria; phylum Verrucomicrobiota; class Lentisphaeria; order Victivallales; family Victivallaceae; genus Victivallis. The sequence goes on from JABLYX010000011.1 coordinate 76,594, forward strand.
CTCTTTACGAACGAAAGCAAAACGGTCGTGACGAAGACGGGCGGGCTCCCGCTGCTGGTTCAGAAAGGGAGCGCTCTGGTCGAGCTTGCGTCGCGACGGCCGTACAAGGTGACTGCGCTCGACTGCGACGGCGCGCCGTACGGCCCGGTCGAGGGAAGTTACCGGGACGGCGTCTACCGCTTCAGGGCGGACACCACGCTGTTTCCCGGCGGAGTCATGGCATACCATCTGACCCGCTGACGGCCGCCCGTTTTTTATGCCGGGCGGCTGGACTTTTTCCGGAAGCGGGAATATATTCCGTTAAATCAACAGGGGAGGCTCCGATTATGAAGATGTTGTTCCGGCAGCGCATTTTTTCCTGGCTCGACAGCTACGACATCTATGACGAGAGGAACAATCCGCTGTTCGTCGTCAAAGGCGTGCCGGCCTGGAAGCACTGTCTGAAAATCGTCACCCCCGACGGCCGGGAGCTCGGAATGGTCCGGGAGCGGATGACTTTTCTGCGCCCCCGGTTCGACCTGACCGTCAATGGCGCGGACGCCGGGAGCATCGTCAAGGAGATCACCTTCCTGCGGCCCCGCTTCACGCTTGATTTCCGCCATTGGAGCGTCGAGGGCGACTGGTTTGAATGGAATTACCGCATCATGCGGGGACCCGCCGCCGTCGCCGCGATCACCAAGCGGGTCTGGCGTCTCAGCGACACCTATGAGATCGACGTTGCCGACCCGGAGGACGCGCTCGGCGCGTTGATGGTCACTCTCGCCATCGACGCGGTCAAGTGCTCGCAGAAGAGGCGTTGATGCAGCTTCCCTGCGCCGGAATTAATCGTGAAAATAAGTGATCCGGGCTATTGACTTTGCCATAGGACTTTGCTATAATATAGTACAAAGAGCAATAGCCGGAGGTGCGATGCAGCGGGAACGGATGACAAAGGTTCAGCTTGCCGGAGAACGGCTCCGCAAGGAGATCGGGATCGGGAATTTCGCCCGAGGGACGGCGCTGCCGCCCGAGCGCGAGCTCGCCGCACAGTTCGGCGTGAGCTATATGACGATGCGGAAAGCGGTCGGGGTGCTTGTGGACGAAGGGCTCCTTGAGCGGAACCACGGCAGCGGGACATATGTCTGCAGCAATATCTCCGAAGCGAAGGTCCAGAAGCAGCTCGGGGTGGTGATCCCGGCCTGGTCGGCCCCCGAGAATCTCGATTTCATCATGCATATTTCGGAGGCGTGCGCCGGGGCGAACTGGCTGATGAAGACCATCTATGCGCGCAGTTGGGAGGAACGCACGATCCTCGACCTCTGGCAGAACAGCGATGCATTGGTCTGCACCTCGGTTCAGGATATCCGCACGCTGCCGGACTCCCTGATCGAACGGATCCGGAGCCGGGCCAAGCCGATTGTTTTCTGCGAAGCCGACGCCGCGGTTTACGGCGCCGATTCGGTTTTCTATCTGCCGGACGCCCGGTTGGAGGAGGCGGCCCGGCAGCTCTACCGGCTCGGCCACCGCCGCATTCTCCGCGTGGAGCAGAAGACGGCGATGGACGGGGCGCGGCACCCCGGAATGAACGGGTTCGGGGAGTTTTTCCGCGACGGATATCCGGACGTCGTTTTCGACGAGGAGTCGTTCATGCTCGAAATCCCGCGGTTTGAGCTGGCGCACCATACGATCCGGCGCGAGCTCTGCGCCCGGCGCGGACTTTTGAAGGAATATACGGCGGTCGTCTGCCCGCTGAGCTTTTACTGGGGAGTCGTTTCCGGCGTCTACGGCGCGGGATTGCGGATTCCGGAAGATATCTCGGTCCTGACGTTCGGGGATCGGCAGGAGGCGGAGTTCTATCACCCGCGCCCCGCGACGCTTTCGGTCCGGCTGCGCGACCAGGCGTTCAAGGCACTTGAGCTTGTGCGCTGGCGGGAGCAGAACCCCGGAGCCGCCGCCCGCACCGTCCGGATCCGGACGGAGTGGATCGAAGGGGAGACGCTCGCCGCCGCCGGAAAGCGGAAGCTGAGCATCGCATAATAACGGATATGTTGAGTTGCCATGTTTTTCTCTTCATCTCTAATCTCCTTTGATTATGGTGGTTATGGAATCATGTCCGGTCTGGAACTGCGGATGGCGCGGATGTGCGCGGATCGGCTCGCAGCGGTTCGTTTCTCCGGTCTTCATTTTCATTCCTGTCATTTTGCCGGCTCCTTCCTTCTGCTCATACTCAACATATCCGTTATTACGGGACCGGACCGGAGGTCCGGGTTCACACTGATCGAGCTCCTGATTGTGATTGCGATCATCGCGATCCTCGCGGGGATGCTGCTGCCGGCGCTGTCGCAGGCGCGCGAGCGCGGACGCTCCGCAAACTGCATCAGCCGTTTCTCGCAGCTGTCGAAGTCATTTACGTTTTACGCCGACGACAGCCATGGATTCATGTTCACGCATATGCAGCCGGGGCCGACGCCCTGGGCGAACAGGCTTTCGAGCCTCAAATACATGGATCCGAAAATCCGCAGCTGCCCGAGCCTCGAAGTGGAGGATGGCGACTGTTTCCGGACCTGCGGCCTTTATCGCAGTTCCCTTAACAATACATGGTACAACGATAAGAAGGGGGAGTGGGGCGATTTTGCCGTGAGGATGGCGGGAGATGATAATCTGTTTTATGCGACCGGCCGGATGAGGGCCCCGGCCCGCACCCCCATGTTTGCGGATACGATGTGCAATTCGACTTCGAAGTATGCGGGGAAGGGGATGTGGGTCTACTCGCCGGGCTGGAACGGATCGGGAGCGGACGACAGCGGCATTTCGGTCCATCACGGAGGACGCTGCAACCTCAGCTTCTTCGACGGGCATGCCGTTTCGCAGGGAAAAACGGAATTGAAATCGCTCGGATTTTCCGCCGTGATCGAAAACGGCGGCCGGGCTGGATTGTGACAGACCAGAAGGAGGAAAATATGAAGAAGTTCGGTGTTTTTGCCGCAATCGCCGCGGCCGGGCTCCTGGCCGCCGGTGAATCGGTGGTGCTGCCGTGGTCGGAAGGGCTGAACCGCGCGGAGCGGTTTGAGAAGAACAGCTCCGGAACAATGACCGTCAGGGCGGATGAGAAGGAGAAAGCGGTCCGCTTCGATGTGGAATTCAAGCCCGGAACCGATTTCTGGTGCTATCCGCGCCTCCGGCTGCAGCCGGAGGAAACGCTCGCGAATGCAGAGGCGATCCGGTTTGAATTCAAGGCGGAGCAGAAGGATCCCGCCGCCGGCTACAGGAACGCCTATGTGATGTTTGAAAACGGAATGCCCTATTTCAAGCTGCCGGAGCCGAAGCAGGAGTACCGGAGCGTCACGATCAACCTGGCCGAAGCCGTGAAGGATCCCGCCGCCGTGCGGCAGCTGCGGATCGGCATGAATCCGCGTTCGGAGAAGCTGACGTTTTTCATCCGCAACATCGAGGTGCTCGGCGACCCTGCGAAGCAGCCGCCGTGCGACACGGCGGACGCGGTCGTCGCCCATGCTCCCGGCGCGGCTTTCATTCAGGGGGAGCCGCTCCGGTTCACGTTGAAGCCGTATGCCGCCGCCGCTCCGGGGTGGACGCTCAGGAACTGGAAGGGTGAACTTCTCCGCACCGGCACGTGGCCGCAGGACGGAACGCGCGAGCTGCGGCTCGCGTCGCTTCCGAACGGCTACTATACGCTGGAACTCGCTTCGGACCGGCAGGCGTTCGACGGTTTCCGCAGCTTTGCGGTCGTGCCGGATCCGGCGGAGAAGCCGCGCAATCCGGAGATGTATTTCGCGATGGATTCCGCGCAGAGCTGGCTGGCGCGGCCGGACCGGGCCAACAGCCGCCATCCCGGCGATGCATATGAAACCGTCTCGGAGGTCGCCCGCCGCGCGGGGCTGAAGATGGTCCGTGAACGCATGAGCTGGAGCGAGTGCGAGCCTTCGCCCGGAAAGTTCGACTGGAAGCAGTATATGGCCAACGCCGCGCTGCTCGCGGAGCGCGGCGTGCGGGTCTCCGGCATGTACCACAATGCGCCGCCGTGGGCGAAGACGAATACGACCCATCTGCCGGGGGACCTCGTTGCAACCTACAACTTCGCGAAGAAACTCGCGGAGACGTTCCGCGGCAAGATGGCCGTGTGGGAGTTCTGGAACGAACAGGATATCGGCTTTGCGCCGGAGGGCGCCTGGGATTACGCCTCGGCACTGAAGGCCGCCAGCCTCGGGTTCAAGGCCGGGGATCCGGAGCTCCCCGTCGCGATCGGCGGCTATGCACAGACCGCCCTGCCGCCGTATGCCGACGTCGTCATGGAGAACGGGGCCGGCGGGTATTTCGACATCTTCAACATCCACACCTACGCCACGCTGAAGGAGTACCCGTCTCTGCTCGGGAAGATCCGGGCGCACCTGGCGCGGCACGGCGTGTCGGACCGTCCGCTCTGGTTCACCGAAAACGGCTGCCGCATGGAGGGATCCGGGACGAAGGACAGCCATATGGCCGGGATCCGGGCGCACTCCCCTGAGCAGGAGATGGTCGTTGCGGAATTCCTGCCGAAGATGATGGTCATCATGCAGTCCCTCGGCGTCGACCGCGATTTCTTCTTCGTGCTGCCGCCGTACAACGAGCAGGGCGGGAACAAGGATTGGGGGCTCATGCGCCGCGATTATACGGTCAAGCCCGGTTTCGCGGCGTTCGCCACGCTGACCGACAAGCTCGGAAACGCGGTGTACGAAGGTACGCTGGAACTCGGGAAAGGGATCCGGGGCTTCGTCTACCGCAATCCGGACGGCGGCAAGTCACTGGTCTACTGGAGCGAGTCCGAGCTGGACACCGACGGCGGCATTCCGGCGGTGAACCTGAAGGACCCGCTGGCGCGCGGCTTCTCTCTGAAGCTCGACGGGAGCTTCTCCGGCGTGGATGCATTCGGAACGCCGTTTACGGCGGCTTCGCGCAACGGGAAGCTCGACCTTACCGCGACCCGGATGCCGTCGATTCTGACCGGGATCCCCGTACTGGAGCCGACGGAACGGTTTGCGGCGGGGAAGAAGGGGCGCGCCGATGCCGGCCGCTTCGACCGGACGATCGTTTTCCGCACTGAGCTCTCCGATGACTTCGGCCTCCTCGGGGACAAATCCGCCGTCGATGTGAAGAAGGAGGACGCGGCGCTGAAGCTTCAGGTCTTCAACCTCTCGGACACGGTGAAAACAGGCAGAGTGACCGTCTCCGGCGGCAGCGCCGCCGGCCTGCCGGAAGAGGTGACCGTGCCCGCATTCGGCAAGGTTGAGCTGCCGCTGACCGTCACGCCCGCGCTGGACGAAACGTTCCAGGGGGCGATCCGCATCTCCGGCATGTTCGGCGGAAAGGAGGCGACTCCGGCCGTGATTCCGTGCCGCATGCTCTCACGGATGAGGCAGCAGAGCCGCAAGGAGGAGCTGCCCGGCATGATGGATCCCGTGAACTGGCGGCGCAACTCATCCGGAAAGATGACGATATCGTTCGACAAGGCGGAGAACGCGCTCAGGTTCCGGACGGAGTTCCCGGACGGAGTCGACCGCTGGACCTACCCCGAATATGTGCTGCAGCTGCCGCAGGAGTCGCTGAAGGGAGCGATCGGCATGAGTTTCGAGGTGAAGGCGCTTCCGGCCGCCAAGGTCAAGCAGATGCTCGTGATGGCGGTCATGGGGGAGCAGAAGGAGGGCGGCGAATCCGTCAATCTCGCGGTGGCGGCCCCCGCGGAGAAATGGGAGGAGCGCTTCGTGCAGTTTTCGGGCGGGCTTGATCCCGACCGGATCCGGCAGCTCCGCATCGGGCTGAATTCAAATACGGACGACATCACCTATCTGATCCGCAACGTGAAAATTCTCTACGCGCAGTAAAACGCCGCGCAGACAAAAACAGACAGCGCCCGGCTGGAGTGGGTTTCCCCTTCCGCCGGGCGCTGTCTGTTTTGTCTGCGCGGCTGTCTCCTGAGGGAAAAGGTTGACATTTTCCCCTGCTGGTGTGCAGGCGTTCCATGGAGCCGGATCCGGGTCGCATCCGGCGGCGCCTGAGTGGCAGAAATCACCAGAAAAGGAGATTGCCGATGGATCTGATGGAGATCATCAGAAAAGCCGCGGCGGGAGAGGCTCTGAGCGGGGAGGAACGTTCCATGCTCGCCGGCTTCCGCCCCGGCGACGAAGGCTCCGCCGAGCTCGGGAAGCGCAACCGCGAACTCGAAGCAAGGCTTGAGGAGCTTGAGAAGAGCGCGCTCACCGAACCCGAGCAGCTGCGGCGCAGATACGACGCCGAGCTTGCACGGTTGCGCGAGAGCCTGCAGTGCACCGGCGCCGAACGCGACGCCGCGAAGCAGGAGCTCGCGCGCATCGGGTTCCGCAGCCGGATCGACCGGCTCGCGCAGGAACAGGGATTTTCGGATGCGGACTATCTTGAATACCTCTGTTCCCGGAACCGGATCGATCCGGAGTCGGCGGAGGCGGTCGAGCCGTTTATGAAGGGGCTGCGCGAGAGCTCTCCGCGCCTCTTCCGGCTCGACCTCGCCCCCGGCGCGCCGGAACCCCCGCCGGGGCCGCCCCCGGCAAGGAGCGGACGGGCGTCAGACGACCTCGTGTCGCTTCTCGCCGACGCCCCGACTGTGAATGACTGAGTTAAGAACACACACCAGAAGGAATCATCAACATGTTGTACAGCTACAGCTTCCAGAACAAGAAACGCGACCTCTCCGACGTGCTTTCGACCGTGATCAGGGACGAACCCCGCTTCATCAGCCTTTTCCTGCCGAGTGAAGATGCGACGCAGCAGAAGCATGAATGGCTCGAGGATCAGCTGACCGGCCGCAGCGTGACCGTCACCGCCGTCTCCGGGGGGACGCTTTCGGCCGCTGCCGCGGATCTCGCCAAACTGAAGGTCGGGACGCTTGTCGTGGTGAAGGACGACTCCGCGCTCTTCCGGGTCGCGACGCTGAACGGCTCCGGCTTCACGCTGGCGCTTGTCGCCGCGAACGGATCCGACACCGCGATGCCGGTCGCGGACGACGTGCTTTCGATCGTTTCGACCCCGGTGCAGGAGGGCAGCAGCGCCGGCGACGGCGATGAAACCGGGCTGACCGGACAGACTGCGTTCAACTGCACGCAGATCTTCCGCAAGGACATCATCCTCTCCGGCAGCGCGCTTGCGATCAACGTCTTCGGCACGGTCGACAACCAGCTCAACAAGCAGACCGCCTTCGCGCTCGGTGAACTCGCCCGCGACCTGAACCGCGTGGCGCTCTTCGGCCGTCGCGTCGAGGCGACCGCCTCCACCCGCGGTGAAGCGGGCGGGCTCTATTTCTTCGGCTGCGGCGGCAGCGGGCTCTCCATCGATGCCTCGACCGCGTCATTCGACAGCGTCGCCGTGAACGATGCGGCGCAGGCGGTCCTCGGCGCGGGCGGCGACCCGTCGCTGATCCTCTGCTCGCCGGGACAGGCGCGCGTGCTTTCGAACGAGTATAAGGACCAACTCCAGATCGTCCGCTCCGACGACCGCCGCGGCGCTTACGTCGCCGTCATCGTGAACGAGATCAACGGGCGCGGAATGACGGTCATGGCGGATCCGGATATGCCGGACACCGATGCATGGATCGTCGACCCGGCCGGTTTCGGCCTCGCCAGCCTGAAGGGGCGCGCGATCACCGACTCGGATGCGACGCCGAAGGGCTTCGACGGCATCAAGCGCATGGCGCTCGGGGAGGTCACGTTCCTCTTCAAGAACGCCGGTGCGCGCCTCTGCCGCGTGAAGAACCTGAAAGGCAGCGCGGCCGCCCTCGCGGCGCTGCGCGGCTGAGCGGGCGGGGGCCGGAGCTGAGTTCCGGCCCCCGCTTTTTTCAACAGGAGATTTTTATATGAAACTCACACTGGCAGAATTGCGGGAGGCCGCCGACCGCTATTTCCACCGCCATCTCGCGGGGGAGGAGTGGAGGGCGCTCAACGAGGAGGCGAAGCAAAGCTCCCTGGTGGAGGCCGAGGCGGATGTCGCGCTCTATCTCGACTGCGTCGAGGTCGACGCCGGAGAAGAGCTTGCCCTGGACGCCCTGTTTGAGCAGGCGCTCCACCTTGTGCGCCGGACGCGGCATTGTCCGCACGGCAAACGGCTGGTATCGGAGGAGGTCTCCGGCGTCGGCCGCCGGAGCTGGGAGTATCCGGAAGAGAAGGAGATCCCGGACTACTCTCCCCGAGCGGTCCGCATCATGGACGCGCTCCGTCTCCGGAACCTCCGGATCGGGCGCGGATAAAAAACGGAAACCGGAGAAGAGCCGCAGAGCCTCTTCTCCGGTTTTTGCATACGGGGAAAGGGCTATTCAAGCAGGCGGTCGGTGAGTCCGGACTGCCGGACGGTCTTGCGGGAAAGCGCTTCGGCGATGATTTCGGGGGGGCTCCAGAGCTCGAGGCGCTCCTCGGCGCGTGTGATTCCCGTGTAAAGCAGCTCGCGCGTGAGGACGGGATTCGCCTCGTCCGGCAGCAGGAGCAGCACGCTGCGGAACCCGGAGCCCTGCGACTTGTGGACCGTCATGGCGTAGACCGTCTCATGCTCGGGGAGCTCCGCCGGGATGAAGCTGCGCTCCCGGTTCGGAAAACGCACCCGGATGCCTCCGGACGGATCCGCCGTCACGATCCCGATGTCGCCGTTGAAGAGCCCGGTGCGCGCGTCGTTGCGGGTGATGAGCAGCGGGACGCCCGGCATGTGGAGCTCCGGCTGCTTCAGGATCCGGCGGGCGAGGGCGTTCAGCGCCTCGACGCCGCGTTTCCCGGCGCGCATTGCACAGAGGATCTTGAAGGAGTTCAAAACGGCGAAGGCGGTTTCTGTCGACTCTTCGTCGCCGGAGCGGGCGAGCCGTTTCAGGTCCGCCATGGAGTGAGAGCCGTGGACGGGGGTGTGCAGCAGCGTGGCGAGCTCCTGTTCCATCCCGCGCGGCGAGGGGACGCGGGTGCGGAAGTCGGGGGCGTCGCACCGGGCGATGCGGTCCGCGAGCGCTTCGGCACCCTCCGGCGCGAGTTCGCGGATCGCGGTGCTGAACTCCCCGATATGGACGGCGCGCGCGAAGCGGTGGTTTTCGGTCAGCTCCGCGACCGCGCCGGAGAGCGGACGCGCATCGGCGGGCGCGGCGCTCCAGCCGGTCTGGAGCAGGAACGCTTCCGCCGCCTCGGGCCGGAGCGCGTTGAGCTTCGCCGAGTCGCAGAGGTCCGAGAGCACCGCGCCGGCTTCGACCGACGCGAGCTGATCTTTGTCCCCGAGCAGGACGATGCGGCTGCGGGGGGGGAGCGCGTCGAAGAGCTTCGCCATGAGCAGCAGCGGAACCATCGAGCTCTCATCCACGATGAGGAGGTCGTACGGCAGCGGATTCTTCCGGTTGAAGCGGCAGTTGCCGCGCGGATCCATGCCGAGCAGCCGGTGGATGGTCGAGCCGGGCAGCTCGAGCAGCCGGGCTTTGACCGCCTCGCCGGCATTGAGGAGGCGCACGCCGCTCTGCAGCGATTCCGCGAGGCGCGAGTGCGCCTTGCCGGTCGGCGCGGCGAGCGCGATCGACAGCGCCGGGTTCCGCCGCAGCTCAAGTGCGAGCAGCGCCGCGACCACCGTGGTTTTTCCGGTGCCCGGCCCTCCCGTAATGATCGAGAACGAGTTGCACATGGCCGTGAAGACCGCGAGCTGCTGGAAATCGGGCCGGAGCTGCCCCGCTTTCGCCGCGAAGTAAGGCAGGAGCCCGGCGAGTTCGCCCGGCGCGAGCTCCGGCGGCGGCAGCGTGCGCGCGGCGCGCGCGCGGATTTCGGCGGCGATCCGCCGTTCGCAGTTGTAGTAGCGCCGCAGATAGAGACGGCCGGCTTCGTCGAGCATCAGGGGGGCGTCCGGCGCGGAGAAGAGCGGCGCGAATTCCGGCTTGCGCAGCAGCGCGCACCACGCCGGGAAATCCGGGAGCCGGAGGCGGCCGGAGGCGGCTTCGATCCACTCCTTCCCCCACAGTTCGAGTTTGCAGCAGCTGTGCCCCTCGCGGACCGCGCGCGACGCGAGCGCCCCGGCCAGACGGACCTCCGCCGGGAGCGGCGCGTTGTAATGCCGTTCGAGGAAGTCGGAGAAGACGGCGTCGATCGCCTCGAAGCCCTCGGCTCCGGCCAGTTGAAAGCGGTTCATCCGATCACCTCCTCAAGCTGCCGCACGAGTCCGTACGGCGGTTTGTCGTAGAATACGCCGCGCCCGGGGTGCTCCGGCGTGACGCCGCGCACGAAGAGATAGAATACGCCGCCGAAGAGCTCCTCATATTCCTTCTCTCCGAATGCTCCGAGCCGCATGCGCAGGAACTTCACGACCGCGACAATGTAGATCAGATACTGGAGGAAATAGAAGCTTTGCGCCATCGCCTCCGGCAGCCGCTCCGGCAGGAAGCCTGCGCTGCGCCCGCCGAGCCGGTTGGACTTCCAGTCGAGGATGAAGTATTTGCCGTGGTGGCGGAACAGGAGGTCGATGAAGCCGTTCAGGCAGCCGCCCGAAACCGTGCGGTTCCACGCGGGCCACTCCGTGAGGCCGAACCGTTCCGCCGCGAATCCGGAGAGCAGGTTTTTCAGCTTTCCCGCCGTGAATCCGGAGCGGAAGCGGTAGGCGAATTCGAGCTCGGCGATCCGTTCGCGCTCCGGCACGTCCCGCAGCCGGAAACGGATCCGGTCCGCGCCTTCGAGCGGGGCCGCGAGTACGTTCCGGACCATTTCGACGGTGAGTGCGAGCTTCTCCTCCGGCTCTTCGCCCGCGCCGATGACGCCGAAATCGGTCAGCTGCGGCAGCGCGAGCGCGCGGAGCTCCCTCTCATCGGCCCGGAAATCGGCGAGCTCGAAGATGCGGTGCCATGCGTTGCCCGCCGCCGCGCCGCCGCGGATCGAGAAGATGCCTCCCTCCGGCGGCTCGTCGGGCCGCGGAGCTTCCGGTTCGCGTTCGTCGTAGTCGAACGGCGTGTCGTGCCCCCCCTGCGGGCTCAGGCTCGAGTAGCTGACGAACTGCCAGTTGCCGTCGATGCGGAGCTCGGTCGGCAGGAGCTCGAGCTCGATCCCGGCGCCGGGCTCCGCGCGGTAGCGGCCCGGCGGAGCGGGGGAGGAGGGGGCTTCGAGGAGTTCGGGCGGGATCTCCGGTTCCTGTGCGGCGGCGAGCAGCTGCGCGACGGGATTTTCCGCACTCGCGGCGCGGCGCATCAGGAAGAGCCAGCCGGGCGCGGTCGCCTTTGCGCCTTTTCCATAGTAGACGCAGCAGTAGTACTTCGCGCGGGTCACGGCGACGTATGTGAGGCGCAGGAGTTCCTGGAGTCGCTCGTTTTCCGCGCACCGCCTGCCCGCTTCGGAGCCGGAGAGGTCGTATTCGAGCTCCCCTGCTTCGTTATGGAAGAGCTCGGCCCTTTTCTCCGCGTCGCCGAGGTGCAGCCCCGGCAGCAGCACGACCGGGAACTCCAGCCCTTTGCTGCCGTGGACAGTCATCAGCGTGACGGCCTCGCGGTCGGTTTCGAGCAGCTGCTGAAACTCCTCGCCCTCCGCTTTGCCGGGGTCGGCGATGCGTTCCGCGAGGAAATCCGCGACGCCGGCGGGTGTGAGCCCGCGCCGGGCCGACTCCTGTTCGAGCAGGTCGCCGAGCTGGAGCAGATTCGTGAGCTTGCGCTCTCCGCGCGGCAGCGCCGGATAGCGGGCGCGCACATGGTAGGCGCCGAGCAGCGCATTGAAGAATTCGATGAAGCTGCCCCCTTCCCAGAGAAGCTGGAGCTCGCGCAGCCGGGTCTGTTCGGCGTTCAGCTTCTCTTCGCCGGATTCGCCCTGGAGCGCGGCGATTTCACTGAGGCTCATGCCGCCGACCGACGTGGCGAGCAGGTTCGGCAGATCGCGGACGCCGCCGGAGGAGGCTGCACGCAGCACGGTCAGGAGCTCGCGCGCATCCTCCGATGCGAAGATGCTGCCGGTCCGGGTGAAAACGGCCGGGATCCGCATCGCATGAAGCTCCGAGGCAAGCTGTTCCGCCTCGTAGCCGCGCAGCGTGAGGATCGCGATGTCGCGCGGGCGCAGGCCAGGTTCGCCGCGCCCCGGCAGGCGGAACGTGCGGTCGTTCAGGAGTTCGAGCACCTTCTGTGCGGCCATGCTGCGGCAGGCGGCCTCGTTCGCTTCGGGGTCGTAAATGACGCGCAGCGGATGCGCCACCGGCGCGCCGTTCCGCAGCAGGGCGGGGTGGTCGCCCGGCGCGGTGACGCGCGGAAAGCGGATCGCCGGGTCCGCGAACGGCAGCGCGTGTTCGTGGAAGAGCAGATTCACGTCCGCGATCATCGCGGCGGCGGAACGGTAGTTTGTCGAGAGCGAATAGCGCCGCCCCCCCCCGGCCTCGAGCTCCGCGGCGGCGCGGCGGTAGGCCGCGATGTCGCCGCCCCGGAATGCGTAGATCGCCTGACGCGGGTCCCCGACCATGTAGAGCGTGCCGCCGGGACGGCGGAACATCGCTGTGAAGATCTCATACTGAACGGGGTCGGTGTCCTGGAACTCGTCGACGATGCCGACCGGGTAACGCTCGCGAAGCACGGAAAGCAGGCGGCTCCCCGGCGCGTGGACCGCGTGGTGCACCTGCTCAAGCAGGTCGTTGAAGGTCTGGATGTTGTCGCGGTTTTTGCGGGCGCGGAATTCGTTTTCGACGTACTCCGCCGCCGCGAGCTTCAGCGCGATGCCGAAGGCGCGGATTGTCTCCGCGAGCCGGTCCGGGAGGCCGAAGGGCCCTGCTTCGAGCATCGCGAGCACCGCTTCCGGGGTCATCCCCTTCGGCCTCTTTTTGATCTTCGGCGCGAGCGATTCAAGGCCGAGGCCGGTGAGGAGCCGGAGCCCCTTCGCCGAAAACGGTTCTGTCAGAATCCGCGCGGCGAACGCGGGCGCTTCGGCGGCGGCGAGGGTTCCGAGCTTGTTCAGGTGCGGAGCGGCCTCTTCGAGCGCTTCGGGCAGGCCGCACGTCTGCAGCTCCGCGAGCACCGTTTCCGCCTCTTCAAGCAGGCGCTCCGGATCCGCGCCGCGCGCCGCGCCGGGCGGGCGCACGACGAGTTTCGGGTGCGCGAGTTTCAGTTTGGCGATTTCGAGCAGCGATTCCGGCGTGATCCCGGCCGCTTCGGCCAGCGCGGTCCGGAGAGCGGGGCCGGGGCGGTAGAAGTTCCTGCGGTAGAAGTCCATGCCGAGCTCCGAGATGATGCCGGAGACATCTTTCACAAGTTCGCTGCGGAACAGTACGCCGCTCTCGAATGCGTTCTCCCCGAGCACCTTCGCGCAGAAACCGTGGATCGTCGAAATCGGCGCTTCATCGAACGACAGCAGCGCCGTGCGCAGCAGCTCCGCACACTCCTCGCGCGTCGCGCCCGCTTCGGCGGCGCTCTGCAGCAGCAGCGTTTCGCGCTCGGAGGCTTCGGCGCTCCCCGAGGCGGCTTTCAGCATCTCCCCGAGCACGGAGCGGATCCGCTCCCGGAGCTCGGCGGCGGCGGCCTCGGTGAAGGTCACCACGAGCAGCGACCGGATCGGCAGCCGCCGTTCGAGCAGGAAGCGGACCACGAGGTTCTGGATCGTGTAGGTCTTGCCGGTTCCGGCGGCGGCTTCGATGAGGTTCAGCCCCTCGAGCCGGTAGTCGAGGCAGTCGGGGCGGGCGCTCATGATTCCGCCTCCCGGAACCGGAATGCGCCGAGCAGCGTATCCGCGCAGTGTGCGAACTCCTCCGCGAAGCGCGGGTCGTCGAACGCTTCGACGCCGTAGCAGCGGCGGATGGCCGGGTCGTCGAGGTCGTCCAGGATCCCCCCCGCCTTGAATGAGACGCAGAATGCCCGGCGCGCCGCGTCGAAGCCGCGTTCGCGGTACGCCCACGACGCTTTTTCGAAGAACGGCAGCGGGTGCGTCATCCCCTCGCGGAAGAGCGCCATGTACGCTTCGAGCGCCTGCCGCGCCGCCTCTTCGCCGGTTGGGTCGAGGAACCGTTCGACCGGCTCGCCGCGTTCGAAGTTCAGCACGGCGGTCGTGACCGGCCCGGTGTGCGCGAGCGTGAGGAGCATGTGGCGCAGCAGCGCGCGCACGGCGTATTTGAGCTTGAAGCCCGAATAGAAGAGCAGGTGCTGCGCGTTCCCCTCCGGCGCCGCTTCGAGCGTCCCGGCGATGCGGAAGCCCCCCGCGCCGAGGTCGACGGCGAAGGGCTCGCGTTCCCGGAGCGCCTTCTTCCAGTGTTCCGGAATCTTCGAGACCGATTCGTAGAGCTCGTCGAACAGCAGCTCGCCGCCGCGCCCGACCGGCAGCCGGCAGCCGCGCCGCAGCAGCCGGTACTGTGTGTCGCGGTCGAGTTCGTCGAGCGTATAGGCGCCGATCTCGGTTTTGAGCAGGTACTGCTGGAGGCGGTCCATGCTCTCCGGGGTCGGCTCGGTGTCCTCCGGGCCGCTCTCCGCGTCGCGCAGGAAGATGCCCGCGCGGTTGTTCAGGAACCAGCGGCACGGATTCGTGAAGAAGCGTTCGAGCTCCGCCGGGGTGACGGCGGGAGGAGCGGGCGGCTCGGGCAGCCGGAGCTCAGGTTCGGGCTCCGGGGCCGGGGTTGCGTCGCGCAGGCTGTCGAGCAGCGTCCGGGCGGCTTCGAAATTTTCGGGGGAACGCGAACGCGCGTCCGGATCCGGGTTGTTCCGGTTGAAATAGCTGAATTCGAAGGGCTGCAGCCGGTGGCGCGTCTCCCGGAACGGAGCGCTCGCTTTCAGGTAGTCGATGAGTTCGCCGAGCGGAATGGCGGGGGGGAATTCGTCGTTGCCTCGCGCGGTCTGCCCCTGGTAGAAGAGCATGAGGCAGCGCCGCGCGGACTGGATCGCCTCGAGGAAGAGGTAGCGGTCCTCCGCCTGGCGCGAGCGGTCGCACGGTGCGATTTTCCGGTTCACGAGGTTGAAGCCGAGCTTCAGGTCGCGGCGCGGGAACTCCCCGTCGTTCAGCCCGAGGATCGCCACGACCGCCATCGGGATGCTCCGCATCGGCACGAGCGAGCAGAACGTGATCTTTCCGCGCAGGAACGGGTCGTTGCGCCCCGTCGTTGCGAGGGCGGAGGCGGTCACCTCCTCGATGACCTCGGCCGGCAGCGCCGACGTGAAGCCGGCGGCGGCGGCCTGCCGCCCCGGGAGCAGTACGGCACGGCGCAGCGCGGCGAGCTCGTCGAACTCCTCCTCCGAGGCGAGGAAGAGGTCGTCCACGGCCTTGAGCAGCAGCGCGCTCCACTCCTCCGGCGTGCGGCTCGCGGCGCAGTCGCGGCGCAGCGCGAACATCGTCTCGACGGCCGAGATGAACCGGCCGAGCAGCGCCGCGTCGCCGTCCCCGACCGCTTCGAGCGGCAGGAGGCCGTCGGAGCGGAGGTCCTCCGGGACCCCGTCGCGCGCGAAGCCGAGCAGCAGCCGGTCGAGTCCCTGCCGCCACGAATATTCGTCGAACGCGACCGCACAGCTTTTCCGGCGGTCGCCGCCGTCGACTCCCCAGCGGATCCCCGCCTCTCCGATCCACGCCGCGACTGTTTCGAGCTCGTCCGCCGAGATCCCGAAACGGTTCCGGAGCGCCGGCAGATGCAGGAATTCGAGGATCTTCGACGCCTCCACCCGGCCCGAGCGCAGCTTCAGCAGCTCGAAAAAGCACTCCGCGATGCGGCTCGCGCGGCGCAGGCTGCGGTCTGAAACCGCGTAGGCGTGTTTCAGCGGGCCCTGTCCGAAAATCGAGCGGATGTACGGCGCATATGTGTTGATGTCGGGCGCCATGACGATGATGTCGCGCGGCTGGACCGCCGGATCCCCGAGGAGTTCGAGCAACTGGTCGTGCAGCACCTCGACCTCGCGCCGGGCGCTGTGACAGTTGTGCACGCGGATGCTGCGGTCCTCTTCCGGGAACACGAAGGGCTTCCCCGTGATTTCGCCGTCGCCGCCCGGGGCGCGCCGGAACATCGCGTAGATGTCCTGCTGCAGGGCGGTCAGCCGGGTCGGGTTCACATAGTCGTCCGGCCCGTCGCCCTTCGTTTCGAGGAACGGCTCGAAGAGCTCGCCGCCGGCGGGCCGGATCACCTCCGGCGTGCCGGACATGTAACGGAAGAATTCGCGCCCCTGCGCGCCGAAGCTCGCGAGCAGCGGATTGCCGTCGTGGAACATCCCGAGTTCCCCGCCGTCGCGCGCGATGAGCCGCGCGGCCTCCGCGTCGGAATACTGCTCGCCCCAGTACTCCCGGCTCGGATTCAGGTAGAAAAAGAGGATCTCCGTGAACTCCGAGAGCTTCAGGAAGAAGTTGAGGAAGAGCGGCGGCATCGTGCCGACCCCGAACATCGTGATCCGCTCCGGCAGCACTCCCGGCGGCGCGTCGCTGAGCTTGAAGAACTCCGTGAAACAGGATTCGCGCGTGCGCGCGTTTCCGCGCAGTTCGCAGTAAAGCCGTTTCTGCCATTCGGCGTCGTTCCATTCGGCGTTCTGCCCCATGCGCCACTTTTCGAGCATCTCGGGGCGGTAGATCTGGTACTGGTCGAAGAGCTCCGCGATCCGGCACGAGAGCTGCCAGCGCTTCAGTTCCCTCTGCGGCGGGGCGAGGTAGGAGGCGAGTTCCGGATACGCCTCCGGAGTCTCCTCGAGCAGCCGGCAGATCCGCCACGGCAGCACCTCGGCGGAAAAGCGCTCATAGTCCGCGCGGAACGACGGGAACAGCGTTTCGAGCGTCCGGTTCACGAAGTTCACGAGGAACGGCGTGTCGAAGTTCGCCGCGATGCGCCCGCCATCCCCGACCCGGAGCTTCAGCCACGCCGCCATCCCCTGCGTCTGCACGACGACCGTCTCGGGCGTGAACACGTCCCGCGGCGGAGAAGCGGAGATGATCCCGATGAACTTCTCCGCCAGCTTCTCAAGCTTGTTGCCGGTGTAAAGGCGGAAGCTCATCGATTCCCCCTCTTTCTGCAGAGTGCGCCGCTCCGGGAAGCCGTTCGCGCCCGGCGCCGCAGGGGGGGCGGGGAGAACCCGCAGGGACATTGCAGAACGGCCGGGCCGTTATCGTGTTCCGGAGATCTCTGCAATGTTTTTCTAGCCCCCTGTTTGACGGATGGAACCGCGCGGACGGCTGGCGGCCGCCCGGCGGGCCGGATCGTGCTTCGCACTCTGCAATATATCCGCGGTGGCGCTCTTTTTCAATCGGCCGGAGCGGTTTTTTGCAGGAATTCGGCAACGGCCTTCCAGGCGTCGCGCTTCTGTTCGAAGCGCATCGCGGCGGCCGCCGGGCTCGTGGAGGGGAGGCGGACGATCGTGAGCGACGCCTCTTCGAAGAGTTCCGGCGCGCTGCGCTTCAGCTGTTCGAACGCCTTGCCGCCGTTGCAGCCGATGAAGCGGATCGTCGGATGCTTTGCGAGCAGTTCCGCGACCGGATTCGGCTCGATGTCGCGGATCTGTGTGTCGAGGCTCCCTTTGCGCCTTCCCGCCCCGATCGTGTCCCAGAGCGCGACCCCGGCTTTCCGCAGCGCCGCGAGCCGCTCTTCGTACGGAATCGTGTGGTCGAAGCCGAGCAGCCCGCCCATGATCCGCCAGAAGGCGTTGTGCCTGTAGGCGTAGTACTGCTGCTGCCGCAGCGACTCCTCGCCCGGCAGCGAACCGAGGATCAGCACGCGCGGATTCTCCCCCGCCATCGGCGGGAACGAACGCTTCAGCTCCGGGCCGTTCATTTCATCCGCGCCCTCAGGTAGCGGACCAGCCCGTCGAATTCGACCGACGCGAGGCCGATCTTCTTGTCGGCCGCTCCGTAGCCCATGACGAGCCGCCCGTCCGGCATGCGCACGCCGGAGCAGCTGAAGAGGCACGGCGTGGCGAACTCCCCTTCGAGCTCCCACGGCCGGTCGGCGTACAGCAGCCGTTCCGGCGGGCGCACGAGGATGTCGGGGCGCAGCGTCCCGTTTTCGCGCAGCAGCATGAAGCTCTGGGTGTAGCCGGTCTTCTCATCCTGCTTGCCGTGGTACGGCAGCAGCCAGAGTCCCGGTTCGAGCTCGACGGGCGGCCAGCTCGCGCCGATGCGGTCGGCCTCCCACGGGAATTCGGGGGCGGCGAAGAGGGTGTGCTCCGTCTTCTCGTCGTCGGCGAAATCCGCGAGCGAATCGGCGGCGGCGAAGAAGATCGACGGCAGCCGGAGCGATGCGTCGTAGCGTTCGGGATTTTTCGGGCGGTGGATGCAGACGATTTTCCTCCTGCCGCCGATTTCGAGGCGGCGCGGAAAGAGGAAGACGTCGCGGTCGTCCGAGCGGTCCGGATTGTGCAGCGGCCCGACCATATGGAACGCCGCTTCGTACTCCCGGCGCGTGAGCGCGGCGAGGTCGACGCGGAAGAGCACGCTGACGGTCGTGTTGCCGGTCACCGCGTCCCCGAGCCCGGAGGCGGGGTCGAGCGCCCAATCCGGCATGCACTGCACGGGGTCGTCCTTCTCCCAGTAGGGGCCCGGCGGGAAGACCCGGCCCGCCACGGTGAGAAAGAGTTCGCCCTCGAAGAAAAAGAGGCGGGGATCCTCGATACAGCCGTTCGTGTAGTTGATCTTCCCGCCGGCGGTGAAGAGCTTCTCCTTTTCGTATTCGAGCGCGGGTGCGAGGGCGGGGCGCGAGAAGTCGAACCGCCAGTCCCTCCCGCCATTTTCGCTGACGGCGTAGCCGAGGAAGATCGGGAAGGGCAGCGGCTTTCCGGGGAAACGCTTCTCCGGGAACGGTCCGGTGGCGCGGAACAGCATATGGAGCTTCTCCGGATTCTCCGGGTCGGCGGCGAGCGCCGGGTTCAGGACCATCTGGCTCGCCCAGTCGCAGCCGGGCTGCGGGGCGCGGACGAACTGTTTTTCGAATGAAAGCATCTTTTCTTCTCCGGGTCGGTTGATATGACACTCTTTAAGATACAGCGAACCGCGGGTTTCTGCAAGCCGTCCCCTTGCATTGATGCGATTCCGGGCATATATTGCTTTGGAATGAAATCAGGAGGTGGATATGACGGCAGGTGCGGAACGGTCCCCGGGAGCTCTCTTCCGGTTCGCATGCGTCGGTGCGGCGGCGGCGGGCGTATACGGCTTCCGCTCCCCGGAAAAAGGGAGTGTGCGGGAGCAGGCGTTCCCGCGCGGAACGCTCTGCTCCGGCCTCGCATGGATGATTATTGCAATATCCGGGACGTTGTCGATCCTGTTCTTATTGTATGCGTTCCTGCTGAGGATAGGAACGCTCTGTTTTTTCGCCGTTTCTCCTGCGGATCCCGGCGTATTGTTACTGGTTGCCGGTTTTGGCAGGATGGGGGATTGCATTAATACCGGCATATCCGGGTAAACGAACCGGAGAAGATTCGAATTATGGTCGTTGTGCGATGAAGGCATCCGCGTATTTGCTGATCTTTCTCGTGATCTATCTTTTATTTCTTATGCCCAGTTGCCTCGTTTAGCGGAGAGCGGATATGGCGGATTACATTTTCATCGACCGGGACGGCGGGGAGCGGAAGCTCGACGCCGGTGCGCTGCTGCGGCGGCTCTCTCGCGGCAGGCTCCGCGTCACGGACCCCGTGCGTGAGGAGGGGGAGACGGAGTTTTGCCCCCTGAAGGACGATCCGGCGCTCGGTCCCGCCGCCGCCGTTCTCGAGTGCGAAAACTGGCTTGCCGCACGCCGCCTCTCCGTCGCCATGGACCTCTGCTGCCTGTCCGTCGGAGTTCTGCTCGCCGTCCTGGCGCTGCTGATGCCGCGCGGCTGGAAGGTGTGGATCTTCACCGCGGCCTGGCTCTACCCGGTCATCCTGGTCAGTGTGCAGTTCCGGCGGCGCTGGCCGAGGCTGCCCTCCCGCCGGATGCTCCGGCGCGGCCTTCTGCTGATGTTTCCGTATGTGAATCTGCTCGCGGGTCCGGCGGCCGGATTCGCGATGTTCCGGCACCGGAGAGTGTTCTTCACGGTCGGCTGGGCGGCCTTCACGCTCGCCGTGGCGGGACTCTGGCTCCTGCCGCCGGAGCCGGAAGCGAGGTTTTACCCGGCGATCCTCATTCTGTTTGCATACGGAGCGGCGTTCGTGCTTCAACTGGGCGTGACCCGGATGGCGCGGCTCAGGCTCGCGGCCGTCCGCCGCGCGGCCGGTTTCGGCGAGCCGCCCCCGTGGTACCGTCCGCTGCCGCGCCGGAGTTCGCCGCTGCTGCCCTTCTGGAAACGGCGCGGCAGGCCGGAGATGCGGCTTTTCACCTGGAGCATTTCGGTCGTCTTCCTCTCCATCGGAGTCTATGCCGCCGTGCTTTACGGCGTCGGCGCGTACCGGCTCGCGGCGGCGGAGGAGGAGGTGCGGGCGCTCGGGCTGCCGGTGACGAACGCCGGGCTCGTCACGGAGCAGGAGCGCGAGGCGGCGGCGCTTTTCGACTCGATCGAACTGCCGCCTTTTCCGGGAACGTTCCTGCGGGACGAGCTCATGGCGTATCCGTATCTGTACGGTGAGTACGACACCGCGTACCGCCGCAGCGTCCAGCGCTATTTCGACGCGAACCACAGTCAGATCCGGAAGCTCAAGGGAGTCTGGGAGCTGGGCGCGACGACCCTGCCGGATACGAGTTTCGACAATACGCGCGAGCGGCGGCGCAAGATCAAGATCCTCGCAAAGCTGTTCGACCCCGGGCTCCGGCAGGAATTTTCGCAGTCGGGACTCCCGCGCCGGCTGCGCTTCATCCACAGGCTGGAGGCGCTCGACGAGGGATACCGCTGCATGGGATTCTCCGTGAACCTGACGGCGAAATATGCTGCCGCGGCTTCGGAGGAGACGCTCTACTCCGAGGCCGCTTTCTGGACGCTCCGCGAGTCCCGGCTGCGGAACCGGATGCTCAACTCCTTCTGGCGGAGCTATCTTGACCGTCTTGACCGCTGGGAGCGCGACCTCGACGGCGGCCTGCGTTTCTACCGGCCGGGCTACCGGGCGGCGCGGTTGCGGCGGATGCTTGCACAGATCCCGTACGCGGTCTGGGAATACGGCGGCGGGAAATCACCGGCGGAAGGGGAGCTGCGCAGACCCGATCCCTTCGACGCTTCCACCTTCACGATCGAATCCGCCCGGATGCACGAGGTGTTCTGCGAGGCCCTGGCGCGGATCCGCGCCGCACGCACCGGGATCGCGGCGGAGCTCTATCGCCGGAAGCACGGCGCGTGGCCGGAACGGCTCGACGAGCTCGTGCCGGAGTTCCTCTCCTCCGTTCCGAACGACCCGTTTTCCGGGAAACGGCTGCTCTTCCGCAGCGGGCTGCTCGGCCATGCCGCCATCGATATCCGCTTCCGGGACGGGGAGTTCGCGGAGGATTTCCGTGAAAGCACCGTGAACGGGTTCCGGGTCTACAGCGTCGGCCCGGACCAGGTTGACGACGGCGGCCGCAGCTGGCACAACGGGTCGACCCGTGACATTTCATTCACGGTATTCTGACATGTTTCACATGATTCTGCGTTGACCTTTGTGCCGCGGGGCAATAACTTAAGGAAACGGCGGAAGCCATAACCTCATCGGGGGACAAATATGAATCGATTATTGCTGTTGTCTGTCATGTTGTTCGCGTGTTTCATCACGCTCCGGGCCTACGACGTGCTGGTTCTCGGCGACACCCATTATGATTCGCCCGGGGTCCGCAGGGAGGCCGACAAGCTCTCCGAGGCCCGCAGGAAGGAGCTTAACCGCAATCTTGAGCGCTGGCGGGAGAATGTCCCGGCCGTCCTCAAAGCCGCGGGGGCGCGCTCCGCGCGGGATGTCGCCTTTGCCGTGCAGCTCGGCGACCTGATTCAGGGCGACTGCGGTTCGGAGGAGCTTCAGGCAAAGGCGTTCCGGGAAGCGCTCGACGCGGTGAACAGGGATCTGAAGGTAACGCTCTACCCGGTCAAAGGCAACCATGACATCCGCGGTGCGGGGGCGCAGGCCGCCTACGACAGGGTCATGCTGCCGTATCTCGACAAGGCTGTGGGCGCGGGGAGCGCCGTCCCCGGCGGCGCGCACTACGTGAAGAGGTTCGACAAGGATCTCTTCATCTTTTTCGACAGCATGCGGCCGGACATTGATTTCGTGGAAGAGGCCCTGAAACGGAATCCCGATGCGCGTTACGTCTTCTTCCTGACGCACCTGCCGGTGATCCCGTGCGCGGGCGGTTCGCCCGACTGGATCGTTTTCGGCCGCCCGGACCGTTCGGAGGAGCGGCGGAAACTGCTGTCGCTGCTGGCCGGACGCAACGCGGTCGTGCTGTGCGCCCACATCCACCGCACGACGCTCTTCCGCTACCGCTCCCCGGAGGGGACCATCACGCAGTTGAGCAGCTTCAGTCTGCCCGCGAACCTTTCGGAGAAGTTTGCGGAGACGTATGAGCCGGACGGATCGAAGTTCTTCAAGTCGAAGGCCGTGAGCAATGCCATGCGGAAGAAGGAGGTCCGGAATGTGCTGAGCGATTTCAAGGAGGAGCTCGTCTCGTTCGGGGAATACCGCCCCGGAGCCGGGTTCAACATCCTCAGCGCCGATGACGGCGGCGTGACCGTGCAGCTTTATTTCGGCGCATGCACGAAGCCGGTAAAAGTGCTGAAGCTCAGGTGACGCTCCGGGAAGGGGAAGCGGGTCAGCGGGAGGCGTCCTTCCAGTTCCAGCCGTCCACCTTCAGCTGCAGGAGGAAGATGATCGCGGTGACGAGGACGACCACGCAGGGGAGAAGCCCGAACGAGGTCCGGGCGGCGAGATAGCCGAACGCCGCCGGGCAGATCGCGGTTCCGAGCAGGGCGGCCCCGCCCTGGTAGCCGATGACGGCGGCGGCGGTCGCGTCGTTGAAGCGGTGCGGAGCCGCATGCATCATCGCGGGATAGAACGACGCGAATGCGAAACCGACCAGGCCGATGGCGAACACCGTGAGCGGGACGCATCCCGGAATCAGCATCAGGAGCCCTCCGATACATGCCAGCACCATGCTGTAACGGATCTGCTTGCGGTTGCCGAGGCGGTTCGCCACGAAGCCGATGAGAAACCGTCCCGCGGAGAGCATCCCCCAGTAGCCGACCACGATATATCCCGCCGATTCTCCGGAGACGCCCCGGCAGGAGACGAGGAACTGATAGGCCCAGAGCCCCATCGAGACCTCCGCCGCGCAATAGAAGAACATCATGAGCGGACAGCAGAAGAGGCGGAGCGAATGGGTGACTTTACCGCTGACCGTCTCCACGTTCCCCTGCGCGTCGGAGGTGCCCTCCTTCCAGAGCGGAAGCGTCAGCAGGAAGAGCACGGCCAGCGTCAGCTGCACGGCGGAGATGGTTCCGTAGGCGCCGCGCCAGCTCCATCCGGCGGAGATGATCGCAGTTGCGAGCAGCGGCCCTGCGGTCGCCCCGATCCCCCAGCAGCAGTGCAGCCAGTTCATGTCGCGGCTGGTGTAGTGCTTGGCCACGTAGAAATTCATGCCGGTGTCGACCGCGCCCTGTCCGAATCCGAGCGGAACGGCGAAGAGCAGCAGCATCCAGAACGCCGGCGAGAGCGCGTACCCCAGCAGCGACAGCCCTGTGACGAATGCGCAGATCATCAGGAGCTTTCCCGTTCCGGTCAGCCGCAGGATCGCGCCGCTGCAGAAGGCCGATATCGCAGAGCAGACGGTCAGCAGCATCGTAACAAAGCCGGCGTAATAGACCGGCTGCCTGAGCTCCGTGTGCATGGAGTCCCATGCGACTCCGAGGATTGTGTCGGGCAGCCCCAGGCTGATGAAGCCGATATAGATGATGACCAGCAGGACGACGTACCGCTTTCGCGGGGAGAGCGAGGTGAAGAGAGTGCGCATTGCCGTGTTTCGATTCTTTTGCTTTCTTGACGACCGGGAACATAATATATCTGCCGTCCGTTCGAATGCAAGAGAAAAAACGGCTGCATCTGCGGCGGGAGCGTGATATTTCAGAGAAAAACAGGAGGGAGAGATATGCATCTGGAATTCATCCGCGGCGGCGTCAGGGAACCCGGGGGCGATGCAATCGTGAATGCGGCGAACTGTTCACAGCCGGGGATGGGGCGTCGATGGGGCGATACCCCCGCTGCAGGACCGGAACTGCCGGAGGCGTGCCGCCGGTCGTGACTCCGGGTTTTCGGCTGCCTTGCCGTTTTGTGATCCGCACTCCCGGCGCGGCGCGGCGCCAGCTTTGATGGCCGCGAACCGGCCGCTCTTCTGCTGAGGGTTGACAAAATACTTACTTACAGCTTCTGTGGGCAGGGCGGCTTACCGCTTCAACTTTCCGGAAAAGGGCTCGGTCTCCGGGCGGGGATTCGCCTGTTGCCGCAGAATTCCGGGTCGGATTCCATGCATTGCGCCGGGTGCATGTGATCGGCCGCGCCGACGGGCAAAAGCAAAGTGCGACAGGAGGCCATCCGGAAGAGATGGGAGAAATAAAAGGATTCAAATGGATACAATTGGATGCAATTGCATGGAAATGCATGCAAATGCAGAAAAACGCCCCCCCTTATCAACCCCCTGTATAGGGACTCCCCCGATATTTCCCCCTTCGGGGAAAATATACACCCCCGGACGGGGGTTGAGGGCGGCCGCCGTCCGAAAAAGCAGTCGATGCTCCGGTTGGGGACGCCGGCCGCCGAGGCGGTGCGGAAGTGCCGTAAAGTCCGGCCGGGCTGCTTCGGCGGGGCCGGGGAACGACCCGTTTCGCGGTTCAGCCGCCGGGATTATTTGGCAGGAACCATGCGCCTGAGGGGAATTGAAGGGGAAAACTGGTGGATCCGGCCGGATTTGAACCGACGACCAAGAGATTATGAGTCACCGATTATTGAGCTCATATATGTTGGATTTTATGTTAAATGTTCTAAAAATGTTCTAATTACATGTTGCTATTTTGCTCGTTTCGCTGTATAGTAGCGTATTATCGCACTACAACGGAGCAAAGGCGCAATGAGCATTTTTCAGCGGCAAACCTCGAAGGGAATCACCCCCGAGTACCATTATAAATTCATGCAGCAGGGTAAATGGTATTACGGAGTCTGCGAAGGGTGCACCACCGAACGTGCCGCTCTCGCCTTTGAGAAGAAAATCAGGGAAACCGCAAAAACGGCCAGTGAGCAGAAGAATGTCAAGGCTCTGATCGAAAATTTCCGCGATGAACTGACCGGCGGCGGATCCATCCCTGTCTCAGAGGCGTATGATCGCTATCTTGCGAAACCAACCCGACGCATTCCCGGAGAGTATCAGAAGAAGCGGAACCGCTCCTATTGGGGCGATTTTGCCGCTTTCATGGCTGCCCGGTATCCGGATGTCGGAAACCTTGCCGATGTGACTACCCGGCAGGCGGAAGAATACATCTCCATGTTGCGCGACTCCGGAGCATTTATCAAAGATATCTCGTTCTCCCGGCAGCAGGGAAGCCGGACAGTAAATGCAACCTACAGAAGTGCCGCGGATCAACTCTCTCCGCGAACCGTCAACGCAAGGCACAAAGCCGTCAAGGCTGTTTTTTCACGGCTTGCCGCTGATGCCGGAATGTTCCATAACCCATTCGACATCCCCGTATTGACGCAGCACACCATCAGCCGGGACGCATTTACCGATATGGAGCTTCGGCGTATCGGCGATAATATCTCCATGCCTTATACCCGGCCGATATTCATCATCGGATTGTGTACCGGCCTGACTCTCGGGGATATCTGCCTGCTGCGGTGGGATGAGATCGCGGATGGGTGGATCAGCAACAAGCGCCGCCGGAAAACAGGCGTTATGCTGGATATCCCGGTCATGCCGCCGCTGGCCGCATTCCTGGAAGAGCAGCGGCGCATTACCGGCGGAGGCATGTATGTCGCTCCGGAACTGGCTGATATGTACCAGAGGAATCCAGCCGGAGTATTTTACCGGGTCAGGAAGTTCCTGCGGCAGCTTGACATACAGACCTCAATTACTCCGGACGGTCGAAGCCGTGCCGTTCCCGTCAAATCCGCACATGCAATGCGGCACACCTTCGCGTATCTGGCCGGAGTCTACAACATCCCGCTGCCGATCGTGCAATCCGTCCTCGGTCACATGTCGCCGGAGATGACCGCTTTGTATCAACGCCATGCGACACGGGAGGCAAAGGCCCGATTCCTGCGGCAGATGCCGAATGTGCTTGGGGCCCCGACTGCCGGAGCTCTGCCCGCGCCCGTCGATCCGGAGCAGGCGGACCGCGACCGGCTCCGCCTGCTGGCTGCATCTATGCCGATCGAGCGCGTCCGTGTTATATTGGCGTCACTGGAATAATACACATTTTTATGTATTAAGAACTTGATATTTACATAAAAGTGTGTATATTGAATGTTGTAACAAGGAGGAAGCTATGGGGCCGCCCAGTTCGCGAGAGGTCATAAAGCTGCTTGAAAAGGACGGTTGGCATCTGGTTGCCGTCAAGGGAGATCATCACCAGTTCAAGCACCCGGTGAAGCCGGGGCGCGTGACAGTGACACATCCGATGAAGGAAATCAGGTGGTGCGACTGGTCGAGTATCAAGCGGCAGGCCGGTTGGAAATGACCGGCAAAGCCGGGGCGGTGAAAAGCCCCGGCACTCTTTCCGTCCGCGTCCCGATCACAGAAGAATGGAGGTATCAGGATGAAACAATTTTATAATGCGGTTCTGTCCGGCGGTGACGGGGAGTATATTTCCGTCAGCTTTCCGGATTTTCCCGGCTGTGTAACCGGAGGGGATGATATCGCAAAGGCGCTTGTGGCCGCGCGGGAGGCGCTGGAGTTCCATCTCGCCGGGATGGCGGAGGACGGAGAGGCCATTCCGGACCAGTCCGATCCGGCGGCGCTGAAGGAGCTGCTCGCGGAGGCGAACGGCGATCTCTGCCGCATCGCGGTGATCGAGGCGGAGGTTCCGGACGGCGAGCGTGAGCGGATCAACATCACCGTGCCGCGCTACGTGCTGCAGCGGATCGACCGTTTCAGCGGCAACCATAACCGGACCCGTTCGGCGTTCCTCTCCGAAGCGGCGATGGAGTACATCCGCAACCACGGATAAAGACACCGCCCGGACCATTGAACAACGATCCGGGCGGGCTTCATAATTATCCTCCGGCCTCCTGGAAGCTATTCTTCATTCTCCTTCTGCGGATGCTGATATTTTGCAACCGTACTTTTCAGGCGTTCAGCGAGGGTATACAATTCGGCGGTGTCCTGAATAAAAACCCTGTCTTCCGCGTCGCCATCGAACAGTCCCACCGATTTACGCTCCGGATTATTGAAATAGAGGCGGCAGATCGGCTTCCGGTTGTTGTCCTGATACAGGATTGCGCAATAGCTCTTGGCATCCCTCATGGCGATTTGTTCAACCGGAACCTCCCGGCAGAGAATCGCACGAATGATGTTGTGGGCGTCAATCTCGTCCTGAGTCGTGACAATCCCGTTATTCACCTCTTCCGCCGGAGTCGCAGTGACGGCGGCGATCTCTTCCGACTTCGCTTCGGTCGTGTTCAATGCATTATTCAAATGCGATTTCACCTTGTCGTTGATGACGGTTTCAAGAGCTGATTTGACGAGCGGGGTGATCTTTTCTTTGATCTTTTCGGTAAACATGCTGCCGCCGCAGTCCATTTTCCTGAAGACCAGGCGGACAAACTCTTCGGATGGATTGGCCAACTCCTCTTTCAGCACGTTGCGGATTGAGGTCGCGCATTTGAGTACGTCCGCCCGGTCCCTGATGCTCGCTTCATCAAAGTTATTTTTGGAGAACTTGACAAGTTCGTTGAAGTCGATTTTGTCAAGTTCCCGAAGGTTGACTTCGAGAAACGGTTTGGTATCCATCTTGTTCGGCTCTTCGAGGTCCGTGAAGAACTTGTAAACAATTCCATTCGTCAGTACGCTGAAGCGGGCTTTGGTCGTGTGAAAGTACCGGAAAAGCTGACTTTCATTGTCAATGCAGAGATCCGCCCGGCAGGATTTGCACTCGATCAGGATCGCCGGCTCGCCGTCATGGCAGACCGCGTAATCGACCTTCTCGCCCTTTTTGATGCCGATATCGGCGGTAAACTCCGGAATAACCTCCTCCGGATCGAAGATGTCATATCCGAGCAACTGGATAAACGGCATGATAAAGGCGTTCTTGGTTGCTTCTTCCGTTTCGATTCGGTCAAAGGTCTTCTCGATGCGTTCCGCAATTCTCTTAATCGCTTCTTTCATTCTGACGACTCCTTAATTTGGTTTGGATGATAACTCAGTTCGATTTGTCGTTTTTTCGCGCTTCCCGTTCCGCCTGCAGCTCGTCGAGAAAACCGGCTCCGACAATACCGATGGGCAGGGCGAGCATGGCGGCGCCGACGATGGAAATCAAAGAAAGGACGACACGCCCGGCCAGCGTGGCCGGGTCCGGCCCGCTGCCGCTGATGGAGGTCGCCGCAAGGATCACATACCACATCGTGGCCGGAATGCTGGAAAATTGCTCAGGCTGACCGGGATTCTCGAACGAATAAAGAAGCAGGGAGCCGAGCAGAATCAGGACACCGAATAACCCGAAGCAGATAATCAGCTCCTCGCGTCGTGCCTTCAGGACGGTTAAAATCAGGTTCAGGGATTGATTGTAGCGTCCGATTTTGGCAATCCGCAAAATGCGGAACATGCGGAACACCCGCATTGCCCGGAGATCTCCCACCGCAAACGGGATGAAAAATGGAACGATCGCCAGGAAATCAATCAGCATCATCGGCGTAAACATGTATCTGACGCGGCCGAAAACGGCATGGCGATAGCGGGGAGCAGCGGTACAGCTGAAAAGGCGCAGCAAATACTCCGTGCCGAAGAGCATCACGGAAAACAGCTCGAATGCCAGGAAGACCGCTTCATACTTCCGCATGGACGGCATTGATTCGAGGCAGACCGCCAGGATGTTCAGCAGGATCAGTCCGGTAACGAAGTAAATCCAGACAGGTTCCCGGTTCAACAGCACAAAGAGTCCGCGCCTGGACAGGATTTTCTTGCCGGCATATGTCATCGAAATTTTCCGGGTTTCTGCAACTGATCGTGTTCCAATATGATTCCTGTAACAATAGTGTGAAAGGGGGGCAAATTCAAGTGATTGCTATTGTTGTTTTCATTTTTTTTATGAAAATCGGCCGCGGCGGAATGAAATACGCCGGAAAATCGTGTGAAAACGGATGGTTTCGAAGAACCAATTAATTCACTCGCGTAAATAGCGGATGGAGTTTTGCAGGGAAATTAAGGCGCAGGTTCAGCGGAAAGGGGTTATGACCCCATGGCCAGGCGTTCGGTCAGGCCGTTTTCACCGGCTGCTTATGCCGCCGCAGTACTCGCAATTCCTTACTTGATTTTTCCGATAAAACGGGCATTGCGAATTGTGGACGACCCCTTTGCCGCTGACGCTGATTCTGCGGCTGTCGCATACCGTCGTCGCATCAGACCGGCCCCACCAGTAGCCCGCCCCCGCCAACAGCACTGCCGCGAGCACTGCGGCCGCGATCCGGACGGCCTTATGGTACAGGTTTGGGGTGACGGCACTTTCGGGTGCAGTTGCCTCCGGGGTGCTGTAACAGTTGACGGTTGCGGCTTCGGCTACTTCAAACTTCACCATAGGAGAGTTCTCCTTTCATTGCCTCCCCTTCATAATTATCCCTCCTGTTTCAGCTTTTTGATGATTGAGTAAAACTTTATTTTCGCGGCGTCGTCAATGTCGGACTCCATCACCGCATCCAACACCTTGTCATATGCCTCCGCGCGGCAGGTGATCAGCTCATCGGCCCGCGCGGCGTGGTGGATAACCTGCCCTGCCTTGCCGATGACTGGGCCGTTGATTCGCCCGTTCCCGCTGACGTTCCCTGCGTTGATAATGTCGCCGGGAAGATAGGGGCGGAGCGCCGGTTCCAGCTTATCCCATACGGCGCTTGTGATGCTGTCTGCTTTATCCGATATATACTTACTCAAGTTATTTTGTTTTACCCCTGTTTTTCGCTCCAGTGCCGATTGTCCACCGCTGGCTTCGATTGCCCTGATGATTGCCTCTTTTATCTCTCTGGTGATTTTGACCTTAGTTTCCATCATTCAAGCCCTTATGTTATGCCCAGCAATAGAATCTATCATCAAAATACTTTTTTTCTACTTTTTTTGTTGAACTATCCTTGAATTATCATAAGTGATGATATATATTGAAATGCAAACACACAAGGAGTCATTCATATGATAAAGAAAACAATTCAGCTTCAACCTGAAGTAAAGAACAGAGTTGACCGCATCGCACTGATGTTGAAAAAAGACAGAAATGAAACGGTTGACGTTCTTGCGAGGTTATGGGAAGATATTTTTTTACCCAGATCTATCATTAGTAGTGAATCGGGCAGTAGCAAGGAGCTGTGAGAGGAGATGATGAGGTCAGAAGAGCTGAAAACGCTTGAGAGTGGCTCGGATTACCGTTTACTGCCGGAAGTTGCACCGCGGACAATGGTAATGGAACACTGCATTGCAAAGGTTGTTTTTCCGCATTTCAGAGAGAACGGCCTCTCGACCGAGGCACATCGGACAGTAACACTCTCTTCCGGTGCGGGACATCAGACGGCCGTCTGTGTCATATTGCAGCGATTCCATCAATTGCTGACGGCGAAGTTCCTGTTGTTTCAATTTTTCAACCGCCATCAGCTTCCCGGTATTGTTGCGGTCCTCTTCTTCATGCCGGCGTTTCAATTCACTTCCTTCTCGACGGAACTCAATACACCATCTGATGAGACGGCAGAGATTTCCGAACAGATTAAACGCGTTTCCGGCGATAAATCCGATGGCAAGACCGATGAGCAGACAAACGACAGTCGGAGGGAAATACTTCTCGATAATGTTGAAAAGCTCTACCATGAATCAACAGTCCTCTGCGGCATTGTATTCGGATTCATCATCGGAATCGGTACGGTGTACGGCTTTATTATAGCATTGAGATGCGGACATTTCAATCCTGATCACAATGAGATGCAAAACAAAGAAAAGAAGCAGTGAGAGAAATCATGC
>JABLYX010000109.1 GCA_018265615.1 Lentisphaeria bacterium
AATTGCATCATGACAAATCTGAACCGTGAACATCACATACCAATTGTTATACGCCATTGCAGCTGTATTGCGAAATATTCACCCGAAACCAGGTGACTGCGCTGCACACCTTATCCCTTTATTTTGTTATACGTATAAACAAGACAACAAATTTTTTATGCCGACTCCCGGATGACGAGGCGGCACGGAATGGAAACCAGATTATGATGCTCCTGATCCCGCATGGAGGCGAAAAGTTCCGTCACCAGCGCGGTCACGATCTCATGGCGCGGCTGCTCCACTGTAGTCAGGGCGGGCGAGAAATAACGGCCCGCGTCGATGCAGTCAAACCCCGCGACGGCAATCTTTTCCGGAACCGGAATCCTCAGCTCCATCGCGGCCCGCAACGCACCGATCGCCACCGAATCGTTATGGGCGAAGACCGCATCCACGCCGGGGTTGGTTCTGCAAAGCTGTTTCATCATGGAGAAGCCGCGATCCATCGAATCGGTCCGGCTCACGGCGGGAACGGTCAGAACCTCCAGCCCCGCTTCTGCCAGCGCATCCCGGTATCCCCGGAAACGGGGCTCTTCCGGCGTCGTCGCCCCCAGAAAGGCGATCCGCTTCCGGCCGCAGTTCCGGAGATAGCGGGTCATCTCCAGCCCCGCCTGGTAGCGCTCCGGGAGGATCTGGCTCACCGCATATTCCAGATTGCTGTCCCCGCCGTAAAAAACCAGTGCGATCCCCTCGCCGCGCAGAGGAAGCATCGCCTCCGCCGCGGACCCGATCGCAATCACTCCGGCCACCTGCAGCTGCCGCAGATAGTCGGCCGCCGCTTTCTGCTCCACCGGAGAATCCGCCTGGCAGAGCGTCAGCAGATAGCCGTGCGGCAGCAGTTGCTTCTGCAGCTCCTGAAAGAGTTCACCGTAAAACCCGTTGACCAGTGACGGAAAAACCGCGCCCACCACGTTGCTCTTCCCGCGCCGCAGCAGCTGGCCCGCCAGATTCGGGCGGTAGTTCCCCTTCTGCGCCAGCGTCAGGACCGTCGTGCGCAATGTGGGAGAAATGCGCGAAGACCCCTTGAGCGCCAGCGACACCGACGCCTGGGTGATATTCAACTGCCGCGCAATCTCTTTCTGGGTCATTGCTTATCTCCAGGTTATACGTACAAATTAATTATAACACAGAAAATGAAATTTGCCAAGTCCGGATCGCAAAAATATCGTATTTTTTCACCGCCGCCCGCCGCGACGCCGGGTTTTGAAACAAAATGCCGCAGGGGCGAAGCGTCTCTTCTCCCCTGCGGCAATCCTCACCTGGCCGGAATCCCCGGCTATTTTTTCCGTCGCACTGTGATCGAATCGATCAGCATGCCGTCGAATGCGGTCGTATTCCGGATAATCAGGTTCAGGCTCCCGTTGACCGGAGCCCGGAACAGCTTCCGGACCGTCTGCCACCCGGCGCCCGGCGGCAGTTTCATATAGCTCTGGCTCTTGTTCCCCCACTTGTCGGCGCAGACGCCGATTGTGCTGTCCGCCCCTTCCGGCACGTTCCCGACCCTGGCGGAGAGCTCGTATTCGGCTCCCGGAACAAGCTGAAGCTCCGCGATGCAGATGGCGAAATGGTTCGGCTTGTTCCCGGTTCTGTTGTCGAGACGCAACGCCCTGCCGCCCTTCGCATCAGGCGCGTCAACGACCCGGATCGAACTTTCCGGCAGGTTGTTGCGGTGATAGAACCACTTGAGCGGAGCCTTCCCCGCCGCGTCCGCGCTGAAGTCATCTTCAAAGACGGTTCCGTCGTCGACGGCCTGCGGCGGCTCGCCGCCGAGCGTGACCCGGGCGAACGAATCGACCTTCTTGCCGTGCACGATGCTGCCCTCGAAGCGTTCGAGAAACCGGCGCGGCACAATTGCGTCGTCATCGTTGACCGCGATCCCGTAGAGGAATTCCCGCTTCTCCGCCGCCCTCTTAAGCCCTCCCGGAAAAACGCTCCATGGAATTGCGGCCTCGTAATGGATCTTCCCGTCACGGTATTCGATGGCCACCGCCGCTTCGGCGAGCAGGCGGTCCCCCCACGCCTGAGGGCCGGCGGGAGTCAGCGCGAGATTGATCTGGAACGGCTTGCGCTCGGCCGGATCGGCGAAGATGATCTGGATGCTGTCCTGCTGCCAGGTGGAGTCCCCGGTGAACTGCTGATTGAAGGTCTGGTCTTTCACCTCCGCCGCGAAGTAGAGATAATTCCGGTCCCACATCAGCATCGAAACCGCGCTGCAATCCTCCGGGGTCCAGCCGTCGCCGTACGAGCCGCGCGTATATTCCGCCTTGTCGATCCTGAGCGGAAACGCCCGGCTCCACTCGCCGAGCTTCGAATCGATCTGCGGAGGCTTCGCCGCAGCCGAGGCATGGACGAAGTCAAGATCAGCCGGAACGCTGAATTCGCGCCCGTCGTCAAGCTTGAACCGGACCGCGACGCGCCACACCTTCGCAACCTCCGGCGTGATTTTCGCGAGCTTCACCGGAATCTTCAGCTCCTTGTAGGGAGCGAGCTCCGGAATCCTGAAACGGGCCAGCTCCTGATTGCCGTCCGGCGTATTGACCACGGCATCGCCGGAAACCGCAGCGCTTTCCCGGTTGCGGACGGTCAGCGTGAGCGGCGTATCGGGCAGGGCTCCCGCAACCGGTTCGGCTTCGACCGTCAGCGCCGGAACGATTTCAAGGTCGTTGAAGCCGGTAATCATGGCCGGGCGGCCCGGCAATTCGACAGAGAGCTGCAGCAGATTCCGTTCGGCCGGGCGCGCCGGGCACTCGATCTGGAAATCAGCGAAAACCGGCTCATCCGGGGAGACTTCAACTTTCCTGCTTTCCGGTACGGACTTCCAGCCCGGAGGCAGAACCGGGCGGACCGTCGCTTCGACCTTCTCCGGCGCATAAGAGCTGACCCGGGCCCGCGTCGAGGTACGCCGCCCCGGCACGAAGACGAGCCGCTCTTTCAGCGCTTCGCCCTGCCGCATATAGAGATTCGCGAATACGGCGTACTGCACGCGATAGCCGTCCCGCGCAAACCGGCCGGCCAGGTCGTAAACCAGCTTCGCCATCGAATTGACCGGGTTGACCGGATCCTTCATCAGCGCCGACTCCGCCTCGAGCTTCGCACCGAGATTCAGCAGATAGCGGACACTCGGGATATCCTCGAGGTTCGCATTGGCTGCCGCGACCTTCTTCTCCAGCTCCGCCCGGCGTTCCGCGAAATCCGCCTTCGACGCCGGGAGCGAGCCGTCCAGCCGCGCCTGTGCCAGCGCATGGTCGAGCCGCCGGGCAATCACGGTCTGTTCCTGCTGCGAAATCGCTCCCTGCCCGCGGCTCCACGCCTCAAGCCCGCCGATGAGCCCGGCCCCGCCGCCGTTATCCGCCGGCCGGCGCGTGTTCTTTTCGAGCCGCTGCCGGGCGATTTTCACGGTATTGGCGCGGGCGCGGTCGAGAACGCTCTTCTCCGCGTTCCGCACGTAGACCGGACTTTGCGAAATCTTCACCTCGTTTTCCTTCTGCGGGTTGCCGAAAAGATCGAAGTATGCGCCGCCCCGGACCGGATTCGGGCGGGTTCCGGCTTCGGGCGTCCAGACCGCGGCGGTCGCGTTTCCGTCGCGTTCGTAAACCGCGACATAAATATCTCCCTCGCGGTAGAATCCCGCCAGGCGGCGTCCCTCCCGCATGCGGGCGAAAGTCTGGATGGAAACCCCGGACGGACGGCCGACGATGCCGTAGTCCCGGTCCCAGGTGTAGAGTCCGTTGATCTCGAGCCCGGCCATGTCGCCGATCAACATTTCGCGCACGTAGAGGTCGGCGCGGTCATGTTCGCCGCCCGGACGGCTGCTGTTCGGCCAGCCGTACTCGGTGCTCCAGAGCAGTTTCATGCCGCCCGCCGCATCGACGATGTCGTTCAGCTGAGTCAGCTTCCCGTAGATTTTTCCTTTCTCCGGACCGACCTCCTGCGACGGCGTCGAGTTGTTCGTGTACGGATGCACGCAAAGCACGTCAAGCAGCTCGAGCAGGCCGCGGCTGCGCTGAAACTCCAGCCAGTTGTAATCGATATGGGCCGTGCCGCTGTTCGCGAGGACGGCCAGCGGCTGCTGCGAACGGATTCCGGCGGCGGCGTGGCGTGCGACTTCGGTGTACAGGAATTTCGTGTGCCCGTTGTCCTCGTTGCCGAGCTCGAAATGGCGGGTCACTCCCCGAAGCGCGGCGGCCTCCCGCTGGAAGTGCCGCCCGTAGCCGATCGGGAAGCGGTTCGGATCGGTGAGTTCCGGAAACTCCGGATAATGGTAGAGGCACTGCAGAATCACCGGGCGGACGTTCGCATCGATGAACGGCTGCATCTTCGCCTTCATTCCGGCGAAATCGTACCGGCCGGGAGCCGTTTCATTGTCGCGCCAGTTCGGGTGTTCGAAACGGATCCAACCCGCGCCGTAAACATTTGCATCTCCGGGAGAAAGGGAACCGAAGACGCCGCCGAGCGGCGAATATTCATACTCCCACGCCCGGACCGCCGGTTCCTCCGACAGCTTCTCCGGCATGAAATGGGAAAAGGAGCCCTTGAAATAGATCGGGCGGACGTCGCCGCGCGTTACCGTGTACTCCACCTGGATCAGCCCATACGGAACATCGAGTTCAACCTCCTCGGGGAATCGCTGCATTCCCTTGAAGGAGCCGCTTTTTTCGAGCACGGTTTTCCCGGAATAAAGATCGACGGCTTTCAGCGTATAGCCGTAGTCCGAAAGCGGAAATTTATTCCGGCTGGAGAGATTCAGCTTCAACACGGGGCGGCGTCCTCCGCTGAAATACTTCTCGAGCGCCGGATAACCGGTGACTTCGACCGGTTCAAGGTCGCTTTTCACCGTGATCGTTCCGATTTCCAACACCCCTTTCGCATTTTCCCCGGGCATGTCGAGAAGAATCCCGGCGAAGCGGAGCGGCAGATCCGGTTTCCCGTTGCCGTCGCCGCTCTTCCAGGCGGCGGCGCGCATCATCGGAACCCTGACCGTCTGCCACCCTTCGCCCTTCAGCTTGAAGCGCATGAGGTAGACTTCGCCGGAGCGGTCGTGGATCCATACCGCCAACGGCAGCTCCCGCTCCGGCGCATCCGAGCGGAGCTCCAGCATGAACTCCTGCGGCATGCCGGCCAGCTCCTGCCCGAGCTCCACCCGGACGAAGCTGTTGCGCCGATCCGGACACCGGGTGAAATCATATGAGAACGACGCAACATCTTTCCGGCCGCCCGCCGGGCCGCGGTTCAGCTTCGCCTCGACCTCGCCGCGCCCTTTGATGAGCCAGGCCCGGTCCGTGCCGACCGGCATATCGGAAAGTTCCGGGGCCGCCGAAAGTCCGAGAGAGGCGGCGGCGAATAACATGGAGAACAGTAATTTCATCGGAGGAGGACCTTTTCAGTAACTGCGGGTGGGGTCGAGCGTGAGATTGTACTTTGCATAGCCGGAATCCGAACTCCCGTACGGTCCGGTTCCGAGAAATTCACTCAGGTGCTTCGACGTGACGCGCCCGTCACCCATCAGCATGTTCGTGCTGCCGGCAGGCGTCTTCGGCCTGAAGTGGGCGTATTCCGCAATGTTCTGCAATGTGTTGTTCTGGTGGTTGTGGAAGAAATACTGCTTGCTGTCCATGATGATCGCGGAACGCGACGCATGCTTGAATGTCGTGATTTTCTTTGCCCCGAACCGATGGCTGTAGCCGTAGCTCCCCCACTGGCCGGAGCCGCCGTCCCCGGCGGCGAAGCAGCCGCGGCTGATCGGGCAGACGAAGAATGTATAAACCTTACTTTTCACACCGTCGCTGTAGGTGATCTCGCGTTCCGCGACGGGCGCATACCGCAGTACGGCGTCATACCACTCGTATTTGTATGAAGTGCTGTCGAGCCCCGACATTCCCCCGGTAACGGCATTCGGATTATCCCCCTGCGTCGGCGGGCAGTAATCCTGGTTGTCTGCCTGGTACAGCGCCATTGCGCTCCCGGTCTGCTTCAGGACATTCATGCAGGCGCTCACTTTCGCACGATCACGCGCCTGATTCAGCGCCGGCAGCAGCATCGACGCGAGAATTGCAATGATCGCAATCACAACCAAAAGTTCGATCAATGTGAATCTCCTGCGCATAATGCGGAGTATGTGAAACAGCAGAAAACGTTGCCGCCCGGCAAAAAAGCGCGGATACAGGC
>JABLYX010000110.1 GCA_018265615.1 Lentisphaeria bacterium
TGCGAGTGTAGCTCAGTTGGTAGAGCATCACGTTGCCAACGTGATTGTCGCCGGTTCGATTCCGGTCACTCGCTCCATTTTTTTTGTCTTTTTCCGGAACACTCCACTGCCTGCTTTTGAGCCCAAAAGTTGACTTTTTTTCCTGCTGTCATGATTCCATACACACGGAGGTGAACCATGATTGCAGAGAATCTTTACCATGCGAATCTGAAAATCTCGGGCGACGGCCTTGTGACGCTGGAAAGCGCGTGGCGGCTTGTCCTGGCGGATCCGGCGGAAACCGGCGGGCAGCTGATGGAGGAGGCGCGTGCGTGGGCAGGCGCGGTGGGGGATCCGTTCCGGATTCCGCAGCCGGACGGTTCGTATGAGTTTTCCGAGCGACTGTTTGTGACGGCGATCGAATTCAGGGCCGTCAACGCGGCTTCCTGCCGCGTCATTTACTCGGGAATCGAATTCGAGGCGGAGGAACCGGTTCAGCCGGTTGCAGCCGGCAGGGCGGTCGATACGTTCGCCTCCGACGGCTCACGGCAGCGGAGCATGCGCTTCCGCGCCCCTTCCTGTGTCGACGACGCGCTGATTCCGAAGCCGGGCGAACTGCTCGAGTGGGACGGCGGAGCATTCGCCTGCGTCAGCTGCATCGTCACGGCGCCGGGGGAGCCCTGCATCGAATTTGAAGTGACCGCCCGCGAGGTGACGAAACTTCAGCTCGGCCTTCCGGAGCGCGGCGTCGATGCCGACGGTTTCGAAACCTGCGGCGTTGCCTGGTTTGTGAACTGCGAAGAGTATGAGGCGCTTCTGGCCGCGCATCCGGTCGGCGGAGCGGAGGCGTGGGCCGGCGAACGTTTCCTGTTGGTCTCCATCGGATCGAAGCCGTTCGGGAAAGTCGGCTATGAGGTCGCGCTTCTGGCGCGCAAGGTCGAAACGCGGTGCATTTCGAAAGTGCGCACCGAGAAATTCGCCGGCCTGACCCGCGCCGGAGCGATTCGCCGGGAGATCGTCTGGAACGCCCGCTGGCGCGTTGCGGCGGAGGAGCTCCCGACGTTTTTCGGGCAGACCGGAACCTTTCCCGGGGATTGGCCCGAACCGGATTGTCTGATCACGAGCGTGATGCCGAAGCGGCTGTCGGAGATGGAGTATGAAGTCACGGTCGAAGCGCAGCACCGCAGCAATCCGGACCTGCTCCAGTACTATTCGATCGAGGACCGTTCGGATCTCGCCAACCGCACCGATATCGCCGTGGACATGGCGGATTTCCACCTGACCGCCGCCATGGCCGGCTACCAGAAACTGCCGGACGGGCACTATATGCCGATTCCGAACTGGAATGCACTGGCCGGCTGCCCGTTCCGGAGCGAAAGCAAGCTGCCGGCCAATATGATCGACCTGACGCTGCGTTGTCTGGTCGTCACAGTGAGCATCTATGTCTCCGGCGGCGTGAAATCCCGGATCGCGGAGCTCGCGGCGTGGACCCAGGGGCGTGTCACGAATGCGGCGGTGGAAGGGATCGAAGGATCGTTCCTGCGGATCCGCCAGACCTGCAAAGAGACCTTCGACGACTCCGGCAAACTTTACACCCGCATCACGCGCAGCTACCAGAAAGCTCCCGGCGATTACATATGGAGCACGAATTACTGGGAAACGCATTGATATGGAGCCGGTTTTCCATAAAACCCCCGCTCAGCGGCAGGCACTGAAGCTGCTCGGCGGCCGGAGCCGGTATGTGCTGCTCTTCGGCGGTTCGCGTTCGGGGAAGACCTTCATTCTCGTATACGCGCTCCTGGTGCGGGCGCTCCGGGCCCCGGGCAGCCGTCACGCGATTTTGCGTCTCCATTCGAACGCGGTTCGCCAGTCGGTACTCATGGATACGTTGCCGAAGGTCGTGCGCCTCGCGTTCCCGCAGCTCCGGCTGGCAGAGTCCTCGCGCGACCAGTTCGTGCGGCTGCCGAATCGTTCGGAGATCTGGTTCGGCGGGCTCGATGCGGGGGAACGGGCTGATAAAATCCTCGGCAAAGAGTTCAGCACCATTTATTTCAACGAATGTTCCGAGATCGGTTACGAGGCGGTCAACACCGCGCTGACCCGGCTCGCGCAGAAGACGGCGCTTTCGAACAAGGCGTATTTCGACTGCAATCCCTCCGGCAAGTCTCACTGGAGCTACCGGCTCTTTATGGAGAAGATCGATCCGGAGTCGAATTTGCCGGTCGTCTTTCCGCAGCAGTATGCGTCGATGCTGCTGAATCCGGCGGCGAACGCGGAAAACCTTCCCACCGGATATCTGGAGGAGACGCTGGCCGGGCTCTCGGTGCGGCAGCGGGCACGTTTCCTCGAAGGCGTCTGGCTGGATGACATTGCGGGCGCGCTCTGGTCGCAGCGGCTGATCGACCGGAGCCGCGTCGCGGAGGTCCCGGAGCTGGACCGCATCATCGTCGGCGTCGACCCGGCTGTAACCGGGAACGCATCGAGCGACACCACGGGGATCGTGACGGTCGGCCGCTCCCGCGACAACCATTTTTACGTGCTTTCGGATGCCAGTTGCCGGGGGCGTCCGCTCGAATGGGCCGCGGCGGTGAATGCCGAATATGAGCGCTTCCGGGCCGACCGCGTGGTCGGAGAGGTCAACAACGGCGGAGAACTCGTGGAAACGGTTCTCCGCCAGCTCAATTTGAATCTGAGCTATCGCGCCGTACGCGCCACGCGCGGAAAAATCGCACGCGCCGAGCCGGTCGCCGCATTGTACGAGCAGGGCAGGGTGCATCACGTCGGGCGTTTTCCGGAACTGGAAGAGGAGATGACGGGGTTTACTCCCGGCAGCCCGGACAGCCCGGACCGACTCGACGCGCTGGTCTGGGCTGTCACACTCCTCGGGGAACACGATCCGTCTCCGAGGCTGATTACCGCCTGATGATTTTTGCCGCGGGCCGCTGGTATTATGGAGCGGCCCGGTGTACAGTATAAAGATCGTGTTTCAGAAATAAAGTAGGGAAGAGGGGAATGAAATTTTTCTTCTGCATTCTGGCGCTTCTGGGAATGTGGCGCTATTTCATTGTGACCGGGCTGTCGTCCCTGATCCGCGGAACCATCTCGTGGGATGAATTCTGCGGCCGTTTTTCCCGGCTTCCGGAGGCGCCGGTTTCCGGGATTGTCATGTATGCGGTGCTCTGGGTGGTTCCTCCGTTCTTCTATCTCTCCTGTCTGGTCGCGAATTGCGGCCGTTTCTCCAGGCTTGTGCGGATGCGGCTCTTCATTGTCGCCTGTGTGGCCGGGGCGCTTTTCATGCCGCTGCTGCTGAGGAGCTATCCTCAGATGCCGCGCGACGCGTGTGTGCTCCTGGTACTGTGGGCGATCTCGCTCTGGCTGGAGCGGAAGGGCGATTCCGCGGCGAAACGGAATCCCGCGGGGCGCGGCGATGTCGTGATTCTCGATGCGGCTGCGTATCGGGAATTCACGGCCCGCAGCAACCGGCGTCCGGAGTTCACCCCCGGTTTCACCCCGGAAATGCTCCTGGCGGAGTTCGAACAGTTGGAGTCCGCGCTGAAGGAGGAGCTTTCCGGGCTGCGCGG
The DNA here is from genome assembly GCA_018265615.1 of Lentisphaeria bacterium. Taxonomy (GTDB): domain Bacteria; phylum Verrucomicrobiota; class Lentisphaeria; order Victivallales; family Victivallaceae; genus Victivallis. Next base: position 3,561 of record JABLYX010000110.1, read on the forward strand.
ACGGTACGAGATCGGGGATGACTGGATGGAGAACTTTTTCCATTGCGGCGGCGTCTATTCGAACAGTCTGGTTTCCCCGGCGTACGTGAATGCCGTGAAACGGGCCATTGCGCGTCTGCCGCACGCCCGGGAGTGGTATTATCACACGGTTTGCGAGCTGGATGAAACGGCTCCGGCGGCGGACAGCGATGCCGAGTTCTATATCCATGACGGCAAGGTGTATGCGCCTGATGACGGGAACGATTACGTCCGCCTTCTGGGGTCGTGAGCTCCGGCCTGCCGTTTCCGGAACTCTCCGGGCGAAACGCCGCACTCGCGGGTGAACTGACGATTGAAATAGAATTCGTTGCGGAATCCGACTGCCGCCGCAACCGCCTTCAGCGGTATCTCCGTTGAACACAGGAGGTTGCGCGCGCGGCGGATGCGTTCCTCCCGCAGCAGTGTGTGGAACGGTTTTCCGAAGTGGTACTTGACGGTATGGCAGCAATGCGTGATGGAGAGGTGCATCGCCTCAGCCAGCTCCGCGAGCCCGACGCCCTCATGCGCGTGCTCTTCCAGAAAGCGGCGGATCTGATTGCTTCTCTCCTGAGGAGTTCCGGCCCGGCTCCGGCAGAGGGCGGCATAATGAAGGATCCCCTGGCCGAGAAGCTGGAGCTCAAGTGCAAGCTCGTTGTCGAGCCGCCCTTCCGGTGAAGGAAGCTCTCCGAATTGCTCCTTCAGCTCCGGCGTCAGCTCCTCCGGAGGGGATGCGCCGGGCGTCCGGAACACTCCCGCATAAAGCAGCAGTACCGGGGAGCCGCTGCGTTCAAGCGGCACAATCAGCTCGGTGATTCCTTTCCAGCAGCAGTGCAGGAAAGGCTTGCGCAGCCGGTCTGCCGCCGCCTCCGCTTTCAGCATGCATTCCTCATGGCATCGCCGGTTCCAGCCTGGCGTCTCGAAGCGCCCGGTGATGCAGTAAGGGTGCGTATGCATGTACCGCCCCGGAAAGAACGGCCGCCCGTCCGCATGATAGAGGAGCCCGCGGCAGTCATGGAGCGTCAGGTGAATTCCGCGGCGGTGCTCCACCGCCCGGAGCGCCGCCGGCAGCGTTTCTTCCGGCGAATCAGCGTCGATGGTTTGAAAAATTATCATAATATTCCGGAATAAAGCAATTTTTTATAAAGATACAGCATTTTTCTGCATTTTCAAATCGGTGTTTTCCGGGTATACTTATAATTATATAAGGAAAATCATTGAAAACAGGAGCTGGAATCGGATGGATTATGATGTGATCGTTGCGGGCGGCGGACCCGCCGGAGTCGGCGCGGCTTATATGGCCGCCGGATGCGGAGCGAAGACCCTGCTGCTGGAACGCGGCGGGCGGTTGGGTGGAACAGCCGTTCAGTCGGTGGTCGGCCCGCTGATGGGGCAGGTCGACAGCCTGGTGACGGAGCAGGTGCTTGAACGAATCGGAGGGCATTGCGTCGATTTCCGCCGCGTGGATATCGAGCTTTATGATTTGCTCGCGGAACGCGGTGCGGATATCCTGCTGCATGCTCCGGTGAGCGGTGTGCTTCTTGACGGCGGCCGGGTGGCCGGTGTCGAGGCGGAGTGCCGCGAGGGAAGACGCGCTTTCCGGGCCCGCTGTGTTATCGACTGCACCGGGGATGGGGAGATCGCCTTCCGGGCCGGCGTTCCGTTTGAAATCGGACGCGGGGGAGACGGGCTCATGCAGCCGGTCAGCATCATGTACCTGATTGCCGGAATCGATCCGGCTCGCCGGATGAAGTGCGATTCCGAACAGGAGGCGCGCATCGTGACGGTGAGCGGCCGTACCTGGGAAGAGATTGTGCTCGAGGCGCAGGCCGCGGGGCGGCTGCCGGAGACGGTCAGCGTAATCCGGCTCTATCCTGCCGTGCGCGAGGACGAAAATATCGTCAATGCGACTCAGGTGAACTACATCGACGGAACCTCCTCGCGCGATCTGACCCGCGCCGAAATCGAAGGCCGCCGGCAGGCGTTCCGGATTCTCGACTTTCTGCGTGAAACCGTTCCGGGTTATGAGAATGCGTTCATTTCACAGATGCCCGCCGCGATCGGGGTCCGCGAAACCCGGCGTTTCGAGGGAGTGGCCCGTCTGGAGAAAAGCGACTGTATAGCCGGGCGCCGTTTTGAGGATGCGGTTGTCCGCCGGGCCTGTTTCTCGATCGACATCCATAATCCGAACGGCGGGGGGCAGGCGGCCGGGCACGAGGAGAATGCGGTCGGAACCGCCGAGCGGGCCCGGCCGTACGATATTCGGTATGGAGCGCTCGTGCCGCGCCGGGTCGACGGACTGCTGTTCGCCGGACGCTGCATCAGCGCGTCGCACGAGGCGCTTGCAAGCTGCCGTGTCATGTGCATTGCGATGGCGCTCGGCGGCGGGGCCGGAGCGGCGGCCGCATATGCGGCCGGACATCATTGTGAATTGCGCGACGTCCCGGTCCGCGGGCTCCAGCCGCTGCTGTTCCGGCAATAACAGTACAGGGAAGATGCATTTGAACGGAATTTCCGTATTTTCTGTTCAAGCAGGCTTGCATAATTCAGTTGCAGTGATATTTTAATGGCCTGTTG
>JABLYX010000111.1 GCA_018265615.1 Lentisphaeria bacterium
ACGTCATTCAGGAACAACATGTTTTAATTATGGGCCGGGTTCACACGATTGCCAAACCGATTTCCGGAAAAAATCAGATATTTCTCCGCATTTACAAATGGGCCGGGGGAACAAGCATAAGGCGGAAAAAGAAGAAAGAGCTGTTGCAAAACCTCACAGGTATGCGACAGCCCTTTTTCTTTTGAGGACTTTCAGACGGGTTATTTCCTGCGGAACCGGAGTCCCGCACAGGTGCCGCCGCCGATGAAGAGCGCCGCGAGCACGCCGGGGAGCGGCTGGCCCGAGGGAGCCGGAGCGGTCGAACCGACCTGCACGTTCATGACAGACTGGGCGGCGTTGATCATATCCTCCAGCGTATAGTTGCCGTTGGGGGAGTTCACTGACTGGCCGTAGTTTCCGAACGCCTGCATGTAGTTGTTCCGGTCCGCGATCGTCGTGCCGTTGTAGGTGTGCTGGCCGTTGATGCCCGGAGTGTTGTAGACGATGTTGCCGTTCTCATCCTTAACCCAGAAGCCAATCGAATCGCCCTCCTGAAACTGAATCGCTTTGCCGGAGGCGTCCACGGCGGTGTAATTGCCGTCGCCGGTGGCCGCGAGACGGATGTCGTCGGCTTTGTCGGAACGGTCCTCGTTCAGGTAGTAGGCCCCGAATTCCGGAGTTCCCTTGCTGAACGAAAGGTAAAGATACGCACCGGAGTTGAAGTAGAGCGTATTCTGCAGCCCGAACTTGCCGCCGCGGTCCGCGAAAGCCGTGTACTTGCTGTTGCCGAAATCAGAATTGGACGCGCTGATCGTTCCGTAGTTGTACTGGATCGACGCGTAGGACGACAACGCGAGAAAAATTCCCGATAACGCAAGAATTAACTTTTTCATTCTGGCCTCCGCTCCATGGTTGGATGTTGCTTATCGTATAATATAAGAGCGATTCCTGGAAAAACAAGCTGTTCGCACGAAATAATTGAAATAAAAAATGGCGTAACCACCCGTTACGTAACATGTTTCGGAGCGGTTCCTGCTCTTACTCCGCCACCTTCTGCGTTTTCAGGTGCTCCAGCAGGATCGGCATGGCGGGATAAACCATGCTGTGGCCGTACCCCTGGATTTCATACAGTGTAACCGGGTGGCCGTTCAGCTTGAGCATCCGCATGAGGTACGCATTCTCCTCGTAACGGCCGACCATCTCTTTTTCGCGGTCGCCGGTGATCAGCAGGATCGGCGGAAGGTCTGGAGTCGTAACATGATAGAGCGGCGCGAGCTCATCGACGACCGGCTGTTTGATCCCGATGCCGTTTTCGCTGCGGGCCGTGAAATGGGTGATCGTATGCCCGCTGAGCGGCATCAGGCCCGCGAGGTCGGATGGCGACATCCCGTAAGGAGCCAGGTACTTCGGGGCCATGCCGACCATCAGCGCAAGATAGCCGCCGGCGGAGTGGCCCGTGATATAGATTTTTTTCGGGTCTCCGCCGAATTTTCCGATGTTGTGATAAACCCAGCCGACTGCCGCCGCCGCGTCTTCGATGCAGTCGGAGACTCTGACTTCCCGGTTCGGCGCGCCCTCCGGCGTCTTTGAAGTGGGGGCCAGCCGGTAATTCACGCCCGCGATGGCGAACCCGTGGTTCTTCAGCGCGGCCGGAATACTCTTTTTCCCTCCGGTCAGCCCGCCGCCGTGGAACCAGATCACTGTGGCGAACCCCTTTTTCCCTTCCGGGTAGTAGAGGTCGAGCGTACAGCGGTTCTGCCGGTATTCGCCGCCTTTCATCCCCGGCGCGAGATAGGAGAGGTCGTTTTTCTGTTCATACTTCTGCGGATTTTCCGCCGCCCGCGCGGCCGGGAGCAGCAGGCCCGCCAGGAGGGCGGCGGCAAACAGGGAGCGTTTCAGGGACATGGTTCCACCTCATTGGTTGATCGGTTGCCGGACTTTCTTCGGATATTTTGTATACTGTATACAAAGAGCAGGGAAAAGTCAAATCGCTTCATGAGCAGGAATGGCATTTTTTTGCGGTCCGGCGGAAACTTTGCGGCGGAATGGCACAAAATCGTCGTTTATTTGGCACTGCCGGAGCTTGCGGAAAAACCGGAGCCGCCCCATATTATGAAAAGCGGGAAAAGGCCTGCGATGGGCAGGGAACCGGAAAGCTGTTTGTCTTCCGGGCGGTTTATGGTATATTGAGTGAGAGTTTAACACAAGGAACGGGATTTATGAAGCCGGAAGTATTGGCCGCTGCTGTTGATTTTATCGAAAATGAGACCGAATTTCACCTCGGATTCCTGCCGACCGAGCAGTCGAATCCGCTGACGCGCTCGATGGAGGCGGATTTCAAACGCTCCACCTTCGACGGTGTGAAGACGCTCCAGAAGCCGGACCGGGATGTGCTTGCGATGGCACGCCGGGTGCTTGCGTCGGAGGCGTTTGCGCGGATGGCGGCGGACGGGCTCTCGACGGTCCGGAACGGCGGGCGCATCGTATTCTCCGGCTGCGGCGCGACCGGGCGACTCAGCATCCTGCTCGAATCGATGTGGCGCGAATATTTCTCCGCATCGAACCGGCCGGAGTATGCCGATTGTGCCGCAAGCATCATGACCGGCGGTGATTATGCGCTGGTGAAGTCGGTCGAGGCGTTTGAGGATTATCAGAATTTCGGCCGCCGCCAGGCCGCCGATCTCGGCATGGGCGGGAAAGATATGCTCGTCGCGATCACCGAGGGCGGGGAGACCAGCTCCGTCATCGGCACGGTCAAGGAGGCGGCGGAGCGCGGCGCGGCGGTTTATCTCATGTTCAACAACCCGGCGGAGCTGCTGCGTGAGAAGCTTGTGCGCTGCCGCGAGGTCATCGACGACCCGCGCGTGACGGTGCTCGACCTCTCCTGCGGGCCGATGGCGCTCGCCGGTTCGACCCGGATGCAGGCGACGACGAGTGAACAGCTCATCGGCGGCGCGCTGCTCGAATCGGTCGCGGCAAAGCTCGAAGGGCGCGAGCTGCCCGATTTCGCCGTGCAGTTCGGGCAGGTGCTCGACAAGCTGGAATCCGAAGAGGTCCGTCGCATGCTTGCGGATTACATCGACTTCGAGGCGTCCGCCTATGAAAAGGGCGGCAGGCTGACCTATCTGGCAAATGACTATCTGCTCGATGTCTTCACGGATACGACCGAACGTTCCCCGACTTTCATGCTCCCGCCGTTCCGCCGGAACGACGACCGGGTCTCTCCGATGCCGTGGGCGTTTGTGAAGAACCCGCTTTACCCGACCCGCGAAACCTGGCGGAACATGCTGCATCGTGAACCGCGCTGTCTCACATGGAGCGCCGGGGATTATATCGCCATGGAGTCGCCGGAGAAGATCGTGAAGAACCCGCCCGCCATCGACGCGGAGGCGCTCTACCGTTTCGAGGTCGGCAGCGAGCCCGCCCCGGAGCGGTTCGAATCTCCGGCGTCGGGCGCGGTCGTGATCGAGGTCGCGGGCAGCGCCGGGAACCCCGCGCTCGAATCGGCCGCGACGAAGTACCGCGTGCTGCGGACTCTCTGCATCTCCTCCGGCGTTCCGGATTCCCCGCTTCACCTCATGAACCATATGGCGCTCAAACTCGCCCTGAATACGGTCTCGACCGGGACGATGGTCCGTCTCGGCCGCGTCGCCGGGAACTGGATGAGCTGGGTCAGCATCTCGAACAAGAAGCTGATCGACCGCGCCATCCGGCTGGTTGCCGAGCTGAGCGGGCGTTCCTACGAAGAGAGCTGCCGCGCGCTCTTCGACGCCGCGGATGCGATGGAGTCCGCGGAGTGGACAGGCCGCGAGAAGCCGTCTCCGGTGCAATACACGCTTTGGCGCCTCAAAGCCTGATTTCGCCGGTCTTGCCGCATTGTGCCGGGGGAGGAGGGCGGCCCCCCTCCCGGTTTCCCTCTCTCTCCGGGTTTTTTCCGGAATCCTGTTTGAATTTCCGGCGAAGCGGCTTTATTATAAGTAAAATCCATTTACCTGTCAGAGAGGGAGAGTTACAATGAGCAATGGTGACGGAATGAATTACGCCCCGGTCGGCAAGCCCGACCCGGTCGTGAAGCCCGGTGAATTCACTTTCGCGGCGATCGGCCTCGACCACGGCCATATCTACGGCATGACCAACGGGCTGCTTGAAGCGGGCGCGACGCTGAAATGGGTCTACGATCCCGATCCGGCCAAGGTGGAGGCCTACCGCAAGGCGCATCCGGAAGCCGTCGCGGCGGAGTCCGAAGCGCAGATTCTCGACGATCCCGCCGTGAAGCTGGTCGCCGCCGCCTGCGTCCCCGGGGACCGGGCCGCACTCGGGATCCGCGTGATGAAAGCCGGCAAGGATTATTTCACCGACAAGGCCCCGATGATCTCGCTTGAACAGCTTGAGGCCGCCAGGGCCGCCGTCCGCGAAACAGGGCGCAAGTATATGGTCTGCTACAGTGAGCGCCTGCAGTCCGAGAGCGCCGTCTATGCCGGGCAGCTGATCGGGCAGGGGGCAATCGGGCGTGTGCTGCAGGTGCTCGGCATGGGGCCGCACCGCCTGAGCGCCGCTTCGCGTCCCGCGTGGTTTTTCGAGCGCGCCCGCTATGGCGGAATCCTCTGCGACATCGGCAGCCACCAAATCGAGCAGTTCCTCTTCTACACAGGAGCGACCGATGCGCAGATCGTCTCGAGCAAAATCGCGAACTACAATCACCCCGACTATCCCGAGCTCGACGATTTCGGAGACGCCACGCTGATCGGGAACAACGGCGCGACCGGATATTTCCGCGTCGACTGGTTCACCCCCGACGGCCTGCGCACCTGGGGCGACGGCCGTACCTTCATCCTCGGAACCGAGGGGTATATCGAGCAGCGCAAGTATCTCGACGTCACCCGTGACGGCGGTGGCAATCACGTCTTCTGGGTCGACAAACAGGGCGAACACTATTTCGACGCGACGGGCAAGGTCGGCTTCCCCTATTTCGGCAGGCTGATCCTCGACTGCATCAACCGCACGGAGAATGCGATGACGCAGGAACACGCCTTCAAGGCCGCGGAGCTCTGCATCCGCGCTCAGATGCAGGCCGTCAAAGTCGAGTAGCTCCTGTTCTTCCGCTCGCAGCGGCTGCCGACTCTGTTCGTCGGCAGTCTCGAACGAAGCGGAAAACGGGTCTCCATCGATATGGAATCTTATATGCATGAAGCGCCCGCCGGAACGTCTCTGCTTCACTCTGATTGAGCTTCTGGTTGTGAACGCCATCATTGCGATTCTGGCGTCGATGCTGCTGCCGGCTTTGAACCAGGCGCGGGAGTGCGGCCGGGCGACGACCTGCAAAAGCAATCTCAAACAGCTCGGGCTGGCCTTCGGCATATATGCCGGCGATAACGGCGACTGGTGCGTGATGGGCAACGCGCAGAATAACCGCTATATTTCCGGCATCCGCAACACCTTCTGTCCGGGCGACAAGTTGACTGCCTCCCGGGAGAAGGCCGGAAAGAACGTTCTGGCGGGCGACCTCGGGGATTATGACAACAGTGTCATGAATTCCGTCAGCAACGGATTCAATATCTGTTCCCTCGGTGACTATCCGGGATCGCCGAATCAGCCGCCCCGGAAACTGACGGCACTGTATCATTTCCGGGAGCGCTCGCCCGATCTCATCATGTTCATCGACTCAAGCTGCCGGATCGCGGGCCTGGGAGGGGATGTGGTCGAGACCAGCGGTTACGGCATCGTTCCGCGCCACGCCAACCGGGCCAATCTCGACACCTTTGCGAAATACGGCGTCGAACCGCCGCCGGAGGAGTGGGTTCGAATCCGTTTTACCGGGCTTATACGATTTCCTGAATGAGAAATCATAAATGCGAAATTTTCGCAAAAGTCGCGTGGTTTTGTAAGTGTCAGGCTGACAGAGTTAACCAGACGCGCACAAGGCCGCGCGAATGAAGCGGAAATGCAGCATTTGTGATTTTTCATGATGGAAAGCGTATTACTACCGGGCAAACGGGATGCTTGCCGAATGAAGCGGAAACCGGCTCCGCGGGCCGTCCGGATGCCGCGCGGAGCCGCAAAAAACAGTCAAATATTTTTCGATTATTTCTCGAAATCGGTTTGGCAATCGTGTGAATCCGGCCCATAATTAAAACATGTTGTTCCTGAATGACGTGCGAGGTTATGCATGTT
>JABLYX010000012.1 GCA_018265615.1 Lentisphaeria bacterium
GCTCTGCCGCCTGCATCCGAACAAGGGGCTGACACACCTCATCGACGCACTCGGGATCCTGAAGAAGCGGAGCATCGGCTTCCCGCCGCTCCTGATGGCCGGCAGCGGCCGTGAGGGAGAGGCAATCCGCGCAAAGATCGCGGAACACGGGCTCGCCGGAAAGGTGTTCCTGATCGGCCAGGCCGATGCGGCGGAACGCGATTCCCTCATGAGCCGCGCGCGGCTCTTCCTGCAGCCCTCCGTGGTGGAGGGCATGCCGATGACGGTGCTGGAGGCGATGGCGAGCTCCTGCGCGATCGTCGGAACCGACATTCCCGGCATCCGCGAGCTGCTTCGCGACGGCGTGAACGGCCGTGTTGTGCCGCCGGCCGACCCGGAAGCGCTCGCCCGCGTCATCGCGGAACTCGGAGAGAGACCGGAGGAGCTCGGCAGATTCCGCGCCGCAGCCCTCGCAACCGCCAGGGAGAACACCTGGCGAGCGGTGGCCGAACGCTACATCGGCCTCTTCAGCCGTGCGATCGCCGCGGGCGGAAAACCGGTCCTCCCCTGAAGGACCCGGGCTTATAACGCCCACTTCTCCGACAGATAACGGAACGTCTGCTCCGGAGTCACATTCGACGGCAGAAACATCTCATAGACTTCGGCGTCTTTCATCGCTTCGGCGGCAGTCCGCGTAACGCTGTCAAGCACCGTCGCCAGATCCGGGATGAATCCGACGGCATCGACGGCATTCGGCAGCGACGTCATGAGCCCGATGTCATCAATCTCATTCACAATCGTATTACAGATCAGCTTCGCAACTTTCTCCGGCGTGGCGCGAACCAGCCGGATCTCCCCCGGCGCGGAGCTGCGCTGCATATGGATGACGACTCCAAGCCGTGCCTTGCGGACAATCTTTTTCTCACCGAAAACGCGAACCGGTTCGATCCAGCGGACCAGTTTGCTGTCATCGACGAACCGGGAGGCGAAGTTCCAGAGCGAGCGCTCGCGGCCCGTCATCGCCCGTTCCATGCTGTCCGTCATCGCCGGACAGACTTTCTTATGATACCGGTAAATATGCATCGGAATCGGGAAATGGTGAATCTCGCCGCTCCTGTCCATCACAGCCAGATCGTCGCAGATATAATCCCAGCCGTGGGAAAGGAAATGGCTCATCAGCGAGGTTTTGCCGACTCCGCCCCAGGCGGGGAACAGGAGAGTACGGTCTTCCCGGCAGACCGCCGAGCAATGCACGAAGGTCATGCCGCGCCTGACCATGACGAAGAACAGGACGGGAAGCATGAGATTGATGAGAAACCGCTTCGCCATGCAGGTTTCGAGATCGCAGCCGTAGCGGATGTAATATTTCCACCCCTTGTTGATCCTGAACCCGAGCCCTTTCAGGCCCTGCTTCCGGACCGGACACATCATGACGTTCAGCGTCCCGTCCTCTTCCCGGGAAACGACATAGTTCAGACGGGAGTGGCCGGTCCCATACATGGAGCTCCGGCCGACTTTGAATTTATCCAGCTCCGTGAACGGCTCCGTCATGCCATGCAGCTCCGGAACCACTATAAAACGAATATCAGGATGCCCGTTTTCCACCGCCAGCGGAGCCATCTTCGAGCAGAGAATCTCCGCCGCCCGCATCCCGTCCGCCGCTTCTACCGAAAAAACAATGCCGTTGATATGAAACAACCGTCTCATTGTCCCCCCTTTCTTGTTACAACAGTTCCTTTCGAAATGGAATTGAATCCGCTGCTCCGGGCCGGCTGACCGTGATGGCGGAAGCCCGGGTGGCGAGCTCCATCGCGGCCTTCAGCTCCATGCCTTCGAGCAGACCCGCAAACAGATAACCGATGAACGTGTCTCCGGCGCTCGTCGTGTCGACCACCTCTGCCGGGTACGGCGGAACAGTCACCATCATCCCGTCGTCGCCGAGGAACGCGGAGCCCGCCTTGCCGAGCGTCAGGATCACGCGGCACTCCGGGTAATTCGCTTTCAGCGCGACGAGGATCGCCTTCGGATCCTCCACGCCCGCCACGCCGGCGCCTTCGATCTCGTTCACAATGAGATAGCTCAGGAGCCCGAGCGGCAGTGCCTTCGCGGCCTCAGGGTCGAACGGCGCGAAGTTGAATGCGACGGGAATCCCCCGTTCATACGCTTTGCGGAAAATCAGATCGAGCGAATTGATCTCATTCTGCAGCAGCAGGATCCCGCCTTCGGCCGCGTCGAGCGCCGCATCGATCTCCGCTTCGGTGATCCCGCGGTTCGCGCCGCCGAACAGGATGATCGCGTTCTCCCCTTTCGAGTCGACCTGGATCACCGCGTGTCCGGTCGGGATGTCGCCTTCGACGACCAGGGAGACATCGACTCCCGCCGCTTCGAGCGCGGAACGCAGAACTCCGCCGTCACGGCCGATCTTCCCGGCATGCATGACCGGAGCCCCGGCGCGCGCCAGCGCGATCGACTGGTTCAGCCCCTTCCCGCCGCAGCCAACCGAGTAGCTCTCGGAGTTCAACGTTTCACCGGGGCGGACGAAATGATCGAGCCGGTAGACATGGTCGAGGTTCATCGACCCGAGACAGACGATTTTCTTCATGCCAGTTCCTCCGCGAGTTTTTTCAATTTGGCGAGGTCAAGTTTACCGCTGCCGAGCAGCGGAAGATGGTCGATCTTCACAAAATCCTCCGCTTTCGGGATCCAGAGGTTCGGAAGCTTCTCCGCGCGCAGCCCTTCGATGACCGCCGCCGGGTCAAGGTCGTCCGCCGTGTGGAAGACGACCAGCCGTTCTCCGCGTTTCGCATCCGCGCGCCCCGCGACCGCCACCTCGCGCTCCTCGCGGCCGCGCAGGTTTGCGATCGCCTGCTCCACAAGCTCGTGCGGCACCATCTCGCCGCCGATCTTGCTGAAACGCGACGCACGTCCGGTGATGTAGACGTACCCTTCGCGGTCGATCCGCGCAATGTCGCCGGTGTTGTAGTAACCGTTCTGGATAACCCGGGCCGTCTGCTCCGGATCGTGCAGATACCCCTTCATTACGATGCCGCCCTTGACCTGCATGAGTCCGGGCAGGTCCGGCCCGAGCTCCACGCCGGAGTCGGGATCGACCACCCGCACATGGATCCCGGGCAGCGGGATGCCGATGCTGCCGGGATGGTGCGCGTGCTTCCCGAGCAGGTAGATCGAGTTGCAGAGATTGATCGTCACGATCGGAGAAAGCTCGGTGCAGCCGTACCCTTCGATGATCTCCAACCCCGTCATTTCGCGGAATTTCGCGGCAAGCTCGGGCCGCAGCTTCTCCGCGCCGGTGATCACGAGCCGCAGCGACTTGAGCTGCTCCGGCTTCGCCTTGCGCATATAGCCCTGCAGAAAGGTCGGCGTCGCGGTCAGCAGCGTGATGTCATACTCGCCGATCGCCTTTACGACCCCCGCCGCGTCGAGCGGATTCGGCAGGTAAACCACCGGCGTCCCCGAAAGCGCGGGGAACGCGAATTCCACCGTAAAGCCGTATGCGTGGAACAGCGGCAGGTTCCCCACGATGCGGTCGCGCCTGCTCCAGAGGATCATGCGCCAGAACGCCCAGAGGTCGCAGTTGATGTTGCGGTGGGTCAGCTGGACCGCCTTCGGCCTGCCGGTCGAACCGCTCGAAAAGAGCAGCACGGCCTCACGGCCGACATTGAACACGCTGCGCGGTGCGAGGCGGCGCATGAGCATCCGGAACGGCATCAGCATGCAGAGGAACATCATCGAACGCTTTTCAGACTTCGTGATCTTCTTCGCCTCATCTTCGAGGATGACCATCTGCGGTGTCTCCTGCCAGCCGAGTTTATGCAGGAACCGGCGGCTGGTCAGGATCCGGTCGATCCCGGCCCGCGCGGCCGCTTCGAGCGCGACCTCGGCGCCGGCGCTGAAGTTGATGACGGCGGGAGTCCGGTCCGCAAAGAGTACGCCGAACATCGCAGCGGCCATGGTTGTGCAGTTCGGCAGCAGGATGCCGATGTAGCGCGAATCGGTTTCAAGCCCCCGCACCCGGCGCGACAGAATCGCGGCGCGAACCAGCATCTCGAAGTTGCGGCACTTCGTCCCGTCCGCATCAAGGTAGGTCGTTTCGAACGGATGGCGCTTTGCGCGCCTTGCGAATGCGATGTGCAGCGGCAGTTCGCCGGGCTGCGGCGCAGCCTCCGCCTCGGCGCCGAGCTCGGAAATCATCTGCCGGAATTCGAATGCCGAAAGCGCCGGAGAGGCGGGACGCCCGATTTTCAAGCTGAAGTTCAGCGGAATCATGTGCGGGGCACGGTATTTGAGCTTCTTCTTATGAATCGTGAAGAGCCGTCCCCAGAGCATCCCGATGCGCATCGGGATGACCGATACCTCGACGCCGGCCGGAAGCAGCGGCGCGACGCCGGAACGGAAACGCATGAGCCCGCCGTTGCCGGAGATGCCCCCTTCCGGAAACAGACAGAGCACCTCCCCCCTGCGCAACTCGCCGCGGACCCGCTGAAAAAAACGGCGCATCGCTTTCGGGCGCGTGATCGACGGCACCCGGATCACGCCGAGATACCAGAAGAGAAAACGGGTCGGCACAAAATCGAGAACCTCCTGCCGCACCATGAATTTGACCGGACGCCGTGAAGCCGACTGAATCAGCAGCATGTCGATCAGCGAAACATGGTTCGAAACCAGCAGCACCGGCCCCGAATCCGGAATATTCTCCTCCCCCTCGACCCGGAGCCGCACAAGCGTATGGCGCAGAATCCAGACCAGCAGCTTCATCGAAAGCGCGGGGCGCAGGAAGAGGATCAGCATCCCCAGCAGGATGAGAAGGTCGAAGGCAATGAGGAAGATCGTCGAAGAATCCATGCGGCAGGTTCACTCCAGATGTTTCAGTTGTTCACGGAACTCCTCAAGCGTCGCGCACTGCAGATACGGATTGTGCGCCTTCTCTTCCCCCAGGGTACGGGACGGAACTTCGCCGTAGTCGTGCCCGGAGTAAACCACGAGCCTGTCCGGCAGGGGCAGGAGTTTCTTTGTTATGGTCTCGAACATCTCTTTCGAACGGCAGAAGCCGATACAGCCGACGAAAAGCGTATCCCCGGTAAAAAGCGCCGAATCATCGGAGAGCCGGAACGAGACCGAGTCGCGGGTGTGCCCCGGCGTCGCAAGCGCTTCGATCCAGCCGTCCCCGAACGGCAGTTTCTGTCCGTTGCGCAGCTTGATTTCCCCGGCATGCGGATGGGTCGGGTGGCTCACAATCCCGGCAGGGAAAAAGCTGCGCGCTTCCCCGAGGCATTCGCAATGATCCTGATGACCGTGCGTCAGCAGGATGTAGCGCGGCGTGAGCGGCCCGGCCGCTTCCACGGCACGGCGGATCACATCGCAGTCGCCGGTCGGGTCTACCAGCGCGGCGTCGCCATTATCCGCGACGATAAGATAGGAAAAATTATGATCGTAACCGCCGACCCGCAATTGTTCCACATGAAACGGCATATCAGTACTCCCCGAGCGCCAGCGCCAGCGCCGCGTAATCGCCGATCGCCTCGCCCAGCGCGGCGGGGACGACCCGGCACCGTTCTGCGGCGGCAGGGAGCGCCTCTTCGGCGATGCTCCGCTCCATGGCCGGGCGCAGCAGCCGTTCCGAACGCGCGAACACGCTGCCGATCACGATGAGCTCCGGATTCAGCAGGTCGATCAGCAGAGCGAGCCCGCGCCCGAGATAGCGCCCGCACTCCTCGTAAATTGCAAGCGCGAGCGGGTCGCCGGCCTCGGCCGCATCGCCGACGATTTTCGCATTCAGGCCCGGCAGCGCGTCACAGGAGGCGCACCATGCGACCCTCTTCCCGAGCTGAAGCTGTTCCCGGGCCCGCATCGCCGCGAGCTGCGCGATGCCGCCGCCGGAGCAGAACCCCTCGAACGACCCCGCCTTGCCGAACCCGACCGGACCGGCCGGAGCGAGCCGGATGTGGCCGCACTCGCCCGCCGAGTCGCAGATTCCGCTGTAGAGCCGTCCGTCGAGGATGAGTCCGGCGCCGAGCCCGGTTCCGAAGGTCAGGAAAATCATGCTTCCCACGCCGCGCCCCGCGCCGAATTTCCACTCGGCGACGGCTCCGGCGTTCGCGTCGTTCTGGAGACGGACCGGGGTTCCGAGCTCCGCACACAGAATCTCCGCCGCCGGGATCCGGTCCCAGCCGGGCAAATTCGGCGGCGAGAGAATCACACCGCTCCGGCTGTCGAGCGGCCCCCCGCAGGAGACGCCGCAGCCGCGCAGCATATCACGCGAAACGGAATGCCGGGAACAGAGTTCCCTTCCGAGCGAGGCAAGTGTTTCAAGACACGCCCGGGGAGTCGCGGCTTCCGCAGTCGGGAATTTGACCTTGTCGAGGATTTCGATCGATCCGCCGGGACCCGCCGCGCCGAGGATGCAGGCGCACTTGGTCCCGCCGATGTCGATGCCGAGAAGATGATTCCGTTCCATGGAGGCTTCCGTTCCCTTCCGAGCCGTCAGCGGTTCTTTTCTTCCTGTTCTTTCAGGTAGTTCAGCGCGGCGGCTACGCCGGCGTAGTACCCGATATCGCGCCGGAGCTCGGAGGAAACGAGTTCGCACGCCTCCATCGGCTCCTTCCAGCAGAACTGCGGCAGATACTTTTTGATCGGGTCGGTATAGAGATCGCCGACCGCCCATGCGAGCGTGCCGAGCACGAGCCGCTCCGGATTGAACATGTTGATGAACATGCCGAACGCCTGCGCGTTGCGGAGACTCATCTCATCCCAGAGCGCGACGGCGTACGGGTCGTTCGCGCGCACCGCCTTTTCGAGCGGCACCATGTCGATCGCATTCACGTTGCCGTTGACGAGCTGCATGATCATGCTGTCGGGCCTGTCACGCAGCTCCTCCTGCATGCGCTGGGCGAGCGCACGGCCGCCGGCATATGCCTCGTAACACCCCTTGAGCCCGCAGTTGCACTGGCGGCCGCCGAGCTCGACGCAGATGTGGCCGAGCTCACCGGCGCTCAGCGCGCGGCCACCGCGAACAAGATGGTTCGCGGCGATGATGCCGCCGCCGATGCCGGTGCTCATCGTGAGATAGATGAAATCCCGGCAGCCGCGGCCCGCGCCGAAGAACCACTCCGCAAGAGCGCCGCAGTTCGCGTCATTCTCAAAACAGCCCGGCAGTTTCAGGTTGTCGCGCAGGTACTGGAGGATCGGCACGTTGCGCCAGTGGCGGTTGTTGGTCGGCGCGGTCATGATGCCGTTGGCGGGGTCGGCCGGGAACGGCGCGGAGATGCCGAACGCGGCGATGTCGCTCATTGAGAGCCCCGCCCCGGCGACAAGCTTCTTCGCCTCTTCAACCATCTTCGGAAGAACGTCGTCCGGATAGGTGTCGACGTTCTCAATGCGCGCCTTGCCTGAAATCCGCCCTTCACTCGACCCGAGCCCGACTCCGATTTTGGTTCCGCCAACGTCGAAACCGAGTACCAGTTTTTCCTGTGCCATATTTTTCTCCGTTTTTTTGGATTTTGTCACAAATATACATTTGCAGAATATAACCCCTGTATTATATTTTATAAAGGGTGTATTTTCAACTTTCTCGGAGTTTTTTCAATATGGTCCATTTTTCCGTCATTCTAGCGGCGACTCCCGGAGTCTACTACGCGTTTGAGAACAGCGACATGGTCGGCAAAAGCATCGTCGTGCTGCTGCTCGTGATTTCCACCTTCACCTGGTCGGTCATGATCGAGAAAGGGATTTCGCTCTACCGGGCAAAAAAGCTGTCGCGCCAGTTCGTCGCCCGCTTCAAGTCGAATACCAAAAGCATCACGAACCCGCAGATGCTGCGGGAAGCGGCGGGCAATGCGAGCCCCGCCGCCCAGATCTACAACCAGGGAGTCGAAAGACTGCTGGAGTTCTACGAAAGCGACCCCGCCACGTTCAGCCGCACAACCGGGGTGTCGGTCCGCCCGACCCGACTCTCCGAAGCGCAGTACAATGCGATCGAAGCCGTGCTGATCAGTGAAGTCTCCGGGCAGGAGATCGAGCTGGAGACCCGCGTCGGCTTTCTCGCCACGATGGTCAGCGTGAGCCCGTTCCTCGGCCTTTTCGGAACGGTCTGGGGCGTCATGCTCGCGTTCTGCGGCATCGCCGCGGCCGGCAAGTCGGACTTCTCGGCGCTGGCGCCGGGCGTCGCAGGCGCGCTGCTGACCACGGTGGCGGGCCTGATCGTCGCGATCCCGTCCCTCATCGGCTACAACCTGCTGACCTCGACGATCCGCAACATCACGACGCAGCTCGACAATTTTTCGGACGAATTCATGGCGCGCATCAAGCTTGAACAATTGAACATCGCCAGAGAGTTGGCCCGGGAGCAGGCCGCCAATTCCGCGGGGGAGGCCGAATAAATGAGGGGCCGCCGGAAAAGACGGCAGATGGCCGCCATCGACCAGATCAACGTCACGCCGCTGCTGGACCTGACGTTCCTGCTGCTTATCGTCTTCATGATCACGATGCCGCTGATGGAGTACGGTACAAACATCTCCCCGCCGGAGATGGACAGTGAAAAACTGCCGGAGGATAATTTCAAGAGCGTAACGCTGACGAAAAGCGGCACAATCATGTTCGACAAGGACGCCGTGACGCGCGAAGAGCTGACGGCTTACCTGACCCGTCTCAAGGAGAGCGCGCCGAAAACCCAATTGCTGCTGCGCGCGGACGGCTCCCGGACCTACAACGACGTCATTGAGCTCATGGCGCTGATCCGCCATGCGGGGTTTCAGGATGTGTCGCTGGTCACTCAGGCGGAGGGCAAATAGATGAAAGGAAGCACCACCGTCGCTCCCCCGTTGCGGCAGGGAGAAGCCAGGCCGCTGACTTCGCAGAAGCTGCGCTGCACGATCGGCATGCAGGTTGTGGCGATCCATTGCCTTGTCATCTTCGGGCCGCTCGGAATGGTGCTCTATCAGAACTGGCGCGCTCCGCAGGAGAATGCGTTCAAGGTGAAGCTCGTCGGGCCGCTTTCGACCGGCGAGGAGGTCGGCCCTCCGATGCGGCTGCGCCCGACGGCGAATCCGGGCCCGGCTGAGCCGCCTGCTCCGGAACCTCCCGCGCCCGAGCCGCCGAAACCGGCTCCGCCCGCGCCTCCCGCCGTCACGCCTCCGCCTCCGGCCGTGACCCGGAAACCGACGCCGAAGCCTCCCGCCGTCAAACCGAAACAGACGGCCCGGAAGCCGACGCCGAAGCCTCCCGCCGTCAAACCGCAGCAGACTGCGAACCGGAACACGGCGCCGACCCGCAAGCCGGTGCAGAAGCCGCGGCAGCTGAGCGCGGCCGAACAGGTGGCCCTCGCCCGCCAGCAGGCGGCGAAACGCGGCGACGGCGGCGGAACCAATACGAACATCGCGGTCCCGATCGGCAACGCCGACCGGGCGCAGACGCCCGGCAAACAGAATAACGGCACGCCGGGCGGAGGCGCACAGGGGGAGGACCAGCGCTACTGGGACCGGCTCGGCGATTATATCAAGACCCGCTGGATCGAGCCGCCGGGTTCCCTGCTCGGCGATGCGCGCCCCCAGGTCACGATCCAGCTTGCGATCGCGGCGGACGGCAGGGTGACGAGCGCCCGGATCATCGGCCGCAGCGGGAACTCCCCCATGGATGAATCGGTGCAGCGGATGCTCGCGAATCTCGACCGGGTTCCCGCCCCGAGCAACGGCGGCACATCGATCCAGATGATTCTGCGCACGCAGGATTGAGCGTAATTCCGGGAAATCGCTGTTCGAAAGCGGTTTTTTCCGATATTTTTTCCATATTCGGCAGCCGGAGAGATTGATTTTCTGAAAAGCGGCGTTAAATTTTTGAATGAGAGATTATTTTTTCGATTTGGATAGCCAGAATGAAAGGGTGAAAGATGGTCGATCCGGATAAGATCAATCAGGACAATGCTCCTGCCGAGGACAGCGACGATACCAAGACCAGGAAAACCGTGCGGCTCCGCCCGTCGGTGACTCCGGCCGGAATCAATCTGACTCCGATGCCGAAAGTGCCGCTCACCGATCCGCTGAGCGGACGTGACACCGACACCGGTAACCTCGAGGTCATGGAAGATACCCAGACCCGCCGTACCGTCAAGCTCACGCCGATCGCCACGCAAACCGGCCCGGCCATCCAGCCGAAGATTCCGGTTGTGCAGAAAGCGGCCGGCGACGGGGCCAACACCCAGACCCGCAAAACGATCGTGCTGAAACCGACCGCCGTCTCTCCGGCCAGCGTCAAGGTCGACAGCCCGACCGGCGCCGCTCCGGCGGAATCGGACGACACCAAGACCCGCAAGACCGTGCGGCTGCGCCCATCGGCCGTCACCCCGTCCCAGGTCAAGATTGCCCCGGGCGCGGAACCGGGCGAAGCCTCTGAAGTTGAAAGCAGCGACACGATCAAAATTTCCCGCCCGGTCCGTCCCGGCGGCATGATTCCGCCGAAGGTTCCGGTTCCGGGCGCGGCGGCCGATCCGTCGAAGGCGACCATGGTCCTGCCCGGCCGCGGGCCGGTGCAGCCGCAATCGCCCGGCGCGGCACCAACTCCGTCGCATTCTCTGCCGGTGGCGAAACCGCTTCCGAGCGGCACAGTCCGCCCGGAGGTGACTCCGCAGGCGGCGCCCCAGCCCGTTCCGACGATCCCGACGCCGAAGAAGGACGATGACGAAATCCTTCAGCTGAAACCGACCGGCAGCGCCAACTCAAAATTGCCGGGCGGAGACGTCAAAGTCGCCGAAGGCAAGGAAGCAGAAGAGAAGAGTGTCGCCGCCCCGAAACCGATGGCCGCGGCGGAATCAGCCGGTTCCCCTTCCAGGTTCTATCTTGTGCTGGCGGCGGTGAGCCTCGTGCTGATTGCAGTGACGCTGACGTTGACCACGGTGCAGTATCTGAATATGTGGGAACAGCAGAGCATCACCCTGCCGCTTGCGCCGCAGGCGAAGTAGCGCTGTCCGAATACCGAATCCCTCCGGAGCAGTCATGCCGGGGGGATTTTTTTGTTCCCTGCCCGATTGACATTTGCGACAATCCGTGATAAATTCTGCACATGAATATTGCAATCAGACTTGAGATGCGGCCGTGACGGAGCTGCAGGGACAGGAGCGCGCAACGCTGCGCGGTGAAATCACCCGGGTCGTTTTCGAAAGTGAAGACGGCTCATTCGCCGTCATCCGGGTCCGCGAGCCCGGCAGCCGGGAATATACCGCGCGCGGACCGGTCGCAGGGCTGGTTGCGGGGCAGGAGATCGAGCTTGAGGGAGTCTGGGAGCAACACGCCGAATTCGGCCGTCAGCTCAAAGCGGAACGGTTCCGGATCATCCTGCCGAGTACGCCGGACGGCATCAAGCGTTATCTGAGTTCCGGTGCAATTCCGGGAATCGGCAAAAAGACCGCCGGGCTCATCGTCGACCATTTCGGGGAGAAAACGCTCTCGATGCTCGACGGCGGCTCGGAATACCTGAAGACGGTTCCCGGCATCGGCCCGAAAAAGGCGGAGGCGATCGCAAACGTCTGGCGCGAGTCCGCCGCGCGACGGGACAGCTACATCTTCATGCAGGGGCTCGGCATCACCCCGGCCTTCTGTTCGCGGCTGTTCAAGCGGTACGGCGAAGCCGCGCCGCAGATGGTGCGGACGAATCCATACCGCCTGGCGGAGGAGGTGGACGGGATCGGCTTCCTGAAAGCGGACGAGATCGCGAAAGCGCTCGGAATTCCGCGCGACTCCGTGCCGCGCATGACCGCAGCGGCAGTCTACACGCTGAACAATCTGATTTCGAACGGCAACGTCTGCTGTTCGCTCGAAGAGCTCACCGCCGCGACCTCCGAGCTCTCCGGGGAGCCGCCGGAACGCGCGCGCCTCGGCATCGAAGCCGCGGTTGAACGCCGGCTGCTGCGGATCATGGACGGGCAGATCTATACACCGATGCTTGCCCGCGCCGAGCTCGAACTGCCTGAGCTCGTGGCACAGCTCGCACTGGATCCCGGTTTTGCGGGAAAGAAGCTGCGGCCCGTCGCGGGCAGCAAGCTCGCCTTGAACACCGAGCAGCAGCTCGCGGTCGACCGGGTCAATGAAGCCGCACTCTGCATCATCACCGGCGGGCCCGGCGTCGGCAAAACCACGGTAGTCGGCGAAATTGTCCGCCGAGCCAAAAAGGCGGGGCTCAAGATCGGGCTTGCCGCACCGACCGGACGCGCGGCCAAACGCCTCAGCGAATCGACCGGAGTCACGGCCAAAACGCTGCACCGGCTGCTTCAGTTCGATCCGAACACAAACAAATTCACTTACGGCGCCGACGCCCCGCTGCCGTACGACCTGCTGATCGTCGACGAGGTTTCGATGCTGGACATCCTGCTTGCCCAGGCGCTGTTCCGGGCGATTCCGGCGGGCTGCTCGGTCCTCCTCGTCGGGGACAAGGACCAGCTGCCGTCCGTCGGCCCCGGCACCGTGCTCGCGAGCTTCATCGAATCGGGGTGGTTCCTCGTCACGGAGCTCATGCAGATCTTCCGCCAGGCGGAGGGGAGCCGGATTATCGTGAACGCGCACCGCGTGAATCGCGGGCTCATGCCGGAAAAACCGCAGATGCACGACGGCGAGCTCTCCGACTTCTACTGGATCGAACAGGACGATCCGGAAAAGGCGCTCGCGATCATCGAAAAGCTCATCTCCGACCGGATTCCGGCCCGCTTCGGCTTCAATCCGGTCGACGACGTCCAGATCCTGACCCCGATGAACCGGGGCTGCTGCGGCACTGTTGCGATCAACGAGCGGATCGAAGCGCTGCTGAATCCTGAAGATATCCAGCAGTTC
The DNA here is from genome assembly GCA_018265615.1 of Lentisphaeria bacterium. Taxonomy (GTDB): domain Bacteria; phylum Verrucomicrobiota; class Lentisphaeria; order Victivallales; family Victivallaceae; genus Victivallis. The sequence continues at coordinate 12,810 of JABLYX010000012.1, forward strand.
AGGTTCGGAGAACGCGTCTTCAAAGTCGGAGACAAAGTCATGCAGATCGCCAACAACTACGACAAGGGCGTGTTCAACGGCGACATGGGGCGGCTCACGCGCATCAACGTCCCGGCGAAAAAGTTCAGCGTCGTCTTCGACGGGCCGCACCTGGTCGAATACAGCCTTGACGAAGCGGATCAGCTGACCCGCGCCTACGCCGTAACCGTGCACAAGTCGCAGGGCTGTGAATTCCCGGTCGTGATCCTGCCGTTCCTGAGCCAGCACTACATGATGCTGCAGCGGAATCTGCTGTATACCGCCATGACGCGGGCGAGGAAGCTGCTGATCCTGGTCGGCAGCCGCCGGGCGGTTCAGATGGCGGTGGCCAACTCCCGGATCGAACCGCGTTCGACCCTCCTGACGCAGCGGCTGCAGGAAAAGCGGCGCGAACTGTCCAGATAAGCATAATCTCCCCGAAATCGCAATTTAACCGCATTCCGCTTGCTTTTTTCCGGAATGGATGTTACCTTATAGGAAGAAAGATGTTACCGTGTCAACCGGCACCGGCCGGCTCCGGCAGCATGCAACAGAGGAGGAAATTTTATGAAGAAACTCATGATCATCGGCGGTGTCGCCGCGGCAGCCCTGCTGGCGGTGGGGGTCCTGACTTCGCTGCCCGCCCAGGCGGACAACAGCGGCAACTCGCAGCTCTTCAACCCGGGCCGCTACGCGCTCGTCGCGGCGGAGGTCAACGTCAACTCTCTCCAGCAGGGAGTAAGCAACGAGCAGCAGGTCGTGCTGAAGATCGATACCGTCACCGGCAAGGTCTGGGTGCTCCAGCTCAGGTCGGCGGGGGTCAATGATGCCAGAATCGACAACGCCACGTGGAAACAGGTGGACGAACCTCTTTCACCGGCGCAGCAATAAGCTCGAATGCCACACGCCGGCGCCGTTAAAAGCGCCGGCGTTTTTTCCGAATGGGAAAGCCCCGGAAAGCGATATGCTTCCCGGGGCTTCGTCTGTTTCGGATGTCAGATCAGGGAATCCCAGAGCGTGACATTCTCAAGCTTTTCACGGATGCAGTTCGCAAACGCGGCGGCCATCGCGCCGTCGACGACGCGGTGGTCGGCGGAGACCGTGATCTTCATGATGTCGCGAATCACGATTTCGCCATTGCGCACGACCGGAGTCGGAATGCTGCTCGCGACCGCGAGGATCGCGCTTTCACCCGGATTCACGATCGCCTGGAAGCTCTCGACATTCATCATGCCCATATTCGAGATCGTGAAGGTTCCACCCTTCATCTCATTCGGCGTGAGCCTGCCGGTGCGCGCCTTTTCCGCGAGCTCGCCGGATTCGGCCTGGATCTCGTCGAGCCCCTTGCGGTCCGCATTTGCGATGACCGGGACAACGAGCCCGTTGTCGACCGACACCGCCATGCCGATGTTGACCTTCGACTTCTGCGAAACCGCGTTGCCGTCGCAGAAGGAGTTCACATTCGGGAACTCCTTGAGCGCCAACGCGACCGCCTTGATGATGAAGACGTTGACGGAGAGACTGATCCCCTCCTCCTTCAGCTTCTTGCGCTTCTTCATGAGGTCGCTCATATCGATCGCGACCGTCACGTAAAAGTGCGGAATCGTCTGCTTCGACTGGGTCAGCCGCTGGGCGATGACCTTGCGCATCGTGTTGAACGGCTTCGGGCGCTCCGCGATCGCGGCTTTCACGTCCGAGATCGTGATGCGGCCGCCGTCGCCGGAACCCTCGAGCGCCGTCATCTCAAGCTTCGCCCCGGCCGCGAGGTTCAGCGCTACCGGCGTGATTTTACGCTTGAAGTATCCGGTCGATTCGAGATAGTTCTTCACATCCTGCTCAGTCACGCGCGCCCCGGCGGCCGGGACCTTCGCAAGATCGATCAGGTAGTCCGCCGCGAACTTCTTCGCCCGCGGGGAGACCGGCTTCTTCGCCGGAGCAGGAGCCACAGCTTTCGGAGCCGGGGCCGGGGCGGCGACGGGCACAGGCGCCGCCGCCGGGGCGGCAGCCGGAGCCGCCGCTTTCGGCGCGGCAGGTGCGGGCGCAGCAGCCGGGAGCGGGGCGGGAGCGGATGCTGCCGGGGCAGCGGCAGGAGCCGCCGCCAGCATATCGGCCGGAATCGACTCCCCCGGTTCGCCGACAATTGCGGCGGTCGTGGTCATGACCGGGACTTCGACGCCGACCGGAGTCACGATCTTCAGGATCGTGCCTTCGAACTGCGATTCGACTTCAAGCACGGCCTTGTCGGTCTCGACCTCGAAGAGGACGTCGCCCTTTCTGATCCTGTCGCCCTCCTTGACCCGCCATGCGGCGATGGTCACGGTCTCTTCGGACTGTCCGAGCTTCGGAACGGGTATCTTGGTCGCCATAATGAATTTCTCCTGTTCCGTTGAATCAGTAAAGCTTCTTCACAGCCGCGACGATGTCGGCGGCTGTCGGCAGGAACGCCTCTTCAAGCGTGTACGCCTGCGGGGCGATGCCGTTCTTCGCGCCGATCTTCAGCACCGGGGCGTCGAGGTCGTCGAAGCAGTTCGCCACAACCTGCGAAACGATCTCGCCCGTGAAGCTGCCGATATCGACGCACTGGCTCACAACCACGCAGCGCCCGGTCTTGCGGACCGAAGCGAAAACCGCCTCGGAGTCGAACGGAACCAGCGTGCGCGGGTCGATGACCTCGGCGGAGATCCCCTCCGCCGCGAGCGCGTCGGCCGCCTTCAGCGCGTCGGCTACCGCCGGGCCCCACGCGACGATCGTCACGTCGGAACCTTCGCGGACGATGTTCGCCACGCCGAACGGGACCGTGTAATCCTCTTCCGGAACCACGCCCTTCACGTTGTAGAGCAACTGGCCCTCGACGAAGACGACCGGGTTGTTCGTGCGGACCGCGGTCTTGATCATGCCCTTCGCGTCGTACGGATTCGACGGATATGCGACGTAGGTTCCCGGAATGTGCGCGAACATCGATTCGAGCGACTGCGAGTGCTGGCCGCCGTACCCCTTGCCGCCGCCGACGCTGCAGCGCACGACAAGCGGAACCTCGGTCGAGGCGCCGGTCATATAGTGCCACTTCGCGGCCTGGTTCGAGATCTGGTCGGAGGACATGAGCGCGAAGTCCATGTACATGAGCTCCGCGACCGGACGGTAGCCGGTCATCGCCATGCCGACCGCCGTGCCGCAGATGCACGCCTCGGAGATCGGAGTATTGAAGACGCGGTCGCGGCCGAACGCCTCGAGCATCCCCTTGGAGAGCTTGAACGCGCCGACGTATTCCGCGACGTCCTCCCCGAAAAGCACCACGCGCCCGTCGCGCGCCATCTCCTCGCAGAGCCCCTCCTTGATCGCATCGCGGTAGGTCACCATGCCGTTCGCATCGCGCTTGGCGCGCGGCAGCGGCTCGTAGAGCTTCGGATTCGCATAGGCGGCCGGAACGACCTCGCTGTCGCCGTCGGTATACATGTATTTGATCACGTCGGCCGGATCGGGATCGGCGGCGTCGGCGGCGCGGCGCGCGGCGCGGGCGTTCCGGGCGGCAACCTTCGCTTCAAGCGCGCCGAGCTCCTTCTCATTCATGATCTTCGTCTCGAGCAGCTTCGCGCGGAAAGTCGCGACGGGGTCGACCTCCTTCCAGCGCGCCTCTTCCTCGCGGGTGCGGTATTCGTTGCGCGGGTCGGAGAGCGAGTGGCCGTAATAGCGGTAGGTGTCGAACTCAAGCAGGACCGGCCCCTGCCCCTTTGCAATGATCGCCCTGGCACGGGCAATCGCATCGCGGACGGCGAGGATATCCATGCCGTTCACGACTTCGGCGTGCATGTTGTCATCGTCAAAGCCGGCGGCGCGGCGCGCGAGATGGTCGACGCCGGTCACTTCGCCGTCGGCGCGGCCGGTCATGCCGTAATGGTTGTTGATGAGGCAGTAGATGATCGGCAGACCGAACTTCGTTTCAGCCAGCGGTCCGTTGAACTGATCCTGGCTCGCCCAGTTCAGCGATTCAAGCACGACGCCGTTCGAATACGCTCCGTCGCCCGCAAACGAGCAGACCACGCGCCCTTTCATGCCGTCGTCGATGCGGCAGGTCATCGCCGCGCCGGTCGCGATCGGAATGCCGCCGCCGACGATCGCGTTCGCGCCGAGGTGGCCGACGCGGAAGTCCGCGATATGCATGCCGCCGCCGCGCCCCTTGCCGTAGCCCTCTTCCTTGCCGAAGAGCTCGGCGATGGTGCGGAACACATGATCCTCCATGACCGCTTCACGCAGCTCTTCGCCGGAGAGGCTCGAGAATTCCGGGCAGCGTTCGCGCAGCTCCTGCTCGCTCATCTGCCGGATGGCGTGGAACCCCTTGGCGATCGAGTCGCCGTGGCCGCGGTGCGTGCTCGTGATGAGGTCGGTGATGTTCAGCATCGAGCAGACGCCGGAGGCGGTCGCCTCCTGGCCGATGGAGAGATGGGTCGGCCCGCGGTAGTTGTAATCGCTGATGACCTCGTAAGCGCCGGTGCGGCACTTGTTGATCATATCTTCGAATTCGCGGATCACAAGCATCGATTCGTACAATTCGGCGGCTTCGGCCTTCGAAATCTCCTTCGCCTTGTACTCCTCGGCCAGCGTCTTCGAGAACGCGTAGGCCGGAATCGGCTTGAGTTTGATGGTTTCTCTGCGGAAGCTGGGACCACGGTCGGAGAGGTAGTTGTTCGCCATTTTACTTTTCCTTGTTGGTTGTTACGCCTGTATGATCTCGATTTTATGCTTCTTCAATATCTTCAGGAATTCGGCGGGCGTTCCGGAATCGGTCACGACCGTGCCGAAATCGTCGAGCGCCCCCGCATTGACCAGTGACGCGCGGCCGAACTTGCCGGAGTCCGCCAGCAGGATCGACTGCTCCGCGCGGCCGAGAATCAGCTTCTTCGTGAACGCCTCGCCGGGATCGGTGGTGGAGACGCCGGAGGCCGTAAGCCCGATCGTCCCGAAAAACGCCTTTCCGATATGAAGCGCCTCGCCGATCGGAGAGGTCAGCGGGCCGACCAGCGTGCGCGAGAGCGGACGGAATTCGCCGCCGAGCAGGATCAGCCGGTGACCCGACTCCATGAGTTCGGCCGCGGCCATCAGGGAGTTCGTCACGATCGTGAGCTCCCGGCGGCTCCCGAGCTTCCGCGCAAGCGCGAGGACAGTGCTGCCGCCGTCGAGGTAGATGGAATCGCCGTCCCCGATCAGCGCGAGCGCGGCCTCGGCGATGCGCTCCTTCTCTCCGGCGCGGAGCGTGGCCTTCTCATGGAACAGCGGCTCGCGCTTTTCATCGCTTTCGACCCGGATCGCGCCGCCGTGCACGCGCTGAACCGAGCCGCGGCTTTCGAGCGACTGCAGATCGCGCCGCACCGTCGCTTCGGAGACCTGCAGCGCCGCGGCAAGCTCCGCGATCGTCCGCAGCCCGTTCCCGAGCGCTTCAAGGATCAGATCCTCACGCTCCGGAGAGAGCAGCTTCCGGTTGTTTCCATAGTTCATCATGCTTATATCTTATCACATTTTTTCATTTTTGCAAGTTTCTGAAAGAATTTGAAAGAAATAAAATAAAAAACCGGGGGACATTCCCCCGGTTCAGGTTACAGATATCGCAGGAATTATTGCCCGTCCATCTCCCTGAGCTTCTCATCGCGCCCGCTTTTGCCGCGATAGACGGAAAGCGACACGCGTTCGGCCGCACCGTCGGCCCGGGCGACCGTGATCCCGTTTTCGTGGACCGGAGGCTCCATCACGGCCGGCTCCAGCCCCTGATTCAGCCACGTTCCGCCCGAAAGGCAGAAGCTGATCACTTCGCGCTTCATGCGGTTATACTTGCGGTTGAAGGATTTGGTTCCGCTGATGTCATTATTGGACGAATCCCGGCAATAAATGTAGTCGATGAAGTTATCGCTGGCTTTCCAGCCGTTCTCACCGATCGTGTTGTCGGGACAATGAAACACCTTCGACCGCGCATCGCCGTCCGCCCACTTCTTCACCAGCCCTTCCGGGGAGAGTCCGCTGCTGAGGGAACCGCCCGCCGCCGCCAGCCCGAGGCCGACGTTAATCCGGGGCCCCCACTCAGAAACGGACCGGAGCTCCGTTCCTCCGGTCAGGGTCCTGATCGTCGGCATAAGCATATCGCCGTTATCGCCCACATACATGATGGTCGCTGAAGCGATCTGCTTCTGATTCCCGATGCAATTAACGGTCCTTGCCCGTCCGCGCGCCTTATTCAGAGCAGGCAGAAGCATCGAAGCCAGAATCGCGATGATCGCAATCACTACCAGAAGCTCTATCAATGTGAAGTGTTTCTTTTTCATTTCAATTCCTTTCTCTCCGTGAGTTGTGTTTCTCCATGCATCATTCTTTTCAGGATCATTTCAGGCTTGCGATTATTTCCGAAACCGACAGATCGGCTCCGCAAACCACCGAATCAGCCGCGCCGTAGTAAAGCCGCAGCCGGTCGCCTTCCGCAATTTGCCCATTGGTGAAGATACAATCATGATAAAATCCTTTCATCTCATAATCGGATGCAGGCTCCATCAGCGGCGCCTCCGAACGGGCTATGACATGCGCGGGGGCGTTCCTGTCGAGCAGCAGCGCGCCGAGGGAGTATCTGCCGTTCCGGTCCGCCCCATGATAGATTTCCAGCCAGCCGGCATCGGTTTCCAGCGGCGAGGCTCCGGCGCCGATTCTCTCCGAATCCCACATGCCCGGCCTTGTGGCTGCCAGGCATCGAGGACCGCCCCAATGCTCCAGATCCGCGGACTCCGAAAGCCAGATGAAATTTCCGCCGAGGTCGATTCCGCTCGGCCGGTGCAGCATCCAGGCGCAGCCGCCGATGCGTCGCGGCAGGAGCGCGCAATCCTTATTGTGAGGATGCAGAAGCAGCCGGTGAGGCGTAAATTCCTTCCAGTCCTCCGTACTGGCCGTTCCGATGCCGACGCCGAACTCGGATACGGCGGAGTAGGTCAGGATATACCGTCCCTCGAAAAATTCCACCCGGCAATCCTCGATCCCATACGTTTCATACGGACCGGCCGGGAAAATCCGCAATGAATAATCCGGCTCGAAGCTGATTCCCCCGTCGTCGCTCCATGCGACCAGCAGATGGGAGATCGAAGTCAGGCAGGCGCGGTCCCGGTAGAAGAAGATCCGCGGATCATTGCAGCGGACCGCCGGATCATTGCGCCGGACCCGCAGGAGCCGGTACTCGCCATCCAGGCACACCGCGGCAGCCAGTTCACCGGAATCTGCCGCAGGCTGCTCCGCGACCCGGAGCACCAGTCCGATGCGTCCGTTCCAGCGGAACGCCCCCGGATTCAGGACTCCGATCACGGTAAAATCAGGCCGGCTCGGTGCGATATCCGCCGCACAGAACAGCGGGTTGCTGCCGAAACGTTCAATTCGAATCCCCATTTTCAGCGATCCCGCTTTCTCAATTCAATTTTCTCCGGACCCGCCAGATAGAGCAATCCCGGGGAAAGGGTGATCTCAGCTTCCCCGTTTCCGGCCTCCAGCGAAACCGCATTGCCGAGAAGATCCCGGGCATCCGTACACTTTCCGGCCAGCGCCAGCTTCACTTTCCGCCTGGCTCCGGTCACATAAAGCGCCCAGACTTTTTCACCGTCCGGCTTTGTCCAGCTCAACATCCGGACCCCGTCGGCAAACGTCTCCTCCGGCCGGGTCGATCCGGAAGGGCGCATGGCGGCCAGCGTCCGGTAAGCCTCCCACGCCGGTTTCGGCGTAAGATCGCGGTGAACAATCCCGAAATAGTGTTCCGAATCATGCGGATCGTTTTCCATCGCCTGGAATTCATACCAGAATACCCTGGCGGCTCCGGCTTTCAATGCGGTCAGAATCGTTCTCGGCAGCAGTTCCGCCTGCATCGTTTCCCCGACCGGCGCCGCTCCGACCCAGTTGAAGGTCGTGACGATAAGGCCGCCCCTGAAATCGCTGTCGAATTTGATGTAGGCGGCCAGCGGGCCGGACATCCCCTCTCCGACACCCTCCACCAGCGTCACAAGGCGGTCGTTTCCCTTGAAACCGCGCGGGACGATCACGGAGTGCGTACTCACGTTCCTCGTGAGCTTCAATTTTCCCGCCAGCGTTTCAGGAACCCGCCCGGTGAAGCTTTTCGGCATCGGCTTCGACCGGTCGAGCCACCATGCATCGAAATCGAAGCGGAGTTTCGAACGGAACGATTGATCGATCCATCCCCTGCCCCAGACGCCGGCTTCGCTCCGCCGGAGCGCGGTATAGAATGGAATTCCGCGCGGAAACACCGCAAGGCCGCCCCGCTTCACATAAGCGGCAAGCGCATCGACATCCCGGGCCTCGGGCGAAAAGCTCTCCCCCGAAGCCGCAATCAGCACGGGGAACTCCTTCGGATCGAGCGATTGAAGCTCATCCAGCGTAATCGACTGGATCCGTTCCGCTTCCGGCAGGATTCTCCTGAAATCCATGCCCGGAGAAGAGGCGACCAACGGAATTTTATTGTCGTCCAGAACCGCAAGCCGCAGATGCTCCGGGCCGATGCCGGCCGCCCTGAGCGCCCCGGGCAGGAACTCCTGCAGATAGGTATGCTCCGCATCGGTCGGCCAGCCGATTTCGGTGATCCAGATCTCTTTCTCCCCGGCGCCGTATTTCCGCATCATGGCCCGCAGGTCGCCGATCTGCTTCTCAAGCTCGACCTCCGGAATGTCGTACCAGCTGTAAGGATGAATGTTCATCACATCAAAATAAGCGCCCGCGCCTTCCTTCAGAAGCGTTTCGAGATATTCCATCGGAATCTGGGAGGTTCCGCCCAGAACGATTTTCACATCGGAATATTTCCGCCGGATCAGTTCGGCCGTCGGCTTCAGCAGTTTCAGATAATCGTGCGGATTCGGGTTTTCCCAGAACAGTTTATAATTGTGCTCGTTCCAGATCTCCCAGTATTTCAGCTTCGCGCCGTAACGGTCCAGGTTTTTCTCGACCGACGCGAGCCACAGATCGAGCTTCTCATGGGCGGGCTTCCCCCAATCCGGCGCATAGCCGATGATCGGCAGGATCGTATGCCCGTATTTTTCCGCCTCCCGGATCGCCGCATCGTGCCGTTCGAAGTTCCAGACACCCGGCTTCTGCTCCTGCTGCCGCCAGCTGAAATCGGACCGGATGAACCGGATCCCGGCGCCGTTGAGCATCTGAAATTCCCGCGGGACCTCCTTATGTTCCCACATGACATGGATATTGACTCCATAATCCCCCTCCGCGCGGACCGCAAAACACAATGCGAGGAATAAAAACACGATTAAATATTTTATTTTCATTCATCAGGACCTTTCTGTTGCCACTTTATTTCGACAAAAGCACCGCTGTGCATACCATATATGCACTTATATTTTTCTGATGGAACGACAGGAGCGCCGGGCTATGCTTCCCGCGCCCGGAGATGCAGGTTCTCCACACTCTTCCGCGGCAGCAGCTCTGTTGCGAGAAGCTCCGGCGCCGGTTTCCGGCCGTCAAGCAGCTGCATCATCAACTCCCCCGCGACCACCCCCATCCGGCCCGTATCGACAAGCATGGAGCTCAGCGGCGGCTGGCAATGCTCGCTGATATAGTTGCCGTCGAACCCGATCACGCTGATTCCGGACGGGACGGGGATATTCAAAGCGTGCAGCCGGTTGATGCAGCGGACCGCAATCGCATCATTCGCGGCAAAAATTGCAGACGGGCGCGGCAGCCGGGAGAGGAAAGGATCAAGGTCCTCCTCCGGATGATCGAGCCGCAGATCCTTCAGGCACCACTCCCGGTTAATCTTCAGGCCATGCTCCGCCAAAGCATTGCAGAATCCCTCATAGCGTTCGAGCAGGCTTGTGTGCAACGGAGTGCTGACGAACCCGATATTGCGGTGACCGTGCTCAATCAGATGGCTCACCGCCCGGAACGCTCCGTCCTGGTTGTCGGTGGCCACATACGGGATTCCCGGGATCCCGGTCATCCGGTCAACAAGCACGATCGGAAACCTCCGCTCATGCAGCGTTTCGATCAGCGCATCATCCGTCGCTCCGACCAGAATGGCGCCGACGAAATTTTCACCGCCCATCGTCAGCCGCGGAATCAGCGGTTCACTCCATTCGTAATTGCCGGTATAAATGAATACGAAGCTGTATCCCCGGCTGCTCAGGGTGGCCGTCAGCTGCATCAGGACCTCGGCATAGAAATATTTCGGGGCATAGATCACGTTTTCCGACATGACCAGAGCCAGTTTGCGGCTGCCGTCCCCGTAGGGCTTCCGCTCGCAGACAAAAGTGCCCTTGCCGTGAATGCGGACCAGCACCCCGCTGTCGACCAGCTCCCGCAGCGCCCGTTCAACCGTACTGTAACTGGCTTCGTAACGGGACATGATCTCCCTCTGCGACATAAACCTGTCATTCGGCCGATAATCGTTCAGGATATCTTCCTCCAGCCGCAGCTTCAACCATTTATATCGCAAATTATCCGCCATGCCCATACCTCCGGAGCTTGCCAAAACCATCTGACTCGATTCACTTGCATTAATTATAGCAAAACCCAATGCAAATGTCAATACCTTCAACCGGATATTTTGGAAAAAATCTTATATTCTATCATTTTACCCGAATTTTCACTGCTCATTCAAGAGAATCGATTCAGTTTATTTCCAAGGATCACTTCACTCCCGGAAACGGAAACGGCATCCCAACAGACTTCGGCCCGCCGGACGCTCCCGCTGACTTCACACGGGCATCTGTCTCCATCATGATGAACATTAAAGTTCACCAAATAGGAATGAATTGTTCAACAAAATTCAAAAAAAATGGATTATGCTCTTGACATTCTGAATTCAATTTGGTATAATTAATATCGATGATCGATGAACAATAATTCATGAACATTCAACGATAACGGAACAAAATGGCTGATTATTCCATACGAGACATCGCCCGGATGGCGGGCGTTTCTGTCGGAACCGTGAGCCGGATCCTGAACAACGCGGAAAACGTCGATGAGGGAATCCGGCAGCGCACCATGGAGGTGATCCGGCAGGTCAACTACCGTTCGGGGCGGCGCGGCCGGCGCGCCGAATCGCGGCCCGCCGCGTTCACCGCGCCGGAACGGATCCGCAACCTCGCGCTGATCTCCCCCGGCATGGGCTCCGCCTGGAAAAGCAATGAACTGTGGGCCAGCTACATGGCCGGAATCGAAACCGCGTGCCAGGAGCGCCGCTGCCGGCTGACCATGTACATGGCCGACACGAAGCGGGACGACATCATCCGCGAAATCGTCCGGAACGCGGACGGCATCCTCATCAAAATGGAGGATACGCTGCCGGACTACCTCAAGGAGCTCATCACGCTGCTTCCCGCGGTCGGCTTCGGCGCGGCGCACACCTTCGATCCCCTGCCGCAGGTCATCGTCGACAACAACGCGGGCGGCGTCATCGCCACGGAACAGCTCCTGCAGCACGGACACCGCCGGATCGCCTTTGTGAACCATGAGGCGTGCAACGAAATTTTCATCGCCCGCTCGAACGGATACCTCGAAGTCGTGAAGTCCGAAGGGAGCTTCCGGCCGGAGTACCTCATCGAATTTTCCGCCCGCACCCGCGCGGACGGCTATGCGGCGGAGCCGGAGCAGGCCCCGCCCGATATGTCCGGCGTGCTCGAGAAGCTGCTCTCCCTCCCGGAACGGCCGACCGCCGTGGTCTTCGCCAACGACTGGGCCGCATTCGGCTTCCTGACGGCATGCTCGGCGCGCGGCATACGGATCCCCGATGAATTCAGCATCGCCGGCATGGACGACTCCGGCAACCTCTGCACGCTGCTCAAGCCGGCGCTCTCTTCGGTGGCCATGCCGTTCAACCAGGTTTCGCACTTCGCGGCATGCACCCTGTGCGACCTCATCGACGGCATCGGGGCCCACCAGAGGAACACTTCGTCGGTGATCCGCATCCCCGGCGTCCTGAAACAACGCGATTCGATCCGAACGATACAATAATTCCAACCCAGCGGAGAAAGATCATGAAACGCAACACGTTCACTCTCATCGAACTCCTGGTCGTTATTGCGATCATCGCAATTCTCGCATCAATGCTGCTGCCGGCACTCTCTCGCGCCCGAAACAGCGGCAAAGACATCAAATGCGTTTCGCAACTCAAGCAGATCGGCGGCGCAATCAGCTTCTATACCACGGATTATAATGGTTTTCTGCCTCCGTTCCGCGGCCAGCTGCTCCGTCCGGGCACCACCGCAGCCGGAACGGAGTACGCCATGACTTTCCTTTCGCTCTTTCTGCCGGACAAGCGCGGCTGCAACGGACGCGTATCGACGCTGTTTCTCTGCCCGCGCGATGTGATCGATGGAACCGACAGTTTCACCTGGGGTGTCACCAAAGGCGGTTCCAGCTACGGAACCAATATGACGATTTTCCCCTATAACGGCGGCGACGGAGCCAAAAACGAACCGGCCAATCCGAAGCATTACACCAAGCACGATCGGGTAAAAAGCCAGGCGCCGATGATCGCCGACAACCATAAACTCTGGTTCACCTCCCGGGCGGGAGACAAATACTGCCCTGTCGGCTCCGGCGCCGAACCGCAGATTCCGCTGCATGACGCGCTCTTCGTCACCGCGCTTTTCGGAGATCTCTCGGCGAAAAAAGAATCCCTGAATCAGTTCCTCAATCTCGAAGACCGGATGGGCGGTCCTCTGAAATGAACCGCACCGGCCCGGTGATCCGCGAATTTCCCCATTCAAACACAAGAAGGAAAACAATATGTTGTTGAAGGCAGTCATGATGTGTACGGCAATCGGAGCGGGAGTCCTGCTCTCCGCGGGGGAGTACCTGGAAAGCTTCAAGGCAATCGCCGCCAAGGGCGCGGCGGAGTCGAAGGCGAAATACTGGCAGGGACACCACTTCGGCGACACTCCCTTTCAACCCGGCGATAAAATCTTCAAAGGACGCAGCAGCCACGATTTCACGATGACATACTGGAATTTGATGGACGCGAAGCTGAACGGCAACCAGGAGAGCCTCGAACGCGCACTCACCCATTACCGCTTCACGGTCGGCCAGTTCTGGGATGAGAAAAAGAACCTCTTCCGTTCCGATTACGACTTCCTTATGAACACGTCGATCGCCCTGACACTCAGTTTCTCCCTGCGTGACGCGGGAGAGGTGATTCCGGCGGAGCTCAAAGAGGATATCCGCCTCCGCCTCCGCGGAATCGCCGCCTATCTGCCGACCTACACCACCGCACTCACCAACAACGCCGACCTGCGCGCAAACAATCAGGACTCCTTCGCCTCGCTCGCACTTGCGCTGATTTCGGAAGAATTGAAAGATGCGGAAATACGCGCGGATGCTCTGGTGAAGTTCCGGCAGGTTCTGGCCAAGACGCAGCAATCCTTCTGGATCGAGGGCGGAGTGGACGTCGGCTACCAGTCGGTGGGCGAACCCGCATTTGCCGCCGCCGCCGACATCCTCTGGGACGACCTCTCATTCCCGGAAAAGAAGAAAGTCGCCGACCTCGGATTGAACAATATCATCGGCAACGGCTACGGGTTGGAAAACGCCCGCTCCACAAGCTGGATCCGGAACGCCGGCGCACGCGCATTCTCCGCCGCGCTGCTCGGACGGGTCCCGAACAGCAAAATCGCGGGCGACGCGGAAGCGCTGTTCAACTCCACGGCTCAGAATGGATTCAGCTCGCGCTGGTGGCTGCACGACCCGGCCTCCCTTTCGTTTTTCACCGGATTCTACAGGCAGCGGGACAAAATCGCGGAGATCGCCAAAAACCGCGAACTCTTCGGCTGCGCTTCCCTTGCCTGCCAGATGATGGAGCGCGATGAAGCGCTCGGCTGGCATACCGGCATGGAAAAAGGATATATGACCGGGGACCTCGGCACGACTGCGATGTTCGGCGACTACAGCAGATTCAGTCCCCGGCAATACACGAAGAAATTCGGGGTCGAAACCCCGCCCGTAACCCAGAGCGGCGGCAATCTGCGCTACCTTGCGCTGAACAACCAGCTTTACATCTGCCCTGACGACACGCTCGGCATGCCGCGGCTGAACTCCACCGATCTGATCCGTGCGCCGCAGACGCTGTACCGGGCGATGCATCCCGGAGCGGGCGGCAGCGTCTACACGCTGTGTCAGGTGATGCCCGGTATCAATGGGACTCCGTCGCAGGAAGTCACACAAAATTTCGTAATGGCAGGCGATGTGCTCCTGATCTTCTTCTCCACGCCGCAGCCGCCCGCCGGCCTCAGCTATGATTTCTCCGTGGTGAATTATTACAAGCTTGAAGAGCGGAACGGCGAATACAAATTCTGGCAGAACAGCATGACCGATAAGAAAAGCCGCCACCTCGGCGTGATTCCGTTCGGCATGACTCTCTGTGAAGACAAGGCCAAATACCAGCCTTACTTCAAGAACGAGATTGATCTCGAACAGAAGAAAATGAAATTCCCGGTTCTCCGTCGGGTTCGGGGAGTGATGGATCCCGCGCGAAGCAACTCCGTACTGGTCCTTGCCCCGGAAGGCAGGGCAAAAAATGTAAAATTCGAAGAGAACGACAACTTTTTCTCCGTCTCCTTTACGACTGGCGGCAGGCAATATCTCATGCTCCTGCCGCATAAATCAGCCGAAACGATTGAGTACGCGGGAATCCGGCTTGAATCTCCGCGCACCGGCTTCCCGCAAATCGCAGCTTTCAACGGCAAAGGCGAGCCCGTCGCCTTCACCGGTTACGCAAAAGCGATGAGCATTGGGGAAAAGCCGCTGTTCAAAGGCGAGGAGATGGTTTTCGCCTCGGGACTGCACCGAAAAGACGGCTGGCTGCTCGACATCGCCGACAAGGCGGAACTCCTTTTCGGAACGGGCGGAGTAAGCTGGGTGGATGGCCGCAGGTTCACCCTTCCCGGTCAATTTGAAAATGACCGGGTCCTGATCCAGCCCTGATTCCGAACATCATGAACTCTCCGGAACGGCCCCCGCGCGGGGGCCGTTTTTTATCCGAGACGGAGCATCTCCCGGCATTCCAGATAGAAGTCGAGGTCGTATGGGGCGTGGCCGAGCAGGTAATGATTGCGCTTCCACTCTCCGTCGACCTCCCACTCGAGCAGGTGCATGCGGTGGATCCCGGTTGACACCCGGAGCTTCCCGATCTCCTCGCAGCGGTTCGGCCCGCACTCGTATTCGCCGGAATCCAGCACCTCGCCGGTCAGCAGGTCGCTGACCCGGTAACGGCCCGCCGCCGTGCGGCGCAGGTTGTTGTCGATCCGCAGTGCGCAGTTCCACGACGCGGGCTCCCCCATCATCAGCAGCACCGGCTGCTGCACGTTCCGGATGTAATGATATGCGAGCTTCTTCGCATAGTAGTAATCGACCACCGCATCCGAAATCTGCGGCCAGCAGTCCGCAACGTTCCACCAGAGGATGCCGCTCTTGTCCCACTTGCGGAAGCGGAAGTTCTCGATGAAGAACTTGACCGCCTCCGCCTGCACGATCTGCGACGCGGCGACGAGCCGTTCGAGCTCCTCCGGCACTTTGCCGAAAGTGTTCACAATCTGGTCCAGCAGCAGCTTGATGCGGTACGCATACGCACCCTCCGCATCGCCGAACGGCTGCGCGGCATGGGTCAGGTACTCCGGATCCCCGACCTTCGGGAAGAGGTGATCCGGCGACAGGAACCGCTTCAGGCTGTCGATGCACGGCATGCCGTGGTAGCCGGTCTCGCTCGCGAAGCGGGCCGTGTTCAAGCGGTAGAAATCCCCCTTGTACTCGTCGCGCGGTCCCCAGAGGTGCTGCTCCGGCGCGTTGCGCGAGCTGCCGATCACGGCCGCATCGTCGGTCAGATAGGGCGAGCTCGGCAGGTAATCGCGGCCCGGATCGTACGAATGCACGACCCGCTTCAGAACTTCGCGCGTGATCCGGTTCTCGGAGGGAAGGCGAGGATCGCCGCGCCAGAGCGCCGCCTCGTCGCACTCGTTGTCGCCGCACCAGAGCGCGAGCGACGGGTGGTTCCGAAGCTTCGTCACGACGGCGACGGCCTCCTCCTCGATCCGCCCGCAGAACGCATCGTCCTGCGGCGGAATGACGCAGGCGAGCATGAAATCCTGCCACACGAGCATGCCGTGCTCGTCGCAGTAATCGAAGAAATCGTGATCCTCGTAGACGCCGCCGCCCCAGCAGCGGACCATATTGCAGCCGAGGTCCGCGAAAAGCGCAAGGCTTTTCAGGATGCGTTCGCGCTCCTCGCCATGCATCGCGTTCGCCGGAACCCAGTTCGATCCATGGATGAACAGGGGTTCGCCGTTCAGCAGAAAGCGGAATTCGCCGGAGCCGTCCGGGGAAAGCGATTCGGTCCGTTCGAGCCGCACGGTGCGGATCCCGGTGCGGAAGTGCTTCACGGCGAGCGGCCTGCCGCCGCACAGCAGCTCAAGCGTCACATCGTAAAGCGGGCTCTCCCCCGCACCGCGCGTATACCAGAGCTCCGGTTCCGGAATTTCGAGGTTCGTACGGCCGGTCACAAAATCGAGCCGGAACTGTTTCTCGAACCGTTTCGCGCCGTGCGCCAGCGTGAGCTTCGCTTCGAAGCCGGTCAGCCGCTCCGCGGAGGTCTCGAAACTCCAGTCCAGCGTCATCCGCGCAAGCTTCTTCGATGCGAAGGTGGTGTAGAGCAGAACATCGGTCCAGCGGTGCTCCGGGATCCGTTCGAGGCAAACACTGCGCCAGAGGCCTCCGCATGCAATACGCGGCGCGATGTCCCACCCGAACGTGTGCCCGGCTTTGCGCAGGTAAAGTCCTTCGTAGTTGTATGCCAGCGTCGAGGTTCCCGGCGCACGCCGGTATTTCCGGGCGGCGTTGACGGCGCTGCGGATCACGACCGACAGCTCATTCTCAGCCGCCGGCCGGATCGCGCCGGTCACATCGAAACGGTGTTCGATGAACATATTCTCCATCGCACCGAGCGCAATGCCGTTCAGAAATGCCTCCGCCACGGTGTCGGCGCCGTTGAAGACCAGCTCCAGGCGCTCCCGCGCCCCGCACTCCGGCGCATGAAACCGCGTCGTATACGTAAAATCAACGAATTCCCAGCTCCGGAGCAGATCCGCGTTGCTCCCGAAATACGGGTCCGGAACCAATCCGGCCCGGCACAGGTCCGCAACAATATTCCCCGGCACCCGCGCCGGAACCGTCGTCGCCGCGCCGCTCTCCGGATGAGTGAAGGAAAGAGTCCAGTCGCCGTCCAAAATCTGCTGCATCACCGCCTCCATTCTTTTGCGCAAAACATCGTTTCACGAATAGTATACCCTGCCGGAATCCGTTTATCAAGGCAAATCGCACTTATTTCATGATTATTTTGCGCAAGAGAATTGAAATTGTGAAAATGCCGCCTTATTGTATTGTCATGGCAAGAAAACCCAAAGCAGTCAGCATCACAAGCATCGCAGCGGAGCTCGGCGTTTCGCCGTCGGCGGTTTCGCGGGCGATCAATAACCGTACCGGCGTCAGTGAGGAGGTCCGGCGGAGAGTCGCGGTCCTGCTCGATAAATACCATTTCCGCCCGGTCTATCCGGCGAGCCGCCTGCCGCGCATCGCGGTGGTCATGGGCGGCGGCAGCATCGCGCCCTACACGGCAGGCGTTCTCTCCGGAATCTACCGCTACGTATGCGAAGGGACGATTTCAGCGGCGGCGGTGATCCACCCGGAGGCGGGCAAGCTGCTCGACCTCATCCGCGACCAACAGTGCTCC
Source organism: Lentisphaeria bacterium (assembly GCA_018265615.1). GTDB lineage: Bacteria > Verrucomicrobiota > Lentisphaeria > Victivallales > Victivallaceae > Victivallis. The sequence goes on from JABLYX010000012.1 coordinate 30,580, forward strand.
GGCGTGATCCTGATTGTCCCGGCGCTGTTCGCGGAGGAGCTGCCGAAGCTCTCGGAGGCGGGGCTGCCGGTCATGCTCGTCGACGAAACGACCACACTGCCGGGATGCGGCTACATCGACAACGACTCCTACGCCGGTTCACTCGAAGCCGCGCGCTATCTGACCGGCCTCGGCCATCGCCGCATCGGCTACCTCGGCGGACGCTCCCGGACGGAAAACCATCTTCAACGGTTCAACGCATACCGCGATGCGCTCGCGGAAAACGGGATCGAATTCGAACCGGAGCTTCATATCACCTCCGGCCCGGCCTCTTATTCTGAAATGGAGTACGGGCGCTTCGCCATGAATGTGCTCCTGAAACGCACTCCGGGCGTCACTGCGGTCATGGCGACCAACGATGAAATCGCCGCCGGAGCGATGGCCGCCGCCCGCGAGTACGGCAGGAAAATCCCGGAAGAACTCTCGATCGTCGGATTCGACGATAACGCGTTTTCGGCGTTCACCGAGCCGCCGCTCACCACCGTCCGGCACGACATGCAGCAGGCCGGTTATCTCGCCGCCCGCGCCCTCGACGCGCATCTGCAGACGGCTGAACCGCTGCCCCGCGAGATCCTGCCGACCCGGCCGGTCATCCGTCGCTCCTGCTGCGCGCCGCGCTGACGCCGCCCTGATCTTCGGAGTCGCCCTCTTCCGCGCCGGAGGGGTGGACGCCGACGACGAATTCACCGCGCCACTCGCGGCCGGCCGCAAGAGCCGCGAGTTCCGCGGCCGTTCCCCGCAGCACCTCCTCGTGAAGCTTGGTCGCTTCGCGGATGACCGCTATTTGCGCATCAGCCCCGACGATTTCAGCGAGCTCCGGCAGCGTCTTCGCGATCCGGTGCGGGGATTCGAAGAAAAAGACCGTCTTTCCCTCTCCGCGGATCGCCTCGAAAAATTTCCGCCGCCGCCCCGACTTGACCGGAGGAAAGCCGAGGAACGCGAATTTATCCACCGGCAATGCCGAAGCCGTCGCGGCGAACGTCAGCGCCGAAACCCCCGGGATCACTTCGGGGACGATCCCGTTCCGGACCGCCTCGCGAACGAGAAAGAAACCGGGGTCCGCGATCGACGGCGTTCCGGCATCTGAAACCGACGCGACCTTCAGCCCGCTTTGAATCTGCGAAATCAGCCCTTCCGTCTTGCGGTGCTCGTTGAACGCATGAAAGCTGATCAGTTTCGTGTGGATGTCGAAATGGCTCAGCAGCTGCCGGGTGTGACGCGTATCCTCCGCCGCGATCAGGTCGACGCTCTTCAATACGTTCAGCGCCCGCAGCGTGATATCTTCGAGATTCCCGATCGGGGTGCTTACCAGATAGAGTTTTCCTTCGTTGTCCATTGCAAAATTCCGCTTTCCGGTGTAATCTATATCGATGTCAAAACAAGGATCATGCATTTATGTCTGAGTCGCAGGAACGACTGGTCAAATTCCTGAGCGCGGCCGGCGCCGCTTCCCGCCGCGCGGCCGGGGAGCTCGTGAAAGCCGGGCGCGTCGCCGTCAACGGCAGCCCCGTGCTCGAACCCGGATTCCGGGTCTCCCGCGCCGATACCGTCACACTCGACGGCAGGCCGGTCATCCCCGCCCCGCAGCTCCATTACATCTTGCTGAACAAGCCGCGCGGCTACGTCTGCACGAATTCCGATCCGCACGCTCCGCTGAAAGCCGTGGACCTGATCCGGCTCGACCCGCCGGTCCGCCTCTTCTCCGCCGGGCGGCTGGACAAGGAGAGCGAGGGAATGATCCTCTTCTCCAACGACGGCGACTATGTCGCCCGGGTCACGCACCCGCGGCACGAGGTTCTGAAAACCTACCAGGTCCGGGTCGCCCGCGATTTCACAGGAGACGAACTGGAACGCATCCGTGCCGGAATCCGCGACGAAGGCGAACTCCTGCGCGTCGTCTCCATCGCACGCATCGGGAAGTGCTGTTACCAAATCCTGCTCAACGAGGGGCGAAAGCGCGAAATCCGGCGGCTGACCGCCGCCGCGGGCGCCCCGACCCTCGAACTGCGCCGCGTCAGGATCGGCGGCCTGGAGCTCGGAGAGCTCCCGGAAGGCGCGTTCCGCGAGCTGACCGCGGCGGAAGTCGCCCTGACGCTGGAACCTTACTCCTGAGCCGGCGTTTCCGGCGGAAGCTCCACCGTCTCCGTAACAGTCGGCGCCCCTTCGGCGGGCAACTTGACCGTTTCTTTGACCACAAGCCCCTCATCCGCCCGCACCGGAGCCTTTTCCGGCGCGGACGCCGGCGGACGCGACGGTTCGGAGGGAGCTCCGAGAATTTCTTCCAGCTCCCGCCCCTGCTCCGCCGTCAACTGCTCGAGTGCGGCTTTCTTCTTCAGATAAAGCGCCTCTATTACAACTTCGATCCGGGAGTTCCGCTCGCCGCTCAGCGTCTCCGGGGCACCGTATTCCTGCATCTCCGCCGCCAGCGGCTCCGGCGCACCGCTGAACATCACATTCGCGGGGTCCAGCGGGAACTGCGGCCCCTGGGTGACCTCCTCGCGCTCATACATCCCGACCGGAACCTTGCGGGCACGCACAAGGCAGACCGCATCCGCCCCGAAAGCACGCGCCTTTTTCAGCAGCAGCTCCTGGATATCATACCCGTCCGTCCCGTCCGGAGCCGTGACCGTCGCGCGCCCCATGATCCGGAATTCACCGGCAAGAACCAGCTCGCGGTTCACATAATAGGCGACCGGCTCCGAAATCGGCGTCGGCGCGAATTCCCGGCCGACGTAGTTGAAGTCGATGCACCCGGCAACAAAGAAGAGCACAACGGCTCCCATCAGCAAAAAAGTCCGAACCATGCGAATTATCCTTCGAATTTGATCCGTTTCAAATTGAACTCCCACACCTGGCCGCGCCGGATCTTGCGCACGTAAAACTCGGCGTTGCCGTGGCGGATCGTGTCCCCGACCTTCGGCGGACGCTTCAGCATCCGCGCGAACCAGACCGCGACCGGCTCCGCGCGGCGCGGCAAATCGAGGTGCGTGTCACGGGTCAGCAGCGTCATCGGGACGCCGCCGCCGACCACCCAGAAAAACTCGCTCGGCGAATAAAACGTCCGCGGCAGCGGGTCGAATTCATCATCCAGATCTCCGAGCAGCTCCTCGACGATATCCTCCAGCGTGACCAACCCGAGCGTCCTTCCATCCACCGCGTCGCGCACGATCGTCATATGACAGTGCTGGCTCGCAAACCGTTCAAGCAGCTCCGAAGCCGTATCGTCCGGCTCCGCGAACGCGATGGGGCGCAGAATATCGGTCAGGAGCTGCGCGCCGGGATGCGCACGGTGCGTCGCCACAAGCTCCTTGAAGTTCACATAGCCGAGCACCTTGTCCCTGTCCCCTTCGTCGCAGACCGGATAACGTGTATGAAAGTCGGTGCCGGTCGCGCTGATCGCGTCGGAAACCGTCTGGCCGGAACTCAGGAACGAGATGTTCTCCACCGGCAGCATGACCCTCGAAGCGGTCTGCTCCGAGAGCCGCGGCACGGCGCGGATGATCCGCTCCTGCCGGGTCGAAATAACCTGCGAGCTGCGCGCCAGCGCCGCAAGCGCGGAAATCTCGTCGGCGGTGCTCGGTTTCTCGGGCCGCCTGCGTTCAAATGGACGGTTGATGAAATGCGTCAGCCGGATCAGCGGCATCAGGATCCAGATCAGCACCTGCAGAGGGCGCGCGGCGTAACGCATCACCTTCTGGTTGAACCGCACTCCGAGCGTCTTCGGCAGGATTTCGGTGTACTGCACCATCAGCAACGTGAACAGGATGGTGAAAACACTCATGTATTGACTGCCGATCGTCGCACCGACCGCCCCGCCGGCGACAGCCGCGCCGATTGTGTGCGCCGCGGTATTGACAATCAGAATCACCGCGATCGGCTTGTCGATATCATGCTTCAGCGCCTGGCAGACCTGTCCGATTTTCGAGTTCTTCTGCCTCAGTTCGGCGAGCTGACTCGGCGTGATGCTCAGCAGCGCCGCTTCCATCAGGGAACAAATGTGCGACAAGACCATCGCAATCGCGATGGACCCGAAAAATATAAACCATTCCTCCAACGTTTTCTCTCTTCTGCCCGGCTCGGGCGATTCGGACCGGGAAGCGGCCGCGCTGACGGCGGAAAAATCCCCCGCTTCCCGCGCCCCGACTATTTATCCGACTTCAGCGGGCCGACGGGAGCAGCCGCCTGGTCCTCCAGAACTCTCTGCCTCAGGACCTCGGCCATGACCGGATTCAGCGTTTTGCCGAGGTTCTCGACCATCGCTTTCTTCATCTCATTGTACGGCGGCAGATTGGTGCGCGCGTCTCCGCCCATCTCCCTCTGGTATTTATTGTAGATATAACGCGCCATGCGCTCGTTCGCGACAGCCGCGTCGTTGTCGTTGTAAATCAGATAGAACAGACTGCGCATGATAAGACCGGAGACGATCTCGCTGGCCTTCTTCACGCTCGCATCGCGGACCTCTTCCGCCCACTGCTGCATGACGAACGCTTCGAGCGGCAGCTTGTGCGATCCCGGCTCCTCGGCCTGAAGCTTCTTGTAATACTCGGCCGACTTGCTGAAGCTGCCGTAGTTCCACAGGATCGAAACCGCCTCCTTGATGAAGTTGATCCGGGCGCTGCGGAAGGTCGAGAAATCGTTGTTCTGCTCGTAAATTTCCTGCACCTTCTTGTACCGGTCGAAAACGGCGTCGACCAACTGGATGTTCGGAACAAGCGTGATCGTCTCGAACGACTTTTCATCGATCATCAGGATGCGCCCGCTGCGGAACGCCTCATAGAGCGACTGCGTGATGATCCGGTCGCAGCTGAGATCCTTATGCCCCGGTGTGCGCTTGATGCCCATCGTCGCCCAGTAAATCGCCTGCGACTCCGGAACGCGCCAGTCCATCTCGCCGTACTCCTTGTTGATCTCAACGATCACCTTCGAGTCGAGCTTCAGCTTCTCGCGCAGGTACTCCGCGTGAAAATAGTTCTTCAACTTCTTCACAAGCTCTTCGTCGTCCGCAATGCGGTTCAGGAACGGCTGCGGCAGCGCCGCCGGCTCCGTGGACTTGAACGCGGCGTACAGTGCGGCATAGTTCTCATAGCCGGCGACCTTCGCCGCCTTCCAGACCCGGCTGTCCTCCGGATAAACCTTCATGAATTCACGCTCGCTCTCCGGAGCGGCGGCCATGCCTTCCCAGTCCGGCTTGAACCCGACCACGTTCGTGACAAGAACCGCAAGCCGATTCTTGTAATAGAGGTTCGCGTCGTCCATGATATTACCGAGCTTGTGCTGAAAGATCCACGCCAACTCCTTGTAGAGCACCGGATCCTCCGGATTATACTCGATCGCCTGGTCGCGGATCAGCTTGATCCCCTCGTTGACCCAACGCCACCGGTCCTCGAAACTCGAACAGGTGACGGAGATATTGTACGCCATATTCCACGCCAGGTACGCAGTCGCGCCGGAAAAAGTCGGCTGCAGGTCGGTGATCCAGCGCGCCAGCTGCACCATTTCGAAATAGCTGCCCTTCTCCTGCAGCGAACCGGCGCGGAGCCACAGCAGATCCGCGACCAGGCCGCGGAAGCTGCCGAGCGCCACCGTCGTGAAGGTCACCAGCGGGGGGGCGTTTTTGATCTGCCCGGTAAAGCGCAGATTGTGCTCCGCCACAGCATTGTCCAGCCTGCGCTCCACCCGGCTCACTCCGAAAAGCAGCACGAGCGTCACGCACACCAGCGCAAAATACATGACAAGTGTTCGGAATTTACTCATTTGCGTATCACCAATCCAAGTTCACGCCGCCGGTACAGGATCATCCCGAGCACAAACAGCGGCAGTGCGCGGTAGATGAAATAACTCTTGAACAGCAGCCAGAAGTAAGAGAGTTCAACCACCTCACCGTTCGCAACCAGCCCGGAGACCTCGAACGCCTGCAGCGGAATCACGAACAGCAGCAGCAGTTTCGCGATCATCTGTCCGATATGGTCGGCGGCGCCGGCAAGATACTCCTGATTGGTCATATAGACGGCGATGCTGCCGAACAGCAGGTACGAAACCGCCACAAAAATCGCCGTCGGCAGCGTCAGGATTCCGCCGAACGCACAACCGAGACCGCAGAGAATCAGCAGCTCCAGCGCCACAATCGCAACCGACCGCATATAGTTCTCAAAGAAGCCGGTGACCTCGATCAGCAGCTTCGGGCCGTCGCCCGGCTGGAAATACTGCTTCTCCTGCGCATCGTCGTAGTTCACATAGCCGAAGGTGACCGTGTCGTTCGGAGCAATGACCTTCCAGCTTGCCGGCAGAACCTTCTCGTGAAATTCGCCGGACATGACCTGCTCCGGATACTCCGACATCGCCTGCGGCGCATACACATAACGCTCCTCGCGGGCATTCTGCTCGAACACGTTCGCCGCCGGCGCCTTTTCGGCGCGCTGCGGAATGCCGACGATCCAGAAAGAACGGGTCATGCGCTGCCCCTCGGTCGCAATCTTGCCGACATACGGGCGGTAACGCAGATAAAGCGGCTTGTCCAGATCGTGCGGAATACCGGTGAACACGAACTCCTTCGGAACGTTGTAATCCAGCTCGGACTCCTTGCTCAGGACCTCCAGCCGCGCGTCCTTGAGCATCTTGTCCTGCGCGGAAGGCGACGTATCGACCTCCTGCCCGCGGGCGCGGAGCCGCTCGATCTTCGCTTTGACCAACTCCTGGCTCTCCTTTTCGAGATCAACCTTCTTCGGCCAGAAAACACGCCGCCCGACCATCACCTCATTGCGGATCTTCTCGCGTTCCTGCTGCGGGAAATCCTGCTCGTTGTACTTGTAGAGGATGATGAAATAGATCGCGGTCGAAGCGAGCAGAAGCAGAAACAGGTGCACAAGGTAAACGCCGACCCACTTCGCCAACCAGATCCGGATCCGCGAAACCGGTTTCGTCACAACCATATGCAGCTGATAGCTGTCGACATCCTGCGTCATCGCATGGCATCCCAGCCAGATCGACGACAGCGCGAGGATCGAGCCGACCGTCGACAGGCTGTACAGCAGCGACACCCGGATGAATCCGCCCGCCGTGCCGTCGCCGGAAACCGTCGTCGGGATGATAATCACCGCCAACAGCAGCAGCAGCAGCAGAAGCTGAAAGATATGCGACCTCAACGCATTGCGGAAGGTCAGTTTTACAATTGCCCAGAATGACTTCATTTACGATTTCCCAGAATATCGTTGAGCCTGGCATCGGCTTCCTTGAGCTTTTCGTCCGCCTTCTCTTCCGGCGTCTCCGGTTCCGCGGCGACCGGCTTCGGTTCACCGGTCAACTGTTCGAGCTTCTTCTCGACAGCCTTCTCCTTCGGCTGCACGGGCGCCGGAGCGGCAGGCTCATGCGGCGGCGGAGGCGGCTTGACCGTCTCCTGCACGAGGGACTCGAGGACGGCCGACTTCTCGTCGCCCTGCGACAGATATTCGGCGATCCTGCCGCCGCCGGCGACACCGGCCGTTTCGATATTGTCCGACTTCGCTTTCGTGATCACATCGAGGAAGAACTCCTCAAGCGTCCGGCGCGGATGGTCCACGAGGAATTCCTCGCCGTTCAGGTTTTCACGCAGGATCTTCAGGACCTCATTCATCGCGGCGGGCGGCAGCGCCGGCGTCACGATGCGGTTTTCATCGGAAACGGTAAGGAGCTCATTGAGCTCGCCCATCGCGCGGACCTTACCCCCGTAAAGGATGATGACGCGGTCGCAGACGTCCTCGATGTCGCTCAGCAGGTGACTCGTGATGAGGACAGTCTTGCCGCGCTTCTTCAATGTCAGGATCAGGTCCTTGACCTCCTTGCAGCCGAGCGGGTCGAGGCCCGACGTCGGTTCGTCGAGAATCAGGAATTCCGGATCGTTGATCATCGCCTGCGCGAGCCCGATCCGGCGCGCCATGCCTTTCGAGAATTCACCGACCCGGCGGCGGCGCGCATGCGCCATGCCGACCATGTCGAGCAACTGTTCGATGCGCATCTTCCGGTCCGCACGTGAAAGGTTGAACAGCGAACCGAAAAAGTCGAGCGTCTCCTCGGCGGTCAGGTATTTGTAGAGATAGGATTCCTCCGGCAGATAGCCGATCTCGCGCTTGGTCTCAACCGCGCGGGGCGAACGCCCCAGCACGTTCAGGATCCCGCCCGTCGGATAAAGAAGCCCCAGGAGCATCTTGACCGTGGTCGATTTCCCGGAACCGTTCGGCCCGAGAAGGCCGATCACCTCGCCGGGCTCGATGGAGAACGAGATATCGTTCACCGCCTTCGCCTTCGGACGGCCCCAGAAATCCCGGAACACCTTGGTGAGCCCCACGGCCCTTACGATTGATTCACGCTGTTCAGCCATCGTATGATCGATTCCTCAAATGATAGTATGGATTTTACTCTTCCGCCTCTTCCGGATTCTGCGACTGCTCCTCCAGCGTCAGCTCTTCCCCGGTCCGCACAAGACGCGCACTGTTGAAGATGATGATCAGCGTGCTGCCCGCATGCAGCACCGCCGCCCAGATCGGCGTCATCCAGCCGAACACCGACAACAGGATGCCGCCGAAAACAAACAGCATTCCGAACGCGAGGTTCTGGTTGATGATCATGCGCGATTTACGCGACAGGAACACAAGCATCGGAATCCGGCGGAGATCGTTGGTCATCAATGCGATCGAAGCGCTGTTGATCGCCACGTCGCTGCCGATCGCCCCCATCGCGATGCCGAGGTCGCCGGCCGCGAGCGCCGGAGCGTCGTTCACGCCGTCGCCGACTACCGCAACGCGGGAACTCTGCTTCACGCGCTCGACGAATTCAACCTTGCCTTCCGGCAGGCATTCGCTCTTGAACTCATCGATCTGGAGCTGCGAAGCGACCGATTCCGCCACCGATTTACGGTCGCCGGTCACCATCGCGATGAACCGCACGCCGAGGCGGCGCAGATCCGCAATCATCGCCGGAGCTTCGCGCCGGAGCTTATCCTTGAGGCCGATCCAGCCGAGCATTTTTCCGTCGTTCACCACATACATCACGCTCATGCCCTCGGTATCGGCGTCGTGCCGCTCCGGAAGCGCCACGCCCTGCTCGGCCAGCCAGTTCGCCCGGCCGACCATGCAGACGACGCCGTTGATCTTCGCGGTGACGCCCTTGCCGGGCGACTCCTGGAAATCGCTCGCGGAGTCAAGGTCGAGCGTCGCCTCGGCAGCGAGCTTCTGCAACGCCACCGCAGTCGGGTGGTTGCTGTACTGCTCCGCCGAAGCGGCCACCTTCAGCAGCTCCGCCGGCGTCACGTCGCCGAACGGATTGAGCTTTACCACCGACAGCAGCCCGTCGGTCAGCGTACCGGTCTTGTCGAACACGAACGCCGTGATCTTGCTCGCAAGTTCAAGGTGCGCGACGTTCTTGATGAAGATGCCGAGGCGGGCGGCCGCCGCGACGGCAGCGACCACGGCGGTCGGCGTCGCAAGCACGACCGCACATGGACACGAGATCACCATCAGCGTGATCACGCGATTCATGTCGCCATTCGAAAAATACCAGGTGATCAGCGCGAGCATCAGCACCGTCGGCGTATAGTAGCCGGCGTAACGGTCGATGATCCGGACCACGGGCGTACGACTCTGCTCCGCCTGGAGAATCATCTCCTTGACCTTGCCGAGCGTGGTGTCTTCGCCGACCTTCGTGACTTCGAGATCGACGAGACCGGTCAGGTTCTGCGTTCCGGCGAACACATCGTCGCCGACGCTCTTGTCCACAGGAAGCGACTCACCGGTGATCGAGGCCTGGTTGACCGTGCTCTCGCCGGAGACGATCCGCGCGTCGACCGGGAAGTTCTCACCGGGACGAACGCGGATGCGGTCGCCGATTTTCAGCTCAGTCACCTGCACCTCGGCTTCGGTGTTGCTCTCGCCCTCAAGGCGGCGCGCCGTATTCGGCGTAAGCTTGATCAGCTCTTCGATCGAACGCTGCGCGCCGCTCGCGGTGCGGGTTTCGATGATGATGGTCAGCAGCAGGAAAAACGCGATGATGCCGGCCGTCTGGAAGTCCGCGCTCGCCAGCGCCGCAAGAATCGCCAGCGCCACAAGCTCGTTCATATAGACCTTGCCGTTCACGAGATCCTTGATCGCGGTGATGATGATCGGAAACGCCAGGACGAATGCACCGAAAAGCGCGCTCATCTTCGAGGCGAATTCCTGCCCCGGCAGCAGCCAGTCCAGCAGGAACGAGTTGACCGTCAGCAAACCGCCGAGTATCGCAAAGAAGATCCGCCCCATCGCCCGGTCGTGCCCGACGCCGCCGTCAACCGCATCATGGCCGCACGGGCAGTAGCCCCTGTGCTCATGCTCGTGGTCGTGGTCATGGCCGCAGGAGCAGTTTTCCGTGTGTTGATGTTCGTTTTTCACAATTTCAGCCATGATTACTTCTCCTCCGCTGCACCGGCGGGAGTCTGCCGTTTCTGTTCATGATTGAGCAGGAGACGAACCTGCTTCGTTCCGGGGCCGGAAGAACCGAGAATGTACTTCCCCTGCTGCTTCTGGAGTACATCGGCAAGCGTGCTCGTATAGAGCGTCATGAGGACCGTGCGCGGGTTCTTCTGATACTGCTCGTAGATTTTCTGGAAATAAATGCTCTCCGCCTCTACTTCGGAAACCACCATCGCCTCGTAAGTCTGCGCGCTGGAAACCAGTTCCGTCTTCGATGCAAGCGCCTCATTGCCGACCTGCACCGCGTACTGCTCAGCCTTGCTGCGCAGCGAGTCTACGGTGTTGGACGCCGCGGCGACCTCGTCGAAAGCCGGCTTGGTCTTGAGCGGCGGGAACACCTGCTCGAGCGTGATGTTGTCAACCTCGACGCCGCAGTCGATCGTCAGGAGCTGCCGGGAGAATTCACTGCGCACCGCGTCGGAGTAGGCCGCCCGGTCGCTGTAGAGCATGGAGTCGACCGTCCGGGAGGCGGTCACCCGGATCACCGCCTCGCGGAACAGATTCCGCAGCAGCGTCTGGGGGCCGCGGGTTCCGACGAAGCCGTTGATGTCTTTCTCCTGCGCATCCGGATCGACCGGATTGAACGGCGTCGCAAGCGACTCGTAGTACTTCGCGGGATTCGCCACATGATAAGTCACGCGCCACGTCGCATGGATGATGTTCGCGTCTCCGGTGATCAGGTAGGAATCCCGGCCCGGAGCCAGCGCCTGCGGCGGCGCGCCGTCCGGCGTCTCCGCCGGCAGGAAATCGACCTGCAGCGACTGCTGGTTGGTCCTGACCTTGACCCAGCGGTTGACCGGGTACGGCAGGAACCAGTGGCCGTCGGAGGTATAAGTATGTTCGATCTTGCCGAACTTCATGACGATCACCGCGTGCTGCGGCTCGACCGAGAAATATCCCCCCGCCGTCACGAAGTAGATCAGAAGTCCGATAATGACCACCAGAAGGAAAGCGAACGCCCACTGCAGGCTTCGAACCAGCGACTTCAATCCGGAATCGTACTGTCCGGAGCGATCGAACTCGCCTTTGATTACGCTTTTGGTTTCTTCCATCTTGACTTATTCTCCATCCTTCGCATCCGCCGCCTTCTTGACCGGCCCGAGCATCTCCGCGCCCGGCTTCAGGAGGTCGAAGGGCGCGACGTCGGTATTGAGAACCAGCACCGTCTGGCCCTGCATGACCTGCCGCAGCGAATCAAGCTTGCGGAGGAATTCCGCCAACTCCGGATTCTTCTGGAAAACGGAGTAGAACTCCGCGGCCTTGGCGTCCCCCTGAGCGCGGATGACGCGCGCATCGGCCTCGGCCTTCGCAAGAAGCACGGCCTTTTCCTGATCCGCCTTGATGCGGATGTCGGACGCGAGGCGGGTCCCTTCCGCGAGGTAGCCCTCGGCGACGGCCTTGCGGTCATCGATCATCCGGTCGAACACCTTGTCGGTGATCCGTTCCGGAACATTGATCGTATTGATGCCAACACTGATGATCTCGACGCCGTAATCGGCGGTATCCGCCTTGAGCTGAGCGAGGATCTTATCCTGGATCTCATTGAGCTTCATCAGCTTCGGGTTGGTATTGATGATCTGGCCGAACTGGTACTGGCCGAACGTCGTGTTCTTGGCCGAACGCATGAGGCTGTTGAGCCGCTCTTCGGCGTTCGTCATGTCTTCCAGCGTGCGGAAGAACTTTTCGACCGCATCGATCCGGTAGTTGATGTAGATCCCGACCAGGATGTTCTGCCCGTCCTTGGTCATCGTCTCTTCGATCTTGCCGGAGCCGCCCTCGAAGCAGCGGATGCGGTGGTCGAACTTGTAGATTTTCTGGAACGGGAACGGCCAGCGGAAATGCAGCCCCGGCTCCGTCACCGCCGCGGGACTCCCGAAAGTGGTGACGACCGCGCTTTCCGTCTGGTTCAACTGATAGGAGAACACCGCGATCAGAAGAATTACCGCAACCACCACGCCCAACAGCATCGTCGGCCAATGTTTGAAAAAATTACCCGTTGCCATACCTGGAAAACCTCCCTTTATGTGAAAATGTATCTGAATGCGTTAATTTCCGCCCAGCGCACTCGCGTCGACGTCGATGAGGTCGAGCTGCTGCTTGGTTTCAAAATTCAACTGGTAAACCTCGTTGTCGAGGCCGGCGGCGACAATGAACTTCCGGACATCCCGGCAATCGTTCTCGAGGAAGTCGAGGTACGATTTGAGCCGGAACATACGCGGCATCAGCTGATAGGTCGCCAGCTGGGTCTTGAACCGGCCCGCCTCGGCCTCGGAGATAGTGGTCGTGCGGAAACTGTAGGAGTTCGCAGCGGAAAGGATCCGCGCGGCGGAGGCCTGCGCTTCCGGAACCGTCCGCGCCGCATAGCTCTTCGCTTTCAGCACGGTCGCCTCCTTCTCTTCCATCGCGCCGATCACGTCCTGGAACGCCGGGGCGACCTTCTCCACCGGCGGGTGGGAGTCGAGAATCATCACTTTCACAATGTCGATGCCGATATGGTGCTCATCGGCCAGCTTCTGGATCCGCTCCTGCAGCGCAACCTGCGCCGCAGCCCGGCCGCTGGACATGATGTCCATGACCGAAGTGCTGGCCAGATATTCAGTCGCGGCCTGCTGGCCGATCCGGGTCAGCGTCGCGACCGGGTCGGCGTTCCGGTAGGCGTAATCCATCACGCCGTCCGGGCGGATCCGGTAATCGATCGGAATCATCATGCGGATAAACGCGATCGAAGCCGCGTTGCGGTCTTCGTTCTTCTCCGCCTCGGACCCGGAGGCGGCCTCCGCCTTCCCGCCGCGGGAACGCGGATCGACTGCCACGATGAAATTGTTCGCATCACTGCCGTGGGCGGCGGTCCAGAGCACGACCGGAGTCGGTTCATGGCCGGTATTCTTCTTCTCCGGCCTCGCATGACCGTGGCCGTCGTCGACGTAATCATCCTCCTCGGCTTCGCCCTCATCGTGCGACTCGCCGATCACAACCTGATGGATCTCCGTGCAGCTGAACCGTTTGACCTGCCCGAACGGATACGGCAGCGTCCAGTAGATGCCGGGCTGCAGCAGCTCTTCGCTGACGACCTTCCCCAGCCGCTCCTTGATGCCGACCTGGCTCGGCCCGACCTCATGGATCATCGTGAACGCCCAGAAGATCAGCGCCCAGAAGAGCACCACGGGGAAAAATGAACGCTCCATGAAGCTGTAGAGCCACGTTCCGGAAACCTTGAAGCCGAACTGGTAATCGAGTGCCAGCGCGATATTGCGCATCACGCCGCCCGGCTCGGTGAAGAGCGCCAGAAGCTTGCTTTCGAAGATCGGCCGCATCTCCCGCATAGTCCGCGGCCGGTAGAATTCGATGATGAAGCTCACGATGAACTCGCCGCCGAGCACTGCCAGCATCACGAAGATCACCTGTGCGGCCACACTGTCCAGCTTCCCGCCGTTTGAGGCGAAAACCGTCACAAGCATCGAGACGAACATGATGCCGAACCCGGCCAGCAGCCACGCGCCGAACGCCCTCAGCCAGCGGAAAGCCGGCTGCCGGGACTGGCCGACGAAAAACGCCCCCATGAACAGGCTCAATGCGGCGAACACCGCCGAGGCGACCGGCCCGTAAACCGTACCCGCAACGGCCGGCTTCTCGAGTCTGCCGTTCCAGTAGCGTGAAAACGAAACGAGCAGCACCGCGACCAGTACCGCTCCGAGAATCGACAACACGTAGGGGGCGTATTTCTTATAGTTTTCAAATGACCGGCCCGCTGTGAACCGGACATCCTCCTCCACATTCAGCGCGTGTGTGTCGCTGCGTTTTTCGAGCAGCTGCTTCTCCTCGGCCTCCTGCGCGGCCGACGTGGCGAGCATGCCGTAAATCATTGACGCAAACGCAAAAACAACTGCGAGCGAATACGGAACCACGCCGAGTGCGAATACGTCCGACCCGATCAGATCCGGTTTTATCACACCGAAAATCAACACCGGAATCAACAGCAGGACCGCTGTAAGGATTCCGCCGATGACCGATAACTTCGTCATCAGCCTGGCATTGTCGATTTCTGCGCGAATATCACTTTTTCGCTCCACATCCCACCTCGCTGTTTTATGTCAGACCTTGTCGTTTTTTCCATCAGACCCGCCCGGAATTTCTGCGGAAAGCCGGCCGGAAACCGCCTCTGAAGGCGCGATTCATTTACATATTAATACACCCTCCTGTTAAAATAACAAGTTTTCCCCCGCAACTTTTTTATGAATTTATCCGCAATCTGACATCGCCGCGCCTGAAACCGGAAGAAAAGAGAGGGATAACAGAGAAACCCCATTGCTTTTTCCTGCAGATTCTGTATATTATGATCCTGACGAATTCCACACCGGTTCCGGTTTTGCAGGATTGAGTGGCCGCCATGCCGCAGATGAAGAACAAATACCAGATCGATATGTGCCGGGGGCCGCTCTTCGGGCAGATCGTGCTCTTTTCCGTCCCTCTGATGCTCTCCGGGATCCTGCAGCTGCTGTTCAACGCCGCCGACCTCATCGTCATCGGCAGGTTCGCACCGCACGAGGCGCTGGCCGCCGTCGGAGCGACCTCATCGCTGACCGCGCTCATCGTCACCGTGTTCATGGGGCTCTCTGTCGGAACGAACGTCCTCGTCGCCAATTACTTCGGGGCGAAGGACCGGAAGAGCGTCAGCCGGACCGTGCACACCGCGGTCCTGCTCGCGATCATCGGCGGAATCGCCCTCGCCGCCGCTGGGATCCTGCTCGCAAAGCCGCTGCTGCTCCTGATGGGCACGCCGGAAAACGTCATCGCGAAATCCTGTCTTTACATGTGGATCTACTTCGGCGGCATGCCGTTCATCATGCTGTACAATTTCGGCAGCGCCGTCATGCGGGCCGTGGGGGATACGCGCCGCCCGCTCTATTTTCTGCTGTTCGCGGGGATCGTGAACGTCGCGCTGAACCTCTTTTTCGTGCTCGTCTGCGGCATGGACGTCGCGGGGGTCGCGCTGGCCACGGTCGCGGCGCAGGGCATTGCCGCGTACCTGGTGCTGAAATGCCTCATGGACGCGAAGGACGCATGCCGGCTGAAGCCCCGCAATCTCAGGATCGATCCGGCGATCCTGAAGCGCATGCTGTGGATCGGCCTGCCGGCGGGCATTCAGGGGATGTTCTTTTCGCTCTCCAACATCACGATCCAGTCGTCGGTCAACTCCTTCGGCTCGCTCGCGATCGCGGGAAACACTGCCGCCGTGAGCCTGGAGGGATTCGTTTACATCGGTTCGAACGCATTCCACCAGACCGTGGTGAGCTTCGCCGGGCAGAACCTCGGCGGGGGGCAGTACGACCGGATCCGCCGGAGCATCATCTACTGCACGCTCTGCTCCGCCGCGATCTGCCTGGTCATGGGGTACGCCTTCTTTTTCGACGGCAGGCGGCTCCTTTCGGTCTACAATTCGAATCCCGACGTCGTCTCCTGGGGAATGCTGCGGATGAACATCCTCTTCACGACCTACTTCCTCTGCGGGATCATGGATGTCATGAGCGGCGGCCTCCGGGGACTGGGCCATTCGGTCATGCCAGCCGCCATCACGCTCCTCGGCGTCTGCGTGCTGCGCGTCGTCTGGGTCTTCACGGTGTTCCCTCTGAACCCCACGATGGAGAACCTGATGCTCTCCTACCCGATCACCTGGATCATCACGGCGGCGGCCAACGGCATCTACCTCTACTGGATCTGCAGAAAGCTGTTCCGGAGCGGCCGGAAAACGTACGAAATCTGACCCGTTCGCCGCATTTTTCCGAAACTGCCTTTGATTTCCGGGCGCAGAGATGCTATCTTTCCCGGTACCCGGTTCAACATCAGGAAAGGATCTCCGGAAAATGAGAAAACTCGGACTGTTCGCACTCGCCCTCTTCGCCGGCACGGCGCTGTTTGCCGCCGACCCGGTCAAACTGCCGCCGAAGGAAAAATTTTATCTCGTGCTGCTGACCGGGCAGTCGAACATGGCCGGGCGCGGCTTCGTCACGCCGGAGGACAAGGTTCCGCATCCGCGCGTCCTCATGCAGAACAAGGCTGGCGAATGGGTTCCGGCTGTCGATCCGGTCCACTACGACAAATCCATGGCCGGCGTCGGGCCGGCGCGCACATTCGCGAACCTGCTGGCGGAGAGCGACCCCTCCATCACGGTCGGACTGATCCCGACGGCCTGCGGCGGTTCGCCGATCGCGGCCTGGGCCCCCGGGCAGGAGTGGAAACAGACGCAGAGCCATCCGTATGACGACGCGATTGCCCGTGCGAAAAAAGCGATGAAGGACGGTACGCTGAAGGTCATCCTCTTCCATCAGGGAGAGGCCGACTGCGGCGAAGCGAACAGCAGACTCTATCACGACCGCCTGCTGAAGCTCATGACCTCCCTGCGTACCGAGCTCAATGCGCCGGAGGTTCCGATCGTGATCGGCCAGCTCAGCCAGTTCCCCGGCGCGAAGCCGTGGAGCGAAGGAAAGAAGCGCGTCGACGCCGCGCACCGGGCAATGGGGAAGGAACTGCCGAAGGTCGGTTTCGCCCCGTCCGACGGCCTGACCCAGAACCCCGACAATATCCATTTCGACGCGAAAAGCCAGAAGGAGTTCGGCAAACGTTACTTCGAAGCGTACAAAAAACTCGCGGAGTGACCCGTTCACGGCTGATGCTGCCGGTATTCGCGCGGCGACATCCCCGTGATCCGGCGGAATTCGCCGGAGAAATAGTGGGCGTTCGGGTAGCCCACCCGGTCGGCTACCTCCTTGATCGAATAGGTCGAGAGCAGCAGCAGCTCCCCCGCAAATTCGATGCGCCGCTCGATCAGATAGTTGATCGGTGAAATTCCGATGTGCTTTTTGAACAGCCGGAACAGTCCCGCCGGGCTCAGGCGGAACTTCCGGCAGATCTCTTCGACGCTGAGCGGACGGGAGATCTCCTGCTCCATGAACCGGAGCACACGGGTCAGGATCTCCGGGTACTCGTCCCGGCTCCGGCCGGTCCACAGCGCGAGCAGGACCTCATAGGCGAGTTCCGAAGCCGTCTGCGCAAAGCCCTCCGGCTTCGTTTCGAGCAGCTCCATCGCCAGCTCGAACCGATCTTTGTACCACTGCGGTTCCTCCGGCCGGAACACCGACATCTTGTCGAGCTTGCCGGAGCGCAACATCACCGGCAGCAGCGGGCCGGAGAGCGCGATGAAGAGCTTTTCCGCCGGCTCATCGGCGTCACACCACATCTCCGAAGAGGTTCCGAGCTGGACAAGGCAGAGCTCCCCCGCTTTCAGCCGGTGCGCCGCGCCGAACTGGGAGAAGCGGAACTCCCCGCGGGTCACAAGCTCCACCGAGAACGAGTCGGAGAATTCGCGGACGCGGCTGCATCCCCGGATCCAGGTCCCGCTGCCCGCGCTCCGGATATAGAGCGGCCAGTTGCGGAACGGCTCCGCCTCCCGGAAGAACCGGTACTCGTGCACCGGGTAGCGCCCGACGTTCCTTCCCCCCAGGACCGAACGGCCCCGCCGGCTGAAAACAGTGTCCTCTTTTCTCATGGTCAGATTACGAACCTCTTTGAAAGGATAACGTACTTTTTTGTAAAAAACAGCCTTGACTTTGCGGAAGCTTCTGACCATAATATATAACAAATCAAGCTTTCCGCAAGATGAAAGGAGATGTTTCCATGAGAAAAGATTTCACCCTCATCGAACTCCTGATCGTGATCGCCATCATCGCGATCCTCGCCGCCATGCTGCTGCCGGCGCTGAACGGCGCGCGCCAGAAGGGACAGAGCGCCTCCTGCGTGAACAACCTCAGACAGCTCGGTGCGGCCACCATCATCTACACCAACGATTACAGCGGCATCACAAGCCCTTACTGGGCCGACAATGTTCCGACCAGCAGCATGAGCACCAAACCCCACGAAATTCTGCTCCGGGCCGCGCGCATCAAATCGGGCGCGAACTACCGCGGGCTCGGGCGGCTCTATCTGCTGAAATATATCGCCGGCGCGAAGGTGTTCCACTGCCCGCGCCGCACCGATCTTTACGGAAGTTTCGGCAACTTCGACGGAGTCCCCGACAACCGGGAGTATTATGATGTCTCGACCATCGACCGGAACCTCGGCAAGAAAATCCTGAACTCCGGCTACAGCGGCGTTCCATACGACCCGAACGAGCTGTACAAGACGTGGTTCGACGGCAACAGCACCGAAAACAACAGCAGGGGTTACCGGCTGGACAGCCCGCATCAGCCGCTCATCACGGACCGGCTGCAGTTCAGCGCCGACAACCAGCGCTGGCACTATCCTCCCTGCGGCGTAACGACCTGCTATCAGGACGGCAGCGTCCGGTTCAAAATCAACGTCCGGCAGGTGGTGCAGTGGTACGACGCGCGCCAGGTGCTGTACGAAGTCAACCGCAACAGAGGACTCTGAACTCATGCGAAAATTCACCCTTCTCCTGCTCGGCGGCATCGCCGGCTGCACCCTCTCCGCCCTGCCGCCCGGCATTGAAGCCGAGGATTCCGGAGCCATGAAAATCGGCGGAGTTCCGGCGGCCGTCAAAATCTACAATCAGGAGTGGCGCTCGGTCGTCCAGGGAGCGAAAACCGTCAGTTGCGAGCCGACCTACCCGGCCCGTTATGAAAAGCTGTTCAAGCTCGACGGCCAGTTGGCGTTTCCCGGCACAGCCGGCTTCATGCTCCAGCAGCGGATCACGGAGACGGCGGCCGATACGGTCAACTACTCCTGTACGCTTAAAAATTCCGGGGGGATCCCCTGCCGCAGCATCGCGCTTTCTCTCCGGCTGCCCTCCCGCATCTTCGACGGGAAGGAGCTCCGGATCGACGGTAAGCCGGTCAGAATCGCCGCCGTCGACAAACCGTTCAGGGACGTCAAACGCCTCGAACTCGTGAATGGCGACCGGAAAATCACCTTTGCGGGGAACCTCACGGTCGGGATCCAGGATCACCGGAGTAATTCCGTGCCGGAATTCTCGCTCCGGCTGCTCTTCTCTCCGAACGGCGGGACCGTCCGTGAAGCGAAGCTCAACACCGCAATCACGGTCGACTCGCTGACGGCCGTTCCGCTGGAGCTCGGTAAAACCGTCGGCGGGAAAATTCTCGACGCCGCGCTGAAATCGTTCGGAACCGACCGCAACCCGCGTTCCATCGGCGGAATCCCGTTCCTGCCGGGAAACGGCATGCTGAAGCTGGAGGCGGGAAAATCCGCCGGATTCACCGTCACCGATCCCGGCTGCAGGGAACTTTATCTGCTGCACTCGGCCGTCCCCGGTGCGCGGCCGGTCATCACCGTCACCGCGCCGGACGGGACAAAGCAGCGGCATGAGCTTCTGCCCGGACGTGATTTTAACGTGAAGATCCCCTCCCCGCGCCTGCCGAACGGCGCGGTCGCCGCCGCCAATGACCGCACCGGCCGGGGGCTCTTCTTCTCGCGCTTTCCGCTCGGCGCCGGAAAACCGGCGGCCATCAGATTCGAGAACGCGGGCCGGGGCGAATGGATTGTCGCCGCCGCAACCGTCGCGGAGAACTCCGTCGACCCCGGCAGCGTCAACAGCGTTTATTATATCGATGAAGGGGAGGAGTGGGCGCCGATGGAGCGGGTGAAGCCGGTCGCGAAAGGTTCCGTGCTCGACTTCACTCCCTTCGTCGACGCGCCGGCGGGAAAATACGGCCGGATCGTGACCGACGCCGAGGGCCGCTTCGTCACGGAGAAGGATCCGTCGAAGCGGTTCCGCTTCTTCGGCCCGAACCTCTGCTTCTCCGCACAGTACCTCGACAAGGCGACCGCGGAGAAGCTCGCGGAAGAGCTTGCGGCGCTCGGCTACAATGCGGTCCGCATCCACCACTACGACAACGAGCTCTCCGACCCGAAGGGGAGTGACTCGACCGTGTTCGACCCTAAGAAGATCGACCAGCTCGACTACCTGTTCTCCTGCTTCAAAAAGCGCGGGCTGTACGTTACGCTCGACCTCTACTGCAGCCGCCGCTTCCGCAGCGGGGAGCTGCCGGATGCGCCGCTGCGCACCGGATACGCGATGAAGCAGCTCGCGCCGGTCTACGCCCCGGCCCGCGAGAACTGGAAGAAGTTCGCCCGCAGTTTGCTGACCCACCGCAACCCGTACACCGGCATGGCCTGGGGCGAGGACCCGGCGCTCTTCGCGGTTTCACTCACGAACGAGAACATCACGACCGGAAACTGGGCCCGGCCGGTTCCGCAGCTCTATCTCGACGCCTACCGGAGCTATCTCGAAAAGCGCAACCTCGCGACGCCGGAAAACCTCGCCTCGCGCGGCGGGCTCTTCCACCGCTTCCTCGTCGACCTGAACATCGACATGATCGACGACTTCAGCGGCTTCCTGCGCAACGGGCTCGGCTACAAGGGACTCATCACGGAGATCAACTACAGGAAACAGACGATCCTCTCCGAAATCCGCGACCGGCTCGACTTCGTGGACAACCACAACTACTGGGACCACCCGAACTCCCTGCCGGGGCGCGCCTGGGCGTTCCCGAGGCTGCACAACCAGAAGAGCTCGATCAAGGCGGCGGCCTGGAGCCCGCGCACGCTGATGCCGTCGCGCATCTTCGGCAAGCCCTTTACGGTCAGCGAGATCAACTTCGTCTTCCCGAACCGCCACCGCGCCGAATCCGGGCCGTTGCTCGGGGCGTACGCCGCGCTGCAGGATTGGGACGGCCTCTTCCGTTTCACCTGGGCGCACGAGGACAGGGGCGTGCGCCACGAGAACCCGATCAACCGCTTCAACATCGTGGACGATTCGCTTTCACAGGTCGCGGAGCGCATCACGAACCTCATGTTCGTGCGCGGCGACGTGCAGGCGGCCCCGACCGCCGTCGCCTGGCCGTACGGGGAGTCGATGTTCCGCGATATGAGCGAGCCGGCGGAGTGTCCCTCCGACTTCTCCATGCTCGGCATGTACTGCCGGATCGGCAGCCTGCGCGAAAACCGGGAACTGCCCGGCGTCACGCGGCTCTCCGGCCCGGAGCAATTCCGCAGGGAGCTCACACCCGCACAGCTTCAGGCGGTGAAGAATCCGGTCAGGAGCAGTGAAACCGGGGAGATTTCGAACGATCCGGCGCGCGGCACGCTGCGGGTCGTGACGCCGAAGACCGAGAGCCTGAGCTTTTTCCGGGAAGGACTGACGGGAGAACTCCTCGCCGTCTCCGGCGCGACGCCGACCTTCCAGATCGTGACCGCCTCCGCGATGGACGGGAAACCGCTCGGAGAGAGCCGGAGAATCCTGCTCTTCCACCAGAGCGACGTGACCAACCGGAACATCCGGTTCAGCTCAGACTCGATGACCGCCGTCGAACACTGGGGAGTCCCGGAGTGCCTGATCCGACGCGCGAAGGCGAAGGTGGAGCTGAAGCTCCCGGCCGGACAGTTCACAGTACGGGCCGTCGGGCTCGACGGCATGCCGAAAGCCGATGTCCCGGCGGAGTTCCGGGACGGCAAGCTGAGTTTTACGGCAGACACCGCCGCATACGGCGGAACCATGGCCTATCTCATCGAACGGAAATAACCGGACAATAGAAAAGCCGCACCGCGCTTTTTCGTGCGGAGCGGCTTTTTCAGTTGGGCGCCGTTCAGCCGGCGGACTCCTCCGAGCCGCGTCCGCCGAGCTCGTCGTTCAGATAAAGCACCGCTTCTCCGGCGCCGTCCGCAAGGTTCAGCCGGTCGATGATGTCGCGCACGCTCTTCTCTTCTTCGACCTGCTCATCCACGAACCAGTCGAGGAAATTCACGGCGGAATACGCCTTCTCCGTCAACGCCTGCCCGTAGAGCCGGTTGATGCGGACGGTGACGGCCTCTTCGTGCTTCAGCGCCTGCTCGAACACCTGCACGGGTCTGGTTCCGACGATCTCCGGTTTTGCGAGCGCGGCATACTCCACGTCCGCATCATGGTCGTTCAGGAATTTGCGGAACCGCTCGGCGTGGCCCAGCTCCTCCCCGGCCTGGACGCGCATCCAGTGCGCCATGCCCGGAAGTTTCAGCTTCTCGAGCTTCGCCGCCATGGCCAGATAGATGTAGCCCGAGTGAATCTCGAACACCATCTGGTCGTTCAGCGCCTTGGTCATTTCTTTACTCAGCATATCGGTTTCCTCCTCAGAAAAACGGCGGATGGAATTATCCGCTTCATTCTAAAATATCGCATTTTTTTGGAAATGCAACTTGACTCTTTCGGGAAACATGGTATAATAACTTCAAAAGAAACGTGAAAGCATATGGATTGCAACTCTTACAATCGAAGCGGAAACATCCGGAGCCGGACGGCGTGTCCGGCACGGGATTCTTTTGTTTCCATGCTTTCCAACCTCCTGCGACTTACTTGCGCCGATCAGGCTGAGTGAAGACGCGTCGCGACACTTTCTCGGACTTGGCCGGATCGGCGGAATCATTCTTTGCAGGCTTCGTGCGCCGTTTTCCGTCCGTCTTCCCGTCTCCGGCCGCATCGAAGCATGTTCCGACCCGAAGAACCGCATGATGAACCGGAGTATTGAAAAATGAGTGCATTCCCGAAATATAAAGCATCCGAAATTGTCGAAATCGAAAACCGCTCCTGGCCCGCCCGCCGCATCACGGCGCCCCCCGTCTGGGTTCCCGTGGATCTGCGCGACGGCAACCAGGCATTCGCGCGGCCGATGAACGTCGAAACCAAGATCCGCTACTTCCGGATGCTCTGCGAAATCGGCTTCAGGGAGATCGAAGTCGCCTATCCCGCCGCGTCGACGGAGGAGTTCGAATTCGTGCGCCGCCTGATCGGCGAAGGTCTGATCCCGGACGACGTGCGGATCAACGTCTTCACCGCCGCCCGCAAAGACCTGATCGACCGCACCATCGCCTCGATCGAGGGCGTGAAGCAGGCGACCATGCACTGCTATATCGCAACAAGCGAGCTGCACAGGACGTTCGTCTTCGGCAAAACGCCGGAGGAGATCATCCGCATCGCCGCCGACGGAACCCGGATGATCGCGGAGGCCGTCGAAGGCGCCGGAATGCGCGACCGCGTCCGCTATGAGTTTTCCCCCGAAGAGTTCTCCGACAGCGACTTGGGGTTCATCGTCGATCTCGGCGAAGCGGTCCGCGACGCCTGGAAGCCGCGCGGCAAACGCGATTTCATCCTGAATCTGCCCGCGACGGTCGAACGCCGGCCGCCGTACGAGTACGCCGACATGATCGAAGCGTTCTGCCGCCGCTACTCCGGCATGGAGACGACGACGGTCAGCGTCCACACCCACAATGACCAGGGGTGCGCGGTCGCCGCCGCCGAGATGGCCGTGCTCGCCGGTGCGGAACGGGTCGAGGGAACCCTCGCCGGGCATGGGGAGAGGACCGGAAACATGGATATCATCACGTTCGCGCTGAATTTGAAGTCGCGCGGAATCGAACCGGGGCTGGACTTCTCGAACCTGCCGGAAATCGCGGCGTTCATCGAAGAGGTCTCCGGCATCCAGATCAATCCGCGCACGCCCTACACGGGGGAGCTCGTCTTCACGGCGTTCTCCGGCACCCACCAGGACGCGATCCGCAAGGGGATGGCGCGGCGGGCCGAGATTTCGGAACACTTCCGCCAGGGGTGGAAGATGCCGTATCTGCACATCGACCCGGTCGACATCGGCCGGAACTACGACGGGCTGATCCGGATCAACAGCCAGTCCGGCAAGGGGGGCGTCGCCTATGTGCTCGAAAGCGTCTACGGGATCATGATCCCGAAAGCGATGCAGCCGATGGTCGCCAAGGCGGTTCAGCGCGAGGCGGAGGCGACCGGCAGCGAGCTGACGCCGGCCGAGGTCTACCGCATCTTCCGGGAAAAGATCATGGAGCCGGCCGACGCGGCGGTCCGGATCGCGGGGTTCCGGCTGCAGCGCCCGGTCCCGGGCGAGCCGGATAAAACCGGTGTCGAACTCGAATTGAAATCCGGCGGCGTGCTCTACGCGGTTTCGGGAACCGGCGGCGGGCCGATCGAGGCGGCGGTCGCCGCGCTCCACGAGTGCCGGGCGGTTCCGGAATTCCAGGTAGAGGAGTACAGCGAACACGCGCTCGGGCGCGGCGCTTCGGCGCAGGCCATCGCGTTCGTCGGTATTCAGGCCGGCGGCGGTGGAGCAACCATCTACGGTGTCGGAACCGACAGGAACATCAACCTCGCGGCGATCCGCGCGATCGTCAACGCGGTCAATCACAGCAAGGAAAAATAACAGGTGCGGAAAAATGGAGCGGAACACCCAGACTCAACCGTGTAAGACAAACGTGTTTTCCGAATACGGCAAAACGCTCATGGTGCATGTTGACACCTCCCCGGGACAGAAGATCCTCGACCTCGGCTGCGGAACCGGCGACCTCACGGCGGTGCTCGCGGCAAAGGGGGCGGACGTGCTCGGGATCGACAACTCGGCGGAGATGATCGTCAAGGCGCGCTACGGCCACCCCGAGCTCATGTTCGCGGAGATCGACGCACTCGAGCTGCCGTACGACGAGGAGTTCGACACGGTCTTCTCAAATTCGGTGTTCCACTGGATCCCGGATGTGGACCGGCTGCTTTCGGAAATCCGCCGCGCCCTGAAACCCGGCGGCAAGCTGGTCTGCGAGTTCGGCGCCGCGAGCAACATCGCAACCATGCGCCAGGCGTTCGCGGCAGCGAGCGCCCGGCACGGGCATGAATACCGCGAGCGGTTCTACTGTCCGACGCCGGACGAATTCTTCGACCGGCTGAAAGCGGCGCGGTTCGAGCCGGAACGCGTCCTTGAATTCGACCGCCAGACGCCGCTGCCCGGCGGCGCGGACGGGCTGAAGCAGTGGGTCCGCTGTTTCCTCAGGGACGATCTGGCCCCATTCAGCGCCTCCGTTCAGGAGCAGATCCTCGATGAAGTTGAAACCGCCTGCCGCCCGCTGCTCTGGAACGGCGGCGAGTTCGTCGTGGACTACCGCCGGCTCCGCGCCGTGGCGTTCAAAAGCTGAAAATTGCGGATTTCCCCGCAAAAAGGCCCTCAAAAGGTAAAAAAATCGCTTTTTTTGCTTTTTTTTCGCCTTTTGAGCTTGAATTTATGTATAACTCTAAGTATAATTACTCTCAGTTACACGGCTCACCATAACCAAACAGGAGGGAGTTGAACGATGAAGCACGATTTTTATGATGTCAAGGCCAAGACCAAGGTCACCGCTGATGTACTCGATTGCGTGACGTTCGGCGACGCCGGCCGCAAGCGCTACGCGTTCAAAGGCAAGACCGCCGACGGCCGCAGCCTGACCGCTTTCGTCGGCAAGGACGTCTGGGAAAAGGCCAAGGCCCAGAAGAAGTAAGACTCTCTCTTTTTCAATTGAGATGTCAGAAGCTCCCTCTTCCTCAACGGAACGGGGAGTTTCTTTTTTTCCGCGGTCCGCTCCGATTGACTTTTTTCCGGATGATGATACATTACCATAATTAAGTCAAGTGTGTCTTCGACGGAAAGGATACGGCATGAAAGAACCGCGACAGCCGATGCCCCCGGCAATGATTCTCTGCGGCGGACAGGGAACCCGGCTGCGGGAAGTGACCGAGCTCCTGCCGAAGCCGATGGTCCCGATCGGCGAACAGCCGATTCTGTGGCACATCATGCGCGGATACGCCGCATTCGGCGTCAAACGGTTCATCCTCTGTCTCGGCTACAAACGCGAAGAGTTCATCGACTATTTCCTGAATTTCCACGCCCGTTCGACCGACATCACGGTCCGGCTCGGAAAGGATCACGGCATCACCTACCACGGCGAAGCCTTCGAGGCCGACTGGGAGGTCACGCTCGCCGATACCGGAATCGACACCATGACCGCCGGACGCATCCTGCGCGCCGGGCGCTACCTGAAACCGGAGGACCGGGAGTTTTTCCTGACTTACGGTGACGGGCTCTCCGACATCGACATCGACGAACTGCTCGCGTTCCACCGCGAAAACGGCAAGCTGCTCACCATCTCCGCCGCCCATCCGGACGGACGCTTCGGCGAAATGAAATTCGACGGCGCGCTGGTCGACGGCTTCGCGGAGAAACCGGTCCGCAGCGACCGCTACATCAACGGCGGCTTCATGGTGGCGGACCGAGAGGTCATCCCGCGCTACCTGGAGAACCGCCCCGACTGCTACTTCGAGGCGCGCCCGATGCAGGAGCTCCTCAGAGACCGCAATCTCGCGGCGCTGCGCCACGACGGCTTCTGGCAGTGCATGGATACGCCGCGCGAACACCGGCTGCTGAACGACCTCTGGAACTCCGGCAACGCGCCGTGGACGAAATACTGGCAGAGGTGACGGATGTTCGGCGGCGTTTACAACGGCAGGCGGGTTCTCGTGACCGGGCACTCCGGCTTCAAAGGAAGCTGGCTCGTCGAATGGCTGCTCCGGCTCGGAGCGGAGGTCCGCGGCTTTGCGCTGCCGCCCGACACGGAGCCGGCCCATTTCCTGCTGCTGTCCCCGGAAATCCGCTCCGAATGGTGCGATATCCGCGACGGCGGAAACGTTGCACGGGCCGTCCGTGAATTCCGCCCGGAAATCGTCTTCCACCTCGCCGCGCAGCCGTTGGTCCGACGCTCATACGCCGAACCGGCCGACACGTTTTCCGCCAATATCGCCGGGACCGTGAATCTGCTCGAAGCCCTGCGTACCGCAGATGAACTCCGGGCAATCGTGGTCGTCACCAGCGACAAGTGCTACCGCAACGACGAATCTCCGCGCGGGCACTGCGAAGACGATCCGCTCGACGGCTACGATCCTTACAGCGCCTCGAAGGCGTGCCAGGAGATCGTCGCCGCGAGCTACCGCGACAGCTTTTTCACCGGCCGCGGAATCCTGCTCGGGACCGCCCGCGCCGGCAATGTGATCGGCGGCGGGGACTGGGCCGCCGACCGGCTGGTTCCGGACCTCGTCCGGGCGGCCGCCGCCGGAAAAATCGAACCGCTGCGCTCCCCGGACGCGGTGCGGCCGTGGCAGCATGTGCTCGAACCGCTCGGCGGCTATCTGCTGCTCGGGCAGCGGCTGTATGAGGGGGACAGGCGGACGGCTTCCGGCTGGAACTTCGGCCCCGCACCGGCAGATGCGCTGACAGTCGGAGAAGTCGCGGCCCGGCTGAAGAGCTTCTGGCCGCAGGTCGGCTTCCGGTTCGCGCCGCAGGCAGACGCGCCGCACGAGACAAAGCTGCTGCAGCTCGACTGCTCGAAAGCGGAGCGTGAACTTGCCTGGCACGGCGTCTGGAGCGCCGGGGAGGCGATCCGCCGGACGGCCGAATGGTACCGTGATTTTTACTGCAGGGGACAGATCAACACGGCGGCGGATATCGACGCCTATCTCGCCTCCGCCGCCGAAAGGGGACTTTCATGGATCAACTGAAACTGCGCGAAGAGATCCTCGCGCTGGTCGGATCGTACTGCGACGCCAAGCCGGAGGAGCCCGCGTTCATTCCGGGCGAGAGCCGCGTGAACTACGCGGGGCGCGTCTACGGCCGCGGGGAAGTTACGAACCTCGTCGACGCCGCACTCGAATTCTGGCTCACGGCGGGACGCTACACGCGGGAGTTCGAAACGAAGCTCGCGGAGTATCTCGGGCTGCGCACCGCGCTTTTCGTGAATTCCGGCTCCTCCGCAAACCTGCTCGCTTTCATGACGCTGACCTCTCCGCTGCTCGGCGGGAGGCGGATCCGGCGCGGCGACGAAGTCATCACGGTCGCGGCGGGATTCCCGACCACGGTCGCGCCGGTCCTGCAATACGGCGCCGTCCCGGTCTTCGTCGACGTGGAGCTGAAGACCGCCAACGTCGACAGCTCCCGGCTCGAAGCGGCCCTCTCACCGCGGACCAGGGCGGTCATGCTCGCGCACACGCTCGGCAACCCGTTCCGGATCGACGCGGTCAAGGCGTTCTGCGACAGGCACGGCCTCTGGCTCATCGAGGACAACTGCGACGCCCTCGGTTCGGAATACCGCGGCAGGCTCACCGGCACATGGGGGGATATCGGGACCTCAAGCTTCTACCCGCCGCACCATATGACCACGGGCGAAGGCGGCGCGGTCTACACCGGCGACCCGCAGCTCGCAAAAATCGCGCTGTCGATGCGCGACTGGGGGCGCGACTGCTCCTGCGGTTCCGGCGAAGACAACCGCTGCGGCAGCCGCTTCACGCGGCAATTCGGGACACTTCCGCCGGGCTACGACCACAAGTACGTCTACAGCCACTTCGGCTACAACCTGAAGGCGACCGACCTGCAGGCGGCAATCGGCTGCGCCCAACTCGGCAGGCTGCCGGAATTCACGCGCCGCCGCCGGGAAAATTACGGGTATCTGCGCGACCGCCTGAGCGGGCTCCCTGAGCTTTCGGTTTTCGAGAGGGAGCCGGAGTCGGATCCGTCGTGGTTCGGCTTTCTCATCACGCTGACGGACCGGGCGGACTTCACGCGCAATGAACTGGTGAACCACCTCGAGAAGCGGCAGATCCAGACCAGGAACCTGTTCGCGGGGAACCTCACGCGTCATCCCTGCTTCGAATCCCTCGAGGAGGGCGTCGATTACCGCGTCGCCGGAGAGCTCACGAATACCGACAAAATCATGAATGACGCGTTCTGGATCGGCCTCTACCCCGGCATGACAACGGAAAAACTCGATTACATGAGCTCCGCAATCCGGGAGTTCGTCGAAAACAAGGCCGCCCGCCGGTGAATAATTCCTCGTTTGATTGCCGGAAAACTTGATTTTTCCCTCCCCGGCGGATATTGTAGAACGGAAACGTTATTATTACAAAGCCATTCCGAAAAATATGGACGGCAATCATATGGGCAACAATATCTTTATCTCCGCCGAAATCGGGATCAACCACAACGGCGACCTCAATGTCGCCAGGCGGCTGATCGACGCGGCGGTGCTCGCCGGCTGCAACGCCGTGAAGTTCCAGAAACGGACGATCGACAGGGTTTACACCCCGGAATTCCTCGCGAGCCCCCGCCAGAGTCCCTGGGGAACCACCCAGCGCGACCAGAAAGAGGGGCTGGAATTCAATAAGAAGGAGTACGACGAGATCGACGACTACTGCCGCCGGCAGAGCATCGAGTGGTTCGCCTCGGCCTGGGACGTCGACGCGCAGAAATTCCTGCGGCAGTACAACCTGAAATACAACAAGGTCGCCTCTCCCGTGCTCACGAACCTTCCGCTGCTCGAAGCGGTCGCCGAAGAAAAACGCTACACCTTCATCGCGACCGGCATGAGCACCTGGGAGGAGATCGACAACGCGGTGGCGGTCTTCCGCAGGCACGACTGCCCGTTCGAGCTGCTGCATTGCGTTTCGATCTACCCGATGCAGCCGGAAGAGGCGAATCTGCTGCTGATCCCTGAGCTTCGGAAGCGCTACGGCTGCCCGGTCGGCTATTCGAGCCACGAAATCGGCAACATCGCGACGCTCGGAGCGGTAGCGCTCGGAGCATGCTCAGTGGAACGCCATTTCACGCTGGACCGCACGATGTACGGCTCCGACCAGGCCTCGTCGGTCGAACCGGCGGAGCTCATCGAATTCGTCCGCGACATCCGCCACATGGCCGCGGCGCGCGGAACCGGCGAGCGCGAGCTCTCCGACAAGGAGATGGCGGTCCGGAAAAAGATGCGGGGCTGAACACCATGATGAAGCTCTCCGACTATGTGATGGATTTCCTCGCCGCGCACGGCGTCACGAACGTCTTCATGCTGCCCGGCGGCGGCGCGATGCACCTCGACGATTCGCTCGGCCGGCATAACACACTGAAATACACCTGCTTTCTGCATGAGCAGGCGCTCGCGGTCGCCGTCGAAGCGTGGGGGCAGCATACGAACCGTCCCGGAGCCGGGCTCGTGACCTCGGGCCCCGGCAGCACGAATGCAATCACCGCCGTCGCCGCCGGATTCATCGACTCGACGCCGATGTTCATGCTTTCGGGGCAGGCGAAGCGTTCCGACCTCAAGGGGACGACCGGCGTCCGGCAGATGGGTTCGCAGGAGGTGGATATCGTCTCGATGGTCTCCTGCATCACCAAATACGCCGTCACCGTGATGGTTCCGGAGGAGATCCGCTATCATCTTGAACGCGCCTGGCACGAAGCGACGACCGGGCGCATGGGGCCGGTCTGGCTCGATATTCCGCTCGATGTACAGGGCTCCATGATCGACGAAACCGCATTGAAAGGCTTCACACCGCCGGCAGAGGCCGTTCCGGAGCTGCCGATGGCGCAGATCGCAGCCATGCTGAAGGCCGCAAAGCGCCCACTGCTGCTGATCGGCAACGGAACGAAGCTCGCGGGCGTCGCGGAGCGTCTCGTCGCGTGGGCGGAGAAAAACCATGTCCCGATGCTGACGAGCTGGAAGACCATCGATCTGCTGCCGACGGAGCATCCGCTCAGCTTCGGCTGTCCCGGAATCATGGGAACGCGCACAGCGAACTTCATCGTACAGAATGCGGATCTGCTGCTCGTAACCGGCAGCCGGCTCGACCCGAGCCTGACCGCGTTCAACAGCGCGGATTTCGGCCGCAACGCGAAGAAGATCATGGTGGACATCGACGAGGCGGAGATCCGGAAGATCAGGGGAATCGACCTGCCGGTCGTTTCCGGTGCGAAACATTTCGTCGAGGCGCTTGAGGCGGAAACCCCCGCACTTGCCGAACAGCGGGAGTGGCTCGCCTACTGCCGCGGCCTGAAAGAGAAATACCCGGTCGTCCGGCCGGAGTACGCAGAGCAGGCGGACGGAGTGAACCTCTACAGCTTCACGGACGAGCTCTTCCGCCACCTGGAACCGGGTGAAGTGATCGTGCCGGAGAGCTCCGGCGCGGCCGGAGAAGTCACCTATCAGGCGATGATCGTGAAAAAGGGCCAGAAGATCAAGAACGCCGCGGGGCTCGGCTCGATGGGCTTCGGGCTGCCCTACTCGATCGGCGCCTGCCTCGCGCACGGCGGCCGCCGGACGGTGCTCATCAACGGCGACGGCGCCTTCCAGATGAACATTCAGGAGCTCGAAACCGTCCGGCGGCTGAAGCTGCCGGTCAAGATGTTCATCTGGGACAACAGCGGCTACGGCAGCATCATGAATACGCAGCGCAATATGTTCGGCGGCTTCTACGTCGGCTCGGAGCCGGAGAGCGGCCTCACCCTGCCCGATGTGACGAAGCAGGCGCACGCCTACGGGATCCGCACCGTTGAAATCGGTTCCAACGCGGGGCTTGCCGCCGGAATCGCCGAAACGCTGGGCGGAGACGACCCGGTGATCTGCCGGGTGCGGATCACTCCGTCGCATACGACCGCCCCGAAGGTGCAGGCGCAGAAGCTGCCGGACGGCGGAATGGTATCGAAACCGCTCGAAGACATGTGGCCGTATCTCCCGGCGGAGGAGATCGCGGCGAACATGATTGCGGAAGCGCAGAGCAGGGGAGCGGAATGATCAGACTGGTATTGCTGGACATCGACGGGGTGCTGACCGACGGCCGGGTGACGGTCGATTCGCGCGGGAACGAGTACAAAACGATCGACTTCAAGGACATCGACGCGGTGTTCGAGATGAAGCGGCGCAAGCTGAAAGTCGGGCTGATCACGGGGGAAGCGACGCCGATCACGCTTTACTTCCGCGACCGCTTCAAGCCGGACTTCTTCTATAACGGCTGCAAAAACAAGCCGGAGGCGCTGAAGGAAATTCTCGATCAGACCGGAATTTCCGCCGATGAAACCTGCTATGTCGGAGACGGAAAATACGACATCCCCGTAATGAAGCTCGTAAAATACTCCGCCTGCCCGTCGAATGCGATCCCGGAAGTGAAGGAGGTCGCCACCATGCAGCTGAAAGCGCGCGGCGGCGAAGGCAGCATCTGGGAGCTGCTTGAGCGGATTTCGTGCATGGACTGATTTGCGAATATACATGAAACAGAATATGCGGAAGGGCGGACCGTTCCGCGACATATAAGGATAGGACACACTTCATGCGGATTCCAACTTTGCATATTCCGCCATATGATTTTTCCCGCGGGGTGGTTATTTATGGCGCAGGAAAAACCGGCCGATTTGTTCTGGCTCAATGCAGAGCGGCGGGAATTCCCGTTACGGCCATACTGGACCGCCATGGAAATGGGACGGAAGATGGAGTACCGTTCCACCGTTTTCCGGAATTTCCCTCGGAGCTTTGCAGATTTCCAATCGTTCTGGCGGTGCATGATCAGGTGCTTGATGCATGGGGGGATCTCTCCGGCACAGGGTTTGAATCCATCTGTACAATGAGTGGTTTCTATCTGATACTGGAAAACCGTTTTCATCATTCCCTTCCGCCGTATGCCTGCCTGGGCAGCAGTACGACAATGGATCAGAACCAGGAGGAGATATCTGCGGCATATGAACTACTGGAGGATGATATCTCCAGGCGGAACTTTCAGAGCCAATTGCAGTACAGGCGCAACGGCAACATCAGATATATCCAGCCCCCCGATCCCGGGCTCCAGTATTATCCGTTCAATCGGCCCTTTCAACTCCCGCGCCCGGTCAACTTCGTTGATTGCGGAGCTTTCACGGGAGACACGCTGAACGAACTGATGACGGAGCTGACTTTCGAGTCGATTACGGCGTTCGAACCGGATCCTGAAGCATTCAAAAAGCTCCGGCGATTCATCGCTGCAAAAACTCTCTCCGATCGAATTCTGACCTTACAAAGCGGAGTGGGCGAACACAACAAGGTGCTGACTTTCTGTCCCTCCGGCGGCGAGGGGGCCGCCTTTGGCCCGGGGACACTCCGAATCCCTGTATTTTCATTAGATTCCCTGCTTTGCAATTATCGGGTTGATTTCATCAAAATGGATATAGAGGGCGATGAAGCTCCGGCACTGAGGGGGGCAGCGGAACTGATTCGCCGCGAAGGCCCCCTGTTAGCAATTTCTGTTTACCATAAACCGGAAGACCTTTGGAAATTGCCACTCCTGATAAAGCATCTCCATCCCACCAGCCATCTGTTTTTAAGAACGCATCGCGGCAGTTATCATGATACTGTATGCTATGCTGTTCCAAATCAATATTTGCGGAGCAATCAATTGTGAAGAACAACGGAAAAAAGAAAATCAGCATCTCCACCGGCTGCTATAACGAAGAGCGGAATCTGGAAGAGCTTTATTCCCGCATAAAGAGCGTTTTCAACCAGTTGCCGCAGTATGACTGGGAAATTATAATTGCAGACAATTGCTCGACGGACGGCAGCCGCGATATCCTTCGGAAACTCGCTGCTGAAGATAAAAGAGTTAAAGTTATTCTGAACTCTAATAACTTCGGCGCAATCCGTTCCGGCCATAACGCACTTCTGCAGGCAGCAGGGGATGCTGTGGTCATCATGTGCTCCGACCTGCAGGATCCGCCGGAGATGATCCCGGCTTTTCTCAAACAATGGGAAGCGGGCAACAAGGTGGTTTGCGCCGTGAAAAGCAAGACGCAGGAGGGGTTCGCCATGGCGACTGTGCGCCGGTTCTACTACTGGCTGCTCTCACGCTTCTCCGAAATCAAGCTGATCGATAATTTTTACGGTTTCGGGCTCTACGACCGGCAATTCATGGATGCATTGAAAAAATACCATGAGCCGAATCCCTATTTCCGCGGCCTCGTGTGTGAAATCGGTTTCAAGCGCGTGGAAGTTCCGTTCAATCAGGAGAAGCGCAAAGCGGGAAAAAGCACTTACAACCTCTTCTCCTACTATGATTTCGCGATGAACGGCTTTGTGAACCACACCAAACTGCCGCTGCGGCTGGCGGTATTCACCGGCTTCTTCCTTGCGGGGATCAGCCTGCTGATCGCGTTCGGCTACCTGGTCTACAAGCTTGTATTCTGGGACACGTTCTCCCTCGGGCTCGCACCGCTGGTGATCGGATTGTTTTTCTTCTCGGCGGTCCAGCTGATCTTCATCGGCATCATCGGCGAATACATCGGCGCCATCTGGACCCAGGTGAAAAACAAGCCGTTGGCAATCGAAGAGGAAAAGATCAACTTTGATACGCCGGACGACCGGGAGTCCCCCGATGCCTGATCCAGCCACTCCACTGGTCAGCGTGGTGATTCCGCTCTGCAATGCGGAGCGTTTTCTGCCGCGCAGCCTTGATTCCGCCGCCCGGCAGACCCGGAAGGATATCGAAATTCTTCTGATTGACGATGGTTCGACCGATGGAAGCGGAGCATTATGCGACCGTTATTCGCGGGGAAACAACGTATTCCGGGTATTCCATACCGCGAACCGCGGTCCCTCCGCGGCCCGAAACACAGGAATCGAAGCCGCCCGCGGAAAGTTTCTTTTCTTCATGGATGCGGACGACACCATGGAAGCAGATACGCTCGAATCGCTCACTGCCGCGGCAGAGCAGAAGAAATGTGATCTCGCCATCGGTGATTTCAAGCTGATAAACGGTATGCATAATCTGCGGGAGCAAAATTTCTTCTTTCCCGCCAACCGGTACTTTTCACGACCGGAGCTCCTCGGGCAGATAACGGAATACCTGGCGACTCCGCGCGGTGCTTCGATCTTCACGAACGTCTGGGGCAAGCTGTACTGGCGCACCGTGATTCTAGAGCATGGAATCCGGTTCCGGGAAGAACTGCGGACCTGGGAAGACGTTGTATTCAACTTCGATTACCTGAAGTACGCTGACTCCATGTGCTACCTGCACCGGCAATTCTACCATTACGATATTCATCCGGAGCTGGCCTCAACCGGAACCAGTGTTTTCCGTTCTCCGCTCGGCTTCAGGCAGGTGCTGCAAAGCATCCGCTCGATTCTGGCGGATGAAGGCATGGCATCGGAGGAGATCGACAGCCGCTGCCGTCATGCAGCCGCTTATCTGGCGGTCAAAACCCTGATCGTCTGCGCCGTGCTCCGCGAACGGGGAAAATGCAGTGCCGACATCGACTCCGCTGCAATCGCCGGAGTCATTCGCAGCCTCACTGACGACGCGGAAGTGCAGGCCGGCTTACGCGGCTATGTCCGTTCTCCCGGCGAAAGCGTGCTGCTGCCTCTTCTGATGCGGCGGAAATACTATAAGCTCATCGGTCTCGCATGCCGATTCAAGGCCAGGCGGATTCTGCAAAAGGAGAAGAAAAATGAACGATGAAAAATCCCTGCCGGAGCTTCTGAGGTCCGTAAAGCTGCCGATCGTCATTTTCGGTGCGAGCGTCACCGGGGAAGCGGTGCTTCAGGCGTGCCGCGAAGCGGGCATCCGCGTAACGGCGTTCTGCGACAACAACCTCGATAAGGCGAAGGAAAAATATTGCGGGCTGGAGGTCGTCCACCGGCCCCGGTTGAAGGAGCGCTTCCCGGATGCCCTGTTCCTCGTCGCCGTCATCGACATCGGCGACATTGTTCCGCAGCTTACGCAGATGGGATACGCACACATCCACTCCTGCGCCGGGCTGCTGCGCAACTTCGATGTATATGCTTACAGCTACAGCAAACCGGCCGACTTCGTGAACTATGTGATTTCAGCCTGCATCCTGAGCCACGACTGTTACTCCTCGCCGGACAAGCTGTTCCTGCGGAGCGTGGATGTCGTCGTCACGGAGCGGTGCTCCCTGCGTTGCCGAGACTGCTCCAACCTGATGCAGTATTACCGGAAACCGGTCAACTACGATACGGCGACACTCATGCATTCCCTCGACGTCCTCTGCGGAACCGTGGATGAAATCAACGAGTTTCGGGTCATCGGCGGAGAACCGTTCATGAACCGGGAGTGGCTGACCGTCACCCGCCGGCTGATTGCCGAGCCGAAAGTACGCAAGGTCATCATCTATACAAACGCGACGATCCTGCCTCCGGACGGGCAGTTGGCCGAACTGCCGGGAACAAAGGTTCTCTTCATCGTCACCGATTACGGCCCGTTGTCACGCAAGCTCGGAGAACTGATCGCAAAGCTCAAAGAGTTTCATATTCCGTACAGCTGTACCCCGGCGGGCGGCTGGACCGACTGCGCCGGAATTGTCCCGCACGGCCGCACACCGGAAGAAAACAGGGGGCTTTTCGCAAACTGCTGCGTCAAGAATTCCTATACGCTGACCGACGGGAAACTGTACCGTTGTCCGTTCGCCGCTAATGCCGATGCGCTGATGGCGATCCCGGACGCGCCGGAAGACCGGGTCGATCTGCTCGACGGCGCGCCGCACGACGCGATGCGGGAACGCCTGAAATCGTTCGTATTCGATAAGCAGTCGATCCTGGCATGCGACTTCTGCAGCGGCAGGCGGCTGGGTGATCCGCAGATCACGCCGGCGATCCAGGCCGA
Source organism: Lentisphaeria bacterium (assembly GCA_018265615.1). Classification (GTDB taxonomy): domain Bacteria; phylum Verrucomicrobiota; class Lentisphaeria; order Victivallales; family Victivallaceae; genus Victivallis. Next base: position 67,372 of record JABLYX010000012.1, read on the forward strand.
TAAACCACTCGACTACAAGATCTATGAACGGTAAACGGATTTTTATCACCGGGGGAACCGGCTTCTTCGGCAAAAGCCTGTTGGAGGTTTTCCGGAGAAACAGACCGGACGGAACCGAACTGGTCATACTCTCCCGGGATCCGGCGGGCTTTCTCAGGCGGAACCCGGAGTTCTCCGGCATTCCGGGCGTTTCGTTCATCCCGGGCGACGTGCGCACGTTCCCCCCCCCCGCCGGAAGATTCGATGCGGTGATCCACGCCGCCACGCCGACCGGCGCCCAGCTAGAACGCGACGATCCGGAGGAGCTGCGCTCGGTCATTGCCGAGGGAACGCGGCATGTACTCGGATTCTGCCGGCAACGCAACATCCCGCGGCTGCTCTTCACCAGCTCCGGAGCGGTCTACGGACCGCAGGAGCCGGAGTGCGAACGCATGCCGGAGACGCATCCCTGCCGCCCCTCCACGGCGTACGGCCGGGGAAAGCGCGAGGCGGAGCAGCTCTGCCTCGGCTCCGGCGTCGACACCGTCATTGCGCGCTGTTTCGCCTTCATCGGGCCGCATCTGCCGCTCGACGGACACTTCGCGGCGGGAAATTTCATCGCGGATGCGCTGGCCGGAAGGCCGATCACGATCCAGGGCGACGGCAGACCGCTGCGGAGCTACCTTTACGCGGACGACCTCGTGCATTATCTGTGGAAGCTGCTCGAAACGGGCCGGCCGGGAACCGCGTACAACGTCGGCGGCGGGCGCGCCGTTTCCATTGCGGAGCTCGCGTCGCTCTGCGCCGGCTTCGGTACCCCTCCCCTGCCGGTCGCGATTCTCGGCGCGCCCGGCAGCGGCCCTCCTCCGCGTTATGTGCCGGATGTCTCCAAAACGGAGAGCGAACTCGGGCTCGTTCCCTCCGTCGATCTCGAAACGGCGTTCCGCCGCACATTTGAATTTCACAGGAACCGAAGTATTGTATAACCAAACCATAAGGAGTTGTCATCATGATTACACTGAAGACCAGCAAGGGCGACATCAAGATCAAACTGTTCGAAGAGGAAGCCCCGATCACTGCGAAAAACTTTCTCGATTATATCGATTCGGGATTCTACAAAGGAACCATTTTTCACCGCGTGATTCCCGGCTTCATGGTGCAGGGCGGCGGCTTCTCGGCCGACTTCGTCCAGAAGCCCACGAACGATCCGATCAAGAACGAGGCTGACAACCAGCTCTCGAACAAGCGCGGCACGCTCGCAATGGCGCGCACGAATGTCGTCGATTCGGCGACCGCCCAGTTCTTCATCAACCTCGTCGACAACGATTTCCTCGATTTCAAAGCGCCGACGCCGCAGCACTTCGGCTACTGCGTCTTCGGTGAAGTTGTCGAAGGCATGGACATCGTCGACCGGATTGCGGCGGTTCCGACCGGATCACGCGGAATGCACCGCGACGTGCCGACTGAAAACATCGTGATCCTGGACGCCGTCCGGGACTGAAAAGAGGCTGACAATGGCGGACTGGACCGTTGAAGAACTCGCGAGGATGATCGATCATTCGCTGCTGCATCCGATGCTGGATGACAAACAGCTGATCCGCGGCATGGCGCTCGCGGTCGAATGCAACTGTGCAAGTGTCTGCATCAAACCGTATTTCGTCGGAATCGCGGCGAAGCTGCTCGACGGAACCGGTGTCAGGACCGGAACCGTGATCGGCTTCCCGCACGGCGGAAACTCCACTGCCGTCAAAATCGACGAGGCGAAACGCGCAATCGACGACGGCGCGGAGGAGCTCGACATGGTGATCAATATCGGGAAAGCCCGCTCCGGGGAGTGGGGATATGTCCGCGATGAAATCGCCGGGTTGAACGCCTGTGTGACTTCACAGGGGGCGATCCTGAAGGTGATCTTCGAAAACGATTTCCTCTGCGACCCCATGATCGAGCAGCTCTGCGGCATCTGCAACGAAATCATGCCCGCCTACATTAAAACCTCGACCGGCTTCGGCTTCACGGAGCAGGAGTCCGGCGGATACGACTACGACGGCGCGACGGTGCCGCATCTGGCACTGATGCGCCGCCTCGCGCGGCCGGAAATCGGCGTCAAGGCGGCGGGAAAAATCCGCACGCTCGACACCCTGCTCGCGGCCCGGAAGCTCGGCGCGACCCGCATCGGCACTTCCGCCACGGAGAGGATTCTGCAGGAAGCACTTCAGCGGCAGGAAAAGTGATGGCGATCCGGGTTTTCAATGCCGGAATCCCGGGCGATACAACACGCGAGCTTCTGGCGCGCTTCAACCGCGACGTCGCGGCGCGCGCCCCGGAGCTCGTCATCCTCTGGGCCGGCGTCAACGACCGGCTCTACCCCGGCCACACAGTTGAACCGCCGGAGTTGGAAGAGAACTACCGTGAGCTGCTCGACCGGATCGAGGCGATCGGGGCAAAAGTGCTCGTCGGGACGCTCCCGCCGCAATACAGGCCGTATCTCTTCGAACAGTTCCCGGCGATTGCGGAGTTCCCGGAGCTGCCGGAAGCGCGGCTCGCGCCGGTCAATGCGTTCCTGCGCGGCCTCGGGCTGCCGCTGGCCGACTTCGAAGCGGTCGTTAAGAGCCGCCCGGTCGGCGAAGTGCCGGAATCGTTTCTGCAGAACCGGGCGAACAGCGGCCTCCGGGACGGGCTCCACCTGACGCCGGAAGGAGCGGAAGCCGTCGCGCGATGCGCCGCCGGCGCAATCCGGGAGCATGCGCTTCCGACCGGCCGGATCGTCTGTTTCGGCGACAGCCTGACCTACGGGTACGGGCTCAGGCGCGAAGCTACCTATCCGTTCCGCCTGGCGGAACTGCTGCAATGAACCGCTTCCTCCGGGCAAGATGCCAGGCGTAAAAAACAGGAATCAGCGAAAGCAGTGCGATATCCGGCCAGAAGATCACCAGAACGGTCCGGAAGGGCAGCAGAAGCGGCGCAATCGCAAGCACGAGCCCGCCCGCAATCCAGAGCCTCCCGGCCATGCGGTGGGTTCTGTACCAGATCTCCGGATCCTCCATCGTCCATCTCACGCGGATTCCGGCCCACGGATTGCTTTTGAGCTTCGGCATAAGGTTGCCGATAACAACGAACAGCCACCCGATCCCGGAAAATGCCAGGGCTGAACCGCCCAGAAGCCCGCCCCCGGTCTGGCCGAGACAGACGTTCACCACGGAAACGCTCAGAATAAAGAGAAAGAAGAGCCCGGTCGCCAGCAGGATCTGCCGGGTGATCGCAGCATTGCCCGGCTCCCCGGGAAACATACGCGGAGCGTAATTCCAACCGAGAAACAGGAATGCGAGGTTCAGGAGCCCCGCAATCACACCGACGACTCCGGGAGCGATCGGCCCGATGTGCGCCAGATACCATGCGAAGCCGAACACGCTGGCCATGAGCAGCGCGAGAAATCCCAGAATCCCGACGAAAATCCACCTGCCGATTGCGGCATACTCCGGTTTGTCGCGCAGCATCCGCGCCTGAACAATATAGAGGAGTCCGAACAGCAGCGCCATTCCCTGGAACGAGAGCCAGAATCCGAACGGCGAATTCCACGCATTAACTCGTCCGGCCAGATCCCAACGCATCGGAATCCGTTCCGGCAGAAACGTCAATACCGCCGGAGCCAGCAAGGCCGGAAAAAGAACCAGCCCGGTGACCATCTTGTCGCAGCGCGTCATAATCCCTCTCTTTCTTCAACGTGATGAACCAACTCATCACCTCTTCGAGCACGCTTGCGCGCAGCTCATAGTAAATGTACTTCCCCTGCCGTTCCTCGGAGACCAGCCCGGCCTCCTTCAGGATCGACAGATGGTGCGAAATCGTCGCGTTGGAAAGCTCGAACTCACCCGCAAGCTCTCCCGCCGAACGGCGTCCCTCCTTCAGCAGGTCGAGCATCCGCCGTCGCGTCGCATCTCCCAGCGCCCGGAACGTTTCCTGAAATCCCATTACGACACCTCGTCAATTAGATGAACATCTAAATATAAGATACTCCATTCGCGGCCAATGTCAAATTATATTTCGATAAATATCAAAATGTTTTCTTCAAACGGTTCGTCCGTATTAATTAACTTTCCGTTAGAATTCGGTTAGCGGCATGGCATCCGGAGGAATGATGCTGTAGATTGCTGTTGTAGAATCGTGTGAAGCAGTCGCCGGTTCATCGACAACAGCAAAAAAGGAGCTGAATATGCCGGACAGCAAAGAAAAAGCGAATGAGAAGATTTCCCGCCTGATCCGCAAAGAGGTTGCCATCGCCGTCCTGCCGCTGCTGGAAACGGTTGCCGCCCTGAAGAAAGAGGTTGCGCTGCTGAAAAAGGCCGACAGAACCGCTGTCCCCGCCATCGCAGAGGAGCCGGCCCTGCCCGCTCCGGACAAGGAGAAGAAGCTCTGCATCGGCAGGGAGGATATTGCAAAGCTGCGCAAGCGCCTGAAACTCTCCCGGCGGAAGTTCGCGGTTCTTTTCGATGTGAGCAGAGAGGAAATCTCGGCGTGGGAATCCGGGAAAAGCGAGCCGGCTCAAAACCAGAGGCAGCAGCTCGCCCGGATCATGGCAATGAACAAACAGCAGCGTACGGCTCTTCTGGAATCCCCCGCCGCCGAACCGAAATAGTACGGGTTATTCGGCCGCCTGCCAGAGGGAATCCCAACTTTGAAACCGAATCCGCTCCGGCTTGAATTTATCCTTCGGCTTTTCGGCCCCGGCCGGGCGGCCGACCGACACAATGCTGAACGGAACGATTTCAGGCGGGATTCCAAGAATCTTCGCGACTCCGGCCGTGCGCTCTTTGTACGGATAAACGCCCAGCCAGACCGCGCCGAGGCCGGTTCCCTCGGCGGCGAGCAGGATATTCTCCGTCGCGGCGGAGCAATCCTGTACCCACATGCCGCTCGACTCCCCGGTGCGGAACTCCGAGGAGACGCCGCAGACCACGATTGCAGCGGGCGCGTTCTTCAGCATTTTCCCATACGGCATTACCTCCGCCAGTGCATCGAGTCTGGCGCGGTCGGTTACGATAAGGAACGCCCACGGCTGCGCGTTCCCGCCGGTCGGAGCCGCAAATCCGGCCCGGACCAGCGTTTCGAGCTCCGGCAGCGTCACCGGCTCTTTCGTGTAGGCGCGGACGCTCTTGCGGCTGTGGATCACGCTGAGCACATCATTCGATTTCATTTCCGGCGAAACCGGCGCCGGAACGGCAGCTACCGGAGCAGCCGGCCGGAACAGGGATATTGCCAGAAGCAGCAGCAACGCCAGAATGACGACACGTTCAAAATTCATCTTTTCTCCTCCCCGTGTGGAATTGATATTCGTCCGGCAAAAGAAATCCAGCAGCGCTCCGAGGCCGCAGAACCAGCGGCACCACAGCCGCGGAATAAAAAATGAGACGGCGAGAAATACAGCGGCGGGAACCAGAATCAACCATCCGCCCTGAAGCTGGAACACAGAAAACGGCTCATACGGTAGAAACGGAACCCCGCAGATCAGTGCGAGAACCGCAATACCGAGAACGGCGCGGCGGATATACGGCCCCCAGCGGAACTTCACGGGGAGAACAGGGAACTCATATTTCCGCCCGATCTTCGCCGCCAGCTCCTGAGCGCAGCCATACGGGCAGACACCGGAGCAGTAGAAGTTCTTTCCCCGCGCAAGGGCAAGCAGCAGAACTGCGGCGAACAGCAGGAGCGGAACCGAAGGCGTCCAGAGCGGCGCCGTCCGCATCCATCCCGCCGCCTGAGCAAACGACAGATAGCTGTGCGCCCAGATCCCCAGCACGCCGACGTTCAGCGCAAGCCGGAAGATTCTCCTCTTTCCGGCTGCCGGGCGGAAGAAGCAGTACAAATTCCAAAGCAACAGCAGGATGACCGGAATGTCCATTCGCCGAAAGGAGTTCTCCCGGGAAACGGAAAGAGGTTTACCGGCCGCGGCCAGAAGAGTCGCCCGGATAGTCTCCTGTGCGGCACGGGCCGAAAAGGTCGCCCCGGAGACGGCATCGACCGGCAGCCCGGCGGCCTCGGCGGGCAAAAGCCCCCGGTATTTGTCGAACACACCGGATTCCAGCACCCGTTTCCAGTATTCCGGATCTTCGGCGTTCGGCAGAAACTCAATCTCCCGAATGGTCCCATCTCCCGAATCCAATACAATCCGAACCGGAATTGCTCCCCCGAAACCGGAAATCCGGTCGAAATCCGGACTCGATGCAAGTATGCCGACATCCGCCGCGCCAGAGGCATTGCCGGTTTCGCGGAAAGAACGGGAAATGACAATAACGCCAAGCAGTGCGGCCGCAAACAGCAGATTGCCGCAGCGCCGTACCCACGGCTGCCCCATCCACGCTTTTACTCTCTCCATAAACCGGTTCTCCTGCTGTTACAGTACCCGGCCACCGGAAATTTTCAAATATTCCCGGCGAAAAAAGCATAAAAAAACCTCCGGCAGGATCCCGCCGGAGTTTTTTGTCGGATGCTGCCGTTACGCCAGCTTGGTGATGCCGAGGTCGTAACCGGTCCAGTTCTTCTCGGGCTTCGAGATCTCGACCGAGACCGCATACTTGCCGGCTTCGAGCGTATCGAGCGTGGTGAGCGCATCGTCGAGCTTCACGGTTTTCCCGGTAGCTGCGTTGTAGAGCTTCACCTTCACGTCCTTGCCGAACTGCAACCCCTTGTTGTAGAGGTTGAGGTCGAGATCGACCTTCGACGCCGAATCAAGCTGGAAGCTGAAGAAGTCGGCGTCGTCGCCGTAACCGACCCACTCATTCTTCATTTCCGCATACTTCGCACTGCCGAAGTTCACACTGGTCGCACTCGCCAGATCATTGTTGTTCGTGGCCTTCGGGAAGAGCTCATTGGCAACGATGCTGACATCATAACTGCTGTTCTGCTTGCCCTTGCCCTTGTCGCCCGACTCGATCACCAGATAGGTATCGCCCTTCAGCAGAGAATGATCAAACAGAAGCGTATCCTTATCCTTGACGCTCCAGGATTTGACCGTCTTGCCGGTGGCCGCATCTTTCAAAGTAACCTTGAGCTTCGCTGTCACATTGTTGATCGAGATCGAGTAGCTGCCCGCACCCGCTTTCAGCAGATAGGAATCGGACGCATCGCCGAAACCGACCCACCCGGAAATCGAGGTGTTGGTCGAAGCCGAGATGGTGAAGGACTTGCCGTCATCAACCTCGTTCGGATCGAGGAAGTAGTCGTCGCTGACGGAGACGTCGTAATAACCGTTCTGCTTGCCCTTGCCCTTGTCGCCGGACTCGACGACCAGATAGTAGGTCCCCTGCAGCGCCAGAACATCCTTCTTGAAGATGTTGGAAACCGAACCGAGATCACCCTTCAGCGTAACGCTCTTGACCTTCCTGCCTTCGCCGTTATAGAGCGTGACTTTGTATTTGGTCTTTTCATTCTGCTGCCGCATGGTGAAGTTGAGCGTAAGCGCGCCGTTTTCAGCCGTGGTGAACTTGTAGTAGTCCGCCTGGTCGCCGAAGCCGACCCAACCGTTGGTGAACTTGCCGTTGCCGTCCGCATCGATCGTGATCGACGCGGCGCTGGCGAAATCGACGTTCGGCGTCGCGGCTTCGAACAGATTCTGATCCGCTTCGATCGTGTACTTGGCCGTCGTGTTCTTATTGGCGGAAACGATCTCGACATAGTAGTTCCTGCCGTATTTGCTGACATCCCAGAGCAGGCCCGGAAGAGTCATGCTGCCCGGCTTGACCGTATAGCTCTTGACTTTCTTCCCGGCGACGTTGTAGATGTTCAGCTTGATGCCGGAAGTCTTTCCGCTCAGATTCGCAACATCCGAAATCGTGATCGAAAGCGTCGCCGCGCCGGTGAAAGTCCCGGTGAACCAGTCCGCCGTATCGGTTCCGCCAACCGTCTGCTTGTCCGTGACTCCCCACGGCAGATACTTGGCGGTCTCCTGCGTATTGCCGGCGTCATCGGCCGTATTGACGGTCGCGTTGGTCTGGTTGCTGACGTTGGAGATGTTCCCGAAGGAATCATATGCGTAGATCGTGAACGTGTAATCTCCGTCATCCTGGTTGTAGAGGATGTAGTTGGTCGTTTTCGAGCCTTCGATATACTGACGCTGCGTGATGTAGCCGGAGGAGGTCTTCTTGTTGATGACAAGAATATAACCGGCAAGGTTCACATCGCTGGCCGCGTTCCACGAGAACGCGATATCCTTCGAGCCGGGCGTCGAATTGACGGCGAAATTGGCGCCGTTCACCCAGATCGGGGCGGTGTTGTCCACCTCGAACGAGGTTCCGGTGGTCCAGGCGCTGGTGTGGCCGACATAGTCCACCGCGCGAACGCTCCAGGAGTAGACGCCGTCCGCGAGGGTCAGAGTCTCCGACGCATCAACTGCGGAAACCGAAATCGTGACCGTTTTTCCGCCCTTCAACGCATACCGGATCTCGTACTTTTCGACGCCGAAGATATCCGAGGAGGCCGACCAGCCCAGATCCACATTGTTGCCGGAGACGGTGACATTGGTCGATGTGATGTTGGTCGGATCATCCACATCGTGGATGTAATCGACCATGTTCTCTCCGATGAAGTAGAACATGTCGCCGAGATACCAGTTGCCGGTGCGGTTGCCCATCGTGTCCTGCGCCTGGACGCGCCAGTAAACCTGCTTGCTGTCCGTGTTCGCCATGCAGCCGGCACCGAACCCATTCGTGCCGTCCAGACGCAGCGTGGTATCGCTGGTCTTGAACTCGTAAAGCCGGTTCCCCGTAAATTTGCCGTTGTCGCAGATCTGGATGATATACTCGACCCCGCTGGCATTGTCCACATAGGTGCTGTCGAAAGAGAAATCCACATAGATGCTCGTCACGACCTCGACGGCCTTCGAATCCGTGCCCGTCGAAGTCGGCGGCACTCCGAAACCGGGGCTCCTGCCCGGAGTCTCATCCGGTTGGATCAAGGTATGGAAGACCACCTCGCCATGCGCAAGGAGGTCGGACATGCCGCCCTTCGGCGCGGTCGTGTCGATCAGGAACTGGCCGCCGTCGACCGTCGTGGAGTTGCCGGCATTGTCATATGCCGTGATGTCCCACTTGTAGTAACCGTCCGCCAGAGCCAAACTGCCGTTCTGCCCGACAGTGATGCCGTAGCTGTAAAGAGTCTTGCGTTCATCCCAGGCGAAAGTCTTGAGAACGACACGCTTGCCGTCCTTATCGAAATATGCAAGCTCGAAGCGGTCCACGCCGGAATTCGGCCGGGTAGCGGAGGAATCCGTCGCATTCGACCATGTGAACGTCAGCGTATTCGTCTTCTTTGCAAGATCGTATTCGTTTGTCGCCTTGACGGACGACGCATCGACGAAGACCGGCGCGACATTGTCACAGAGCCACTGCCCGTTGACGGAAACAGACGAGTTCCCCGCCACGTTGTAGGCGGTGAGCTTATACTCCCAATCCTGGTTCGCCAGGTTGCCGGCCCAGGAAAGCTTGTCCTTGACCGTGATGACCTTGGTCGTCCAACTGTCTTCACTGCCGGCAAGGCGGTACTGTACCTCGTAGCGCAGAACCTTGGAGTAGCCCGCCTCCGTCGTCGCCGGATCCCACTTGATGCTGACATAGAGCGAGTTTGCGCCCAAGTCCCAGGCGGAGGTCGAAATCACGCTCGACTCGGTAAGGACCGGACGCTTGGTCTCTGCAGCCCATTCTCCTTTCAGAGGATCGGATTCCTGCCCGGAATAATCGACCGCCGTGAGCTGCCACTCGTATGTTGCATTCTCGAGCAGCTGAAGACCGGAAGTCGGGTTCTTCTTGAGCCATTCCGACAATTTGAATGTGAAGACCTTCTGGTCGTCGTCCATCACCGGAATATCGCAGGATGTCCATCCGTCCGTTCCCTTTACCCGGAAGCGGATCGTATAACGGCTCACGCCGGAGCGGTCGTCTTCCGCGCTCTTCCAGGTCAGCGACGGATCCATCGTGTGGGTCTGGAGCGGATCGATCTTCGTCGGATCAGACCAGGTAACCTCCGCATCGATAACCGCGCCCTGACCGTCGACGAACCACGGCGGAGTCGTGTCGTCGTCGTAGACCTTGAAGATCTCGCCGTCGACCCAGTTGTCTTTGTTGATGATCCAGTTGCCGTTCTTGTCCACCTTGTCGACAGCCTGAACCTGCCAATAGAAGTACTGCAGGTTGGTCAGGCCGGAAGCCACCAGGTCCGGGCTGGTCACATACTTGGTCACAACCGCAGTATTTTCCCAGTCCACTTCGCCGGTGATCCGCTTCTTCACCTGGAAGTAGCGGACGACGTACCCTTTGAGCCCCTCGGAATATTCATCCCCCGGCTTCCAGGTCAGGTTCGCCACCGCAGACGCAGCGGAGAAACCGCTGAATTCGAAATCAACGTCCTCAACCTTGCTGTAGACATAGTCAACCGGAATCATCGTCACATCGCCGCCGTCGCTCCATACGCTGGTCCGGTCGCCGTTGCCGATGTTCTGCCTGATCCGCCATTCCACCTTCTGGCCCTCTTCAATATTCGAGAGGGTGATGGTGTTTTTGCTGCCGGTAACGAGCTGCACGACCGTTTTCCCGGTCGACTTGCCGCCGACAATGCGGTACTCGACTTCATAGCTGCCCTGAGTTCCCGTGGTATCCCAACTCAGCGTCACGGTTCCGGCATTGTGGTCGAAGGACTCCTTGAGCCCCTCCACCTGCTTGAGCTGCGAAACGTCGGTCGGCAGGGAATTGACGGTGAAAATCACTTCGCCGTTCACAATCTCCGACGAGACCGAGAGCCCGTTGAGGCTGTAAGTGCCGCCATCGGCCTTAACCTCGCCGCTGACCCCCTGATACTTGAATGCCAGAATCTGCTTGTCCCATCCGGCCATGTTACCGGAGTAGATCGTGTATTTGCCTCCCTTGGAAAGGTCAACGCTGTTCAGATTGATCGTGAAATGCACGGTTGAATCGATCTGAGAATCGCTGCGGAGGATCGCATCGTCATTGACGGCCTCGATCCGCTTGCCGTCAACTTCGAATGCGAAGTCGTTCAGAACGATTTCCACGTTGTTCGTGCCAAGGTCGGCGGTAACGTCGCCGTAAATACGCGCATTGCTGTCGATCACGATCGAGTTCCGGCCATTGAAAAGCTCAATCGCGCCTTTCACGTAAGCTCCGGCGGCAATTTCCACCCGGTCGTTGGTATTGTAACGCGTCACTAACCCCGTATTGGATACGTATCCTCCGGCAAATACCGCGTATTCATTGGAAATCACGCTGCCCGAGATTCGGATATTCATATCCTTGCCGGTGCTGCCGAGAATGCCGGCGGCCATACTTCCCTGCACATTAATATCGCCGATGATATCGAAACTCTCATCGTTGCCGTTTGCAAAAGATTGATCGGCCAGCAGGCCGACTGCTACGGTGCTGAAACGGTTACTGTTCACGGTGATTGTCCCGTCGAAAGCCGCCGCAGTGATCGTGTTGGCACGCATGCCGCAAATGTAATCGGTAGTGGAAACACAATTCAGATAATCAGTCACGGTAATGGTGATCGTACTGCGGATATAACCATTTTTAACAGTAATGCTCTCACCGCGGATACCGTAAACATTGCTCTCCACAACAGAACTCTGCTGAGAGTCGCTCGGGGCGTTGACGGCCAATGTAATTGCCCCGTCGAAATTCTTATTGGCGGTGAAAGCGGCAGAAGCTCTGATGCCGTATAGATTATAGGAATTCCCGGTCCACGTATGAGTGCGGCCTCCGAATTCCCCGACAGCGATATTGGAGATCACGCCATCCAGATGACCGGCGAATTTACCGTTGAAAGTGACATTTGCGCCATTGATGGCAATCGAGTTGATATCGTTGCCGGTCACAGAAGAAGAGGAACCATCGCCCCCTGTGGAGGTTGCAACCAGCTTGACATTGTCCACCTCAGTATGAATCGAAGGAGTGCCGCCGACCGGGGCGTCGAAGCTTTCGAATGTGATATCGGTACCCTGGATGCCGATCGAGTTGATTACATTGTTGTTGACATTGGCGGTTTTTGCGGCATCCTGCTTAATGCCGGTCGTCTTGTTCCGGAGATCCACATTGCCGACCTGAGTATCGATCACACCGCGATATGCTCCGGTAATGGATACGGCGCCGTCCGACCAGATCCCATAGGAGCCGATCTTGTTGCTGTTCAGATTGGAGGCGTTGTAGTTCGAAACATAAAATTTATCGTTCACCGACTGCAGAAGCCCGGTGAAGTTATTGTCGATCGCCATGCTGCCGTTCCGGAACGCGACCGCATTTGAAGTATTACTGGAAGTGGAGTCGATATATGCGACATCCGTGGCCGTATGATCGAGGAAGGGTGTCATGCTCAGAGACGTGGACGTAAAAAATTGAGCGCTCATGTCGCTGATGACATCCAGCTTTCCGGTGCTGCGAACCCCATAGGCACTGACATCCTGCGATCCCGGGATGATGGAATTATTATACTTCCCCCATGTACCGGAATCCGCTCCGTTCGTCGTCCGGATAATCTGGGTCTGCGGGGAAATCGTATCGACACGGCCCGGCGTGCCGTTACCGGTCACCGGTGAAAAATCGAACTCGCCGTTGCCGTCAAAAAAGACCGTAGACATTGTCCCCTGGATATTGGACCCGTCGGCGCGCAAATTGTAAATCTTTCCGTCGCCGCGATAATCTCCCGCCGTATTGCCCAGCGTCACCCGGCTGCCGCTGTCCATGGAGATGGGGGTATAAGAGGGTTTGGGATTGGTGGATATCAGATAGGCGGGAAGACTGTACGTATAATACCAACTGCCGCCCTTATCGAAGTCTGACGAGTCAAAAAACACCAGGTTCCCTTTAGCGCCTATCGTGCCTGCTCTCGGACCGGTTACAAATTCATACAGCATATTCTGATCTATCCTTTTTCTGCTTTTTGGATAAAGTTCAATTCCCAAGACACAAGAATACCACTACATAGCTAACAATAGCATATTGGAACTCTTTTTCAACTGCTTTCCCGTCGATTTGACATTTTTTTTACAAAAAATCCGCCATCAGTTTTTTCCTCTCCGTAACTCGTGCCGGAAACCCCGTTTACACCTATTGACAGAAGCCTTCGTACAAGCTATATTATCTGACGATTGCACTTATTAACTTCTTAGCAGCCGGAAAAAGAAAAATGAAAGAATTAATCGGCAAGGCGGATGTGCTCATCGAAGCGCTGCCCTATATCCAGAAATTCCGCAATTCCATCGTGGTCGTCAAATTCGGCGGCAGCGCCATGGAGGACCCCGAACTCGTCCGGAGCACGATGCGCGACGTCGTCCTCCTCGAAGCGATCGGCATCCGCCCCATCGTCGTCCACGGCGGCGGCAAGGCGATCTCCGCCGAGCTCCGGCGCCAGGATATCCCCGTCAAATTCGTGAACGGGCTGCGCTACACCTGCGAAAAAACCATCAGGATCGTCGACGACGTCCTGCACAACCAGATCAACGCCGAGCTTGTAAAACTCGGCAACAGCTCCGGCGGCAAGATGATCGGGCTCTCCGGCAAGGGGATCCTCCATGCCGTCCGCACGAAATCCGTCGATCCCGTCACCGGCGAACAGCAGGACGTCGGGTTCGTCGGTGAAATCTCCGCCGTCAACGTCGCGCCGATCATGGAGGCGCTCGAAGCCGGGCTGACTCCGGTCGTGACTCCGCTCGGCACCGGCATCGACGGGCAGGTCTACAACATCAACGCGGACGTGGCGGCATGCAAAATCGCCGAGGCCATCCACGCACGCAAGCTCGTGTTCCTCTCCGACGTTCCCGGCGTGCTCTCCGACTGCGACGACCCGCACTCGGTCATTCCGACCATCCGGACCGACGAAATCGACGGGCTCGTGCTGCGCAAGATCCTCTCCGGCGGCATGCTGCCGAAGATCAAGAGCTGCGTGGCGGCGCTGAATTCCGGCATCAACAAAGTTCACCTCATCGACGGGCGCGTAAACCATACGCTGCTGCTGGAAATCTTCACCGACCACGGCGTCGGCACCCAGATCGTCCGCCCCGATTCGGTCATGTGATGGCAACTCCGACGCGGCCGGTCGTTCTCGCCGGAATCAAGCATTGCGGGAAAAGCACCCTCGGGCGCTTTCTGGCCCGGCGCTGGGGCATTCCCATGACCGATACCGACGAAACACTGGAGGCGGAGTTCTTCCGGCGCACCGGCCGGAACGCCGGAACCCGCGCCATCTTCCTCGAACTCGGAGAGGAGGAGTTCCGCCGGTTCGAAGCGGAGACGGTCCGCGCCCTCGCCGCAACGCCCGGCCTCCAGGTGATCGCGCTCGGCGGCGGAGTCGTCTCCAACCGTTTTGTCCAGGAAGAGGCGCTTCGCGCGCTCGGCCTCGGCGTCTGGCTCGACATCCGCCCCGAAATCGCGTATCCCCGGGTCCTCCGGCGCGGCCTCCCGCCGTTCCTCGCGTCGGCCCCGGATCCCCGGGCGGAATTCCTGCGCATCTGCCGGGAGCGCGAACCGAAATTCCGGGAGTTCGCGGAACTCCGTTTCCCCATTGACGAAGAGAGGCCGGCGGCGGAGGTCGCGGCGGAGCTGGCGGAACTCATTGAGAAAGGAATCGAATCATGAGCGGAAATACATTCGGCCGGATGTTCCGGGTCACAACCTTCGGAGAGTCCCACGGTCCCGGCCTCGGCTGCATCATCGACGGCGTCCCCGCCGGAATCAGGCTTGACCCTGAATTGATCCAGCGGGATCTCGACCGCCGCCGCCCCGGCCAGTCGAAGGTCAGCACCATGCGCCGGGAGGCCGACACCGTCGAAATCCTTTCCGGCCTCATGGAGGGCGTCACGACCGGAACCGCGCTCTCCATGCTGATCCGCAACACCGACCAGCGCAGCCGCGACTACGGCAATCTCGCGACCTGCTTCCGCCCCGGACATGCGGACTACGGATATTTCAGGAAGTATGGGATCCGCGACTATCGCGGCGGCGGCCGCTCCTCCGGCCGCGAAACCGCCATGCGCGTCGCCGCCGGCGGCGTGGCGAAGCAGCTGCTCGCGCACTATGGAATCAGAATTCAGGCCTACACGATCCGGCTCGGCGGCGTCCCGGTAAAGAAGATCGATCTTGACGCGGTCGAATCGACGATCGTGCGTTCCGCCGATCCCGATGTCGCGGAAGCGATGATCGCGGCGATCCGTGCCGCGCAGAAAGAGGTCGACAGCGTCGGCGGCGTCATCGAATGCCGTGCCGACGGCGTCCCCGCCGGGCTCGGGGAGCCCGTGTTCGACAAGCTCGACGCCCTCATCGCCCATGCCGTGCTTTCGATCGGCGGCATCAAGGGGATCGAGTTCGGCGCCGGATTCGCCGCCGCCGACCTGCGCGGCAGCCGGAACAACGACCCGATCACCCCCGAAGGCTTCGCCACCAACAACGCGGGCGGCATCCTCGGCGGGATCTCGACCGGAGAGACGATCCTGTTCCGCGCCGCGATGAAGCCCACGAGCTCCATCGCCAGGGAGCAGCAGACCATCAACGAGAACGGAGAAGCCGTCACGATCAGCGTTCACGGCCGCCACGACCCCTGCCTCGTCCCGCGCGCCGTCCCCGTCGTCGAAGCGATGACCGCCATCGTCCTCGCGGACGCCCTCCTCCAGAACCGCTGTTCGCGGCTTTAGCCTGAAATCTGCCGACGCCTCGGGAAGCGACGCTTCCTGAGGCAGATTTACAGCGCCTTGATGATCGAGGAAGCCGCTTTGTCGCCGGGGACAAACTCCCCGACCTTCGCCGATTTGTTGAAGTTGATCCGGGTCCGCCAGCCGGGGCCGTACAGGCTGATCTCATCGGTATAGTAGAGATCGTTTTCCTGCTTGAAGCTGTTCACTTCGAGCGTGCGGTACGGCCTGGATTCTCCCGGCTTCAGGAATTCGGCCTTCAGCGGGAAATAGTAGTTTTTGGCGATGTAGACCCGAACCTGCTCGCTCTTGTCCGGCGCTTCAAGCACCACCACGCGGCAGGCGGCCCCCTTCACCGTATCGGAGTCCAGCTCACGGACGACCGGATAGAAGAGAAAGCTCATCGTCAGATCCGATGCGCGTACGCCCATATAGCCGAGCTGCTGATTCTCCTGCGCGCTGCCGCGCATCGGAACGACGCTGGTCTCCGAGCTGCCGGTGTTCCGGGTCTGCCCGATCAGGTAGCCCTCTTTGCCGCCGATGATGATCTGCCCGGTCATGCGCTCAGGCTGCAGGATCACGGCGAAATAGATCGGCTCGCTCTTCGGCTCCTCGCCGCTGCGGCGGTGCTGGATCTGCCCGTCAAGCGCCGCATATGTGGCCGTCGCATTCGGAAACCGCACACGCTGCATGAACCGGTCGAGCGGAAGCTCGTCCGCCGCCGTAAGCAGCGCGGCAAAAGCCGCAAACAGCAGTATCATCAATCGTTTCATCGGCATATCTCCCGTATTGAGGGGTTATTTTTTCGTTCTGTTCTTCCGGCGGGCCGGAGAGAACGCGACCTTCATCGCCTCCCGGAAATCGGAGACGAAGTGAAGCTCGAGCTTCTCTTTCACCTCCTCCGGCAGTTCGAGCGCATCCTTGCGGTTTTCCTCCGGCAGCATCACGGTATCGACGCCGGCGCGCAGCGCGGCGATGACCTTTTCCCGAATGCCGCCGACCGCCGTAACCCGGCCGCGCAGCGTGATCTCACCGGTCATCGAGAGGCGCGGCCTCAGCGCCTCGTTTTTCAGGTGCGAGATGAGCGCCATCGTGATGGTCACGCCTGCCGAAGGGCCGTCCTTCGGCGTCGCCCCGTCCGGCACGTGGATGTGGAAGTCGTGCTCGGCAAAAAACGACGGCTCGATCCCCCACTCGGATGCATGGGCGCGGACCAGGCTGTAGGCCGCCTCCGCCGACTCCTGCATGACCTTGCCGAGCGAACCGGTCAGCTTCAGCCCCCCCTTCCCCGGCAGCGAAATCACCTCCACCGGCAGAATCACGCCGCCGCAGCTGGTCCAGGCCATGCCGGTCGCGCAGCCGGGGCCGAGATTCGACTCTGCCTCGTCAAGGATGTATTTGCGCGCCCCGAGCAGCTCCTGCACAAGCTTCGGCGTGACGGAGACGGTTTCCCCCTCGGCGATCCCGCCCTCCACCATGCGGCGGGCGATGCGGCGGCAGACCTGCCCGATGCAGCGCTCCAGCTCACGGACGCCCGCCTCGCGCGTATAATGGTCGATTATCTCATCGACCGCCGCAAGGTGAAAGCGCACCTGCTTCGACTTCAGGCCGTTGGCCCTGACCTGGCGGCCGACGAGGTAACGCCTGGCGATCTCACGTTTTTCAAATGAAGTATAGCCTGGCAGCCGGATGATTTCCATGCGGTCCTGCAGCGGTCCCGGAATCGTCTCGAGCAGGTTCGCCGTGGCGATGAAAAATACCTTCGAAAGGTCGTAATCGACTTCGAGATAGTGATCGTTGAACGAAAAATTCTGGGCCGGGTCGAGGACTTCAAGCAGCGCGGAAGCCGGATCGCCGCGGAAATCATTCGCGAGCTTGTCGATCTCGTCGAGCATGAAAACCGGATTCCCGCTGCCCGCCTTTTTCAGATTCTGGATGATCCGTCCCGGCAGCGCGCCGACATAGGTGCGGCGATGGCCGCGAATCTCCGCCTCGTCGCGCACGCCGCCGAGGGAAATGCGGATGAAGTTGCGGTTCATCGCCCGCGCAATCGACTGCCCGAGCGAAGTCTTGCCGACGCCCGGAGGCCCGACGAGGCAGAGGATCGGCGCCTTGCGCTCCTCTCCCGCCTTGAGCTGCAACACGGCGAGAAACTCAAGGATCCGCTTTTTCACGTCCTCGAGCCCGTAATGATCCGCATCCAGCACCTTCTGTGCCTCCGCACAGTCGAGCCGGTCCTCCGTGAAGACGCACCATGGCAGATCCAGCAGCCAGTTGATGTAGGTGTATGAAATATGGTATTCCGGCGCGGCCTGCGGGATCACCTCGAGCCGCGAGAGCTCCTTGCGCACAACCTCAAGCACATGGGCGGGCAGCTCGGTGTTTTCGAGCCGCTCCTCGATCTCGATGATGTCCGGATTGCGGCTGTCCTCGCCGAGCTCCTGCTGGATGGTCCGGAGCTGCTCGCGCAGGAAAAATTCCCGCTGCTGCTGGCTCATCGCCTGATGGACCTCGCTCTGGATCTTCATGCCGAGCTTCAACACCTCAAGCTCGCGATTCATCAGGATGGCGAGCACTTCGAGCCGCCTGCGCACCTCGGTCATGGAGAGCAGCAGGATCTTCTCCGCATAGCTGATATTCAATGCATCCGCGATCAGGTCCGCGAGGCGGCCCGGCGACTCCGCGTTGAATACCGCGACCTGCAGCTCCTCCGGCAGCCCCGGTATCGCCCCGGCCAGCTCCTGAAACGAAGCGACCGCGGATTTCTGCCGCGCCTTATTCTCGGTGTCGTCATTTTCAGCCTGCGAATCGGTGTGGACCAGGACCCGGGCGGACGCCACACCGTTGATCGTTTCGATCGACTGGCAGAAAATCCGTCTGAGTCCGCGGACCAGAACCCGGACCGAGCCGTCCGGAAAATTCAGCTCTTTCACCACGCGCACGAGCACCCCGACGCCGCTGCGGCGCTTTTCACGGAAGTTGAACAGCTTCAGCGTGACCTGAATCGGCAGGATGCCGAGCTCCTCGTCGCCGGGCAGCTCCGGAAAAATCGCGAGAAGCCGCTCCTGTTCCATCGCGAGACGCAATGCGGGGAGGTTCTCCTCGTCGACCAGAAGCGGCGTGAGGCTGAACGGAAAAATGACCGGGTCGCGCATCAGGAAAAGCGGAGCGGTCTGCTCCGCCTTCG
Source organism: Lentisphaeria bacterium (assembly GCA_018265615.1). GTDB lineage: Bacteria > Verrucomicrobiota > Lentisphaeria > Victivallales > Victivallaceae > Victivallis. Next base: position 86,214 of record JABLYX010000012.1, read on the forward strand.
CCTGCCCGATCCCGGTGACGGAAATAATCGAAGAATCAGCCATGTCGTATTCCAATCTCTTTCGGTGGATGATGAATTATTTGAGGTTCAGGACCGCGGCGGGTTCGACGGTCGCCGAGAGCATCTCCCCGGCCAGATAGAGGGAGCCCGCGACAAGGACCTTGCGCGAGGCGGTTTCATATGCGAGCTCCAGCGCCGCCGCCGCATCCGGCGCGGCGGCACAATCCGCTGCGATGCCGGAACGCCCCGCGAGTTCAACGAGCTCCTGACCGCTGTAGCTCGGACGGTCGGACTCCCTGAGCGGAACGAAAATGAACTCCGCCGCGAGCTCCGCGAGGATCCGCAGACTGCCCGCGACGTCCTTGTCTTTGAAGCCGGCGAAAATGACCGTGAATTTCCCCCCGGGAAACGTCTCCGCCAACGCCTCGCGGAGAGCCGCGAGCCCGTCCGGATTGTGGCCGCCGTCGACGATCAGCCGTTCGTTCACCTGCTGGCAGCGCCCCGGCCAGCGGCAGTCGGCGAGCGAACGGAACGCCCGGTCAAGGTCGATCCCGAGCCGCGGCGCGAGCTTCGCAAGCACCTGCGCCGCAAGGCGGAAATTCCGCCGCTGCATGCCGCCCATCAGCGGCAGCGTGATCCGGCGGCCTTCGAATTCGAACTCCTGCACGGTCCGCGTCCCGTCAAACCGGCGCATCACAGAGCCGGTGATTTCGGCGGGCAGCCCGTAACAGTCGCAGCCCAGCTCGCGCGCCTTTCCGGCGATGACGGCGTGCGCCCCCTCCGGCATCGCGCCGGTGAAAACGGGAACGCCGGGCTTGATGATCCCGGCTTTTTCCGCCGCGATTTTTTCGACCGTGTCGCCGAGGTACGCCTGATGGTCGAGCGCGATTCCGGTGATGACCGATGCGAGCGGACGGACCACGTTGGTCGAATCGAGCCTGCCGCCCATGCCGGTTTCCCAGATCACGATATCGACTCCCGCGCGCGCGAAAATCATCGCGGCCAGCACAGTCGTGAACTCAAAGTAGGTGAAGGTGCAATTGTGCCCCGTATCGGCACGCGCGGCTTGCGCGAGTTCGGCCGAAAGTGCGAGGTAATCCTCCTCCGAAACCGCGAGACCGTTCACGCGGAATCGCTCGCGGATGTCGACAAGGTGCGGCGACGAGTAGAAACCGGTCGTGAACCCCGCGCCGCGCAGCATGCATTCAAGCATCGCGCCTGTGGAGCCCTTGCCGTTCGTGCCCGCGATATGGATGAACGACAGCTCACGCTCCGGGTTGCCTGCCCGGCGCATAAGTTCTCCGGTGGCTTCCAGCCCCGGCTTGATCCCGAACATCGAAAGCGTGTCGAGGTAACCGCCGCCGGTCTTGCCGCTGGACATATCAGCGGCTCCCGGCGCGCGACCACGCGGGCATGGAGAGATTGAACGGAGTCGACACGAGCAACCGGGTCTTGCCGGTCCAGCTGTCGATCACATAAAGCGCCGAGCGCCGGCCGTCGGAGCGTTTGCAGACCACCTGCCGGTTGTCCGCCGCCCACGCCGGAGACTCCCAGATGCCGGGCTCCTCTGTGATGCGGGTCGAAGTGCCGGTCTTCAGGTCGTACACGGCGATCGTGTAGGCGCCCCCGATTTTCGTGGCGTAGACGATCTTGTTGTCAGACGACCAGTCCGGCGTGACAGCGTCCGAGCCGAGCGATTTCAGCACCCGGCGATTCCGGCCGTCGACGGAAATGATGTGGATCTTCGGAACTCCCGTTTCGTCGCTGACAAAAGCGATTTCACGGCCGTCCGGGCTCCAGCAGGGGGAGGCTTCGACCGAGATGCTGCTGGTCAGACGCCGCATGGCGCGCCCGCCGACCGGCATGACATAAAGGTCCACTTTGTGGTCGGGGCTCAGGATCACGGCGAGCTCACGGCCGTCCGGGCTGATCGCCGCGCCGCTGTTGATGCCGCGGAACGAGGTCAGCACCCGGCTGCGCTTCGGGTTCAGCATGGTTTCGACCACATCCATGCCGGTACGGTTGTATTTCGAGTAACCGATCGAATTGCCGTTCGGAAACCAGCACGGCTCGACGCAGAGCGCATTGTAGTTCGTGATCTGCTGGACATTGCCGCCATCAATGTCGCAGGTATAGATATTCTTGACGCCGGGGGCAGTCTGGGCGCAGAATGCGATCCGGGTCGTGCAGAACCCCTTGACTTTCAGATCCTTGAAATTCTGCTGAATAATTGCGTCAACCATCTGCTGCGCCGCGCGCCGCTTGCTGCCGGCCGGCGTGACGGCCCAGCTTCCGGCCGGAGCGCCCCCCGTGGTGAGCGTGAAAGCCGTGCGGTTCCCGGCCTGGCTGCCGGTCAGGACGTACTCCGCCTTCGGGTCCTTCGTCAGGTCGAACCAGCCGCAGGCGCCGAGGAAGGAGGTCATCTCCTTTGAAAGCTCCGCATCCCCGGGCACTCCGGAGAAGTAGAGCGTCGGATTGGTCCGGACATTCTTTGTGATGACGAGAGGCTCGGGCGAGGCGGCAAAAACGGCCGTCATCGCGGAAAAAAGCACGGCAGCGGCCAGAAACAGAATTTTATGCATGACTTTACTCCTTGGTTCCATAACGGTAGATGACTGTCGAAGGTAACATAGCCCGCAATCACCAGTTTTTCAACACGTTCCGAAGAGCTTCGACAAACTTTTTCGCATCATCCGCGGAGGAGTCCGGGCCGAAGCTCACGCGGAGCCCGGACCACGCATCGCGCTTCCGGCAGCCGATGGCAAGCAGGGCCGGGGACGGCTCCCGCGTCTCCGAGGAGCAGGCGCTCCCCGCCGCTGCCATGACGCCGGCCTCCGACAGCATCCGGACGACGACGCCGGATTCGATTCCGGGCAGCATCAGATGGAGGATGTACGGCGAAGCCGCCTCCTCCGGAACCGTGCAGGAGCTTTTCCCGCCGCCCGGCAGCTCAAGCCCCGACAGCGCCCGCCGCAGGAGGCGATTCAGCTCCCGGACCCGTTCAAGAGAGGCCGGCAATTCCCGGCAGCGCAGTTCCGCGGCAAACACCATGGTCAGCAACGCCGGGACCTCCGGCCGGCCGATCCGATAATCCGCGTGGCGGTAGCGGTGCGCGAACGCGAGAAACGGCTTCGCGCACTTTGCACGTTTGTCGACCAGGACCGCCGCCCCGCCGGGCGCGCCGAATTTGTGCCCGGAAACCACGACCAGATCCGCCGCCCGGTCCGGCAGCGGCAGCCGCCCGGCGGCCTGAATCGCATCGAGCATCCGGACGGCTCCGGGAAACGGCGCAAAGAGCCTCTCCGGCTCCTGAATCCGCCCAAGCTCGCTCTGAACGAGGTGAAAAGCGGCAAATTCCGCCTCCGCCGCTTCGGGGATGAGCGCCCCGTCGCACCCGGCCCGCAGAAGCGCAAGCTCCGCCGCCGTCCGGCGCAGGTTCGCGGTGAGCGCCGGATGCTCGAGCCGCGAGCTCACAACGCGCTTCCCGGCGACCAGCGGCGAATCGGCGATGAGGCCGAAGAGCTCGGTTCCGCTCATTCCCCATACCGTGGTATAATCGCCGTGGCCGAACAGCGCGGCCGACAGCCGTTCCGCCGCCGCGCCGAGCTTCCGCCGCGCGTCGTAGCCGAGGCGGTGCGCCGCTTCCTGGTTCGCGAACTCCTCCTCCAGCACCCCGCGGTAATAGTCGAGAACCTCGCGCGGCGGCCGCGCCGCGGCGGCCTGGTCCAGATAAATCATGACAGCCGGTCCCTCCTGTGATCCATGTGCATCTCCCGTTATAATATATCATTATTCGACCGAAAAAGATTGACTTTTCTGAAAAATATGGTTTATTTTAATAAGAACAGAACTTACGTTTTGAAGACGGGAAGGATTCCATCCATTATGAATAACAATAAAGTCATCTACCTGGATAATAACGCGACGACCGCCGTCGACTCCGAGGTGTTCGAAGCGATGCGGCCGTTTTTCTGCGAACGCTACGGCAATCCGTCGAGCATCCACCGCTTCGGCGGCCGCGTCGCCGCCGACATCGAGAACGCCCGGCGGCAGGTCGCGGACCTGCTCGGCTCAAGCTTCCGCGACAGCGACGGCAATGCGGCCGAAATCATCTTCACAAGCTGCGGCAGCGAGGGCGACAACGCCGCGATCAACGCCGCAATCAACGCCCGCTCCGGGCGGAACAAGATCGTCACGACCATCGTGGAACACCCCGGCGTGCTCGCATACTGCAAGGAGCTCTCGCGCCGCGGCTTCGAGATCGAGTACATTCCGGTGGACGAACGCGGGCGCCTCGACATGGCTTATGCGGAGCGCGCGATCGACGAATCGACCGCTGTGGTTTCCGTCATGTGGGCAAACAATGAAACCGGCACGATTTTCCCGGTGGAAACCGTCGCGAAGATGGCGCACGCCAGGGGCGCGCTGTTCCACACCGACGCGGTGCAGGCCGCCGGCAAGGTTCCGATCAACCTCGATGCGAGCGAGATCGACTTCCTGACCATCTCCGGGCATAAGCTGCATGCGCCGAAAGGCGTCGGCGCGCTGTTCGTGCGGCGCGGAACCCGGTTCAAGCCGTTGATCTTCGGCGGCCACCAGGAGAAGGGGCGGCGCGGGGGCACGGAAAACGTGGCGTCGATCATCGGCCTCGGCAAGGCGTGCGAGCTCGCAAAACGGAACCTCGCGGTGGAAAGCGTACAGCTCACGAAGCTGCGCAACCGGCTGGAAGAGGGCGTGCGGGAGCGCATCAGCCATGTCCGGATCAACGGTGACCTCGCCAACCGGCTGCCGAACACCTCGTCGATCAGTTTCGAATACATTGAAGGGGAGTCGATCCTCATGCTGCTCGATATGATGAACATCTGCGCTTCGAGCGGCTCTGCCTGCACGACCGGCAGCCTCGAGCCGTCGCATGTGCTGCGCGCCATGGGGCTGCCCTACACGGCGGCGCACGGCACGATCCGCTTCAGCCTCTCGAAATACAACACCGAAGACGAGATCGATTTCGTAATCGAGGCGCTTCCGCCGGTCATCGAGCGGCTGCGCGCCATCTCGCCGTACTGGGAAGAGAGGGACAAATGAGCGAGCGGAAGAATCCGGGCTGTCCGTGCCCGAACACCGGCTGCGCCCGCCACGGCGACTGCGCGGCATGCCAGAGTTACCATCACTCCAAAGGCGGAAGGAGCAGTTGTGGAAAATGAGTGAAGAACCCATGAAAATCCACGGAAAAGAGCTGAAATTCCCGGTCGACTGGGAGTATCGGATTATCGTCGAAGCCGACCGGGAGGCCGCCGCCAGGGAGGGGGTGGAGAAGTGCCTGAAAACACACGGCCTCTCCCCGGCGATCCACGGGGGGATGCACTCCGAAGGCGGCCGTTACCGCACACTGAAAGCTCCGGTGACGCTCCGGGACCGCGGGATGATGAACGCGCTGAGCGCGGACCTCGCGAAAGTTGAAGGGGTGAAATTTCTGCTTTGAAATGTCTCGTGGCGGGAATGAAGCGTGATTTTTTCAAAAAAAATCGATATATTTGCCTGTTCTCCGCTTTTTGGCATTTGACAATATATTTTTGTCGTGCTAATGTTCAACAGCGTCATTCCTGACGTGTTTTTGTTTGTCAATTGGGTTTGTATTATATAAACGACAATTTTTAACCAATCAGAGTGGGAGAGCCCCGATGAAAGTAGTCAACGTCGTATTGAGTATCCTGATTCTTCTGCTTGCGGCCGCGAGCGCAGTCTTCTCTTATTTCCTGTTTGAGAAGCGCAGCCAGATGGTCGAAGGCTGGAAGAAGATGGCAACTACGATCAACCAGAGCGCGAAGGAGATGGACAAAGGCAGCGGCACCAAAGTCGGTGACGAGCTGACCGCCGACGCGCTTTCGCATGAGAAATATGCGGAGCTTGATCAGAAACTCGCGAAGTTGACTGCCCAGAGCCGCGCGCTGACCAAACAGCGCGACGAGTTGGCCTCCTCCCTCCGCAGCATCGCCTCGATCGTCGAGATGAAGAATATCCCCTCCGACAAATCTCTGATGGAGATGACCACCTACTCAACCGCCAAGGACGACGTTGTGAACGGCGCCGGCGATCTGGTCAGCAACCGCAATAAGATTGTGGATCGCATCGTGAGCGCGGCCCGCTCCAGCCTGAAGCTCTCGCTCGATGCGAAAAAGCTTCAGGCCGCCGACAAAGCGACGCTGGATCAGTTCGCGAACCGCCTGAGCCAGTACGGCAAAGAGCGCAGCGATTTCGAAAATGCCCTTACCGCGATCTACAAGCAGAGCGGCGGCCAGGGCTCGCTGAATTTCTCCGGCAGCAACTTCGCCGGGGAGCTCAACAAAGTCAGGCAGGCAGTGAACGCCCTCAAGGGCAAGCTTGATGAAGCGAACCGCACCATTGCGACCCGCAACCAGGAGATCCAGCGCCAGAAGAATCAGATCAATCAGCTGAACGGTCAGCTCGCGGCCAACAAGAAAACGCTCGACGAAAAGGTTTTCCAGCTCGAGAGCCTGCGCGATGTGCTCGGCCTCAACAAAGAAGAGCCGATTCCGATGCCGTGGAAGCCGGGTTCGCCCGAAGCGCGCAAAATGGCCGTCGGCCGGGTTGCGGACGTAAGCTCGAAGTACGGCTACATCTCGATCGACCTCGGCACCGACTCGACTGTCCCGCAACCGCTCGGCAGCAAGGTCGGCAACATCAATATCGAGATGGCGCCGGGGCTTGAAATGATCGTTTCCCGCGGGGATCTCGAGGTTCCGACCTCTGAATTCATCACAAAGGTGAAAATCACGAAGGTCGATAAGAACTGCTCGATCGCCGAGCCGTTCGGCGACCAGAACGGAACCGTCAAGGTCGGCGACAAGGTCTGGTTCGAAATCAACTAATCGCATACCGGGAGGATACGCAAGTGTTCAATTCGAAATTCTTCACGGTCATGATCATCCTGACCTTCCTCGCAATGGGCGCCACGGTGGCGTTCCAGGCGTTGGAAATGAGCGAGTACAACCTCTTCAACACCATGTTCGCTTCAAAATGAAGGGCCTTCTGTTGAAGTCCGCCGCCGCAGCCCTTGCGGCGGCCTTTTTCTGTCTGGGTTCCGGCTGCACGGAACAGGAGCGGATGGGAGTGAGCCCGATTCCGCAGAATTCCCCGGCCTCCTGGGAGCTGCAGCCGTACGGCCCAGTCCGCAATTGAGGGAGCATCGGCCTTTTCTCCGGCGGTTTTCTTTTCGTAAAAATCGGCTGTTTTTCACGTTTTAAAGTTGAAATCGGAGAGAATGGAGTTACCTTTTAAGATTGTCAAAAATCGGGGATAAATTCGTTATCCCCGATTTTCGTCTGAACCCGGTTTCTTTCGGAGCAGCCGGGCGAGCCGGACCGCCCCCGCATAAAAGCGGCGGCCCGGAAAGCACAAGAACGTTCGTGATTAAGAAAGGTCGAAGAAAACAATGCGGATTGACGTTCTGGACTATTACACCAAAGAAGACTGGCTCCTTATCCGACAGGAAGCCGACCGCCATCCCTCCCCGTTCCTGGTGGTGAATTTGAATATCATCAAACGGAAATACGAAGAACTGCTCGCACACTTCCCGTTTGCGAAGGTTTATTATGCGGTCAAGGCGAATCCTGCGGTCGAAGTGATAGAACTGCTGCGCGACCTCGGTTCCCATTTCGACATTGCTTCGCGGTATGAACTCGACCGTGTGCTGGCGCTCGGAGTCTCTCCCGACCGGATGAGCTACGGCAACACAATCAAAAAAGCGGCCGATATCCGTTACTTCCACGAAAAGGGCGTGACTTTGTTCGCCACCGACAGCGAAGCGGACCTCCGCAACATCGCCAAGGAGGCTCCGGGCGCGCGGGTATTCTGCCGGATCCTGACGGAAGGCAGCGAAACGGCGGACTGGCCGCTCTCGCGCAAATTCGGCAGTCACCCCGACATGGCGATCGACCTGATTCTGCTGGCCCGCGAAATCGGGCTCAGGCCGTGCGGCGTAAGTTTCCACGTCGGTTCCCAGCAGCGCGACATCGGCGCGTGGGACTCGGCGATTGCCAAAGTCCGCTATATCTTCGACTACCTCGAAGGCGAAGGGCTGAAGCTGAATCTGATCAACATGGGCGGCGGCTTCCCTGCGAACTACATCTCCAAAACGAATGAGATGACGGTTTATTCCGAAGAAATCACACGCTATCTCGAAGAGGACTTCGGGGAGGACGCGCCCGAAATCATCCTTGAGCCGGGCCGTTCGCTGGTCGCCGAATCGGGCGTTCTGGTCAGCGAAGTCGTCCTGGTCAGCCAGAAGTCGTCGATGGGCGTCGACAAGTGGCTTTACCTCGACACGGGCAAATTCAACGGGCTGATTGAAACCTGGGACGAGTCGATCAAATATCCGCTCTATTGTGAAGCGCGCGGCGAGCCTTGCGAGGACTTCATCATCGCGGGCCCGACCTGCGACAGCCAGGATGTGATGTACGAATATTTCCGGAATCCGCTGCCGGCCTATATCAAGCCGGGCGACCGGGTTTACTGGCTCACGACCGGAGCGTACACCTCAAGCTACTGCTCGGTGGAATTCAATGGATTCCCGCCGCTGCCGGTCTACTTCGTGAAGTAACCGCCATCTCCGTTCCATCCGGGCGGGACTGTCCGCAGTCCCGTCCTTCTTTCTGCCGGAACCTGCCCGGAGAAATTCCGTAGAAGCGGCGGAACATGCGGTTGAAGTAATAAACCGTTCTGAACCCGCAGCTGCGGGCGATTTCCTTCTGCGGATAATCGGTCGACAGCAGCAAATTCCGGGCGCGCGTCATGCGTTCGGCCAGCACCAGCTCCTGAAACGAAGCCGCAAAGGCGGCTGTCACCAGATGGCCGGCGCGGGAGGGCGACACATTCATCGCCGCCGCAAGATCCGCCAGTGTGACCGGTTCATGCGCATGCTCATCGAGAAAGCGGCAGATCAGCTGCTTGCGCGAGACGGGCGCCCGCCGTTCCTCTGCCCGCCCCGTTTCGAGGATCCGCAAAATCCCCTGCCCGGCGAGGGTCAGCAGCCGTGCGAGGTCCGCAATCACTGCCGGATCGGGAACCGGCAGCGCAGCGAACTCCGCCTCAAACCCGGGCGGCGGTCCGCCTTTCCCCTGAAGAGGCCCCGCGTACAGGATCAGAACCGGGGAGCGGCTGCGCTCGACCGGAACGACCAGTTCACAAACGCCTTTCCAGCAATCATGCAGAAAAGGGCGCAATTCACACAGCGCCGCCGATTCCGCCTGAAACGCGCACTCGGCCAGGCAGTTCCGGTTCCACTGCGGATTCGCATACCGTCCGGTGACGCAATACGGATGCGTATGGTGGTCCCGGCCCGGCAGGAACGGCCTCCCGCCGGCGTCAAACAACAGTGCATGATGATCGTGGACCGTGACCGTCACGCCGAACAGCCGCTCGATGCCGAGGAGCGCTTCCGCCAGATACTCGCCGGGACGTTCCGGATCCGGTCGTTCCAGAAACTCCATATTTATCCTTTTATTGATATTTCAGCATGATACTGTAAATATACAGCAGAACGCTCCATTGTCAAACCGTTCCTCCTCCGGTATAATATATCAACAACAACAAAGGAGAAATCCATGCATATTACACGCGAGGCATGCGAGGTTCCGGTGCGGAACCGGGCGGAAGTTCTGGTCGTCGGCGGCGGGCCGGCGGGATTCGGTGCGGCGGTTTCGGCGGCTCGCGCCGGAGCGAAGGTGACGCTGGTGGAGCAGGGGGGACTGCTCGGCGGCATGTGGACGCTCGGGCTGCTCAGCCCGTTCTTCGACAACCGTCATCACGAAGGGCTGAACCGCGAGCTTCGCGAAAAGCTCGCGGCCCGCGGCGCCTGGGGCGGACTCTGGGACATGTCGTTCGACCAGTGTGAAATGGCGATGCTCCTCGACGAATATGTGACCTCGCTCGGCATTGATGTGCTGCTCCACACCATGGGAACCGAACCGGTTATGGAAAAAAATCTCCTCAAAGGAATCTTCATCCAGAATAAATCCGGCGCACAGGCAATTCTCGCCGATATTGTGATCGACTGCACCGGAGACGGCGACATCGCGGCCCGCGCCGGAGCACCGTTCAGAATCGGCCGCGAAAACGACGGCGTGTTCCAGCCGATGACGATGATGTTCAAGATCGGCGGATTGCGCCCGGACTACAGCCGCGACGACCTGCGCAGCTGGTACGACGTGCTGACCGAACGCATGGCGGAGGAGCAGATCCTCGCGGAGATTCCGTATGACAACCCCGCGCTGATCACCCTGCCGCGCCGGGGCGAAGCGCTGATTCAGTGGACGCACGTGAAGCGTTGCCTCGGCACCGACGCCGAACAGCTCACCGCCGCGACTTTCGAAGGGAGACGGCAGGTCCGCAAGGCGCTCGAATGCTTCAAGCTCGTCCGCGACCGGCTCGGGGATGTCTATCTGCTTGATCTGCCCTCCATGATCGGCGTCCGCGAAACCCGGCGGATCACAGGAGAGTACGTCATCGGCGACGAAGACGTCCGAAGCGGAGCCGCCCAGCCGGATGCCGTCTGCCGCGTCCGGTTCGGCGTGGACATCCACGAACCGGACCAGCCGAAGCAGACCTGCTGGAAACATCCCGGCTTCGATATCCCGCTGCGCTCGCTCGTCCCGCTGAAGGTCGAGAACCTCATGACCGCCGGACGTTGCATTTCCGGCAGCTTCGCCGCCCATGCCGCCTACCGCGTCACCGGCGACTGCCTCAAAATGGGCGAAGCGGCCGGAGCCGCCGCTGTCGCGGCGATCCGCGCGGGCCGCTCCATTCGCGCCTGGGCAACTGCGTGAAGGAGGCGGGAAGGAAGCGCGGCTACTCGGCGGAACCGGTCACGATCACGGGCCTGTCATCGAAATTATAGCGTCCTTCGAGGGTTGCGCTCATCCCTTCCAGCTTGACGCGGAGGAAGTTCTGAATCGCCGAATTCGGCGAGACCAGCACAAGCATCCACTCGTCCGCACCGAGCTGGAACGCCCGCGCAAAGAGCGGCCCCTCGATCGGGAACGCATCCCGATGGGCGGTTCCTTCCGCTTTCGGGACGGCCGGATTCTCCATCCAGCCGCCGGTTCCGTAGGTCAGCGGAAATCCGTTCAGCTTCACATGGATGGACTCCGCACTGCGCTCCAGCTCCAGCGAATCGGCTTTCAGCCCGTTCCCCTCCGGCAGCGTAACCGTGACCCGGTCGCCGGGCCGGAACCGGACCGACGCCTCTTTTTTCTCCGGGAAAGTCAGCGCAAGACGCTTCAGGGAGTCCCGCAGTTCGATATCCGCCGGCAGCTCTTCCTCCGCAGCCCTGCCGCTCCGCAGAGCGGGCAGAAGCGTCTCCCACAGAACGTCAAGCGCGATCTGCATACGGTTCGAGGCGTTGAACATGATGAGCGCCGCATTCTCATTTTCCATGACTACCGCATACTGTCCGAGGAAGCCGTCGGCCCGGAACGCGCCGTTCCGGCAGCGCCAGAACTGAAAGCCGTACCCCTGGCTCCAGTCCGACTTGTCATCCCCCGCGACCACATTGCACTGCGGGGAGGTCGCCAGGTTGATCCATCTCTCCTCCAGCAGCTGCCGGCCTCCCCACGCGCCCCGGTTCAGGCAGAACTGCGCGAACTTCGCCGCGTCCTCCGGTTTGAGCCAGAGCCCCCAGGCGCCGAAATTCACGCCGCTGTCGTCCGCTTCCCACTTCACCTCCCCGATGCCGAGCGGTTGGAACAGCCGGAGCTTCAGGTACTCCGCGACCGGTTTGCCCGTGACGCGGGTCAGGATTGCGGAGAGCATATAGGTTGCCCCGTTGTTGTAGACGAAATGCGTGCCGGGGCGGTAATCCAGCCCGGCGGCAAGGAATCCCCGCACAAGGTCCTTCGCCTCGAACATCTTGCCGATCGGATCACTCTTATGCCCCGACTGCATGGTCAGCAGGTCACGGACCCGCATCGATGCGAGCCGGTCCGAAACCCGCGCCGGCAGCTTGTCCGGAAAGAAGCTTATAACCGTGTCGTCCAGCGACAGCCGTTTCTCCTGCACGGCAAACCCGACCGCGGCCGAGGTGAAGCTCTTGCTCATGGAGAACACATGGCGCGGCGCATCCAGGCGGTAAGGCGCCCAGGCCCCCTCCGCAATCACTTTGCCGTTCTTCAACAGCATGAACGCATTCGCGCTGCCGTTCAGGAAATCGCCGGAACTCATCATCTTCTGTTCCAGACCGTCCACAAACGCCCGGACCGCCGCCGGGTCGACTCCCTCCGCGTCCGGTGTGGAACGCTCCAAAGTGGCAGTCGTGCCGCAACCGGCCAGAAGCAGCGCCGCAGCCGCCGAAAGAAAATACCGTCTGTACCGCATCGTTCACCTTCTTTCCGTTCCGCAATCATAAATGCATCTGCCGTAACATAACACAGGCTCCGGAATAGTCAAGCGCCGGAGAGAAAGTACAACGCGCGCGCACATAATTCCTCTTTTCCCGGATGGAGGCTTGACAAAGCCGGAAAAGCGGACTATTTTTCCCTATTCATGTTTCACGTGCGAATTCCCGGGAGCCGGACGATGAGAAAAAAATGCTGCAGGCGCTCGCTCATGTATGCAGTCGCGCATATATCCCTGCTCTATACCGCAGTCATTGTGCTGCTCTTCTTTGCGAAAAAGCTGGAACTCCCGGCACTCTGGCTGCTGCCGGTCGGCCTGTTCCTGATCATCCTCATCGGGCTGAAGCTGAAAATCGACGAGGAGGAGACGCTCTTTGTGATCGACTACGGTCCGGACGGAAGCTGCGACCGGATGTACCGGATCGGCGTCTGCGACCTGCTCAGCTGCTGTTCGGAACTCTACGGCATGAGCTACCGGATCGTTCCGGCCAAAGAGACGGACCGGATTCCGGATTCGCTCAAAGCGGAGTTCCGCGAAAAGTCGGCCTCCGGCTGCGCGGCGCTGCTCGAATATGTGCATGACGGCATCCGTACCGCCGAAGTCCGATCCCTCACCGAGCTGCCGACCGAAGTCGATGCGGCCATCCACGTGTTCCGGCAGGTGAAGCACTTCTGCCATGTGTTCCAGACCGCCCGCGAGGTCGCGGAGTGGAGCGAAAGCGCCGGCAGGACGCAATGGAGGCTTCTCGAACCGCAGTTCCACCGGCTGCTTGCCGTTGAAACGAAGCGCGAGAAGATCTCCCGCCGGTGAAATGTCAACGGCACTCCGCCGTCATCAGCACCCGACCGAAAACGCACAGTGCGGCGACAGTGTTTCCGACTCTCCACGGCGCACGGCAGGGACGCCGGATCAGCATCGGGGAAAAACGGCGCCAACCGAACTGAAGTTCATCGCCGCCGTCGAGGAACTCCCCGTTGCGGACAAAGCTCACGATTCCCGGGCCGCAGTCGACGTTCACAGTCAGGACATCGCCGGCTTTCAGGCCGGGAATCCGCTCGCTCGCCATCCGGCATTCGCCGCAGCCGTCGTTCAGGGTCAGGAGAATCCGCCCGGCTCCGTCGAGTTCGAGCGCAATGCCGCGCCCGTCCGCCGCACGCCCCTCAAGCAGGATGCCCGGTCCCCCGGAAGCGAGTTCCGCTTCAAACGCATACCCGTCCCGGGTCAGCATGCCGCAGTGATTCGGCGCGGCATGGTTGCGGCAGCTGGATGCCGGCAATTCCGGCGGCTTCTCACAGCAGTCACCGCCCCTGCCTTCGAACAGGAGTTCCGCATTGCGTTCCACGCGGCCGCAGCGCACCCTCGCCCACATCGTTTCGAGGAACGCAGCCGGAATTTCGTGAATCCGGGCAATGTTCTTTTCGGTTTCGGAAATGTAATAACGCCCGTCCTGCTCCACCAGATCGGGATAACTGAAACGGACATAAGGATCGTCGTGATAGAGCAGAAGCTCCGGCTCTCCCCACCGGATGATCTTCCCCTCCGGCGAATCCTCCTCGACGCCCGCGAGCAGCCAGGCCGGATTGCGGTCCTCATAGACGCTCCCGAATTCGCGGCCGATGAACGGACCGCCCTGGTTATGGAACCAGTAGAGATAGTTCCCGTTTCCGCACTTCCAGACGAAATTCGCGGCGCGCGGATGCTTTACCCGGCGGCCGCTCGCGCGAAGCATGTAGCGCGGCTCCGCCCAGCTGCGGCCGCCGTCGCGGCTCACGGATTCGACCGGCCAGCCGTCGACGGTGCGGTATGTGACATAGAGCGAACCGTCGCTCAGCGGGACATAACTCTGCTCTTCGGAAACGCGGCCGCCGCCGGAAGGCGTCCGCAACCCGGTTCCGCCCTCCGGCAGAGTGATCCACGCCGCGTCGCGCGGATCTTCAACCCGGAACAGGTCCGGGCTCTTCAGCAGGGAGCCTTCCGACTGCGCGTAAAATCCCACCCCGAGCTCCCCGACCCGGATCAGCGGGACAAACGCCTCGCCGTCCAGCGAAAACGCCTTGCCGACGTTCCAGAAAAACCGGATCGCGCCGCCGTAAACATTGTTCAGATCGCAATCAAAGGAGCGGAACGGGATCTCGATATGCTCCCTGCTCCAGCTCCGCCCATGATCGTCGCTGTATTTGAAGACGAAGCTGCCGAGGCAGTCGACCCGCGTAAAGCTGCAGGAGCGGTCATGGCTCAGGATCTCGCGCACATTGCCGCTGTTATAATTGTAAAAGACGAAAATGCGGCCGGAGGGAGCTTTGAGCAGCACGGCGTAGGAGTTCTCCACACTGCCGGGCTCCTCCACCGGAACCGGGGCGCTCCAGCTCCTGCCGCAATCCATACTGCGGCAGGTTGCGACGTGCTGTCCGAATACGCCCTCCGCCCCCATTCCGGTGGTGACGCAGCAAAGCCACGCCCCATCGCCGGTTTTGACGATATAAGGCTGATCCGCGTAACGCTCAGCAGGAATCCGGCTGCCGTTATCGAGCAGCCGCCAGTCAGATTTCTTCATCCCGATACCTCCTTTATTCCATTTCAGGCCGTTGCTTTATTATACCCGCCGCAGTACCGCCCGGCAAGAGGAGGCTTGAGACAAATTTAGCATGAATGTGCCATTTGACTGTTTTTTTCGCTGGAAAAATTCCGATACGGAGCTACATTTCAACATCGGTGCATAAAGGAGAGGGGAACCATGCCGGAACAAAAGGAGCTCGCGGAACGCAACCGGCTGCTGCGCCATGCCGTGCGCGGCGGAATCGAAGTGAAGCTCGGCCAGACGCTGATTCAGGCGGGGCTGGTTCTCTACACGCTGGACCATTGCGGGCACGACACTTTCACCCACACACATCCCCATTATGAATTTTCCACACTGCTGACCGGCAGGATGCGTTACTGCTCCGCGGAGAGTGAAGCCGTCCTTGACGAAGCGTCGGGCGCCTGGATCCTGATCGCGCCGGAGCTGCCGCACCGCAGGCAGACGCTGGCCGACAACTCCATGCTGCTCGGCTTCACGCTGACGATCCGGAATCCGGCCCCCGCCTTCGCCCGCCGCATCCGGAAAAAGCTGCAGAAGCTGGACGGCTCCGCCGTGACGGGAGCCGCGGGGCAGATCGGCAAACTGGCCGCATCCGGGCAGCCGTTCGCGGCGGAACGGTTGCGGCAGGCGCTGACCGGAGTGCTCCTCGACTTCTTCATCCGGTCATTCGGGCCGCTGCTTAACGGAGAGCCGGAGGATGGAAATCCCGGCGCCGCCCTCGACCTGGCGGACTACTACATCGAGGAAAACCTCCTGCGGAACATCACGGCGGACGACATTGCCCGCCATGCAGGGATCAGCCGCCGCCACTTCTACCGGCTCTTCACGGAACGGCACGGAATCCCGCCGAAGGAGTTCATCATCCGGCAGCGGCTGGAGCGGGCGGCCGCCGCGTTGGTCAGCGGAAACCGCCCGGTCAAGGAGATCGCCGAACTGGCGGGATTCCGCAACCTGAGTTACTTCACCCGCCAGTTCCGGAAAGCGTTCACCGTCCCGCCGGCCCGTTACCGCCGCAACGGCGGCTGAGCCTCATACGATTTCCTGAATGAAAAATCATAAATGCGAAATTTTCGCAAAAGTCGCGTGGTTTTGTAAGTGTCAGGCTGACAGAGTTAACCAGACGCGCACAAGACCGCGCGAATGAAGCGGAAATGCAGCATTTATGATTTTTCATGATGGAAAGCGTATCACTGCTCCAGCACAGCAACCCGCAGCACATGGCTGTTGCCCTGGAACGCGTGCAGAGTGACCGGTGTTCCCTGTGAAAAATCAACCGGCTCCGAAATCAGATAACCGACCGCGAGGATCCATCCCCTGCCGCGCATAATCTCGCGCAGCGGCCAGAGGGACCACGGGCGCAGCTCGACCTCGCGGTTCCCGACGCGCATTCCGTAGCGGAAGCCGAAGCCATTCAGGCTGTTGCCGGAACGTACCAGGCAAAGCAGCCTGCCGCGCTTCGGGAACCGTCCGTCCGGCAGGAACGAGACTCCCTGCCCGGTGTGAAGCTCGAGCCACCCCTTGCGGTCCCACTTCGCCCCGTCCACAAGTTCCGCCTTGCCGAGGTTCACATTCACCGTGCGGGGAAGCAGGGCCTCCGGGGAAGCCGGAACCGCAGCCGGCTTTTCAGCTTTCACAAGGCTGCCGGAAAACACCTCTTTCACCGGAACACGTTCCGGGATCACTGTCCCTGGTTCCGATGTCACAGCCAACTCCCCTTCCGTACCGTCAAACACGCAGTAGACCGGGTTCTCCGTCACCTTCCCGAGTTCACTCTCCGGAACCCGGTTCCCCCACATATCGTAAACCGCAACAGGCTTCCGTGACGGAACGAGCCGGAAATAGCGGCGCGAACCCGGCTCGAAGTAGTTCGGGCGGCTCACGATCTCCCGCAGTGCCGCCTGCGAAAGCGATTTCTGTTCAGCGATTCCGGCGACCGGCGCAGTATCGACATTCTTCAGGTCCAGCTCGGCGGAACGGTTCATCATCAGCGTCTCCGGATAGACCTGATAGGCCGCGATACAGCGTTTGCCGTCCGCAAGCCGGAATTCATACAAATGCAGCGCCTCCGGCGACGGCAGCCGCCTCCGGAACGCCGCGCCGTCGAAAAACGTATTCAGGAATCCCACCGCGGGAGCCGCCGTGTACGGCTCCCGCCCCGCGTCGAGCAGCCGGTGGTGGATGTAGACCCGTTCCACGCCGAGCACCATGCTCTGGAGCCCGAACCGGACGAAAAACGCCGCGCCGCGCCGCGCGTCGAGCGGGCGGAACGGCCACCCCCTGAACCAGTTCGGCCAGGCCTCCGGCAGCCCCTCTGCGGCGATGGCGTCCGCCGTCACAAGCTCCCCGCTGACCCGCATATTCAGGCCGTCATGATAACCTACCTCGGTGTTCCAGACCGGTTTTTCGACGCCGTGCCGGCGCATGATCTCCCGGGCGTGCTCGATGCGGTACTGATAGCTCTTCTCGCTGTTGAAATAGTATCCGATCTCCGGCGGCAGCGGCGTACAATAGGTGTGAACCGAAAGGATATCGAAACACTCCCCGCCGCCAAGTTCGAGGAACTTGTCGAGAAACGCAAAGAAGCTGCCGGTCCCGGAGGGAGCGAGAATCTTCGCCTCCGGGTCGACGGACTTGATCGCCGCATACGCGGCCTCCGCGAGCTTATAGTAGTCGTTCACGTCGCTGTGGAAGAAGAATCCGCGCGGCGCAAGACCGTTGTTGTTCGGCTCGTTCCAGATCTCATAGTGCCGTACCTTCCCTTTGAACCGCTCCGCGAGGCGGCGGCAATACTCGCTCCAGTCATCGATATTTTTCGGAGGCGCATAGGCCCCCCTGCCGATGTAGGTGCCGCGTTCCGGCTGGGTACTGGCCCATTCCGGGGTTGCGGCGAGAACGACCAGCGGAGTCATATTCGCGGCGAGCGTCTTGTTCACATATGCATCGATCCTGCTGAAATCCCAGGCGCCTTTTTTCGGCTCGATGCCGGACCAGAACATGCCGCGTCCGCCGTTGTCCCAGAACCGCACATGCTTCGCGCCGTGGAGCGCGAACGGCTGGCCGTGGATCCCGATCACCGCCCGGCCGCTGAGTTCGGCGGGAGTTCCCGCCGCGGTGATTCCGAACCCAGTCGCGGTCAGCGCTTCAAGCGGAGTCCCGTCGGCGGCGCAGAGGCGGTGGCGGAAGTTGAAATAACCGGTCCGCCCGGACGGAAGCGGAATGGTGACGACACGTTCCCCGCCGCCCTCCAGCTCCAACGGGTAAGCGCGGGCGGCGATCCCGGCGTCATCGATATCCGTGATCTCCGTTCTCAGCACGAAATTCCGCGCCTCGCGGCCGGGATTCACGACGCGGATCTTCATCTCCGCCTTCCCGCCCCGCTTCCAGAGGAAGCCCTCTCCGAAATTCCCGCCGACGTCCCGGTGCTTTTCATCGCCCTCGAACGGAATCGCCATCCCCGGATTCCGGCACACCTCGGAACAGCCTTCAAAGCGCGGCAGCGGCCGGAACTGCCATTCGAGAATCGCCGCCTCATTTTCGGGATGCGTTCCGGGCAGCTTGAAGGAAAAATCCACGATTCCGGGGAGTTCCCCCTCCCAGGTTCCGATAACCGTCTGTTGTTTGTCCTGCCCCGCGCTGAAGACGATCCGCCGGTTGACCCGCTGCAGTTCGTAAACGTCGCCGTCTTCTCCGGCGGGAGGAAGCGCGATCCGGGGCCCGGCCTCCCGCTGCCGCCCCTCGCGGACATACAGCAGCCGGGCGGTGCGTCCGCGGGGATCGACCTCGATTTCAAGTGCATCGGCAAGCCCGCGGTTCATTCCCCAGCGGAACGGGGTGTGCAGTTTCGACGAATCGATTTTCAGCCGGGCGGTGAAGTTGCCGAACGGCGGGCGCGAACTGCTCTTCCGCAGCGGATAAAACTTGTAGTTGAAGACCGCCGGTTCCGTCCGGTTGCGCAGGACGAGGCGGCCGTTCTCGACCTGTATCGATTTCGCACCGGCCAGAATCTGGAAATGTTGCGGAGAAAGCTCCCCGTCGAACCGGACACCCGACTCATACGGCACCGCAGAAACACAGAGAAACGCACAGACGGCAAAACCGGTAAGGATGAATGCGCGCAATGACATTTGAATGCTTCCTTTCGGCTAAAATGTAACCCGTTCACGATCCCACCCCCCGTACAGCCACGGATCTTCGAAAACCGGCTTGGTGACGAATTCCGGCGCAACCCTGACATGCCCGTCCGCGAACAGCAGCGGCCGCCCGCCGCGATGAGTATTGACCAGAATCGACCCGCCGCCGGAGGAGCCGCCGGTTTCATTCCATGCATTCTGCCAGTAACAGGAGTTCAGCAGCGCCTTCGAGGCACTTTTTACCGCGCTCAGCGGCGTATACATCAATGTATAGTTGGTTCGTCCCGCGTTGTACAATCCCTGCCGGTAGTTGATGTTGTTCTGCTTGCCGTTCGTCCAGTCGGTTTCGGAAAGCGCAGCCTTTCCGGCCGGGCAAATGTAGATCTTCGGCATCTGCTTGACGCCGTACCAGGAATTCCACTTGATTCCGCGTTCGCTCAGGTATTGGGAATAGCCATTGCGCCAATACTCAAATTTATGAAACCACTCCCTGTTATCGGCAACATAAAAATTCACGGCGGAGGAGAGCGCTTTCAGATTGTTCACACAACCGGCCCGCTTCGCCGACTCGCGCGCCTGCTGGAGCGCGGGGAGCAGCATGGCGGCGAGTATCG
>JABLYX010000050.1 GCA_018265615.1 Lentisphaeria bacterium
ATCACATACCACTTATTATGCGGCGAGCCCGCCTTTTTCCCGGATCCGGCATTGTATTTTCTTCATGTATATATTATAGTAAATTCCGGAGTCGTTGTCAATAGACAATTCATCCAGAAAGGTGGAATCTTGATCTTATGGAGCGATACCGGAAGGATTCGATTTTCAAAAGCCGTTTCGAACCGGCACAGGAGCGGATCGGACTGCCGTTTTACCTGTACAGCACGGGGGAATACACCAGCAATAAGGGACATATCTTCCAAACAAAGGGCATTACTTCCCAATTCGTCGAACTGATCTGGAGCATCTCCGGAATCGGCGAAGTGACCCTGTTCGACAAAAAGTTCCAGCTCAGGGAGAACGACGTGTTCTTTTACCTCCCCGGAGAGGATCATTTCCGCCGGACGCTGTCGGACACCTGGAAGATCCGCTGGCTCTGCATTCACGGCCCGCTCGCCGAGTCGATCCTGCTGTCGTTCCGCTACCCGCGCTGCCAGACTCCCGCCGCCCCTTTCCCCGAAGCGGCGTTCCGGGAAATCGAAGAGATCATCGTCAGCAGCGACCCGGCGCTGATGCGCCGCGGCTGCGCGCTCGTCCTCGACATCTTCGCGCAAATGGGCGGGGAATACGGCTCCGGGATCCACTCCGAAAAAACGGTCCGCCGCTGCATGGAGCTCATCTCCGCCAATCTTTCGGAGCCGCAGCTCGGGCTGACCATGCTCTCCGACACCCTCGGCGTACCGCGCTCCACGCTGAGCAAGCTCTTCAAGGAGAAGACCGGAATCTCCCCGGGGCGCTACATCCTGAACAAGCGCCACGTCCTCGCCATCAACCTGCTGCAGGGGAGCGACCTGCGCATTTCCGAGGTCGCCCGCCAATGCGGGTTCTCCGAAAGCCGCACCTTCGCGCGCTTCATCAAACGCGCCACCGGCCTCGGCCCCCGCGACTTCCGCCGCCATTTCAACGACCCCGGACCGGAGTAATGCATCACAGGGGTCGAAGCCGCGATAAACCCTATTCGGTTTTCGTCCAGGACAGCGCGGGGGCGGAAAGCTTGAGCCGTTCCCCCTGCGGAACCTTGATGAACTGGATCACGAAGCTGCGGATCTTCGCCGGAACCCCTTTCGGAAAGAAGCGCACGAGCGGGATCTTCACCTGCCGCACCGTTGCGGAACCGGAATCACTCCGGCGCTCCTTCAGGATGTCGTTCAAATAGACGCGGGGCGTGGACTCCTTTTTGCCGTCCCCGCCGGCGGAATACTCGAAACCGAGCTGAAGCTCCCGGACGTCAACGCCGCCGGTGTCCACGCCGAAGCACACGAACGAATTCGCGGGGTCGATCCCGGAACCGTCAAAGCCGTCCCCCGGCGCAGTCAGCGCGACACCGCACCACTGTTTCCGCTCCGGAGCGAGCGCGAGGATGAGGTTCCCATCTTCGAAACGGCCGGAGCAGCCGAGCCAGCCGCCCGGCTTCCAGCCGGAGAGCGCCGTCGTATGCACCGCCGGCTCCGGCTTCTTCTCCAGCACGGATGCGGCGGGGACGGGCAGCTCGACCGCGAGTCCGGCGATCGTCACGCCCGCCTCCGGCGCGATCCCGGTAAACTGGAAGCTGACCGTGGAAACCTCCTCCGGCAATCCGTCCGGATAGAATTTCGCGAACGGGATGCGCACCTCCTGCCACGTCGCCGGATCGCTGTCGATCACTTTCCCCTCCGTCAGGAAATTGCCGACGGCGGCCGTCGCGGACTCCGGCTTCCTGCCGCCCTTCGCCGTTCCCTTGAGGCTGACCTGCAGACTCTGTCCGCCGGTGTGGCGTCCCCACGCATCGGTGCCGCCGTTGATCCTGAAGACGAGAAACGCGGTTTCCGCATCAAGCCCGCCGGCCCGGAGCGTGCTCCCCTTCGGAATCGAGAGATTGAAACCGCACCAATCCTTCTTCTTCTCATCAAGCGTAACGGCGAACGCGCCGTCGCGCCAGTCGCTCCGGCAGCCGAACCAGCCGTAGCCGCGCCACTCATCCAGCGGAATCCGGGTAACCACCGGAGCGGCGGGGTCGCAGAATTCGGCGGTGATGCCGGTCACGACCGGAATCGCGCTGCCGGAGGCCGAAACGATGTCAAGTGTACTGATCTCCCTCTCGGGCGACGGATTCTCCCACTTCCAGACGAAGAAACCGCGATTCTGCGTGTTGCGGAACGCCGGATGGCACCCGATGCCTTTCGGGTTGTTGCCGAACCACCAGTCCGCGACGTTCCGGTTGCAGACGACCGGAATCCTCCGCTCGCCGCCGTCGGCGTAACGGACGAGGTAATGGAACGCCTCCGCACCGCTCCCGGTCCATGCCGTGCAGTGGAAGAAATAGAGGTTCTTCACCTTTCCGCCGACCGGGATGCCGCGCACCTCCTTCGCGCCGAAACCCGGGGAGAGGTTTTTCGAGTCAAGCACGATGCAGGTGCGGTTTTCGGTCTCGTCGAACCGCAGGATCTCAGTCGGGACGCCGCAGAACTCCTGCGCTCCCCACGGCACGCCGTCGAGGCAGTTTTCCGCCCCCTGGTCAGTCCAGCCGCCCCTGCCGTCGGAGGCGACCGAATCGGTAAACGGGCGATTGCAGAACTGCCGCAGGTCGAGCACCTTCGTAAAGCGCAGATCCGGCGTGTAACGGAACTCGGCGGGCGCGGATTCGCGTTCCCTTTCGAGCTTTGCCCCGGCTTCGGCGGCACGCGCCCGGAGGACGGCGGAATCGACCGGCTTCAGGCCGGGAAACCGCTTCCGCAGCGCCGCTTCTCCGCCCGTGACGACGAGCGCGCGGCGGCGCGGCGGCAGATAGACGAGCGCCTTCCCGGCTTCGGCCGGCAGCAGCTCCCGCGTCAACGGGTCGGCGGCCATGCTCCCGGCCGGGAGCACGAGTTCCGCGAGCTTCGGATACCGGTCGAGATTCAGCGCGAAGAGCCCGGCAAGTTCTCCATTCTTCACACAGTGCGCTTCGACGTTCGGGATGAGCTCGGCGCTTCCGGCCCGCGTCAGCTCCACGGCCGGACGGCGGCCGAGCGATGCGAGAAGCGTATCGTAGATCGCCGCAAGATGATAATCGAGGCTCCGGACACCGATATAGACGACCTTCCCCCTGCCGCAGTCGCGGCTCACGACGGCCGGCTTCCCGCCGATCTCCGCGAGCACGCGCCACGGTTCCCCGGCGGTGATCCGGGCGAATTCGCGCACCTGCACCTCCCCCGGCAGCCGGGAGCTCGGCGGAATTTTCCACTTGAGCTTCGACGGCGGAGCCGCCGTGACGGGAGCGAGCCCGAGCCCGTCGAAAACACCGTTCCAATCAAGCTTGCGCCCGTACTCATCTTCCGGAAGGGCGTCATGCGAGACGATCAGGGTCCCGCCCGCCGCAAGATAGCGCCTGATGCGTTCCGCCGTTCCGGGGTAAAGGTTGCGCACGCCGGAGGCGACCAGCACCGGAAACCGCTCCGGGTCGAACCGTTCCGGCTGCTCCTCGAGAATCACGCCATACGGTTCATGCAGGAATTCGAGGGCCGCGGCCGTGTTGCGCACCTCGTTCTTCGTCACATTTCCGATCGCCGGGGCACGCCGCTCGGTCGGGAACGAGAGCAGCAGCCCGATTTCGGGCTTCGCGCAGTTCTGGCGCGGCACAAAGAGGTCGTCGACGGAGAGCATCTCCTTTTTCACATCCATGATCGCGGAAATCCCGGAGGCCGGGAACGCCCACGGGTTCAGGATGTGGAACTGCATGAGCTCCGCGAGGCGGCGGCCACCCTCCTCCGATCCCTGCGGCGTCCAGCGCGGATCCCACGCGCGCTTGCACCAGAGGAAGAGGTAACTCGCGTTGCCGCCACGCACAAGCTGCAGCCAGAGCGCGGTGTGCAGAGAATCGTAATCGGCCCCTGTGTAGGTTTCGCCGTCATGAACCGGCTTGCCGTCGGAAATCGCGCGGTAGAAGCGGCGCTGGAGCAAATCCTCGCGGAACGACGGGCCCGGCATCGGCGTGTCGATCGCCGTTTCGCCCGGGCGCAGCAGTCCGCCGCGCCCGAGCGAGACGCCGCCGCCGGTCGAAACCGAAACCGTGTCGCAGAGCTTCGCAAGCTCGATCAGGTTCACGTGGTTCTTCGAAATCGCGCGGTAGTTGTCCGCGCCGGGAGCCTGCACGCAGAAGCGCGCGCCGGGATCGATCGAACGGATGAGCCGCATCCCGTCGACGCAGAGCTTCACGAATTCGCGTTCCGTGAACTTCGACCAGTCGACATAAAGGCCCGGCGCGTCGGTGCGGTCCTTGAACTGTCCGATCCCGTCGAATGAGCGGTACTTCGTGTTCCAGGCCGTGTTCACGGCGTCAAGCGTGCCGTATTTCTCTTTCAGGAACGCGATGAAGTTCTTCCGGTTGGCCGGGCACGGATCGTGGTAGGCCGGTTCGTTGAAGAGCTCGTACATGAGCACCCGGCCGCCGGAGGATTTCATCTCCTCCGCGCCGGATTTCCACATGCGCAAATAGAGGTCGCGCCCGGCGGGATCCGCAAGGCAGTACGGCGTCCAGTGGTTGCTGTCGCTCATGCTGCCGCGCGTGTTGTAGGCCGAAAGCGGGACCTTCGCGGCATATTTCTCCCGGCTGCCCGCGAGCAGCCCGTGCGACCACGGCGCGCAGGTGAAGTCGGCCTGAAGCGGCAGGCCGCACTCCCCTCTTACCCTGTCAAGCGCGTCGCGCGTTTCGCGGTCGAACAGCGAACTGCTGTATTCCGGATCGATCTCCCGCACCCACTTCTCGGAGACGAAGGTGCTCAGCGTATCGAAGCCGACCCGCTGCGCCGCACGATAGTCGATAACCTGCTCATAGAGCCATTTCAGCGAATCCGGATATCCCTCCGTCGGAGCCATGCTCGCGGCGATCTTATTCGGAATCTGCGCCCCGAGGAGAAAGCGCGGCCTGCCGTCGAGGCAGTAGTTGCCGTACCGGTCGATCGTGATTTTGCCGTTCTTCGGGAACAGCACCGGAGCGGTCAGCTCCTCGAACTCGGGGAAGTGCGCCGTCTCCGCGGCGAAAATTCCGAAGGCGGAGAGGAAAAGGGCGGCGAAAAAACAGTTGCGCATGGCAGGGCTCCTTGATTCAGGGCTGAAGGGTGAAGCGGCTTTTGTTCCGGAGCAGGTCGCCCGTGTCGCCCGCCTTCACATGGGCGTCGAGGTAGAGCACCACGGTTCCGCCGGGATGGTTCCGGGCCGGCTCGCGGTCGGCCATCCACGGGTTGCACTCGTGGTATTTGGAGTCGAGAAACACGATCCGCTGCGAGAGCGGCTGGCGCAGCCTGCTCAGATGCAGCGCCTTCGAGCTGTCCGCGGTAAAGCCGGAGACGAGAAAATTATAGTTGATCCCGTAGTTTGTCGCGCCGAGGTACTCCCCGTCGACGGTCGGCAGATCGTAGGTCTTCACCTGGCCGGGACAGCGCCAATACTTCGTATTTAACTTGAACTCGTTCCCCATGAAACGGTTCACAAGATTGTGCGCCCAGTAGCCGTTGTTGCCGGAACCGTAATAGCGCGGCGGCAGAATCCCGCCGGAGTTGTCGAGATAAAGCGTCAGGCCGAACCCGACCTGCTTCAGGCTGTTCGTGCAGTTGATCTGCTTGGCCCGCTCACGCGACTGGTTCAGCGCCGGCAGCAGCATCGAGGCGAGGATCGCGATGATCGCAATAACAACCAGAAGCTCGATCAGTGTGAATTTTCCGTTGCGGTACTTCATTTTCATATGGCTCCCTGCCTGGTAAGGTTCGATACTCCGAGGACGGTAAAGGCGACCGTGCCGCCGTCGATCCAGTCGGGCGCGACGAGGTCGTCGTAGTCCTCCGCGACGCCGCTTGCGCGCTGTTTCTCCAATGCGTCGAACACCGCGTGCGCGAGCCCGCCGATATTCTGCTGCGTTCCGGAGGGACGGAACGGAAACGCCGAATCCATCCAGTTGTAACGGTCATGCACCGCAACCGACATATCCTCCGGCACCCGGATTCCGCACCGGGCGAGCTGCCGGAAAAAGCCCGCCGCCGCCCGGTCTCCGAAGACGACGGCCGCCGTGAGCCCGGAGTCGGCGCGCAGCAGCTGCGCCGCGGCGTTCATCCCCTCCTCCTCGCTGAACGGCGAGGCCGTGACGATGTTCTCCGGACGCACGGCGATGCCCGCCTCGTTCAGCATCCGGCAGTACATTTCAAGATTCATCTGGAAGTCGGTGTAGCCGACCGGACAGTTGACCAGCCCGATTTCACGATGGCCGTGCCGCAGCAGGCACTCGAGGCACATGCGCATGCCCGCCGCCCCGTCGGAGCCGACCCGCGGGCCGCGCTTCACGGCGTTGAACCACGGCATCGTGACGTATGGGATCCGCTCCGATTCGAGCTCCTTCAGGTCATCCGCGTCATACTGGACGTTGCTCAGGATCACGCCGCTGCGGAAGGTCGGCGGCATACCGGACCTGCGGATGAAATCCCGGTAGCTCTGGTGACGCGGCAGGATCGACAGGCAGAGCGTGTAGCCGCGCTGCGTCGCCTCGCTGCCGAGCCTGACCAGGAACGGCATGTGGAACGCGTCGTTCTCCGCCGACGTGTGGTAGGAGCAGGTCACGAAATGGATAGTCCTGAGCTCGGCTTCGGCAGTTTTCACCTCCGCGACGAACGAACCCTTCCCCTGGACCGACCGGACCAGCCCCGCCGCCGCGAGCCCGCCGATCGCCTGCCGGACCGTCAGGCGCGAAACGCCGTAAGCCGCCGCAAGCTCCTGTTCCGTAGGCAGCTTGCCGCCCACCTGCAGAATCCCCTGCCGGATCTGCTGAGTCAGCTCCTGCTGGATCACTTCATACTTTGACCGTGTTCCGGATGCCATCAATGAACTCCTTGCCATATCGTGTTGTACAGATGTCAATATAATTATGACAGAAGAAAAATGCAATGTCAAGATGACATGACAACTTTTTCGGCATTTTTCTCTCCGTCCAGTTTGCCTCCTTCCGGAAACGTGGTTTATTAAGAGGAGAAAACCTCACTTCAGACAGGATGGACGGAATGATGGATACGATCGAATTCTCCCCGGAACTCTACTCCCGTGCACTGGTTTCTCCCGGCAGGACAGATGCGCTCCTGCGTTTCCGCCGGAAGCTCGCCGAAGGGCGGCCGGTCGTCTACGGCGCAATCGGCGGGTCGATCACCGCCGGCGCGCGCGCGACCTCGCCGGGCAACAGCTACGTGAGCCGCATCGCGCGCGAAATCCAGAACCGCACCGCCTGCCGCCTCGTAAACGCGGGGATCGGCGCAACCGGTTCGCGGTTCGGCGCGATGCGCTGCACAAAGGACCTGCTCATCCACCGGCCGGACCTCATCACGATCGAATACGCCGTCAACGACATCACGAATCCGGACCGGGAATATTCGTACGAGGCGCTGGTCCGCCGCTGCCTCGAAGCCGTTCCCGACGCGCTCGTCGTCCTGATCTTCATGCTGCGCGACGACGGCACTTCGGCGCAGGTGTGCCAGATTCCGGTCGGGATGAACTACAACCTCGCGATGCTCTCCTACCGCAACGCGGTCTGGCCGGAGGTGGAATCGGGCAGGCTGCCCTGGAGCGCAATCGCGCCCGACCACGTTCACCCGAACGACGCCGGGCACAGGCTCGTCGCGGATCTCGTCACGCACTTCCTCTTGCGCCAGCCCGCGGAAGCGCCGCAGCTCCCGCCGCCCGTGGACCCGCGCTGCGCGGAGTATGAGGCCGGCCGGGTCATCCGGGCCGAGGAGATGGAGATCACTGCGAACTCCGGCTGGACGATCGCCGATTCCGAGCAGGGATACCGGAAGTGGACCGCATCCGAACCGGGCGCGGAGCTGGTCTTCCCGTTCAACGGCCCGACGCTGCTGCTCGGCTACCGCAAGTACGCGGGGGATTTCGGCCGCGTCTCCGTCTCCGTGGACGGCGGAGAGCCGGTCATCCTCGAAGGCTTCTATGAGATGCCCCCCGACGGCGACTGGCGCGGCGGCCATATCGTCCTCGAGAAACTCGTGCATAACGCCCCGGGCCGCCACGTCGCGGTCGTCAGGCTGCTCAGTGACCGCCATCCCGGAAGCGGCGGTCACCGGTTCGACATCGACTACCTGCTCGGCGATTGACCTCTCCCCTCTCGGAGAAAAGCAGGCCGGAGCCAGAACGGCATTATTCGCGGTTTCTTTTCAACCCCTCCAGCAGCACCCGTTTACGGTCATTATCCGGCTCGGGCGTCGGTTTATCCGGCGCTCCGCCGAGCTCAACGCTCCACCCCTGAAACTCCCGGAAAGCGTGATAACACCAATCCCAGCCGTACTCTTCGAAGAGGTCGATGCAGTCGCGCAGATACTCCGCCGCGCCCGGAGCCCAACGGATGCAGCCGAATTCCCCGACGTAAATCCGCGCCCCCGTTCTCCGCTGGAACTCCCGCACCACCGCAAGCTCCCTGCGCAGCAGCTCCTTATCCCATTTGCGCGCTGCATCGGGATAACCGAGCCGGGAGGACGCGTTCCGATCGAGTTGGTGAGTCAATTCGTGCGGACGGTACATGTGAATGCTGTAGATGATATTCGGCGCGTCAAATACCGGCAGGAACGGCAGTCCCGCCGGATTCGACATCTCATCGCACTCCACGATGATCGGCGTGACCGGGTCAATCCTGCGGATCCGCCCGATCAGGTGCGCGTACTGCTCATTCAACGCGGGATCGCCGGGACCGATTTCACGCGAATGCGGCTCGTTGATGAGATCGTAGCCGAACAGCGCCAGATGTCCCGCATACCGCTTTGCAACCTTTTCCCAGAATTCCGCGGTGAGTTCGCGCCCCTCCGCCGTTCCGAGCAGCAGCCCTTTCGAGAAAGCCGAGGTGGAGTGCAGATCGACCGTCACCCGGATTCCGTATTTCTGCCCGAAAGCGAGTACCTGCCCGAGTTCGGCGATCTTCCCGTCGAGGTACTTCCGGACCTGTGCGGCCGTTGGGATCTTCCCCGCGACAAGCGGAATTCCAAGCTGCCAGCGGATCGAATTGGCTCCCCAGGCGGCAAGGTCGGCGAAGTCCTGCTCGCACGGCGGCTTTGTCGTGAAGGGCGACATCACGCCGCGCTGCCGGGGAGGATCCACGGTATATTCCGCCTATCGCCCGGAAAGCGAACTTTCCCCATACCTACTACATGTGCCGCCTGTTCCGCGAGCGTTTCGGCCTGACGCCGCTGCAGTACCGCAAATGCCATCGCGGCTGACGCCCCGGCGCCCGGTTCAGCGGGCGTTTTCGCGCGTCTGCCCGAATGCGGCGGCAACCTCCGCCAGCCGGTCGCGGATCCTGATATGCTGAGGGCAGGCCTGTTCGCATTTTCCGCACCGGATGCACTCGGCCGCGTGCCTCTTCCCGTGGAGGCTGACCAGCCAGCGCTCCTGAAAGAGGGCGGCTTCCCGGTTGCCGTACAGCGTCAGGTTGTTCATGGCGGAGAACGAGCCGGAGATGCCGATCTCATGCGGACACACCTTCGCGCAGTAATCGCAACTCGTACAGGGGATCAGCGGGATTTTATCCAGCGCCTCCTGAGCCTTCCGGACGACGGCGGTTTCCGCGTCCGACAGAGGCCTGAACTCCTTCATATAGGAGAGATTGTCCTCCATCTGCTCTATATTGCTCATTCCGGACAGCACGGTAATGACACCCTCGAGGCTGGCGGCGAACCGGATGCACCAGGAGGCCGGAGACGCGCCAGGATCCGCCGCCCTGAGAATCGACGCAACGGAATCCGGCGGAGTCGCCAGCATTCCCCCCTTGACCGGTTCCATGACGATGACGGGTTTGCCGTGCCGTCTCGCGACCTCGTAGCAGGCGCGCGCCTGGATGGACGGGCTCTCCCAGTCCGCATAATTGATCTGCAGCTGCACGAATTCCGCCTCCGGATGCGCGGTGAGAATCGCGTCGAGCTCGTCCGCGGTCGAGTGGAACGAGAAGCCGATGTGCCGGATCAACCCCTCCTCCTTTTTCTCCCGGACGAAATTCCACAGGTCGAAGTCGTCAAAGAAATGCGTGCGCGATTCTCCGAGGTTGTGGAGCAAATAGAAATCGAAGTATCCCGCCCCCGTCTGCTTCAGAGAGGTTTCGAACTGCGAAATCGCTTCCTCCCGGTTCCTGCAGTTGATCCACGCGGCGTTTTTGGTCGCCAGCAGGAACCGCTCCCGCGGATAACGCTCGACCAGAGCCTGCCGGATGGCGTCCTCACTGCCGGGATAGGCCCACGCCGTGTCGAAGTAGGTGAAGCCGGCATCGAGAAAGCGGTCAACCATCGTCTTGACCTGCTCCATGTCGATCCTGTCGTCCTTCTTCGGCAGACGCATCAATCCGAAACCCAGTTTTTTGATATTCTCACCCAGATAACTCATAATAAAATCCCCTTGGCTGACTGCGGTTCCGTTCACTCCGGACGGCCTCCCGGCAACCGGCTTCGCATTTTTCCATTTTTTACCCTCAATACATATAAGATATACCTTAGAGTAACTGTAAGTCAATCCTGTTTATTGAAATTTTTTCTGTTTTGATTCCCGATATGGAAGGAATGCGGAGTAAAACAATGAAATAAATTCATAACATATTATAAATAAATATATTAACATTAAAAATGCAATAATTTTAAAAAAATAAGAAAAAAGCATCAATCAACTGTTGACTTTTGCACAAATCTTTGGTATAATATTAATGGCATCCAGATACTCAAACCGGAAACCCATCGGCACAACAGATTATGGCAGAAGCAAAAAACAAAAACTCCTCCTCCGCAACCGCGCTGGCCCAGGTGGCGAAAAAAGCGCGGGTCTCGCCCGGAACGGTAAGCCGGGTGTTCAACAACAGCTCCCTTGTTCCGTTCCAGACGCGGAGCCGGGTGATCCGGTCGGCGCGCGAACTCGGGTTCCGCCCCCGCGTCGGGGTGCGGAACAGGCAGATCGCCCTCGTGACCGAGCCGCCGCACAAGACCGTCATGGGCGGATATGTCAACACCATGACCCAGTACATCTGCTTCGCACTTTCCCGGCAGGACGCCGGAATCACGATGATCACCGAAGACCGCATCCGGAACCTCGCGGACTGCTGGTTCGACGGCATCATCGGCATCGCGTGGGAGGCGACAACGATCGACATCCTCAAAACAGTCAGGAACCTGCCGGTCGTCTGGCTCAGCGACGAACATGCGAACTTCTTCCACAGCGTCTACATCGACGCCCGGAAAACCGGCAGCCTGGCGGGCGAATACCTGCTGGACAAGGGCCACCGCAAAATCGCCGTCATCCATGAGAACGACTGCAACGGCTTCGGGCGCGCCGACGGTGTCCGGATGGCCATGGCGGAACGGAACGCGAGCCCCGAAACCATGCTTTTCACCTATACCAACGACCGGCCGCTCCATATGGTGGTCAAGCAACTGATCGACGCCGGATGCACCGCCGTCTGGGTGACCGGCGAGGATATGAAGTCGGTCGAGGTGTACTGGCTGATCCGGGAGTTGCTGGGCAAACGGATTCCGGAGGATATCTCCGTGCTCGGTTTCGAGCACCCCGGCATGACCGAGTTCCTCTGCCCCGCGCAGACTTCGCTGGTCAGCCCGCTCCGGGAGATAGCCGAAAAAGCGGTGGAACTCGTGATGAGCGACGATCCCGGCCCCCTCCGGAAAATAGAATACCAGGTCCGGCTGATCGAACGGAACTCCGTAATTTCCCTGAACAAGTGAGGAATATCATGAAAAAATTCACCTTGATCGAGCTTCTCGTCGTTATCGCCATCATCGCCATCCTGGCCGCCATGCTGCTGCCGGCGCTGAATCAGGCGCGCGCCAGGGCGCGCGACACCAAATGCATCAGCAACCTGAAGCAGATCGGCCTCTACATGTCGCTCTATGTCGACTCCAACAAGGGCGCCTACCCCATGGCCAACGGCAACCTCGGAGTCTTTTCGAGCGGAACCCACGGCAAATGGCAGGATATGCTCTATAACCTTTACAGTCCCAATGCGTGGCTCCGGGATTACTGCTATTACCAGGACACTCCGGGCCGGCCGATCGCGATCTTCGACTGCCCCTCCCAGCAGGTCACCCGTACAGCAAGCAACGGGGGCGGCGGCCGTTTCTTCGGCATCAACGAGCACATGAAAGGCAAGATGCCGACCAAGGTGCGCAAAGCCTCCGAACGCATGATCGTCATGGATATGGACCGCAACGAGGGCGGTTACCAGGATCCGCAGATTTACAACATCTACTGGGGTTATTATCAGGGAGGCGCGGCGCGGCACATGAACAACGCCGGCGCAAACGTCCTGTACGTCGACGGCCATACCGGAACCAGAGGAAGGCGCGAACTGGACAACGAGAAGCTTTACTTCTGGCGGGACTGATCCCCCTCCTTGCGCCTTATCTCCGGAGAACAGCACCTGCGATCCGGCAAAAGAAAAGCCCCCCGTCCAGAAAAGGCGGGGGGCTCTTTCATCGTCCGGGCGTCCCGGACATCAGCGGATGTACCGCAGATAGAGGTAGGCCGACGAGATCACGAGGCTCAGCAGCATCATCGGGAAGCCGTACTTCGTGAACCGCCAGAATGTCAACGGATAGTTGTTCTTCCGCGCGATCTGCGAGATCACGACGTTGGCCGACGCACCGATCAGCGTGCCGTTGCCGCCGAGACAGGCGCCGAGCGCGAGCGCCCAGAAGAGCGGCTGGGAGATGTGCTGCGAAATTTCCTCCGCACCCTCAAGCCCCATCTGCTTCGCGAAAACCGGAATGATCGAATTGATCAGCGGAATCATCGCAATCACCAGCGGAATATTGTCGATGATCGCCGACAGGAGCGCGCCGCCCCAGAGGATGACCATCATCGTGAGCGCGAAATTCCCCTTGGTGAGATCCACCATATACTGCCCGAGAATCGAAAACACATGGTTGTGCTCAAGCGCGCCGACCATCATGAAGAGGCCGCAGAAGAACATGATCGTCCCCCACTCGACCTTTTCGAGCATATGCGGAACGTTCACTCCGCACACGAACGACATCAGGAACGCTCCTGCAATCGCGATCAGACCCGGCTCGACGTTGATCAGGCGACTCGTGAAAAAACCGAGCAGAACCAGCGCGAACACAATCAGCGCGCCGATCAGCCGCTTCGGGTACAGGATCGCCCGGGAGGGCTCGGTCATGGCGACCTGCTCGACCGCCTCTTTGCTGGTTTTCAGGTGTTTGCGCTGCATCAGCACAGTGAAGACAAGCGACACGATCATGATGATGAGCACCACGGGACCGAGGTTCACGAGGAACGAGTTGAAAGAGAGCCCGCAGCTTGCGCCGATCAGGATATTCGGCGGGTCGCCGATCAGGGTCGCCGTGCCGCCGATATTCGAGAAGAGCGCCTCGAGGATCAGGAACGGAACCGTCGGCAGCGACAGCAGCTGGGTGATGAGGATCGTCACGGGCGCCATCAGGATGATGGTCGTCACGTTGTCCATGAACGCGGAGATGACGGCGGTGGCGACCATGAATTCAATCATGACCAGCACGCCGTTGCCGTGCGTCTGCCGCGCGATCTTGACCGCGACCCACTCGAATACGCCGGTGGTGCTCATGATGTTCACGATCACCATCATGCCGATGAGAAGGCCGAGCACGTTAAGGTCGATGGTTTTCAACAGCTCTTCAAATCCGGCGACGCCGCAGAAGACCATGGCGGCCGCGCCGAGCATTGCGGGGATGGTCTTGTCCATCTTCTCCGAGACGATCAGCGCATACGCGACCAGAAATATAATAATACCTGAAATCATGAAAATGTCTCCGGGTTACAGGTTGATGATCCGTTCCAGCAGCAGCGCCTGGTCGATAACGCCCAGCAGCTCGTTCTCCCGGTCGACCACATATACCTGGGGGTGCTTCAGGATCGAAATGGCGAATACGATCTCGATCAGAGTGGCCTCTTCGGTAAAGGTGCAGCAGTCGGTGCTCATGACCTGGCCGACCGTCGAATTGGCTTCTATACTGAAATACTTCTCAAACGGATCGAAGAAACGGATGAAACCGACGCTCTTCAGCTGAGAGAAGAAGTCGGGAATGCCGAGCGTGAACAAATTCGAGCAGGCGATCTGCCCGAGCAGCCGGTTGCCGTCGAGGACCGGAGCGATCGAACGGCGCTGCTGCGCCATGAGCTTCGTCGCCTCCGTAAGCGGCATATCCGCCGTCAGCCGGAAGCTGCATTTCGTCATGATATCCCCGGCGAGGACTGCCTTGCCGGAGGCTTTTTTCAGGTGGGCGAGCTGGCCGAGCATCTCTTCGGAGCTCTGCGCCGCAAGCAGTCCGCCGCGCAGCTCCTCCATCTGGATGAAGCTCGCGAAATGGGCCATGAATTTCAACCCCTCCATCGGCTTGTCAGCCGGAATCAGCAGCATGCAGGCAATCTGCGGCGGAACATTGTCCGGCGTCTCCAGATCAAGCGGATTCTTCAGCGTGGCGACGACAACGCCGAGCCGCTTGAGGCCCGGAATCCTCGCGTGGGGGAACAGCAGCCCGCCGCCGATCGCCGTGCTCGATTGCGCTTCCCGTTCGAGAATCGCCTTCAGGATATCGGAATAATCGTATTCGCCGCCTTTGAGATACGGCAGCTCTGCAATCCGGCGGCAAAGCAGCTCAAGCAGCTCGTCCCTGCCGGAAACGGTAATCTGCGCCATGCAATTGGCGCCGGTGAAATTTTCATCGGTGTACATAATAGGGAGACCTTGCGGACCGGACCGGTCCGGGTTGATTAGAAACAGGAAACTCGAAATCAGGCCGGCACGCACGCCGGTGGGGCGCGTCCGAATGAGATGCGGCACACATACAGTTTCCGCAGGGGGCGGAGCGCCTCCGGCGCATGGCCGCGGCGGCACTGCAGCCCGGCGGAAAAACTGAAAAGCGCGCCGGACAGGAAAGCGGGAATCAACGGATCCCTGCGCTCATCGGCCTCGCAGCGGCCAGAGGTGTTTTCGAGCAGGACGGCTTCGCCGCTGCTGCGGCTGGAGCCGCGGAAAATCCGCGCTCCCTCCTCCCATGCCGAAGCCGGAGCGGAAAAATCCGCGGCAGCCTGCGCATAACGGGCAGCCGACTGGAACGCGCCGACCAGCAGAAGCATCGTCAGAAAACCGATGATATGCGCCATATGCTTCATGATGATTTTGCCCGTTCCTCTCCGAAAGTA
This sequence comes from Lentisphaeria bacterium, assembly GCA_018265615.1. GTDB lineage: Bacteria > Verrucomicrobiota > Lentisphaeria > Victivallales > Victivallaceae > Victivallis. The sequence goes on from JABLYX010000050.1 coordinate 15,241, forward strand.
ATCTTATTAATATATCATTTCAAAAGGAGTTTGACAAATCGAAAACGCCCATTCCTCAAGGAGATTTACAAATTTTTGTCCGGCGACGGCCCCGAACGGCGGCACGGTTCATCCGCTGAAAGCAGAAAAAAGCGGAACTCCGGACAACCGGAATCCCGCCGTAAATGCAAATGGTCGGGGTGAGAGGATTTGAACCTCCGGCCTCTGCGTCCCGAACGCAGCGCTCTAGCCAGACTGAGCCACACCCCGTCGCTGTTTTTTAATATAGAGCGTTTCCAGAACAAATGCAAGCGGGAAAGCGCTGAAACTTCGCACAATCTTCACATATTCTCCCTGCCGAAAGCGTCATCATTCCAGTTTTACCAGGCGGGAGCGTCTTCCGGCGGGCATCCCTCCACGGAAATATTCATGATTTCCAGAAAGAGATCGTAAATCCGGCAATTCATGAATTTCCGCCGGGCGCGCTCCCCGAGCTTTTTCTTCAGGCCGGGATTTTCACGCTGAAGCGCCGGAGAGAGATAGACAAACATCGTCAGCTTATATTCGCACTTCCTCTCCCAGGAGTGATCGGAGCAGTAGACGACGGCCCGGGTCTCCGGAAAAGAGACGAGGACGGAGAGGATCCGTTCCAGCACGCTCTCGTAGTAGAGAACTCCCGCCTCGTATTCCGACAACTCAGGATACCGCTCCCGGAAGCCGTCCGGAAAGATGATTTTGTCGAAATGCGGCCCCATCGGCTGCAGAAGCATGAAGGAACGGCGGCGATTCAGTTCCCCCGAATCGTACAGCCGCAGCAGCAGAGGAGGCAGCTCGTTATCCACCAGAAACCCCATCCGGTCGTATTTTCCGTCGAAAGCGCCGGTTTCGTTGATCATGCGGAAATCCGCCTGATCGGAAAGGAACGTCTGTATCCGGGCAAAAATGCCGTAATCACCCAGGTTTGAAACCCAAAGCGTTCTGTAACCGCACTTTTCCGCAACGTCATTCAGATTCGGGTTCCGGTACAGATACCGGTAATCCACCTGCTTCGACGCATTTGTGAACAAATGACAGAGAGAGTATTCGGAATCTCCCGTAAATCCCGAGTCCCCCCGCTTTTCCCAACTGTACACCTCAGGGAAAACGATATAATCCGGATCCTCCGACACTTTCCCGAAAAAGGTGCTGTACCGCCGGGAGAGCATCATCGATGTATCGTAATCATGGCTCTCTCCGACAATCAGAAAATACAATCCTCCGTCCGACCGGTCATCGACGCGACAGCCGGGAGAATCGAGGGGATTCCTCCGTTCCGCCATCGCGGCGGCAAACTGGGTGAAACAATCGTAATTCCTCAGATACACGGCATTCCACGGCTTCAGGCTGATCCCCGCCAGAACCGCCGCGAAAATCCCGGAGCCGCAGAACACATATGCCGCTTTCCGGAGATTCCGGGGGACCGGAGCACACGGAATTGCCCCTGATATAAAATAGAAACAGACAAGTACAAACAACGATTTAAGTCCGAATCCCAGCAGAGCCTCCTGGATTTCAGGGTTCATCCAGAACTGCTCCCCGGAGATAAAACCGTGCCGGCGGTTGTACCAGCAGACCAGCATACCATTCAGGTCGAAGGAGCAGTAGAGCACCAGCGGCATCACCAGCAGCCAACCGATCACCGCAGCCCCCGCCCGGCGGCAGAACTCCGGCATCCGGAACAGCACAAGGAGATAATAAACCGCCAGCAGCCCCCAGCAGAAGCAGAAGAGGAAACTTGTCAGATCATAGAAAGAGTCTCCCCATTGCGCCCCGGTCGCATTCATGAGATACCATACAACGCCCGGCAGCGGCAACCCGAACAGCAGCAGAAGCAGGGCATGGACGGTCAGGATGTGCTCCGCCCGGCATGTTTTCAGCCACAGATACAGTCCCGGCGGGACCGCGCAGGCCAGAAACAGCACGAGAGGCCGGTTCGATATCCAGTAATTATTGACATAGCTCAGGCAGAAGAAGAACAGGGCTCCGCCCGACAGCAGGGAAACCGCCCCGTACCGCTTAACGATCCGAACTGCCGCCGTCCACATCGCCGCCACAGTCCGGGGAGTTCTCATTCCACACAACGACATCCGCCTCCGTCTCCTTCCGCCTCCGGGCATCGAGGTCCAATACGGGCTGCGCCCTCTTCTTGACCATGCGCCAGACGATCCCGGCAACGGCGCCGAGTCCGATCAGGGCGCCGGCAACCGCCTGAACGGTATAGGACATCACCGACGGATCGACATAGGCGTGCGCACGGAACGGCAGAAACGCCAGCAGCATGGCGGCGAGAAACAGTACCCGCGGCTTATTCATCTCCGACTCCTTTTTTCATACATGACTTTTCCTGAAAAATAATCCGTAAGCAATCCGGCGAACCGCGTCATCTCGTCCGGCCGGATGTCTCCGATGTTCGCAATCCGGAAAGTCGGCAGGTCCGCCGCCTTTCCCGGATAGACCGTGAATCCCCGGGAACGGAAGAATTCATACATCTCATTGAAGTCGTAAGCCGCGCAGTCCGGTTCCCGGAACGCCGTGATCAGCCGGGACTGGTGAGCGAGGGGAACCGGCATTTCCAACCCGAGTCCGGCCGCCGCGGCGGTCAGGATGCTCCAGCACGCGCAATAACGCCGGTGACGGGCCTCCACCCCTTCGTTCTTCAATTCGATGATCGCCTGGCGCAGCGCGTAGAAGGCCTGAACCGGAGGGGTGAAACGCGTCTGGCCATGACGCGCAAAATAGTCATATTGATCATACAGATCCAGATAGCAGCTGCGCTTCGTCTTATGCTTCAGCTCCGGCAGACACTCTTTCCGGCAGATGACAAACGCGATTCCGGCGATTCCCTGCAGGTTCTTGTTCGAGGTGGCGGCCATGAAGTCGATTCCGCACTCCTCCAGATCGAACGGGATTCCTGCGAAAGCGCTGACCGCATCGGCCAGCACCGCCACCCGGTACTTCCGGCACAGAGCGCCGATCTCCTTCGCGGGATTCAGCACTCCGGTCGTCGTCTCATGGAAGACGTAAGCCAGATGAGTGAACCGGCCCGTCGCCAACTGCCGCTCCAGCGCCTCCGGGTCGACGGGGAGCCACGGAGACGATTTCAGCCGTTCGAACGGCAGGCGGTACACCTCCGCGATCCTCGCCATGCGGTCGCCGTAAACACCATTGTCGAGGATCAGCAGCCGGTCGCGGTCACCGATGCAGGAGGCGATCATCGCCTCGTCGGCGGCCGTCCCCGAACCTCCGAACAGAACAGTCGTAAACGCTTCAGGATCCGCCGCAAACCCGGTCAATTCCCGGGCGACATACCGCATGACTTCACTGAACTCCTCCGTCCTCGGGCAGATGTCGGGAACGACCTGGGCATATTTTACGGAGTCCGTAGTGGTCGCCGGCCCGGGATTCAGGAGAATCTCCCTCGCGACGGCGGAATTCGCCTCCGCTTCCCGTATCTGCGGCATAATGATATCCCGCGCCATTCTGAAATGCGAAGCATCGTCGATCTCCCGCCAGAGATAATGCTCGACGGTATGGACCAGAACCGGCTGTTCCGCCGCAACGGCGGTCAGCGCCTCTTCGTACTCCATGCGCTTTCCGCTGCCGTGAAACTCCGCGGCATACCGGCACATGGAAGTCAGCACACCGCGGCTGATCCGGGTGATCCCCACCAGTTCCCCGTCGATCCGCTTCAGCAGCGCCGGCTGCTTGCTCAGCATCACCAGCTCCTTCCGGGCGTCGGCCTCGATGTAGACCTCGTCGCCGGATCCGGTTCTGCCCGAAGCGAGAATGACATTTTTCCCGGGATGCTGCAGGAGGATATGCAGCCCGATCCGGTCATAAATCAGGTCGGACTCCAGCAGCAGGATATCACCGGAGACGTGTCCGGCGGCGACTTCGAGCGTCCCCATGCTCCCGGTCGACGCGAAATCGGGGTTGAACACGGTTTCCACGCCGCTGTAACGCGATGCCAATTCATCGTAATATTCACGGTGATAGCCGGTTCCGATCACAATGCGCTCCATGCCCGCCGCGAAAAGCTTGCGGACCGACTGCTCCACGATCGGAACTTCGCCGTCGATGCGGATGAACCCCTTCGGGACTTCCCCGCAGAACTCCGAAATCCGGGTACCCATCCCGCCGGCCAGAATGACCGCTTCCCTGATCATGCGTCGTATTCCTCCATGCTGCGCATCAGCGCATTTCTGTTCTGCAGCGGCGTAACGGCGGGGCGCCCCAGATCTTTTCTCGCGCCCGGCCGGCACCCGACCTCGATAAAACAGCAGGCGCGCGGCAGCCCGACGCACAACCGCCTCAGCTCCCCGGCTGACTGCACCCGGAAGCACGCCCCGTAACCGCATTGCCGCGCAATGGCGGCAAGGTCGGCATTCGCGGCATCCGTCGGTTGGCCGCCCACGGAGTCATGGACTCCGTTATTGATGACGACGTGAATCAGATTCTCCGGCTTCCGGGCGGCGATGCAGACGGCGGAACCCATATGCATCAGGAACGCGCCGTCGCCGTCGAGGCAGCAGACCCGGAGCCCCGGCCGGGCCAGCGCGATCCCCAGCGCGATCATGGAGGCGTGCCCCATGGAGCCGACCGTCAGAAAATCCCGTTTATGCCCCTGCCCCGCCTGTTCCCGGAGCTCGAACAGCTCCCGGGAGGCAAATCCGGTGGTCGAAACGAAAAAAGCATCCAGACCGGAAAGGATCCCCAACGCTTCTTCGCGTGTCATCCGGGCATTATCCCCGCTTTCCGGAGCCGCCGGTTCATCCGCAAATACCCCTTTACGCACAATCAGCGCCACAGGCCCGGAAAGTTCCCGCATGCGCCGGACCGCCTCCGCAACCTGCCCGGCCGCGCCGTCCGGTTCCAGAATAAGATAAGGAATTCCCATCGTGTCAAACAGCGCCGTGGTGACCGCCCCCTGTTTGATATGCTGCGGCTCGTCCGCCGTCCCCGGCTCGCCGCGCCACCCGACCAGCAGAAGCATGGGGATCGAGTATACGGCGGGATCGGCCAGCGACAGCAGCGGATTGACGGCATTGCCGATCCCGGAGTTCTGCATATAGACCAGGGCGCTCTTTCCCGTTGCGAGATAGTGACCCGCGGCGACGGCGACGGCGCTCCCCTCGTTCGGGGCGGTCAGATGGTTCCGGGAATCGGCCGAGCGCCGCAGAAAGGAACAGAACGGCTTCAGCAGAGAGTCGGGAACGCCCGTGAAAAAATCGATCCCGTGCCCCCGCAGCCCGGAAATGAAATCGTTGCAGGAAATCATATTGAAGCCCTTCGCTTAAGAAACCTGATACGGAATCAGTTCGAGAATATCCCGGATCGGCATGCAGAGGTCATCGACCTCCAGCGATCTTTCGCATTCGAGGATCCGCCGGGCGACCGTCTGCATCGCCGGATAGGCGGCCCGCAGCATATGGTTGGCATAGATGACGATATTGACGCCCCAGGAAGCGAGCTCCCGCTCCGTCACCTGGTTGTAGGTGGTCGGGACCGCGACCAGCGGGACGCCCGGCTGCGCCTCCCGGAATCTCATGCAGAACTCCCGGATGTCTTCACCGCTCTTCCTGCGGCTGTGAATCATGATGCCGTCCGCTCCCGCCTCGACGCAGGCGGTGCCTCTCTCGAGTGCGGCGTCCACGCTCCCGCCGGCGATCAAACCCTCCAATCGGGCGAAAATCATGAAAGCATCGGACACCTGCGCCGCCTTCCCCTGCCGGATCTTGTTGCAGAATGCTTCGACCGGGGCAAGGTGCTGCGCAACTTCAGTTCCCCAGAGGGAGTTCTGCTTCAGGCCCATCTTGTCTTCGATGATGACGGCGGAAACCCCGTTGCGTTCCAGTGTACGCACGGCGAATGCGAAATGCTCCGGCAGGCCGCCTGTGTCGCCGTCGAAGATGACCGGCTTCGTCGTCGTCTCGAGAATATCGTTCAGCTCCTGCAGCCGGTTCGTGAGATCAACGGCCTCAATATCCGGCTTCCCTTTGTTGACGGAGCTCGTGAGGCTGGAGGACCACATGCCGTCGAAGGCGTGCACGCCATCCTCCTTCACAACTTCAAGCTGTTCGGCGATCTGCCCCGAGAGCCCGGAATGCACCTCCAGGATGCGGACCGTCTTTTTCGCCGCCAGCAGCCGCCGCAGCGCCGCCAGCCGGATGCCGGGCAAGGTTCCGTACGCCATTCTCCGCTTCGCGAGGACGGAGGACTCATACCCCGGCGTATACGGAATCTCGATGACCTCTCCTCCCAGCTCCTTCATCACGGCAAACACGGCGTTCCGTTCCCGGAGCGCGGGACCGCTCTTCCAGTCATCGCCGTGAATGACGTAATCCGGCCGGTATTTCCGCAGGTTGCCGACACAGCTCCATTCGTCCTGCGGAACGACGCGATGGACATGGGCCAGGTTCCGGACGACCTCATACCGCTGTTCATACGTCAGGACCGGCATGCGTTTGTGCCCGATGACGGCGGCATCCGTATTCAAGCCGACAACCACATGGCCGTACCTGGCGGCACACCGGATGATATTGATGATTCCGGGATGGATAAAATCTCCCGTCAGGTCGAGGTAGACTGTTTTCATCGCTCCCGCCTGTCCTTTCCTTTCTGCCTGTTCAGAAGAGATTTCAGGATATGGCCGCCGGCGGCCGCGCCGCTGGTGCCGACATTGAATACATACCGTTCCCTGACCCGCATTATCTTCTCCCGGTACTGCGCCTGATTCTCCAGCAGCGCCCGCACGGTTTCCGCCGTCCGGGAGAGCTCTTCCGGCTCAAGCGCGGTTCCGACTTCGCCCCGCATCGTGATGTCGATCGGTTCAAGCCCGACACGCCGGTAGTTCCGGTTGACGACCTTCATCGGAGTATTGATGAACAGAACCGGTTTCAGGGTTGCAAAAGCAAACTCATATGCGATTCCCGACCAGTCCGTAATCACCAGATCGGCAGAGAAGACCGTCTCGTTGGAAGAAAAATCGCGTTCCGGAATCACATCCTCCCCGAATCTCTCCCGACAGCGCTTTTCGACGGCGTTCCACCGCTCCGGAAAACGCTTCGCATATTCCGGGTGCGGGCGGAGCGTAATCCGGTATCCGCGCCCCGACAGCTGCTCCAGAAGCGCGTCAAGGCAGGAATCCAGCAGGTTGTCCGGCTGCCAGGAAGGGGCGATCAGGATGTTCCGGCCCGGCCCCCCGCCGCGATGACAGGAGCCGAAGCGCTCGATCAGCGTGTCCAGAAGCCCGTAACCGCACGGGATGAGTGTCTTGCGCTCCGTATTGTAAATCGTCTCCATGCGGCGCAGCTCCTCCATCTGTGCGGAACAGACGCAGAGGAACGTGTCGAAGTGGTCGTACGCGCCTTCCCGGACCGTCAGGTGCGTGCTGCTGATCGCATGTTCGATGTAGATATACTCGATATCCTTCCGGACATAGCTGCGCTTCAGGTGGAACTTCCCCAGATCCGGGGTAGTCATGACGACAATGTCGGCGTCCATCTTCATAAAGAGGGAGATCAGGCGCACCTCACCGATATAATATGGGCGGATGCGGGGCTGCGTTTCCGCAATCCGGAAGATCCGGTCCGCCGGGTCCGACGTCACATAATGGATGGTGACGTTGGAATGCTCCAGCAGGAAGCGGATCAACTGCTCGTAATACTTGTAGAATCCGCCCGATTCGCTGTAAAATACCAGATGCTTATTGGCGATGGAGAAAAAACGCCTGTAATCCCGTTTCTCACGCGCCTTCTCCTCCGGTGAAACCTTCCGGCGCTTCAGCTCCTGCAGGCGGTTCAGAAGTACGGAGCTTCGCCGCAGGGCATAGTAATCCACATATTTCCGCGGCGGCAGAACCAGATTGCAGGCGAGCTGCACCAAAATGGAAAGGAGATTGCTGAAGATCCAGTAAAGGGCGACTCCCGCCGGAACGAAGACACCGAGAACCAGGGAAATGGAAATCGAAATCAGATTCGTGATGAGCTGCTGCCGCCCCGACTGTTCCCGCTGCAGCGGGTTCAGATGGTTCTGCGTCCAGCCGAACAGGAAAGCGGATCCGCCGGCGGCAAGGGGAACCGGCCAGCTCGCGCCCCCGTCCCGAAACGGGACCATGCCGACGAATGCGGTCCCCCTGCCGTCAAGACATCCCTCGATCGCGGCAACCAGAGCCAGCAGAATGAAAATCTGAATCCCCAGCGGCAGCAGGCTCAACAGGGGGTGATAATGCTCCCGGCGAAACAGCTTATGCTCCTCATCCGCAATATAATCCCGGTCCCCGAACCCCTGAAGCTTAATCCGGTTGATTTTCGGCATCAGGCGAACCATGACCAGTGCATTCCACTGGCACCACAGCGACACCGGCATGAGGATGATTTTGGTCAGGAGAGTAAAAAAAGCAATCCCCCAAAGCATTCCACCGGAGATCCGGCAGCAGAAATCCAACAGCTCACTCATGAAGTCCATGTTCACCGCAATTCAATGAAATTGATTCCCCTGCCGCCGCATGAAAGCACTCCGTGAAATAAAGCGATATTGCTTCCCGCCACAAAAAATAATCGGAAGCCTCCAAGGTCTTCCGACGCCGGCCATGCCCCTCCGGCATATTATTATGTTATAAAAATGAATCCTTGTCAAGTTCGTTTCTGATTTTTCACCGCTTAAATTTTCTGTTGAAATTTTCCAGAGAATGTTCACACTATTGAGCCGATGCGGCCCCCCCTCCCCCGAAAACCGGCCAACTTGAACCGGTGTAAAATGGCCGGTGCATTAAAGGAGAAAGGGCCGTTTTATGAAGAAGTCATTTTCATTGCCGATGAAGTATTGCCCGCAGTCGGAACACTGCTTTAAATGCTCGTCCCGGCATTCCGGGCAGAGATGAAATTCCCCGCGGCTTTCGAGTTCTCCCGTCGTTCCGCAGATGTGACATTCCATGACAGCCTCCATTGGTTGTTTTGTCACCAACACTCGGAGGACTTCAGCCGGAAACAGGGCAGTCCTTCTAAACTTCCATTCCTCAAGTCTGTCGCAGAACGTGGCCGGGCGCTTTATTCATACGTTTCACGGGAAAAAGTGAACGGCATCAGGGCATAAAAAAGCCGTCCCCAAAAATCTGGAACGGCCTGTTTAAAAAAAGTGAACGATGATGCGAGGACTTACATCCAGCCGGTTCCTCTGCACCGGGTGCAACTGTATTTCCCTTCTCCTTTCACTCCGCTTCCGGCTTTGCCGGTACCATTACATGAAGAGCAGCTCACTTTGCGCTTTTCAGTCTTGTTCCGGTTGACGGTTTCCAGTTTGGCGGAACTGCTCACCGCAGTAGCGGCAAACGCGCCACCTCCGACCAGCAGAACCGCAACGGTGACGATGCAGAGCTTCTTCATTCCCGCAATCCTTTCGTTATGGGTTATTACTATACCCGACCTGCGCGGGTCCATCGTTACTTTCGCGGATGATTCCTATTAACTTAATGGCGGTCGGAGTCGGAGACCTGCTTTTCCATATCGTCGGCGACTTCCGCGAGTCTGATAGTCAAATCGTAAAATGTTTGTTCATCAACATGCTTGCTCCCGTTGGCCCGACGTAATTTATGAATGAGGTCTCCGCCTCTATTCTTCTCAACACCAGGACCGTATGCCGGATAAACTGCTAACCTGCCGACATGCAGCATGATTTCCACACCGGCAAAAACTGCATTCTCGCCGCCGGGCACTCCTATCGTAGTTTGCGTGAAAATAACATCCACTTGTTTGACGTATCCCAAAGCAACAATTTGCGAGCGGCCATTCCCTGTTATGAGTACTGTAAATGCCCGATAAACTGACGGTCCACGTATAGATATTTTTGCGGGCGAACAGCGGTCATGGCTTGTATTCTCTGCTCGATATCGAGATAAGCATGATATGGAACGCCAAGGGCTTCTTGATACTCATCATTGTCATACAGCCGCGAGAAAGCCAGTTGGTTATCCGACAGTTCCATAAAGTAAACCGAGGAAGTATCCGGATTCTGATTCACAATGACTGATTTTATGGCTTCAATGACATAATCATCCAATCCCGTATCGAATATTCTGATTTTTTCTGTCAGCTCATCATACCCCACTACACTGCGCAACCTGTATTTCTGAAGAGTATAATTGGGCAAAAATTCCGCAAGATTGTTATTGCGAGCGGCATTTTCGTCCACGCAGACTTGCAGCATGTACTGCCTTGTCATATCGTGGTACAGGGGGCAGTAATGAACAATTGCCGAAAACCCGCAGTATCGGCACTGGAATTGGAATAAACTCATATCTAAAACTTTGTCTCGATATTCCGGTTCATGGGTCACGTTGATTGTCTGATGAATGGTGAACGCAGTTACCCGGCCACACTTTCGACAATCGAAATTTTCAGCATGTTGCATTGACATAATGAGAACTCTCCTTCTGATTATCTTCAGTTATTTTATCGCACACGGCGAGGAGGTGGGGGCGGGGGCGTCTGAGACATTGCCTCCGGGCAGCGTGGTAAAGCGTCAAAACCGTATTTTATCCTTTCCGCAGGAGGAATGACGGTCGGCAAAATGGAAGAGTTGGAAGTTTCCTTTTCCATCTCGGCCAGTTTAACCAAGAGCCATGGTGAAAATGAAATTTCTTTGCTGTTGGCTTCAATAATATCGTTTATTTGTTTTTTGACCTGAACTTCGACTTCCGGCAACACTCTGACCATTTCCAGATAATCTGCTTTGTTTTTGTCCAAGGCGCGTTTTGTTTCCTGGATATTCTTAGAAAGAGCCGTACGCTCCTGAAAGGAGAGGCTCTGACTGTTTTCCCTCTGCTTTTCATAGTGCTGCAACCTGGACAGGCACAAACGTCTTTGTTGCCTCACCACGGTGTATTCTTTGATGAAGCAGGGGTAGATGGCAAAACGTTCGTTGCCGTTGCCGAAATCGGCGTAAAATATAATCGGCTCACGCAAAGCGCCTTTGTTGAATTCCTCGGAAAGATTCTTTTGCTCCGCCCTGATTTTATTGCTCAGGTAAAGCATGGCATCTCTCATGCTGAGATAGTAGACTTCTCCCGAGTGCGTAATCGGCAAATATCCGCAATCATCATTTATGACGGGATACAGGCGGCGTTCCAATTCCTGCAGATTTGCGTAATCGTTCCGTTTGGCTGTCTCCAGAGTTTCCGGCGAAATGCCCTGCTGTTTCTGCAATGCGGTATATTCCGACAACGTGCCCCGCTGCACGGCATAAATAAGTCGAAGAATCTCTTCCCGGTTCTTTCTGGCTTCGGTTCGCATTGACGAAAGAAGTTCACCGTCTTTTGCCGCTCGTCTCCTGATTGCTCCAAAAGTATTGTATAGCGCGGCATCCTGGATTCTCTTTTTTACTTCATCGGTCGTCGAGGCATAACTTTTTCGGAGAACTTCTTCATTGGCTTCGCGAAGTGTCCTTGCCTTTTCCACTTTATGTTTTTGAGATATGAAAAGTTCATCCAGCTCCTTCTGTACGAATACCGGCTTCAAAAGCGAAGAACCGCCGCCTTGCGTTTCCGCTGAAAACAGCGGGAGGCTGTTTCCGAGAATAACGGCACAACAGATCAGACGTAACGTATTCATGGCGACTCCTATTCCAGCAATCCGGCTTCATGAAATTGCGTGTAAAATTTATCTACGGCCCCAAAGAAGTTCTCCATCTGTTCTACGGCTTCTTCAGCGGTCATCGTCTGCCGAAAAGGGACCATCCATATCGCCGGAGCCCGGAAAAGTTTACGCCAGATTTCATTGGCGCGAATTTCCCGGTGATGAACCAACGCCGTCCTCAGCACATAATAAGAAAATGTGCTGAACAAACTCATGCAGACGGCGTTGACTGAGCTGTCCGGCCTTTGTCCGAGCCGATGTGCTCTCCCCGGTTCAATTCGAGAAGTTCCGCGCCGGCCTCGGCCTGAATCCGGGAACGAAGAGTTGCGATATTTTCTTCCAACGCCGGTCCGAAGGGACACTTTGATTTCGAGTTTCTTTCGGGAAGGCGTAGCGGAAGTAGTGAATGCCGCTGCGGTTGATGAGATGACAAGCCGAGAGCTCCATGTCATTTTCTCCGTTTGTGGCCCAATTTGTGGCTCACAGCGGGAAAAAAACGACAAAAGCACCATTTTGTCAGATCTTGAAAACGAGGGAGTTAAAAAGAAAATGGTCGGGGTGAGAGGATTTGAACCTCCGGCCTCTGCGTCCCGAACGCAGCGCTCTAGCCAGACTGAGCCACACCCCGTGCAATGCTTTTTAATATAAACCGGCATCTTGTGAAATACAAGCTCAAAAGATGCCGATTTTCAACAAATTTCCGCGGATTTCTTCTCCTCGGACAGGAAAGCCGTCAATCCTCTTTCTTGAGGGAAATCACGACTTTTTTGTAGGCACCTTCACCGATCGACTCGGTCGTCAGCTCCGGATCCTCTTTCAGCGTCACATGGATGATGCGGCGGTCATGCGCGTTCATCTCCGGCAGCGTCACCGACTCGCCCCAGCGCTTGACCTCTTTCGCGGCGTCAAGCGCCTGCAGCTCAAGCTGATCCTTCGTATTCTCGCGCTCTTCCGTGCGGGGACGCCGATCACGGCGCTCCCGCTGCGGACGTTCGCGGCGCTCTTCGCCCTCCTCCGAACGCCCCTCTTCCCCGTCGGACTCGGGGCGCGCACTGCGCTCGCCGCGGGCATAGCCGTCAATGTCGAGCATAATATGAGGACACTCTTCATCGTCCTTGAACATGATACGGTTCAGCAGAAGCTGGAGGCTCTCGAGCGTCTGGCCCTTGCGGCCGATAATCCGCCCTGCGTCATCCGAACTGATCTTCACCCCGATACGGGTTCCCTTTTCCTCAACCCGGAGAGACGCCGACAACCCGAGGTAATCGAACATCGTGGTGAGGGTCTTGACAATCTTAGCTTTCTGCTCTTCGAATTTAACGTTTTCCGACATGGTTCATCTTCCCTTTTTTTAAGGCTGGCGGGCTACTTTCCGGATACTCCGGCCGGTTTCGCCTCATGATCGTTGTAATGGCGCCGCTGCAAGCGCATCTGAATAATACTGAAGAAGTTGCTGACGCTCCAGTAGAGAGTCAGGCCCGACGGCAGATCATACAGGAACAGGAGCATGATGACCGGCATCATCAGCATCATCTTCTTCTGCATCGGATCGATCGACATCGGGGTCATGTGCTGCTGAACAACCATCAGCCCGGTCATGATGAGAACCAACGGGTTGATCGGCAGATTGAAGAAATAGAGCGGAATCGTCAGGACCGTGTCGGCCGCCGCGAGATCCTTCGCCCAGAGAAACGGAACCTGTCTGAGTTCCACCGCACCGTCCAACGTCGCGTACAACGCGAAGAACACCGGAATCTGCAGGAGGATCGGAAGGCAGCCGCCGAACGGATTGACCCCCTCCGCACGCTGCAGTTCCTGCATCTTCGCATACTGGAGCTGCGCATTGTCCTTGTACTTTTCGCGGATCTCCTTCATCTTCGGCTGGAGCGCCTGCATCTTCCGCATCGAGGCGTTCGCCTTCGCCGTGATCGGGTAGAAAAGGATCCGCACCATCAGCGTCAGGATGATGATCGAGACGCCGTAAGAGCCGACGACGCCGTGCAGGGCGACCAGCACCCACAGCAGCAGCCGGGCGAGATAGTCGAGCGGCCCCCACGCCAGATGCATCATCCGCGCGGTCGAACCGTCGAATTTCTTCAGCAACGAAATGACTTTCGGCCCGTAGTAGGCGCGGAAGTCGTAGCTTTTCATCTCATTTGCCGCGAGCTGGAAGTTCGGATACTGCGCCCCTACCTCGGCAATGACGTTTTTCTCCTTGAGTCCGCAATACCAGAAACGGTTCTGATAGAGAACGAACGGCTGCTCCGCCGTCAGAATCGTGCTGAAATATTTGTTGCCGATCCCGGCCCAGACGACCGACGGAGGCGGAACGAGGAAGAAATCCGGGTTCTCCTCTTTGAGGCCGGCCTTGATGTCCATGTACTTGCCGTTCGCGGTCAGCAGGTCCATGCGGTGAGACGGAATGCGCACCGCATCGCCGGAGTACATCGCCCAGGGCGCCAGATCGCCGCCGTTGACCGTCAGAGCCGGAAAAAGCAGCGGCCTGTCGGCCAGGTTCCGGAACGAAACGCGGCAGTGAATCTGATAATCTCCGGCAAGCTTCCACTCCTGCGTCAGGAGGAACTCTTCCCCGCCCGCGGCGCGCATGCGGCGCGTCAACGTGTAGGTTCCCGCCGCTTCGTCGACCCGGTCGGCCTCGATTTTCACGAGCTCCCATTTCGAAGTGCGGTCGAACACCGAAAATGCGCCGACTCCGGTCAACCCCTGATAGAGATCGATCGGATACTGCTTCGTCGCATCGAGGTATTTCGGGAAAGAGATACGGTTGATCTTGCCCTCTTCGGGCTTGAACGTCAGGGTCATCTGGCCGTTTTTCAGGACCCGGAACGGCTCCTGCGGTTTGTTTTCCGCCGCCCAGACGGCGATCGACACATCTTTTTCCTGGTCGGGAGGAATCAGGCCGAAGGAGCGGGCAAGCGGCCGGCCGGCAATCAGAATCACCGCGCAGATGACGATGAAAACTAACGTATCTTTATCAAATTTCACTGTTGTAAACCTGTCTCAGTATTGGGAAAATAATGATTCCGGCCGCACAACCGCATCCATCCCGGTTTTCAACGGGCGGCGGGGGGCTTCGAACGGGGCGGCACCGGGTCCCAGCCGCCCTTGCAGTACGGCTGACAGCGCAGAAGCCGCCAGGCAGCCAGACGACTCCCCCGCCAGAAACCATGAACCCGCAGCGCCTCAACGGCGTAGCGGGAGCAGCTCGGTTCAAACCGGCAGCAATTCGGCAGGAGCGGAGAAATCGTCCACTGATAAACCCTGATCAATGCAATCAACACTCGGGCGGCGAATCCGCAACTTCCTGCGGAAGCAGCCCTGCCTTCGCCAGCAGCCCGGCCAGTTCCCGGGTCACCTGCTGCCGCACGGCATTCTCCATCTGACGGCGCGGAATCAGCAACAGATGGCGGACCTCCATCCGGCCCCGGAGCAACCGGAAACTCTCCCACAGAAGGCGACGCGCCCGGTTGCGCTTCACAGCAAGGAGGCTGTATTTCTTTCCGCATATCACCCCGCACCGCAGACGGTCGTCGGGCGCAGGGGCGTATACGGCCAGCATTTTCGAACCGACCAGCTTGGTTCCGTTCTGCCGGATCTGATCGAATTCGGACTTGAATCGGATCTTATCCGTTTTGCAAAGCGTTCGTTTCACTGTGACGATTCTGACGCAGGCCCGGCGGCGCGCCCCGCCGAACCCGAAAGGATTGATAATTAAGCAGTCAGACGGGCACGGCCCTTCTGGCGGCGGCGCTTGACGACCAGACGGCCGGCCTTGGTCGCCATACGGGCGAAGAAGCCGATCCGACGCTTGCGACGACGATTCGAGGGCTGAAATGTTCTTTTCATGTTCTCTTTCCTTCTATTCTGAAATTGATGTAGTCACAACACAATTGTCCAAATACAGAAAATATAAAATACATCCATTCCCGGTTTAGTCAAGCCCCAAACTGCGGAAACGGCAAAACTTTCCCGGCATTCCTCAAAAAAAACGGGCAAAAACGGCCGATCCGCTTCTGCCCGCATCCCACGAAATCCACGTTATTTGACGGGAGCGGCCGATTCGACATACAGAACCGGCACGCGCCACCCCGGCACCCGGAACGAACGCCCCCTGACCGTCAGGACCGCGCTGCCGAAAGAGTCGAGTTTGACGCTGTCGGCGCAGACGTAGTACTCATGAACCACATTGTTCTTCATCAGCGCATACTGCAGCAGCGGAACCGTGGTATTCTCGATTTTCAGCAGGCTCCCGGTGGCGGTGACCGTCTTCCCCTTGGAAAGATCGACGCCGATCTCACGGAGCGCCGTTTCTGTCGCGGCACCCATCTTCGCGGCCGCCGGGACCTCTTTCTTCGCCTCGGCCTTCTCTTCCGGCTTGACCTCCGGCTTCACGTCCTTCTTCACCTCGGCCTTCTCTTCCGGTTTGGCCTCCGGCTTCACTTCCTTCTTCGCCTCGGCCTTCTCTTCCGGTTTGGCCTCCGGCTTCACTTCCTTCTTCGCCTCGGCCTTCTCTTCCGGTTTGGCCTCCGGCTTCACTTCCGGTGTATATTTCACATAACGCTTCGCGGCATAGAGCTTGATTCCGGCCGGCGGCTCGATCTTCGCCCAGCCGAAGCGGTCGATCTCAAGCACCTTGACCGTGCTGCCCTTCGGGAGCAGCCCGTAGCTCGCGGAGCTGCTGCTCCCCGTGACATACATCCTCAGCGGCGCGGTCGTCTTATCCACATTCAGATAGACGGCCGAAATATAGACAGGCGCGGTGACCGGGACCGCAATCTCGACGAATTCGCCGGATTCCCCGAGCACATCGACCTTGAACCCCTTGTCGAGCTTCACGGCGACGGGCGCCTTGATATCCGGCAGCGTCCGGATATTCAGAAGATCGGCGGTCACCACGCCCTCGGCCGCCGACGCGGCCAGGACTCCGAACGAGCAGAACGCTCCGAAGCATGCAAATGCAAATGATTTTTTCATGGTATGAAAACTCCCTGATGTTTACCCGTACTTTAACGCCGGAATCCCGGTTTTTCAATCCTTATTCCGGGCAAAATCTCTATTTTTTCAACTCCGGCTCCAACGGCCGGCTTCCGCCGCTTTTCGTCCTGCGAACCTCGGAGGGGCTCCCCCCTGTGGCCCGGTGAATCAGTCGGCAGAACGACGTGTAGCTCGCATACCCGCACCGCCGGGCAACCTCGGAAAACGGCAGGTCGCTGCTGCGCAGGAGCGCGAGGGCGTTCCCGTAGCGGACGTCGCGGATATAGTTGCCGAGCGACCGCTGCATGTTCTCCGCGAACAGCTTGGTCAGGGTCGAGCGCGGCACGCCGAAGACCTCGCAGAGCGTCCCGATGCAGAGGTCCGGATCGTCATAATGCGTCCTCACATAATTCACGCACCGCTCGAACAGCGTCCCCTGCGGCCCGCTGCTCCGCCGCAGGCAGCCGAGGACCTCGAGGACAAGCCCAGCAAGCTTTCCAACCACCTGCGGCTCGGTGCTGTTGATATTCTCCGTAATTTCCCGGAACAGCCCGGCCGGGCATGGGACGGAACGCAGATGGCGCGGAAAACGGTAGGAGAGCAGAAGCGCTTCCGCCAGCGGCCCGTCGAAGCAGAGCCAGCGGCAGCGCCACGTCTTTGAAACGCACCGCCGCATGTGGTCCTCGCCGGGAAGCCAGATGAACACGTCGTTCTCCCGGATCTCGAATGCCTGTCCGTAGTAAATGACCTCCCCGACTCCGCCGCTCCCCCAGCAGAGCTCCACGAATGTGTTGCGTACGCCGTGATTGAACGCCTCCTCGCCCTCATGCAGCAGCGTCATCCCGGTCGCATACGCGTACAGCGGCTGCGGAATCGTTCCGAGATCGAGCTTACCTTCCCGGATAAACATCTCCTGTTCCATAGTCAAATCGCCATATTTTATTTGAAATAAGATACAAACAGTCATTCCATGCACAATTAAAATAACACTTTTTTAATTTATTTCCAGTAAATTACAACTGCAACGTTTTATTTTTTCAATATAGTCAAAATGGAAATATTTTAGTTGTTTAACATATTGCCTCTTTGCCGGTTCTGCGGTATAATATTGTCAAAGCCGAAACAAAAGAACCAACTCCGCGGAATACGGACAACAGGAAAGACGCCCATGAAAAGGAAATTTACCTTGATCGAGCTCCTCGTCGTGATCGCCATCATCGCTATTCTCGCCTCGATGCTTCTCCCCGCGCTGAACCAGGCCCGCGAGCGCGGCCGTACGGTCGCGTGCCTGAACAAGCTCAAATCTATCGGAACCGGATTCCATATGTACAGCAGCGACAATCAGGATTACTTTGCCAACCTCGCCGCCCAGGACCGGTATCCCAAATGGTACATCGGCAACCAGCTGGCCTGGTGGACCGCACAGATCGCCCCCTATCTCGGCATGAACCGTGACGGAGATTTCACGAAACAACTGCGCAATTCCCGGAAATACGAGTGCGAAAGCCGCACCAGGAGCGCCGGATTCGATTGGCTGCAGGCCTCTTCCGCGACCAATTACGGTGCAAACGGCTGGATCAGCGGCGGGTATCCGGTCAAGATCACCAAGGTGGAGAAACCCACAAGAGTCTGCATGCTGAGCGAAGCGAGCAGTCAGGGAACCGGGAGCAGCGGGCCATGGTTCTCCGGAACTCTCAACGGCCATATGGCGCCGATCCCGAGCCACACAGGCAACTCGGCCAATATCCTTTTCTTTGCCGGAAACGCCGCCTCCATGCGATACCCCGAAATTCCGTGTCCGGAGGGGAACGGCGAAGCGGCCACCTCCAACAAGGGCGCGGGATGCTACCGCTTCTGGAGCTCTCTCTGGAAGTCGTCCAGCCTCCCATGGATCGAATAACCGGAGAGCCTGTCCGATGAAAAAACTTCTGCTTTTCGCGGCCGCGCTTCCGGCGGCCTTTTCCATGACGCTCGCCGCCGCCGGAATCGGCCCGTTCCGGATTCAGGAGAGCAAGGGGATCCTGAGCGTGGACGGCCTCCCGTTCCGGCTTGCGCACTACGGCAGAGACTGGTGGCCGATCCACCAGAACGACGGACGCGCCGTCGCCGAAGCCGGATACCCGAAGAGCTCCCCCGATTCGTTCGAATGGCGCGGCAGGATGCCGGTCCGCCTGAATCTGGATCACTTCCGCATGACGGAGCGGATCTCCGCCGCGGGAGCGGACGCGGTCGATTACTCGGTAATACTGGAAAGCGACGCCGGCATCTTCACGAACGCCCTCGGGCTCGAAGCCGCGCTGCCGCTGCCGGAATTCCTGTCGCGAACCATCACGATCGACGGCAGAGCCGTCGGCTTCGGACCGGAATTCGACAAGTCGAAGAAAACGCAGCTCCATTTCCCGCGAGCGGTCCATACAGTTGTGCTTCCCCTCGCCAAGGGAACCCTCACGATCACCGGGGAGTTCTCCTGCAACCTTCAGGACAGCCGCCAATGGAAGAGCGAATCGTGGCAGCTGCGCATCTATCCGGCGCCGGGCAGCGGGACGGTCAGGCGTTCGGAGCTGAAGCTCAATTTCCGTTTCTCCCCGTACAGAAGCGCGCCGCTTCCGCTGCGGGACGCCGCAAACATGGGCTTCAAGGATGAAATCGCCGGCGACGGCCGGGGCGGCTGGACCGACCAGGGCCCGGACAACGACCTGCGCATGTTCCCGACCGGGAAACAGACCTTCGCCGGAATCCCGTTCGATATCGCGGACGGCGACAAAAGCTGCATCGTGCTGCGCGGCAGGGAGCGCCCCGGCTTCCCCGCCTCGGCGGAGCTCGCCGCCGAGGGGAAAGCAGGGCGCTACCTCTATCTGCTTCACGGCGTCGCCTGGGAGGCTCCGGCCGGGACGAAAATCGGCACCGTGACCGTCGAATCCGAACGGGCCGAATATGTCGACCGCGAAGTGCTTTCCTTCGATATCGCCGCCGGACGCGAGGTCGCGAACTTCTGGTCCCCCCGCCCGGTCGACAACGCCGTGATCGGCTGGACCGGCAAGAACATCAGCGCACCGCTCGGGCTCTACCTGACCCGGCTCGACCTCGGCGGACGGCCCGTCAGGAGCGTCCGGTTTGAAAGCGCAGGAAAAAGCGTCTGGATGATCGCGGGGGCCACCCTCTCCGACATCCGCATCGAAAACAGAAAAGCGCAGGGAATCGCCGTCACGGCGGGGGAAGCGTATGTGCCGATGCATTACCGCAAGGATATCGTCCGGGGGAGCATCCTCGACTTCTCCGGCCTGCTGGACGCCCCGGCGGGCAAATACGGATTCCTGAAAAGCGCGGGCGGAAACTTCGAATTCACCGGCCGCCCCGGCGTCCCTGTGCGTTTCTACGGCGCGAACGTCTGCTTCGACGCGGCCTGCCCCCCGAAGGAGCTCGCGGACCGCATGGCCGGCGAATTCGCCGCGACCGGCTGGAACCTGATCCGGCTGCACCACTTCGACGGCATGCTGAGCGACAGGAAGAGCGATTCGCCGCTCGCCGTGAACGAGTGGGTATTCGACAATATGGACTATCTCATCGCGGCCTGCAAAAAACGCGGAATATACGTTACGATCGACCTCTTCACGGCCCGCGCGCTGCGCGACGGCGAAATCATTCCCGGGCAAAAGGTCTCCTCCGGCGAATACAAAGCGCTGATCTTCATCGACGAACGCGCCCGGAAGAACTTCACCGGCTTCGCCCGGCTGCTGCTGAACCGCAGAAACAAATACACCGGCCTCGCGTGGAAAGAGGACCCGGCCATCGCGATGATCAGCCTCGTCAACGAGGATACGATCTTCCACACGGTCAACTCCGGCGGCTATGTCCGCAACGTCTATGAGCGGGAATTCGACAAATACCTCGCGGAACACCGGCTCGCGCCCGCGCCCGAAACCCGTCCGCAGCTGTGGAGGAAATTCCTTTCGGAGGTCTACAGCCGCGGGTTCGCCGAATTGCGCGCATTCTGCGAAGCGGAGGGCGTCAGGGCCCCCGTCACCGACCAGAACTTCTGGGGAACGCTCTCGACGACGCTGCTGCGCAATCAGTACGACTATGTCGACAACCACTTCTACTGGAAGCATCCGGTGTTCCTCGGGAACAGCTGGCAGCTCCCGCTGCGCGTTTCGAACGAGAGCGCGGTCGAACATTACGCCGGCGGCGTCTCCGGCATGGCCCCGACCCGCATCCTCGGGAAACCGTTCAGCA
>JABLYX010000112.1 GCA_018265615.1 Lentisphaeria bacterium
GAACGGGGCGGGAACTGTTACACGATAATGTACCCGCCACATGAGTGTAAGAAATGGGGGTGCGGGGGGAAATGTATTTCCCCCGCGAATCCCACGGCATTTCAGCAGAATAAACGCAGAAAAAGAAGACGGAACAATTTAACCGCCAGAGGCCGGACAGCCCTGTTCAACAAAAAGGAGTTATATTATGCCAAGCCTGAACTGTGAACATCACATATCTGGTATTATGCGCCGGCGTTTTACCCTGATCGAACTTCTGGTCGTGATCGCGATCATCGCGATTCTGGCGGCGATGCTGCTGCCGGCGCTGAACCGGGCGCGGGCGACCGCCCGGAAGGCCACCTGTACAAGCAACCTCAAGCAGGTCGGGCTCGCGCTGAATATGTACGGGGGCGAAAACCGGTACTATCCGGCGGCGCGCCCGCCGGACGCGATGGGATTCGGCCGGAACTTCCACTGGTGGTATTTCCGGGTGCTTCCGTATCTCTCGAAGGATACGAAAAAAACCGATATCACCTGGGATCAGGCGGCGAGTCTGCGCAATTTCGGCGCGCTGCGCTGTCCGGAGATCAAAACGGTCATGTCGGATACGTGCAGCTATTCGATGAACCAGTTCAGCCACTCGGTTTCCCTGCTCGGAATGCGCCCTTACCGTGCGGCGTCCCTGCTGGATACGGAGACGCTCGGCCAGAATCTCTCTTACTATATTACGCCGAGTACCGCATCGCGCGGGACCTCGAAACGCGCCGCGGTGCCGAATTCGCGCATCCTGTGGGTTTCGGAACTGGGACTGGATCCCGACGGGATCGCCAAACTCAAGCAGCAGCCGTACATCAGCGATTTCGAGGACCGGAGCCGGATCGACAACGTGCAGGGCGGCAGCGAATATTCGTTCCGCCACCTGGAGACCAAAAATGTGCTGTGGCTTGACGCGCACGTCAGCTCCATCCGGCTCGGCGACGTCGACGGGGCGCTCAGCCTGAAGTCCGGACGATAACAAAAGGGAGCCGCAATGAGAAAGCTTATTCTGTTTGCCGCGTCTGTTTTCGCGCTGGCCTGCGCCGGGGTTGAAATCCGTTTCGACGCTCCCGGCGCCGTCGCCTTGATCCAGGGGGAGAAGCGCGACCAGGCATTGGCCCCCGCCGCTCCGAAGGAGGGGGATGCGCCGTGCCTGAAACTCTCCTGGGGCGAACAGCGCCACCGGTTCGCGGAGCTCAAGCTGCGGGACAACCGCAGGATCGCTCCGGTCGGGCAGGCTTCCGCCGAGCTGGCCGTTTATGTGCCGGAGAAAACGGCGGTGGGCAGGATCGGGCTGCGCTTCACCGATGCCAAAGGAGAAACCTTTCAGTTCTACCCGGTCGGCGAGGGGCTGAAGCGGGGCGCGTGGAACACGCTCACCTACCGGATTTCGGAGGCGGATGCGAACGGAAGCTGGGGTGGCAACGCCGACCGGAAGGTGGACGGCGCGTTGCGTTTCAGCGGCGTTGCGGTCAACTTTCCCGCCGGTTCCGGGGCAGGGGAACTTTTCATCGGGAAGCTGCTGCTGCACGACCGGCAGGGGGAACTGCTGGAGTGCCGCGAACCGTTCCTGAACTTCGACCGTTCGGAGAATTTCATGCTGAGCGGTTCTTCTGCCGGAGCCGCCCTCACGCTGACCGATTCCGGCTGGGAGATCGCCGGCTCAGTTGAAAAGCGGAAAAAATTCACGATGGTCGACCGGAAGCTCTCGCTGACGCCGTATGCCCCCGCTTACCTGGTTGTGTTTCAGCTGGACGGCGCAAAGAGCGCGGGGAAGGGGACGGCCGCTTTGAATTACACCGATTCGACCGGCCGGAAATTTCAGGCGAAGTGCGGCTTCGCCCCCGGGCAGAAGGAGCTGCGGTTTGAATTCCCCGCCTCGAAGGCGCCGACCGGGCGCTGCTCCTCGATCACGGTGGAGCCGGAGCCGGGGGAGTTCCGGCTCTGCTTTACCGGGTCGGAGCGCTTTGTCCGCCGCCCGCCCGCCGAGGCGGTCGGCTTTGAAGTCGAGACCGGCAACCCGCTCCACCTGCTGCCGGCCGGGGAGGAGGAGAGGCTCGCGTTCCGTTTCGTGAACCGCTCCGGCTCGCCGCTTGAACTCCGGGCCGAACTGGAGCTGGTTGACTACTACGGCAGGAGCGTGAAAAATGCGTTCCCGCTGAAGCTCGCCCCCGGCGAAGCGGTCAGCCGCCCTCTGGACGGAACGCTTCCGGCCCGGGGAATCTGGTACGTGAGCTGCCGCATTGCCGGCGCGGACGGCAGCGGGGAACCCGCCGTGTCGAAGCGTTCGTTCGCATGGCTGAAGCCCGCCGGGCCGACGCCGGGCAGGGCGGAGGGATTCCTGTTCGGCATCTGCTCGCATCCGCAGCGCTGGAGTTTGCGCGACCAGGAGCTGGAGGCGCTGGCGATGGCGTATTGCGGCGGCAAGGTGCTGCGCAACGACGCCGGCTGGGGCAACCTTCAGCCCGCCCCGGACCGCTGGAACTTTGAAAGCATGGACCGCAAGGTCGAGCTGTTCGGGCGCTACCATATCGAGCTGGCCCCGATCTGGGCCTACACGCCGCGCTGGGCGGCGGCCCCCGGGGTGCGCGACAGGGAGTGGAAGGAGTGGTTCCGTTCCCTGCCGGATTACGGCGCGTGGGAGAAGTTCATCTCCGCAACCGTGACCCGTTATAAAGGCAGGATCCGCCTCTGGGAGGTGTGGAACGAGCCGGACTTCAAAGGCACCACCTGCAATTCGGACGAATACGCGGAGCTGATGAAGATCGCGTGGCGCGCCGCCAAGGCCGCGGATCCGGAGGTCATCATCCAGAGCGGCGGTTTCGCCACGGTCAAGGAGCACCCCTCCAGAAAAGGGAACTTCCACGAGGAGGCGCTCGTGAAGGGGCGCGGCTTCTTCGATCTTCACGCTTACCACGAGCACGGGCGGTTCGCCTCCTACCGGGCGGCGGTGGAGGAGCGGTTCCTGCCGATGCGCGAAAGGACCGGCACCGCCGTGCCGTGGTACGCCAACGAAACCGCGCTCAATTCGCTCGGCGGCGAACGCGGCCAGGCGATGGCCCTCTTCCAGAAACTGCTCTACAGCTGGGCGAACGGGGCGATCGGCTACAACTGGTACGACCTGCGCAACGACGGCTTCGACGTGAAGAACGGCGAACACAACTACGGCATGATCACCAACGACTTCCATCCCAAGGCGGTCTACGTCGCCTACAACACGCTTGCCGGACACTTCTCCGGGGCGCAGTACCTGAAGCGGATCGAGTGCGGTTCGCCGGAGCTTTACGTCTATCTGTTCCGCCGCGGCGGCGAGCTGCTGGCCGGGATCTGGAACGAGACCAACCGGGGCGCGACGATCCCGCTGCTGCTCAGGACCGACGCGGCGGCGGCGGAATCCGTGGACCTGATGGGGAACGCCAGGCCGCTCGCCGTGCAGGGCGGCGTGGTGGTGGCGGAAGCCGGGCGCGACCCGGTGATCCTGCGCCTGAAAGGGGCGTCGCGGTGCGTCTGGGCCGGCAGCCTCGTTTCGATCGGTTCCGGCGGGGCGGCGGTTCCGGGCGGCAGGGTGAAGCTTGAGATCGGCGTGCGCAATCCGTATGAGCAGGAGCGGGAGTTCAGGCTGAAGATCGTTGCGCCCGGGGGCGTGACCGCGGTTCCGGCGGAACGGGCCGTCCGGATCGCCGCCGGGGGCGAAGCGCGCTGGAGCAGCGAGCTATCCATCCCCGGCGATTACCGGGAGGCGGCGGAGCTGCGGCTGGAATACGCGGCCGGGACGGACGGCGCATCGGGTTCCGTCGGCCTGCCGCTCGTGCCGGCGCGGCGCATGGGCGCCGGGGAGATGAAGCCGGATGCTCCGGATTTCCGGATGGACCGGCACGACCAGGCGGTCTCGCTTTTCGACGCCGATCCGGGCAAGGTCCACCTGACCTGGCAGGGGCCGGAGGACCGTTCCGCGCGGGTCTGGCTGCGCCGCGACGGGGCGCTGCTCCGGCTGCGGTTCGAAGTGACCGACGACCGCCACGTGCAGCCGAACAGCGGCGTCGCGGCCTGGAAGGGGGACGGCGTGCAGTTCGCGCTGCTGCTGCCCGGGCAGGACCGGACGTGGGAGATCGGCCTCTCCCGGCTGGATTCCGGAAAGAGCGAGGTGTTCGCCTGGAGCGCCCCCGCCGGCTTCGATGCGGAGAAAAGCGCCGCCGGGATGCGGCTCGAAACCTCCCGGAACGGGACGCTGACCTGCTATGACGCGGAGATCCCACTCGCGGTGCTCGGCACGACGCCGGAGGCGCTCGCCGCCGGGGCCCGGTTCAACGCGCTGGTCAACGACGACGACGGAGAAGGCCGCGAGGGGTGGATCCAGATTGCGCCGGGCATCGGCGAAAACAAGGATCCCGCCAGGTACCCGCTGATCCTTTTCCCGTGACGCCGTAACTGAAGCTAACGGACGGCCTGCCGTCCCCGGGAATCTCACCCCGGAAGCCTGCACACGGCGTAAGTAGCATTGAAGCGGCGGACCGTCCGGTCCGCCGCTTCTTTCGCGCGCGTGCGAGAACGATAAATATTCCGCCGCCGTATCCCGCACTGCCGGAAATCACTGAAAAAAGAGCGCTTTTTCCGAATCGCCTCTTGCTTTTTTGACTGCTTTCGGGTATAATATATATCAAAATCGGTATATACCGGATTTGATTTGTTCAACAGGGAAGAGACATGCCGAAATATCTGGAAATCGCTGAACTGGTGAGGAACCGGCTCGCCCGGGGGGAGTATCCCGGCGGGAAGCTGCCGCCGCTGCGCAAGCTGGCGTCGGACATGGGGGTGAGCTACCTGACGGCGCGGCATGCGGTCAGGACGCTGAAGGAGGCCGGCTGGAACCGGACGAGGGCGGCGCGGCCGCTGGTCGCGATGGTCACGCCGCTCTGGGCGTTCACCGAGTGGCACCGCGCGGTGCGCAACGGCACGGAGGCGCTGGGCGGGCAGGTCCGCTTCATCTCCTATGCCAGCGATACGGATCCGAATATCTCCGCGGCGATCAATGAGAATGAGTACGACCTCGTCTTCCTGTCGCTGCCCGACCGCGAGGATTCGCGGCTGCTCGAACTGGTTTCGAAGGAGAACGACCGGGTCGTTGTGATGTTCCGCGACCTGAGCTCATACGGCATCCGCTCGATCGTGGGCGCCGACCCGGCCTGCATCGAGCGCTTCCTTGAACTGCTCGCGGCGCGCGGACATCGCCGGATCGACGCCTTCGGGCGCGACAACGACATCCGCGCCGGCGCGGGCGACCGTTACCGGATCTGGCGGAACTGGCTCGAGAGACACGGCATCGAAGGACGCTTCCATGAGATGAAACATCTTCCGTTTGAGCCGGATGACGTGAGGGCGGCCGATTTCTGCCGCCGCCGGCTCGCCGCCAGGGAGTTCGCGGATGCGGTCTTCTGCTTCAACCCGACGCTTGCGAGCGGCTTCTATCGCGCCTGCTTCGAACACGGGCTCGTTCCGGGCAGGGATATTTCGGTTTTCGCATTCGGCGACCAGGAGAAGGCGATGCTGATGACTCCCGCGCTGGCGACGGTCATGAACGTCGGCGTCGAGGAGACGATCCGCGAAATCATCGCCGAATACTGCCCGGAAGCGGTCCGGAGCGACAAAGTGACGTTCCGGCTGAAGCATACGCTGATTCACGAAGGGGAATCGATCATCAGGCAATATGCGGGAGGCGAAAGCTGAAAAGGGACCCTGCTCCGGTACAACCGTGATTCTCGTATAATAACGGATATG
>JABLYX010000113.1 GCA_018265615.1 Lentisphaeria bacterium
GAGATCGGAACCGACAAGCTCTTCTACCAGCCGCGCGGCGAATTCTGAGCCGCAGCGCCGCCTTTTTCTTACCGGTAACGCCGGAAAAAAAGCGGTATTTTCCGCCATGCAGCAAATTAAGCTCTTCGCCCGACATAACTTTCAGATCAAAAAGAGAAATCTTTCAACGCATTTCTCGGCCGATGGAGAATACGATTTCCGACTCGAGCTCCGTGCCGTCGATATCGCAGACTGCGCGGAGGCGGCATTCTCCAGGCCGGAAGCCGGCGCGGACGACGGCCAGCGCACGCCCTTCAAAGAGGCGCACAGCATTGCTCTTGAACGGCTGCAGACTGGTTGTGTCGCCATTCGAAACCCCGAAAAGACTCCCTTCCCCCGACACGTGCAGGTGGACGACCGCATCGGTCACGGCACAGCGCGTTCCGGCCACATCAAAGAGGGCGATCCCGGCATGCCCGAGCCCGTCCGATGCGATGGCGGTCCGCTCGGCATGAAGTTTGAGTTCGACCGGCTTGCCGGCGGTTCTGAGCGTCCCGGTCGCGGCAAGCTGATCGCCATTGTAGCCGTTGGCGGTCAGCTCACCCGGCGCGTAGACAAACTCGAACGGAATACGGCAGCAGTCGTTTTCACTGCGCACCTTCGAGCCGACAGGCCGGCCGTTCAGCAGCAGAACAACACGTTCACAGTTCGTGTAGACCGCGACCCGCACGGCTTCCCCCTCTTCCCAATTCCAGTGAGAACGCATGTTTTCCCACTCGAGCTGCACGTCGTTCCAGTTCCGCATCTCAGGCTTTTCATCGGCATGAACGGCGATATGGATACGCGGCTCCGGGTCCCAGGCAACCTGTGCCTGATATGCAATGCTCTTCGGGTATCCCGCCCGGTCGATGAGCCCGCTGTACCAGTTCTTATGCGGCCAGCGCGCCTCACCGAGATAGTCGAAGCCGCCCCAGTAGAAGCTGCCGCAGCCGAACCCGTGGTCAAACTCAAACCAGCACCTGACGCCGTGGTTCGTCGTTCCCTCGCTGACAAGAAAGACCATCCCCGGATGTCTGGCGTGGTCGCGTACAAAGAATTCCCCCATATAGTTGACCGCAACCACGTCCATCCCGTGTGCCATCTGGTGGATATCCATTTCACGGTAATGCGGATGATTCCACCTGGCGCCGCTGCGGCGCGACGGATACAGCGCGCAGGTGACCTGGCGATCCGGATCAAGCTTATGGACAAAATCACGCATGACGATGAGCCGGTCGACGCCGAAGCCGTCCTGCCCGTCAAGCTGCTGGTCGACCACTTCATTGCCGACGCTCCAGAGAAAGACCGACGGATGGTTGCGGTCGCGCCGCACAAATTCTGCCACATCGTCGCGCCAATGGTCCTCGAAAGCGACCTGATACCCGTAATACTGGCCAGTCCACTTGTCGAACGCTTCGTCGAAGATCAGCAGCCCCATTTCGTCGGCCAGCTCAAGGAACTCCGGCGCATAAGGATGATGCGCGAGCCGAACCGCGTTCACCCCGAGAGACTTCAGAATGTGATACCTCCGCGCGACGCCGTCACGGAAGACAGCCGTTCCGATGCCGCAGAGCTCCTCGTGAATATTTACACCGCGCAGCAGGAGCTTTTTTCCGTTCAGCAGAAAGCCGTGCTCCGGGTCGAATTCAACCGAGCGGAAACCGAACCTCGCGGTAATCCGGTCAATCTCAGCGCCACTCCCGTCGAAAAGCTGCGCGGTACAGATGTAAAGATTCGGTGTGTCGGGGGACCAGAGCTGCGGATTTCCGACTGTGAAAACGGCCGCAGGACCGTGGTGTTCAGCGACTTTCTCCCCGGCCGGGCCATGAATCGTGAACAGCACGTCTCCGGAAAGCGAACACTCCGTCGTAATCCGGACACGGCCATCGATCTTCGCATCAATAACGAGTCCGTGGCGCAGGAAATGCAGCGGCCCGATCCGCCGCAGCCGGACGCTGCGGTTGATACCGCTGCCGGTGTACCAGCGCGAAGTCTGTTCAATCGAATTGTCGGCGCGCACGGCAACGAGGTTTTCACCCGGCACGAGCGCATCGGTGATGTCAGCCTCGAAGCCGGTGTAGCCGTTGAAGTGTTTGAGAATGTGCCGCCCGTTCACAAAGAGGTCGGCGGAGCGGTAGACGCCGTCGAAATCAAGCAAAATCCGCTCGCCTTCCCTGCATTCGGGCCGGAAGCGCTTACGATAATTGACGACTCCATTCGGCAAATAGGCGTGCTGCGAACCGTGCGGCAGTGTAGGGTCAAACGGCTGCCCGATGCTCCAGTCGTGCGGCAGATTCACCGTTGTCCAGCCCGAGTCATCCAGTTCGGGAGCCTCGAATCGCGGCACGTTCCCGGCACAGAATTTCCAGTCCGCATTGAAACATTCGCTCCGGTTTCTCATGATGCTTGTGCTCTCCCTGGTTTTAATGGCTTGGCAAACCGGCCGCATCGGCCGCTGCGAAATCGCCCGCCAACCGGCAGATTGTTTGAAAAGGTGATGAACGGAATACAGCATAATATAAATACATTCCAAATTCAATGCAAATGGCTGTAACCATAAAATGCACGGGAATACACCAAAGTACTCCCGTGCATCTGCCGCTCAGTAAACTATGTCACTGACGCGAGAAACGCGGATCGATCGAGTCGGCCAGCGCCTCGAAGAGTTCATCGGTCATTGCGCTGATCTCGTCGAGCCCGAGCTTACTCTGCGTATTCGGATCAGCGGCAATCGCGTGGAAGATCGTGCGGCGGTCGCCGGAGAGCGCCCCCTGTGCGCCAAGGATCTGTGCGTTGATCATGCCGCGGTCAAGCGCGGCAAGCTGCTCGGGGAACTCCTCAATCCGCCCCGGAGCGATACCGCCGCCGTCCACGAGGCACGGGACTTCAACGCACGACTCCGGAGGAAGCGTCGCGATGAGTCCGCGGTTCATCACATTCAGGTTCGCGGAGAGCGGCCGGTTCTTCTCGATCGCCGCAATGATCTGGACGCCGTATTCGACGCTCGATGACAGATCAAGCTCGCGGATCCCGTCGAGATACTCCCTGATCTGTTTTTCATTGCGGATCTGGAGCCCGCGGCAGATCATGACCGATGCACCGGAGACCCCGCTGTTCATCGCGGACCAGTCGATGCCGTTCTCATCGACATCCGGAAAATCATTGCAGCAGAAGCGGTCGATCAGGTCCTGCCGTTTGCGGAAGTAGGGCAGATACTCGCTGTTATGGCCACTGCTTTCAGTCGGGAAATAACCGAAATTACGCATGATCTCGAAGCGGACCTTCTCTTTTCTGTAGATCTCCGGCTTATCGAGACAGGCGAACAGCTGCGGATAAACATCTTTACCGTCAACCTCCAGCTTCAGCATGAACGCCATATGGTTGATGCCGGCCGCCCGGAAATGCAGCTTTTCAGGCGGCACGCCGATCCACGCCGCAATCTGCCGCGAGGTATGCTGCACACTGTGGCAGAGTCCGACCACCTTCACGCTCTTCGCCCGCTTTGAAAGCGCGATCGTGTTCATTGACATCGGGTTCACATAGTTCAGCAGATACGCGCCGGGACAGACCTCCTCCATGCAGTCGAGCACCTCAAAGAGATCCTTCAGCGTACGCAATCCGCGAAAGATCCCGCCCGGACCGAGCGTATCGGAAACCACCTGATCGACGCCGTACTTCATGGGGATCTCATACTCCAGCTCCTGATGGCGGATCGTACCGGAACGGAAGATCGTGATGACGTAATCCGCTCCGGCAAGCGCTTCGCGCAGATCAGTCGTCGCATGCGGATTGAACTCGATCTCAAGCTTCTTCGCTATCAGCCCGGCAATGGTCACTCCATTCGCAAGGCGCTCCGCATCGATATCCATCAAGGTGACTTCATGCGCGCGGAGAACCGGATCCATCAGAATATCCTTGATGAAATTCTGCGCGAAAATCACGCCGCCCGCTCCGACCAGAACAATCTTCGACATAGGAAGCACTCCCTGTTGGTTGCATTTTTGCGTTTCAGTTACTATATTATAACGGTTTTCGCAAGTAAAAGCAATTGTACTCTCGGCGCATCCATGGTATTTTTGGAGCAAGCATGATTATTCGCACCCGGCAATCGAGAATCCTGGTCGTCCACCGGCCGAATCCGCAACTGCTGCCGAATATCCCGCTGCCGTTCTATCCGCGTTCAATCGGTCATTTCCGGATCGCCGGCGGAGAGACGGAATATGTTCCGGCGGGAGAGAAGCCATTTGTGCAGCTGTTCTGGACAATCAGCGGAGAAGGGCGCATCCGCGTCGACAGAGAGGAGTATACTGTCACTCCCTGCGATGTATTTTACCATCTGCCGTATGAGCCCCATGATCATCAGGCCCTTTCCGACGGATGGGAATACCGCTGGGTTGCTTTCGATGGAGAGTGCGCGGGCAGGCACATGGAGTCCTATGGATATCCGCGCGGAAGTTTTGCGGCGGGAGGCTGCCCGCATGATCTTTTCATCCGGCTTGAGCTGCTGATGCAGGAGATGACGCCGCTCTGCTGGCGGGAGATGGTTTCAGTCATCGATGCGATCCTGGCCAAAGCGGGTGGAGGAGGGGAAGATAACTCCAAAGAGGGAAAAATCACGGCGGAGATCATCCGCCTCTGCCGGGAAAACTTCGCGGATCCGGAACTTAACGTGAATGCGATTGCCGATGAGCTGAATCTCGACCGCTCGACGATCAGGCGAATCTTCAGCGAGCGGATGAAGTTGACTCCCTCGGAATACCTCTCGAACCTGCGGCTGCAGCATGCGCTGTCATTGCTGCAGCAGACATTGCTGCCGCTCTCTGAAATCGCACGCCAGTCCGGCATTCCGGAGCCGAGTTATTTCTGCCGCTTCATCCGCCGCAACATCGGGGAGAGCCCAGAGCAATTCCGCCGGGGAGCAAAACGCAAGCTTGAATAAACCAGAAGTCAGCGCGCGCGTATAGGACGGCTTTGACGTCCGTCGGGGCCGGCGCCTCGCCGGTCTGGATCCAAGGGCGAAGCGCCTTGGCCACCGGAGGTAAAGTTGTGCGCGGAGCGAAAGAGCTGCATAGCAAAATCGCAGATTTTGCCGTGTAGCGCACACGGTCTGCTGCGCCGGAGGCGCACAAAGACCGCGCGTGCGCGAAGCGCAGGCATCCGGGCCAGTCATGCAAAGAAGTAAAGAGCAACACTTTGCGGCGTGCGACGAAGCCGATCATGAGGCGAATGCTGCTGCTGCGTTTTGCGGCGTGCGACGAAGCCGATCATGAGGCGAATGCTGCTGCTGCGTTTTGCGGCGTGCGACGAAGCCGATCAGGGCGCAATGCCGCGAGGGGAAAAGCCGATCATGAGGCGAATGCTGCAGCTGCGTTTTGCGGCGTGCGACAAAGCCGATCAGGCCACAATGCTGCGAGGGGAAAAGGCCGGGGCGCAATGCTGCGAGTGGAAAAGCCCGGCTGTGTTGCTTTCGAGCAAAAAAAGACCCGCTTTCTCGTGTGCGAAACGCGAAAGCGGGTAAAAAAATTTCCGGCACCGTGCTACTCTCCCATAGTCAAATTTACAGTACCATCGCCGCTGGAGC
>JABLYX010000051.1 GCA_018265615.1 Lentisphaeria bacterium
CCCGACCGTCGCCATCGTGTAGCCGAGCGCGATGCCGGCCTCCCAGTCGAATTCCATGAACGTTTTCGTCAGCCCCGCGACGGTACCGTGGCCGCCCTCGAAGCCGATTTCCAGCAGGTTGCCGAACGCCTTGTTCACGCCGAAAAGCGGGATGAGCACCACGGCCGTCAGCCCGAGCCCGATCACGTACTGGCCCCAGGCGAGCAGCTGTCCCATGCAGAGCTGAGGGGAGGCCTCGCTCCAGATGGTCCTCATTTTCGGGATCTTCGCACCGATGAAAAGTGCCGCGAAGACGATGTTGATCAGGAACCCCGGCAGTGCGCCCCAGCTGTCGTGCCACCCCGGCAACGCGCTTTTGCCGAGCGTATTGATCCACAGCAGTCCGAGCAGTCCGCCGATTACGGAGGCAGGCAGATAAAGCCGCTGGAAGAGCGGGACCGCGGTGCGGACCAGTTTCCCGAGCACCAGCAGCAGACAGAGTCCGCAGAAGGACATTACCACGGTTTCCATGCAGTCAGGTCTCCTCGTGTTCGCGGTTTAAATCATGTGGCCCATGCGTTCTTTCTTGGTCCGGAGGTAGAACTCGTTCTCCTCGCACGGCTCGATGATGATCGGGACGCGCTCGGTGATTTCAAGCCCGTAGCCGGAGATTCCGACGAGCTTCTTCGGGTTGTTGGTCAGCAGCCGCACGGATTTCACGCCGAGGTCGAGCAGAATCTGCACGCCGATGCCGTATTCGCGCAGGTCGGCGGCGAAACCGAGCTGTTCGTTCGCTTCGACCGTGTCGCACCCCTCGTCCTGGAGCTTGTACGCATGGATCTTGTTGAAGATGCCGATTCCGCGCCCCTCCTGCCGCAGGTAGACGATCACGCCGGAGCCGTTTTCGACGACCTGCCGCATGGCGGCGTGGAGCTGTTCGCCGCAGTCGCAGCGGGCCGAGCCGAATACGTCGCCGGTCAGGCATTCGCTGTGGACGCGGACCAGGACGTTTTCCTTGTCCTTCACGTCGCCGTAAACCAGTGCGAGGTGTTCGAAGGAGTCGACCTTCGTGCGGTACGGCGTGATCCGGAACTCTCCGAACACGGTCGGCAGCCGGGCGCTTTCGCCGCGGATGATCAGGTGTTCGTGGCGGCGGCGGTATGCGATGAGGTCCGCGACCGTGCCCCACTTGAGGTTGTGTTTTTTGCGGAATTCATCGAGCTGCGGAACCCGCGCCATCGTGCCGTCGTCGTTCATGATTTCACAGATTACGCCGGCCGGAGTCAGGCCCGCGAGGCGCGCGAAATCGACCGCCGCCTCGGTGTGGCCCGCGCGGCGCAGCACGCCGCCCGGACGCGCGATGAGCGGGAACAGATGTCCCGGCGAGACGAAATCCGCCGGAGAGGTTGCGGGGTCGATCAGCGCCTGAACCGTTTTCGCGCGGTCGAAGGCGGAGATCCCGGTCGTCGTATCCTTGCGTGCATCGACGCTCTGCGTGAACGCGGTACCGAACGGGTCCGAGAGCGACGCCGGGGTTGAGAGGTTCAGCTCAGCGGCGCGTTCCGCGGTCAGCGGCGCGCAGATGAGCCCGCGCGCATGCGTCGCCATGAAGGTGACCGCCTCCGGCGTGACGTGCGCGGCGGCGAGCACGAGGTCGCCTTCGTTCTCGCGGTTTTCATCGTCGGTGATGATGACCATCCTGCCTGCCTTGATATCGGCGACCAGCTCTTCGACCGGGTCGAATTTGATTTCACTCATGACTGAAAAACTCCATAGATATAGATTAAATATTGATTTCGCGCGAGACCGGGCGGATCGCGGTGGCGCGTCCGGTCAGATAGTCATATGTGACGATGGTTCCGTCGAGCCGGATCGCCCCTTTTTCGACCACGGCCAGCCGGTTCGGCATGCCGGTGGTGAACTTGTAGAGAACATCCTTCACTTCGCGGCCAAGCACGCTCGTGGCGGCGCCGGTCATGCCGACATCGGTCTGCCTGGCGGTTCCGCCGGGCAGCACGAGCGCGTCGGCGGTCGGCACGTGGGTGTGGGTTCCGAGCACGGCGGTGACGCGGCCGTCGAGAAAATATCCCATCGCGAGCTTTTCGCTGGTCGCTTCGGCATGGAAATCGACGAAGATGCTCTTCACGGATTTCGGCAGTTCGTTCGTGAGGATCTCTTCAACTGTTTCGAACGGGTTGTAGGCCGATTCGCGCATGAACACCTTGCCCTGGAGATTGATGACCGCGACTTCGCCGCCGGCCGGGTTGCGGTAGACGCCCCAGCCGCGGCCGGGCTGCCCTTTCTGCAGATTGGCCGGGCGCAGCACCCGGTCGAAGCGGCCGATTTCCGCATCGAAGCCGCGCTGGTCCCAGACGTGGTCGCCGGTCGTCAGGACATCGGCCGTCTCAAGCAGCTCATTCGCACAGCCGGAGGTCAGGCCGGAGCCCGCCGCCGAATTTTCGGCGTTGACCACGACGAACTGGCAGTTGAATTCGCGGCGCAGCTCCGGCACCAACAGGCGGATCGCGTCGCGCCCTCCCTTGCCGACCACATCGCCGATAAACAGCAGATTCATATCGAAACTCCTCCCCTGAGTTTATCCGGGCGCGGCTTCTTCATGACCCGCCTCCCGAGTACAAGCAGCATGCAGAGCGCGCCGACGAACGTCGCCGGCGCGAGAAACATTGCGCTTTTCAACATAAAATATTTGCCGACCACACCGGCCAGCAGAAGAACGATTCCGGCCAGGCCCCAGCTGCCGCCGACGATCATCCCCATGCGGGCGCCGAGCGCGAGCCTGCCGGGAGCGGTCCGGGCGAGCACGACCAGCTGCGGGAATCCTGCTCCGACCAGCATTCCCGCGAACGGGACGAGGACAGCCGCGGCGCGGTGCCCGGCCAGCAGCAGGTAAAGAGCGAGCACCGGGATCCCGAACAGGAGCTCCACGGTCAGGCAGCGGGTCACGGAATACCGTTTGATGAGGAAGCTCGTGCCGAATGCCCCGAGCCCGGCCCCGAGTCCGAAGAGCGTGCCGGAGAGCCCGCCGAAGCCGAGCGAAAATTCGAGCTCCGCCAGATAGCTCGGCAGCAGCCCCTGCATGATGCCGCACCCGGCGTTGATGAGGACGGCGAGCCAGAACAGTTCGCGGAACGTGAAAGACGGTGTTTGCCGGGCGGGGGCCGGGGGGCTGGGGCGCGTCGGCCGTTTCGGCTTGTCGCACTCATCGAGCGCCAGCCGGACCCGCGCCCGGTGAAAAAGCCAGAGGAGTAAACCGACCGGGAGCAGGAGCAGAAAGAGCCCCGGAAATCCGAGATGCTGCACGAGCAGCCCTCCGAGCAGCGGCCCGGTCGCATAGCCGGTGAAGCCGGCCAGCATGAAGAGCGAGGTCGCGACCGCCGGGGAGACGGAACTCTCCGGAATCGCGCAGACGCCGCGCAGCCCTTCGGGATGAGCGAACGCCACGCCGACGCCGAGAACCAGTACCAGCGCCATCAGGAACGCGGCCGCCCGGGAGTGCGGCGTGAACCAGACGAAGCAGATGGCGCACGAGAGGATGAGCCCGAGCTGCACGAGCTTCGGCCGCTTTGCGGTTTTGCGCAGCGTCCCCGCCCAGAGCTGGACACCGTTCGAGCTGAAACTGCAGAGCGTCAGCAGCACAGTGCCGGCGACGAGCGACAGTCCGTACTCCTTCCGGAGCTCAGGCAGAAAGCCGGGCAGTGTACCGGAGAGCATATCGACTGTAAAGTGAATCGCGGTGAGCAACGAAAGTTGCCGGAGCGCGAGTGCGTGACGAGTCATATTCTTCCTGACGATATAAAAACAAATTGCAGATGTATCGTTTAATATAACCTCATGCGCGGCCCGCGTCAAGCCGGAAAGGGGGTCGCATTCCGGTGATTTTCAATAACTTCGTTTGAATTTTCAGGGAAATGTACTATATTTGCGCAAACACCGAAATCATGCAACAGCAGGGAATATCCATGTTCAAAAAAGCTGCCGTGCTCCTCTCCGGATGGAGCGCCCGCCTGACAGCCGTTCTGCCGCCTTCCGCCTTTCAGCCGCCGCCGGAGGCGGATATTCTTAAGAAACGGCTTTCCCTCCTTCTGGTTCTCTGGGGACTCTGCTGGTTCCTGCTGCCGCTCGCCGTGCTCGACAACGCGTTCATCGATGTGCCGGAGAACATCATCTGGGGCAGCTATTTCCAGCTCGGCTACGACAAGAACCCGTATCTCGGCGCATGGATCGGCTATCTCGGCAGCCGGCTCACGGGGGACAGCATCTGGAGCAGCTATCTGCTGAGCCAGGTGTTCGTCCTCACCGGCCTTCTCTGTGTCTGGAAGCTCGGAATGCGCATGACGACCCCGGCCGGGGCGTTTCTCTCCGTGCTTGTCCTGCTCGGCGTGAACTTCTACGGCATCAAGTCGGTCGAGCTCTGCGACGATGTGATGGAGCTCGGTTTCTGGCCGCTTCTGATTTTCTTCTTCTACAAGGCGCTGAAAGACGGCAGCCGCATCGGCCCGTGGCTTCTGGCCGGAATCCTGGCCGGCTGCTGTTTCATGATCAAATACTATGCGGTGGTGCTGTTTGCCTCGATGTTCCTCGTGATGCTGTTCACGCCGGAGGGGCGCCGGGCGTTCCGCACGCCGGGGCCGTACCTCGGAGCGCTGCTTTTCGCCGTGATCAGCCTGCCGAACCTCATCTGGCTGGCGGGGAACGATATGGTTGCATTCCGTTACGCATTCGACCGGGCGGCGCTCGACAGCGGCGCGCCGGCGTTCGAGTTTTCCTATGACCGTCTGCTGAAGTATCCGCTGCGGAGCTTGTCCCGGACGCTCTCGGTGCTGGTCGTCCCGCTGATTCCGTTTTTCCTGCTTTTCTTCCGGCGCGACCGGGAGATGTCGTCAGGGGCGTTCGAACGCCGGTTCGTCGCGCTGCTCGCCTGGGGGCCGTTTGTGTTGACGCTGCTTTTTTCGGTAATTTCAGGCGGGTCGCTGAATTACTCGTGGGTCGTTCCGTGCTTTCCGATGTTCGGGCTCTTCCTCGTGCTCTGGTACAAACCGTACATCAACCGTTTCAGCCTGCGCGGATTCACCGGTTTCGTCGTGATCCTCTGGATCGTTTTCGCTGCGATTTTCGCGGTGCGGAGCCTCTGGCAGCAGCCGTACCTGAAGCGTGGCTGCGACTACGAGAACTTTCCGGGCAAAGCGCTCTCCCGGCGGGTCACGGAGGAGTGGCGCAGCCGTTACGGCACGCCGCTGCCGTTTGTGATCGGAGACCGGCGCGAGTCATGCAACGTCACGGTCTATTCCGCGGACCGGCCCGAGTCCTATTTCTCCGCGAATCCGAACTTCAGCCAGTGGATCGATGAAAATGAGATCCGGGAAAAGGGGGCCGTGATCCTCTTCGACGGGAGGCCGAAGCGCCGCCCGAAGTGGCTTGCGCGGCTTGCCGGATCCGGCTTTGCGATGACGCCGGAGATGCGGATCGAGGAGGAACGCGCCGTTCCCGGCTGGTTCCGCTCGCTCGCCGGCGCGCCGAAGAAGGATGCATACGTCTACTGCTTCATTCCGCCGGCGAAGTGAGCTTTGAGAGAATGCTTTGCGGACCGGCACGGCCCGCAAAGCGTCCTTTTTTTATTTGTCCAGCTCTTTGAAGACCCTGATGCAGTTGTAAAGCGCGCGGGGCAGGTGGAAGAAGGTCTTCGACAGCGACCCCTTGAAGCCGTCCCGCACCGAGCCGTCGAACCGCACGAGACCGTACCATTCACCGAACTCCGGGTCGCGGAAGTGCTCCGTGCACCACCGGTTCACATCGTCGAACATTTCGAGGAACCATTCGTCGCCGGAGATCCGGTAGGAGAACGCAGCCGCCAGCAGCGCTTCGTTGTGGGTCCACCACCCCTTGACCATATCCATCCCCTCCGGCACGGGTTTGTCCAACGCATCCATGAAGAAGAAGAGCCCGCCGAATTCCGGGTCGCGCGTATAGCCGTAGATCTGCCGCGTCCAGACCGGAATCTTTTCGAGGAGCTCCCGGTTGCCGGCCAGCTCCGCCCCCTGTGCGAGGAACCACATCGTCTCGAAATCATGGCCCGGCACGACGGTACGGAAAAATGAACTGTCGAGACGGAAGCCGCCGGAAACCGGGGCGTGTTCCAGCCAGCGGCCGGCTCCGGCGCAGTAGAATTGCGGAATCACTTCGAACGTTTTCTCCAGCGTCGCGCGCACGCGCACGTCGTCGAACTCGCACCCTTGCACCAGCATTGTGCGGCAGAGGTGGCAGAGATGCATGTAGCAGCCGCGATGGCGCATTACCGGGAACATGGGGGAGAAGGAGTCCTGCTCGGACTCCGCCAGTGCCGCCGTGTAGCAGTCGAAGCAGCTCCGCGCTTCGGCGCGGAAGCGCTCTTCTCCGGTCGCCCGGAAAAGCTCCGCGCACGCGCACCCCGCATAGATGCAGGTCATCGCTTTCATGGGATTCCGCCTGCCGCCTCCGCCTCTTATGGAGTTGCCGGCCGCATCGCAGATGCTCACATAGCTCCCGTCCGGCTCCCGCTGCTTTTCGCAGAAGCGGAACCCGTGCAGCGAGAGCTCCAGGAATTCCGGGCGGGAGTATTCCGAGTTGAAGAGCGCGGCGAACATGTAGACGTTCCGCCATTGCATCGCGACGGATCTGACCGGATCGTAACAGTTGCCTTCACGGTCGAGCGAGTTGAAGAATCCTCCGTTTTCACGGTCGACGGCATGTTCGATCCAGAACGGCACGACGGAATTCAGCAGCTCGTCCTCAAGACGGCTGACGGTATCGGAGAAGCGCGGCATAATGATGTTCCATTCGGTAGTTTGCGGTGTGTATCTTTCTAAAATACACCTGAACTGCCGAAAATACAATGGCCGCAGATGGGGGCGTTCAGAGTTTCAGCATCTCTTTTCCGAGCGCGAGGCCGTAGTCGAGCTTCGCGCGCAGAATCGGGGGAGGGGCCCGGCGTTCGCGCGGGACTTCGTAGTTGAAGATCCCGCCGTATCTGATTTCCCGCAGCGCGTGGATCAACTCCGGCCAGTCGATGTTCCCGAGACTGTACGGGAAGATATGGTCGAACCGGGCGTCTCCGGCCATGAGGCAGTCGGTGATATGGAGCGCTCTGAGCCTGCCGCCGGCCTTGCGCGCAAATTCGGCGGGGGAGCCGCCGTTCCAGCAGAGATGGCCGGTGTCGAGGCAGATGCCGAGCCGCTCCCCGGAGGGAACCTGCCGGATCAGCTCGTCGAGCTCCTCAAAGGAGCCGAAGGAAACGATCAGGTTTTCGAGACAGATCGTGAAGCTCATTCCGTCGGAGAACTCCAGAAGCTCCTGCAGCGCGTCGGCGATCAGCGGCAGGTTTGCGCGCCCTTCGGTTTTGAGTCCGGCCGGGTGCAGCACACCCGCTTTGATTCCGAGCGCATTGAAGAGCACACACCAACGCTTCAGCCCGTCGATCTCTTTCCGCCGTCGGGCCGGGTCCGCGTGATCGATGGCGGCATGGAGTGAGAAGTGCCCCTGCGGCAGGGTGAAGCCGAGCGAATCGCAGAATGCCTTGAATTCGCGCCCGGTCCGTTCCGGGTCGCCCCGGTCGAGCAGCATTTTGCCGTGTTCGTCGGAGAGTTCGGCGCATTCGTAGCCGTGTTCCCGGAGAGTCCGGACGGCCCCTTCCGGGCCCTCCTCGAAGAGAAAGCTGGTCCACATGGAGATTCTCATGCCCGCGCTCCTTATGCTGTTTTTCTACTATAGCGCCGTTGCGGGCGAATGCAAATAAAAAGCCGCCTTGCTTTCGGCTGCGGGCACATATATATTACGGGATTGCACCATATTATAACAGGCAGGATGAAATCATGCGGGAAGAAGAAAAAATTTTCAGCGGGATCCTTTTCAATCCCGGCGACCCGGAGCTGAAGGCGATCAAGCTGCGCTCCCACAAGCTGAGCGCGGAGTTCAGCCGCACCAGCGAAGACGACACCGAACTCCGCGCGGAGCTCGCAAAGCTGATCCTCGCGGAGTTCGGGGAGGGGAGCTTCATGCAGGGGCCGGTCTTTTTTCACTACGGAAAGCACACGAAAATCGGCAGACGCTGCTTCTTCAATTACAACCTTACGATTCAGGACGACGCGCCCGTCACGATCGGGGACGACAACAACTTCGGCCCGAACCTGACGATCGTCACGCCGGTTCATCCGATGCTGCCGGATGAACGCCGGCTGATGCTCGACGGCGAAGGGAAGCCGAAGCGCTTCTGCTACGCGAAGCCGGTCCGGATCGGCAACGACTGCTGGTTCGGCGCGAACGTCGTGGTCTGCCCCGGCGTGACTGTCGGAGACGGCTGCGTGATCGGCGCGGGCAGCGTCGTGACGCGCGATGTCCCGCCGAATACGTTCGCCGCCGGGAACCCGTGCCGCGTGATCCGGGAAATCACCGAAGCGGACAGCATGCGCCGCAAACCCGAGATCCTCGCGGACAACCGGGTCATCGGGTAGCGGAAAAGGAGGGAGGCGCTTCATCCGCCTCCCGCCTCCTCCTGTGTTTTACTGCTCTTCGCCCCAGGCGATCTGCAGGTCGCCCGACACGTTTTCAAGAACATACCGGGGGCCGAATGCGTCGGTTTCGAGGCGGGCTTCGAAAGCGGACTTCTCGAGCACGGTGCATTTGGGGTCCCCTTTGAAGAACCGCACCGATTCCACATGAGCCGCTTCGGGCCGGAACACGAGCCGTGCGCCCGACAACCCCTTTACGGTGATCCGGCGCCTGACGCCCGGCATGATGGAGGTCGCTTCGCGGCACTGGATCCGGCCATCCGCCATGGAGACGAAGAGGCGGCACTCGCAGTTCGTTGAACGGAACGCGGGATAACGTGCGGAGCCGTTTTCGAGAATTGTGTCCGCCCCGGTGAAGAGCGGCGCGCCGTCCGGAAAGCGGAGGCGCTCCGTCACCGTGGTGTCGGTGCCGAAGCCGGCGAAATAGAGAGCATTGTCGTTGAACCGCAGGGTGATGCGCGGATCCGGCGTCTCTGTGTCGTACTTTTCGAATTCGATGTCGTACCCGAAGCTGCGCAGCCCGGTCCGCAGCAGCGATTCAGCCGCGAAATAGATCTTCCGGTCGAACGCGGTCGCGGCATGGCAGTTTTTTTCCATCGAAAATGAATTCGTGCCGCGCACCCATGCCGCGCGCCCGCCGTTCCACTCGGGACGGGTGACGCAGGCCAGCGCGGGGCGGCGTTCTCCGCCGCGGAGATATTCGGCCGTGCACTCCGCCGGGGTACCCGGAGCGAAGACACGGTCGAGCGGGCCGCCCGAATAGCGCGAAAGATGTTTTACTCTGCCGAACCCGATCATGTCGAATTCACCGTCGAGCGGTTCCGCCGGAACCAGCCCGAGCAGCTTTTCGACCGCTTTTCCGCGGGCCGGGCCGTAGAAGAGCGCGCTGCCGCCGGAGGCGAGGTGCGCTTCGAGCTTCTCCGCCGTCTGCGGGTTCGTCATGGCGGAGGTCGGAACGACGAGGATGCGCTCCGTGAACGTTCCGGCGGGCGCCGAGGCGAAGTTCCCGGTGGAGACGACGGTGTTGAGCGGCAGCCCCGTGTTCAGGGCGCCGCGGATCAGGTAATCGTCCGCAAAGATCTCCTCGAGCCGCTCCCCGGCATAGACGAAATCATGGTATTCGTTGAACGGATAGACCCAGACAAGCGGGCCCGCCTGGTCCGGAGCGGTGCGGCGCGCGTCCTCGAGGTATGGAATGACCTCCTGCGGGACCTGCTCCGGCATCCTGCCGTATGAATCGTCGATCGAGAGGATGTGCAGCGCGTTTGCGAGCATGACCTTGCCGTCTCCGTCGAGGCGCGAGATCGCCATCGGCAGATAGATGTCGTGCGGGCTGCGGCCGTAGCGGTCGAGCCACGGCGAATTCATGAACCAGATGTCGTGGGTATAGTAGCGGAACGGATACTTCTTGCCGGGCGGAAGTTCGGCGATGTGGCTCATCCAGCCCGTGAGCTCAAGTCCGAAATCGCCGTTGAGCGCGGCCCACGGCGAGTTCGGGGCGACTTCGAGGTCGCTGACCTCGCGGTAGATTTCGCGCAGCGGCGTCGCGTCGCTGGTCAGATCCATGCCGGTCGAGAGGTTCGTGCCGCGCGTTTCGATCGGAAAGCCGGGACATTCGCGCCGGAAGTCGCGCCAGAAGTCGTGCATCGCCTTCCGGGTTTCCTCCGCCTTTTCCGGGAAAAAATCGCAGCCGTCGAAGATCGCTCCCGTGGCGCCCCAGGTCTCCATGCCGAAGCCGAAGCCGTTCGAGAACCAGATGTAGTCGAACCCCATATCGGTCAGGTATTGCTGCGACTGCTTCCCGATGAAGGTCCCGAACGGTTCACCCTCGGGGATGCCGTTCGGATAGGCCGCGTAGCCGCGTTTGTCGGCGTGCAGCGTCGTGTAGCAGCAGACGAAGGTTTTGCCGCCGAGGCAGAAGCCGCGGCACACCTCCGGATGGCGCTCGTATTTGAAGCTTGAAACCGCGAACTCCGGGCCGGAGTCGAACGTTGCGCCGATACGCAGTTCCCGGTTGTATCGGCGCCGGAAAACGCTTCGCAGCACCTGCATGAGGGCGCGGAAATCCCCGTAGGTCCAGTCCGGCATCTCCCCGTCCGGGAGGAACGGGCGCGGACGCTCGTGGATCGTCTGGAGTTCGGGCGCGAGTCCCGAGGGCGAATGGTGCGGATTGGCGACGCCGATCCACTTCGCCCATTCGAACGTGTCCTCCATTCTGCCGTTGTAGTCGAGGATTTCGGAGCCGTCGGCGGCCCAGAACATCAGCGAAACGCTGCCGCTCTCGCGGATCAGCGGATCCCATTGGCGGAAAATCTGCTCCGCAACACGTTCGAAACCTGCGGTGCTGCGCTCGCGGAACGGTTTGAGCGACACTTCGAGATCGAGTTTTTCCCAGTGCATGATATATGGACTCCTGATGATGGTTGAACCCGCCAATAGTATAGCCCGGCAGAGCCGCTTTGACTAGGAGCGTTTTCCGGGAAGATGCGAAAAGGCGAAAAATGTCAATGGAGTCCAAAGAAACGTTCAGCCGATCGAGTCGAAAATGAGGTCGGGACGGCGGAAGTCCTGCGCGTGCTCCGCCTCTTCGCGGGCCGCAAGTCCGGTCAGGACCGCCGCCGAAGCGAGCCCCGCCCGGTTCGCGCCTTCGATGTCGCTGCCGAGGGAGTCCCCGACGCCGAGCACGTGTTCGCGGCGGACGCCGGAGGGAAAACGCGCGAGTACATGCTCGTAGACCGCGGCGCAGGGTTTCCCCATATGCAGCGGATGCACTTCGATGCCGCGCTCCTTCAGGAAGTGCCGGACCAGCTCGAACTGCCCTGCCGGGCAGAGCGTCACGCCGTCCCGGACCGGGTTCAGGCGGTCCGGATTCGGAATGACAAGCGGCGTCTCCGGGCGGCGCGTGAGTTCATTCAGCATCGTCTGCAGGTTCGTTCTCCAGTCGTGGACTCCGCCGAGGAACAGGATTCCGCCGCATGTTCCGATCCGGGCGGGATCGGTTTCGCAGCGCAGTCCGAGCCGGCCGGGGAATGTCTCCGAGCCGATGAGGAAGAAGGTCTGCTCCGCCCAGCCTTTCCGTTCAAGCTCGAGCCGCAGGGGCGCCGCCGCTCCCGAGATTTCATCCGGGTACGCTTCGACGCCGGCGTTCCGCAGCCGCCCGGCGATCTCTTCAGAGGTGTGCGAACAGTTGTTCGTGAGGAAAAAGAATGGGATCTGCCTCTGCCGCAGGCGGCGGATCAGCTCCGCCGCGCCGGGCAGGGCTTCGTTCCCGAGCAGCAGCGTCCCGTCGATATCGAGCAGCAGCGCGTCGAAGCGGGCGAAAGCCTCTTCCGGATATTCCAGCAGTGTCATGAATGGGGGTCCGTTTCTGTTTATTACCCGGGTAATATACCCTGCCGGGGCCGCCTTTTCAAGAAAGAGCCGTGGAAAAGCCATTGCGTTTCAGGGAATGCCGTGGTATATTGAGTGGGAAAGAGAGGTCATTCATGCGGAAAATCCTGCTGTCGCTTTTTGCCGTGTTTGCATTGTGTCCGTATTCCGGCCCCGCCGCTTCGCCGGAAGAGCCCCCGGAAACGCCTCCGGCAGGGAAGGAGGTGCGGGAGACCGCTCTCGCCAGGATCGAGAATTGGGATTTCATCCTTTCGAAGCTCGATTCACAGATCACGCGCGCCGACCAGATCCTTGCAACCTACCAGCCGTCGTCGCAGGAGATCGGTCCGGAATACGTGGACTTCACGAACCGGATTTATATGCAGGCCGACGAGCTGCGCTTCCTGCTCTCGGTATGCGCGCCGCAGGATGTGTTTGAAATCACGCTGCGCTGTCAGCAGATCGACGACCTCTATGTGATTTTCCGCCGGCGCTACGACATGCTCAAGGCGATTCGCGACGCGAGCGTAGAGCTGACCGCACGCACGGAGGCGGTCCGCAGTGAACTCGACCGCATGAGCGCGCTGCCGCAGTATCACCGCTATGAGGCGAGGATCCGGGCGATCATGGCGAAGTACCAGGCCTTCCGGGACAAGGCGAACTGGATCACCTCCGCGCTCGACAGCTTCCTGAATCCGAGCCTCGAAAAGATGATGACGG
Source organism: Lentisphaeria bacterium (assembly GCA_018265615.1). GTDB lineage: Bacteria > Verrucomicrobiota > Lentisphaeria > Victivallales > Victivallaceae > Victivallis. The sequence goes on from JABLYX010000051.1 coordinate 12,630, forward strand.
ATCTCGTGGCCGAAGCCGCGAAAGCCCGGACCGATACGATCGACCACGCCTTTTTTTCGCGCCAGATGGCCTACTGGCAGCTTCTGCCCAGCGTGAAGCAGATCATGGCGTACTGGTATTACACCTCGATGGACGCGAAACAGTTCGCCGGAAACGGGCTGACGCGCGGCGACTACCTCTGCTTCCTGGCGATCTTCGTCCCCCTGTTGATCCTGTTTCTGCTGACGGGGCCGCGCTGGATCTACCCCTGGCTGCTGAAGCAGGCCCGCTTTCCGGACAAATACCGCAAGTCGAAGCTCTTTTTTGTGGCGGGCATGCTGCTGGTTCTGGCGGTTTCCCTCTATTTGTTCCAGTTCCGCACCGAGCTGAATTATTCCGCGCAGGTGCATCAGTTCAGCCAGGCGTTCGGTTCACTGGCGCTGCTTCTGCTGGCGCTGGCGTTCCGCATGGACCGCCCCGCGATGCGCCGCTGCATGGGGCTCTATCTGCCGTTCATCTTTCAGAGCTTCGCCGCGAATGTGCTGTTTTCGCTCGTGATGCCGTACCAGCCTCTGATGCTGATCGCCGTGCCGCTGAACCTTGTCTGTACCGCCTGGGCGCTCCTGGCGCTGCACCGGCGCGGATACCCGGTGTTCGACCTTGTCATCGTCTGGACCGCGATCGCGGTCGTCGCCGTCGAAACGGCGCTCATCGCGTGCGGCTTTCTGTATATCGGGTTCACCATGATGCTGACCGGATTCATCGTGCTCGGGCTGTTCGAGGCGGCGATTGCCGCGAGCCGCATCATCTTCAACCGGATCACCGAGCAGCCCGATGCGCGCATGGGCAATATTTTTCTGCGTCACCTCGTGTTTCCGCTGATCTGGCTCGGCGGGCTCGGCGTCGTCATCGGCAACATTTCGAGCACCTACCACCTCGGCGGATGGATGAACCGCTGGGCGCGCGTTCAGTTCAACGTCTATAATTTCCTCTCGTTCAGCATGACCGATCTGCTGACGGTCACGCTCGTGCTGCTCGTGCTGCTGTTTCTGGTGACGCTGGCGAAGTTCCTGATCTTCCGGGCGTTCGAAAACAGCCGGGATCTCGGGATGGTTTCGTCGTTCGTCACGCTCGGCAACTATATCGTATGGGCGCTTTTCTCGGTTTTCGTGCTGCTGGTTCTGGAGGTGCAGTATTCGAGCATCCTCGTGATTCTCGGCGGCTTCAGCGTCGGCTTCGGCTTCGCGCTGAAAGAGGTGCTGGAGAATTTCATCTCGGGGATCATCCTGCTTGTCGGCCAGCAGGTGCGCCCGGGGGATGAAATCGAGTTTGACGGCATCTATGCGAAGGTGCGGGCGGTCAGCTTCCGTGCGACCGTGATCGAGACGTTCGACGGTTCGGTCATCACGCTGCCGAACACGAACGTGCTTTCGAAGGATTTCCGCAACTGGACGCGCAAAGGCAGCCGCATGCGGCGCGATCTCCACGTCGGCGTGGCCTACGGTACGGACCTGAAGCTGGTCCGTCAGACACTGTTCGACGCCGCGGCCGCCCTGCCGTCGATCTACAAACAGCCTCCGCCGGAGGTCTACTGCTCGGAGTTTCAGGAGAGCGCGATCGACTTCACGCTCCGTGTCTGGGTGCGGACCGGCGCGCAGCTGATCGTTCTATCCGCACTGCGCGAAAAGGTGGCGGAGCTTTTCGACGAACGCGGCATCTCGATTCCGTTCAACCAGCTCGACGTGCACTTCGATGCGCCGCCGGCTTTACCGGAGAATTGCAATGAATCCCTGTCATGAAATCGACAAGGCCTCCTGGCCGCGCCGTTCGACCTTCGAATATTACCGGACATTTGAGAACCAGCTGTTCAACATCACGCTGGAGCTGAATGTGGAGGCCGTCTATCGCCGGGCGAAAGCGCAGGGCCGCTCCTTCTTCCTCTCGACGCTCTATCCGGTCATCCGGGCGGTCAATGCGGTTCCGGCGATGCGGCAGCGCATCCTCGACGGCGGGCGCGTCGTTGAATTCAGGCACACGGCCGCGCTGACGCCGATTCTCGGCGGGAACGATGTGTTCACCATGGCGCTGGCGGAGTATGCGGAGAGCTTCGACGCATTTTTCGCTCAGGCGTCGGAAGCGGTCGCGGCCGCGAAGCGCGGCGAATTCGATCCGGCCGTGCGGAAACGGCAGGACTGCTTCTGTGCGAGCTGCGTTCCGTGGTACGGCTTCACCGCGCTGAACCAGGCCGCGCTGACGCTCGACCAGAGCATCGTGATTCTCGCCTGGGGGAAGATGAACCGCAATTTCGACATTCCGCTTTCTCTGCAGCTGAACCACGCGCTGGTCGACGGCAGGCAGGTCGGTCACTTTGTCGATGCGTTCAACGGATTTGCCCGCTGAAGCTTTTCCTCCGCCGCCCGGCGCCGGTATTCGGCCGGTGAGCAGCCGTGGAACTCGCGGAATTTCCGGGAGAAATAGAGCGGGTCGCGCATGTTCAGCATGGCGGCGGCTTCCCCGATGCGCATGTCGGTTTCGGCCAGCAGGTATTCGGCCTGCTTCATCCGGAGGCGGCGGACGTAGGCTGTGGGCGGCTCCCCGTGGCGTTCCTCCCACAGCCTGCGCAGATGGCGCGGGGAGACGCCGAAGCGTGCGGCCAGGCTCCCGTAGTCGATGGCTTCGAGGCAGTGGCTTTCCAGATAGTGCCTGAGCTGCGAAACCGGGTCTGCCGGCTCCCCGCCGGAGTCGGGCCGCAGTGTGCCGAGAAGGTCGAGCAGCAGCGAGGCCGCTTCGAGGTCGAACCGGTCGGCCATTCCGAATGTCGTGATGGTGCGGAAGCAGCGGAACAGCCGTTCGAGTCGCTCAAGCACCGCTTCCGCGTCCGGCAGGCGGATCGCCGGGGCGCCGAGGAGCGTCCACGGCGGGCGTTCGAATACCGGCCGGGCGCTTGCCGGGAAGGTGATGTAGAACTCGTCCCACTCCGGCTCCGGACACTGCCGGTAGCGGCGGCCGCACAGGTGGCGCAGCAGGCACGGCGCTTCGACCGGGTGGCGGACGCCCTCTTCCGTGATCGACCCGCGGCCGCGCAGGATGAACCCGAAGCCGTAGCGCCGGAACGTCTCGTCGAGCACCTCCCGGGATGCGGGCTTCACGCCGAAGCTGCGGACGGTGAGCTCATGGCGCAGCAGCCGCGGCAGGGTGTCGAGCATCACAGTGTCGATCGCCCCCGGTATGATATCGCTGAGTTTTCGCGGCATGGCTTCTCCTTTTTATAAAAATAACCCGGAAAGGGGACGAATGCAAGCTCCCGCATTTATTTGGAAAAAAATCCGGATTCCACTGGAAGCCTCCCGGGGCGGTGCTATATTCAATAGCAGTCAACAGGAGAACAGGATGCGCCGCTTGCTGAAAACGATTGTACTGCTGTCGGCCGCAGGCATGATCGGATCGGCCGGCGCCAGGGAGATTCCAATGAATCGCGTGAGTACGGGACACCCCCGGCTGCTGGTCGGGAAAGACGGGTTTGAGTCCATGAAACGCAACGCTGCCGCCCCGGAGGGGAAGGCGTTCGCGGAACGGATCGTTTATGATGCGGAGCGCCTGCTCGACGTGCCTCCGCAGAGGCGGGAGATGCAGGGGCGGCGGATGCTGGCAGCCAGCCGGACCGTGCTTTTCCGGGTGGCGACGCTCTGTGTCGCGTACCGGCTCTCCGGCGAGGAAAAATACGCGGCGCGCGCGATCCGCGAGATCGTCAACGCGGCCGGGTATTCCGACTGGAATCCGTCACACTACCTCGACGTCGGCGAGATGACGCTCGCGCTGGCGCTCGGATATGACTGGCTGTATGACCGGATGACGCCGGAGGAGCGTTCCGCCGTGGAGCGCGCGATCGTCGAAAAAGGGCTGAAGCCGTCGTATGCCGGAAAGCAGTGGTGGGTGGCGGGCAGCAACAACTGGAACCCCGTCTGCCACGCCGGGATGGTCGCCGGTGCGCTGGCCGTGGCCGATCTCGAACCGGAGCTGGCGGAGAAGACCGTGAAGCGCGCGGTGGAGAACCTGCCGCGTTCGATGAAGGCCAGCTATTTTCCGAACGGGGCGTATCCGGAGGGGCCGATGTACTGGGGCTATGGGACCGAGTTTACGGCGGTTCTGCTCGGGCTGCTTGATGCGGCGTTCGGGGAGGATTTCGGGCTGTCGAAGCAGCCGGGCTTCCCGCTGACCGGGGATTTCATCCGGGCGACGACAGGCCCCACCGGCAAGCCGTTCAACTACGCGGACTGCGCGACCGGGCGCGGCGCTTCGTTCGCGATGATCTGGCTGGCGAAGAAGTTCGACCGGTTCGACTGGTTCGATGAAGTCGAACGGAAGCTGTTCCGTGATTACGCGAAGGCGCGCCCGAAGGGAAAGCGCGACGGGAACCGCCTGCTGCCGCTGGCTCTGCTTTATCTGGAGATCCCGGAGACGCGCAAGCTGCCGCCGCTCTCCTATTACAGCGGGGATGAGTCGCTGGTCCCGATCGGCGTCCTGCGTTCGGATTACACGGCGAATGCGGCGTGGACCGGACTCAAGGGCGGTGCGCCCTCGGGGCCGCACGGCCATATGGACGGCGGTTCGTTCGTCTTTGAGACCGGCGGCTGCCGCTGGGCCGTCGACCTCGGTATGGAAAACTATACGAAGATCGAGGCAACTCCCGTCAAGCTCTGGGACGGCAGTCAGGAGGGGGGCCGGTGGACGCTTTTCCGGCTCGGCCCGGAGAGCCACAATATCCTGCGCATCGACGGTGCGCCGCAGAACGTCCGAGGGAGGGCGCGCTTTACGGAATTCACCGATTCCGCAGCCGTAATGGAGCTGACGCCGCTTTACGCCCCCGCCGCGAAGAAGGTCACGCGGAGCGCGATGCTGCTGCCCGGCCGCGCCATGAAGCTGCAGGACAATCTGACCGGGCTCAGGCCCGGTGCAGCGGTCACGTGGCAGATGTGTACCTTCGCCGAAGCCGAACCGCAGCCGGACGGCTCATTGAAGCTCCGGCAGGGGAAAAAGGTGCTGCGCCTGAAGAAGAATCAGCCCGGAGCCTGGAAGATCGTGCCGGCCGAAGAGCTGCGCAAGCCGTTCGAATCTCCGAATGCAAAGGCGAAAATCGTAAGCTTTGCCGCGGATGCTCCGGCGGACGGCAGGCTTGAGCTGATCATAACCCTCTCCCCGGAACCGGCGGAGCGCTGACCGGGAGCGATCACGGAGGGGCGGTGCGCCCCTCCGCGCGGCTGCTTTCTTCAGAACTGAAGCTTTACGGTGACGATTTCCCCCGGCCGGGCGGAAATCGTCAGGCGGGCCGGCTCGAGCGCTTCGATTTCACTTTCATCAATGCGGCATTTCGCGGCCCTGCGCGGAGTCTCCGCCGGGGTGATTGTCACGGATTTCTCCTCCTTCTCGAGATTGACGAACCGCAGGAGCACGGCTCCGGGCGTTCCGTCGTCGGCCGGTTTCATCGCCGTGCAGGCGAGGGGGCCGCTGACACGGAGGAACGACGGTTCCGCCCGGTTGACGGCCTCTGCCGTTTTCAGGAGATAAGAGGGCGTCGGAACGCGCAGCTCCTGAAGCTGCCCGTAAAGCTCGGTCGCACTGCGTTCAGGCGGGAAGAGCGTGATCGCGTATTCGGTTGCCCGGTCGCCCGGAATCTGCCCTTCCTGTTCCCCGTTGGTCTGGACCGTGCGGCGGAACGCGCGCAGCAGCGTGATGACGAGCGAGCTCCGCACATCATCGAGCGCGCCGCCCTCGTGGAGCCCGGCGCGCGACAGGAATGCGATGCCGCCTGCAGCGTCCCGTTTGCCGAGGATCCCGTCGAAATTCTTTTCGACCATTTCCGGTTCCGGGAAGGATTCGGTGCGGTTCCCTTCCGTGCGTCCCGCCGGGCGTTCGAGCATCGTGAACGCCTGGCTTGCGAAACAGTTCCCGCTGATTCCGGTCGGCAGCAGCATCTGGAGCCGGCAGTCCCGCACGTTGTTGCGCACGACTGTGCGGCAGTTCAGCGCTTCGCTGCCGCGGTCGACGGATACGGATGTGACGATTTCAAGCGTGACGGTTTCGTCGCTCTCCGAGATCCCTGCGTAGTGTTCGCGGAGCGTCCCGTCGAAGCGGAGTTCGCGCGGAACTTCGTAGCGGCGCACGATTTCGAATTCGGCCCGCACGGGGCCGTCCTGCACAAGTGTGACCTGCGCGGAGCCGGTGCCGCAGATGCGGCGGTTCCCGGCCGGGCGCACGTGGTTCCAGCCGTCCCCGATCTCCCGGTCGATGCGGAAGTCGTTCAGGCCGGTGTAGCAGCGTTTGCTCCGCAGGTCGGTCAGGTCGAATGTGCCGTCCGGGTGGATCGCGAGCTCGATGATCCCGTTCGACGCTCCGGCCGGTGTGGTCGTCAGTGTTTCGAAGCTCCGCACGAATGTCTCCGACGGGCGGATTTCGAGCGTTCCCCAGCCGGCGGCGGGAAGCTGCGGCGCACAGACGACCGTATAGATGTCGTACCGGCGGCTGTCCTGACGGTAGTAGGAACGGAACTGATTGCAGCGGACCGACTTAAGCTGATATGGAATTTCTCCGCCGTCCGTGCCGTACAGCCGGAAGCTGTTCAGGAACTCATAGCCGAACGGTTCGGCCTGGCGTTTCGGATACGGAAAAGCGTCATGAGCCGGGAAGGGGATCTCAAGCTCGACCGTGCGGCGGACCGGGCGCGGCAGCGGATTAAACAGGCGCATGGTATAGCAGCCGTCCGGCGCGACCGCCTCGCGCTCCTTCTCTTCTGTGAAGCTCCGCCGGATGCTTTCGGTGAAATCTCTGCCGGTCAGGCGGTTGCGGTCGAAGATGCGGAACTCCTCATCCAGGGTGCGCCCGAGGTTCATCACCTCTTCGAGCCGGCAGAGCACCATGCGGTGAACCTGATCGATCGAGCAGCCGCAGATCGAGTCGTGTGCGTGGTTTTTCAGCAGGTGCTTCCAGGTGTAGCGCAGCAGCGGCAGCGTCTCGACGTCTCCCGCCGCGGCGCGGATCGCGAGCTGCGGCTCCAGCAGAAGCTCCAGGGCATTCTGGCACAGGTCGTTCGCGTGCTTGACGTCGACGCGCGAGCTCAACGTCGCGCTGATTTGCCATGCGCCGTTCTTCGGGCTGTCCGCCGGATGGATCTGTTCCCCGGAAATGACCGGCAGAGACGGATCATTGTATTCGTTGTCAAACAGTTCGGTATAGTCGGTATGGATGACCTCCGACTCCGGGTAGAGCTTGCGGATGCAGCGGAACATTTTCTCTGTTTCTCCGAACGGCGTGGCATGGTCGAACGCATCGGAGAGGACGAAGCATTTCCCCCAACCGTCGTAATCTTCTTCGACCCACGCCCGGAACTGCTGCTTGAATTTCTCTTCGTCGAGCGGCAGCGGCAGGATTCCGCGGACATTCAGCGTAAAGTCGCCGTAGCCGGAACGCTTCGAGAGGCTCAGCGTTTTGATCCGCGTCCCGTCGGGGGATTCCCAGAAGGTCAGGTGGCTGCACTCCCCCTGTGTGCCGCGCCAGACGACTGCGCCGCGGAAGCCGAAGCCCGCGAAGAGCTGCGGCAGCTGCGCGATGTGCCCGAAGATGTCGCAGGCGTAGCCGACCGGCCACGCTTTTCCGCCGAATTCGGCGGCGACCCGCCTGCCGGCCAGCAGGTTGCGGATCAGCGCCTCACCGGAGACGAGAAACTCGTCCGGCATGACGTACCACGGCCCGACATGGAGCTTGCCGCTCCGGATCAGCCGTTCGAACTCCGGTTTCCAATCCGGCCGGATTTCACAGATGTCTTCCAGCACGACGGTCTGGCCGTCGAAGGTGAACTGCCTGAAATCCGGAGCCGTCTCACAGATGCGGAGCAGCTCGCGCGCGGCGTCGACCAGGTACTTGCGGAACTCCTGGAACGGCTGGTACCATTCGCGGTCCCAGTGGGTGGAATTGAAATAATAGAATTTCATCGTTCTCTCCGTGGTTTATCAAAGTATAACCCGCCTCTGCCGCATTTTCCACCGCGGAATGAGAAAAAGTTCCGCAAAATGCAAAATATGCTTTTACGGAACTTTCCGGCTTGCCGCTATTTTGCGAAGTAGCTGGCTTCAAACTCCCTGGCGAGTTTGTCCATCTTCACCGGAACCGCCGGGTCGACGGTCTGTTTGGCCTTCATCGCCTCAACGAGCAGCGCATGGAGAAGCGTGAGTTCACGGATGTATTTCGCATAGCCCGGATCCTCCGGCGACAGCGGCTTCAGCCGCTGGGTCATGAAATACCGGGTCACGATATCCTGCAGCTGGTTCGCATGGTCATCCTTGTTGATGATCCAGCGGGTCAGCTGGTTCGCGTTCGGTTTTTCGGCCTCTTCGAGATGTCCGATCTCGTGTACGCTCTTGGCGATGGTGCTGATGTGCTCATGAATCATCTTCATGCGCATCGGGTCGTCGTAGATTCCGCATGGGATCTCGCAATGGGCATACACTCTGAACCCGATCAGCGCCGCCGCACACAGAACCACAACCGCCGCAATTGTCCGTCTCTTCATAATCCTCCTCCTTCTGTCAGGAACCGGCTCATCCGGCTCCGGTTGGTAAGATAGCATGGAATCGGACCGAATGCAATACCGGAGTTGACAGGAGCATAGAGGGGCGCTATATTGTGAAAACGGGTGGGGACTTATCTGTGAATCAGCTTTTTTTGCCGGAAATCGGGATGCCCGCGTGGCTGCCCGGATATCTTGAACCGTACGGAAACCGGATCATGGAGACGCCGGAGGAGCGGGTGCGCTTCACGATCCGGCTTGCCGTCGAGCATGTGAGGCAGGGCAGCGGCGGGCCGTTCGCCGCCGCGCTGTTCGACCGGAAGGAGCACCGCCTTTTCGCCGTCGGAGTCAATGTCGTCGTATCCGCCGGGCAGACGCTCGCGCACGCCGAAATGATGGCGCTGGCGAATGCGGAACGGCTCGCCGGGTCGATCGACCTTGCGGAATTCGAGATCGTTTCGAGCTGTGAACCGTGTGTGATGTGCTTCGGAGGGATCCTCTGGAGCCGGGTTTCGGCGCTGCTTTACGGTGCGCCGGGCAGCGTCGCGCGCGCGGCCGGATTCGACGAGGGGGACAAGGTTCCGGACTGGCATGCGTCGCTTGCCGCGCGCGGCATCGAAGTTGCCGGACCGCTGCTTGCGGAGGAGGCGAAGGAGCCGTTCGAGCTCTACCGCCGCCTCTCCGGGACGATTTACTGAGCGTTGCCGCCCGTGTAACGGATTTCCGCCATCCAGTCGTCATTCACTGCGACGACGGAATCCGGGGTACTCCCCGGCAGCAGCGCCCGGACCTTCGGGAAAATCAGCCGCGGCGACTTTTCGGGCGCGTCGAGCCGGAGGTGCGTCATCATCGCGTATTTGTCTTTGCCGCCCGCGCACCAGAAGTTGCCGTTTTCGATGTGGAACGGGCCGGAGAAGTTCCGGTATTCCCCCCATGCATGTTTCAGGTTGAACGGCTTCAATGCTTTCTCTTCGCCCCAGCCGATGATTTCGCTCTCCCCGCTCTCCATATTGAGCCGGAAGAAGAGCGCGACAGGAGGGGTCCTGTCGCCCCGGAGAACGTTTCCGTAAATGCTGAAATCAAGGTACTTCCCGTTCTGCCGGAGGAAGTTGTCCGCACGGCCGGACTCCATGAGCGCCCGGCGCCCCTCCGCGAGGTGCCAGAGCTTGCGGGGCTTGACGGCCGCGAGATCGAACTCCCAGAAAGCGGCCATGCCGTATCCGTTCGTGATTGCGGGGAAAAAAATGCGGTTTCCGGCAAGCCCGATTCCCCATACGTAATAGGGTTTCGACACATCTTCAAGCTCATTGGCCGGAACATCGCGCTGGGTCGAGATGTGGGTCCTGACATCCTTCCCGTCGGGCAGGCAGGAGACGAGCCGGGAGAATTCGGCCCCGTAATCTTCTCCCGCGCCGAGGAACGCGTAGATCCTGCCGTCATGGAACGCGAGCGAATGGACGCGCCCGGTGACGAAGGCGGTGAGTGTGCGTGTCTCTCCGCTCTCCGTATTCACGACGACGATCTGGTCGGCGGTGCCGATCAGGAGATAGTTTCCGGAGGCGGCCAGCGCCGCGTCGGCAAAGCCCGGAAACGTCCGGGTGAAATGAAGCTCCGGCTGTTCGAATCTGCGGATCATTTTCAGGGTGCGCGTTTCGGCGTTCCACTCCTCGAGGGAGAAGGGGCCGGTGCGCCCGAGTTTGCGCAGCAGATAGCCTTTCCCGCCGTCGACGGCTGACGCCAGCAGCGCCTGAGAATACCATGGACGGGGGGCCGGGAAGTTCGAATCATTCCTGATTCCGTCTGATGCCGTCCGGCGGGACGGCCAGGTGGTTTCGATCGGCGTTATCCGGTACTCCGGATTCACGGCCTGGAGCTCGGCGGGTCCTTTCTGCCAGAACTGCTCGGCCAGCGGCTGCGCCCATTTCTCCCCGTGCATCTCCAGCGCGCCGGTATTCTCCCGCTGCAGCAGCCGGAAAAGCGCTTCCGGGGAGGCGTTTGCGGGCGATCGGGGATCGTCCGGTTTCAGCAGGAGCGCCTGGCGGTCGCGGATCATCCGCGAGATCTGCTCCTGTTCCCCGTACGTCAGCAGCGAGGCGAACAAATCGCGGTATCCGCCGTTCTCGAAGCCTGCCGGCGGCAGCTGGAACAGCCGGTCAACGTAGGCGGACCGCGCGCTTTCCGTGATGGAGGAGCTGTACGAGCGTTCCAGCCGGAGCGCCAGTGTCAGCCCGAATGCTTTCAGGTAGCATTGGCCGGAATTCGACAGACGGCCGGCCAACTCCCGGAATGCGGTTTTTTCGGCCGCTTTGGCGTTCTCCAGATGAGTGCTCCACAGTCCCCCCATCCAGCGCAGTTTGCGGTAAACCGGCGCGGACGGATAAGGCTCGGCATAAATCAGCAGCTGTTCAATCTCCGGCTTCAGTGCATCCAGAAAAGCCTTCCGGTCGAAGTAGAGCGATGGGCTGCAGCGCATTGCAAAGCCCTCCGTATAGTGGATGAATTCCTGTTCATTGGCGGGAGGTGCTTTCAGCGGCTTTTCCTGCAGATGGGGAAACAATCGGGGACGGCGTTCCGCGAGCCACTGCCGGATCTCTTCGCGGAGGTCGGACGGGAGCTCCCGGTTGCGGAAGAGCCCTTCCAGCAAATCCGTGATCGTGATGGCGGCGAAGTTGCAGAAGTAGGCGGACTCCTGATTGTTGTCCTGCAGGGCGGCGGCCTCTTTCACGAGACCGAACCGTTCCTCCGGAGTGGCGTTCTTCGCCGCTTCGCTGCGCAATGTGTCGAGCGCCCAGACCCGGTACAGCACCTTGTCCGGATCAAGTGCGATCGCGGCGTAGGCGCGGCGCATGGCGGCGCGCGGGTCGCCGTAGTGCTTCAGGTAGAAGAATTCGTTGTAATAGCGCCGCGCCTCCTCTTTGGCGTCCGGAACCTTCTCCGGCGGAGGTAGTTTCATGAATTCCTCGATCGCCTGCCGGACGGCTTGGGCATTGCTGCGTTCCTTCCCCTCGAATGTGCGTGTGAACAGCACCCGGTCGGCCGTATCGGTCAGCCGCAGGGTGGTTGTGTATCCGGGTATGCTTCCGTGGACGGGCGTGAATTCGAGCCGCACGAGCGTCCGGCTTACGGGCAGCTTCCGTTCCGTGCCGGCGAGCTTTTCTTCCGTCTGCCGCCGGTTCAGGAACTCGCGTTCGAGGAGGGTCGTTCCCGGCAGGTATTGGAGCTCAAGCTCGAGCCGGGCGGCGATGCTGTCGAGTTCGCTCCGGAATTCCGGCCGGACGCCGTTGTTGCGGATGGCGACGAGGGAGAGGTAGCGGCGGCTCCCGGGATCGGCGGAGTGCCGGAGCACGTCGCGGAGCGCACTCCCCGCCTCCGCAAGCGCATCGTCGCTCTTCTGCGGCAGCGAGCGGGTCAGGAGCCGGAAGCCGCTCGCCTGATCGAAGATGATCAGGCGCGACGGATATCCGGCCTCCTTTTTTCCGGCCTGCCCCTTTTCCACAATGACGAGCAGGTCCGCCGCGGTGAACCGTTCGAGCACGGCCTGCCCGCCAAGCTCCGACTGCTGAAGCCGGCGCTCCCTGAGGATATTCTCCAGCTCCTCGCGTTCGAGGAAGGTGTGGTTCCCGCTCTGCTCCGCAAGCAGCTGTTCGCAGAAGCGCCGGGAGGCATCGTCTTCCGCGATGATTGCGAACGACGGGCCGCCGAAAAGAAGCGTTCCCCAATGCAGGAGCAGGAGGACACAGAGCAATCGCGGGTTTGCCGCCGGAAGTTTCATGTTTTCATCTCCGATATCATGGAATTACCGTCACCCCGGGCATGGCGGTAAAAATACCTCTTGTATGCCGGTTCTTTCCGGATAAGACGGAGTTTCCGGCCGGATCTTACCGGTTTTCCGGAAAAAAGCGCGGATTATTCGAACGCTTCCTGGAAGCAGACCTCGATCCGGCGCGGGCGCGGGCCGTCGAACTCGCAGAGGTAGATCCCCTGCCAGGTGCCGAGCCGGAGCCTGCCGCCCCGGACCGGGATCGAAAGCGAGAAACCCATGAGGGAGGATTTCAGATGTGCGTCGCTGTTGCCCTCGGCATGGCGGTAGAAGCTCTCACAGTGCGGAATAAGCGCGTCGAGCTTTTCGAGGATATCGCGCTTCACATCCGGGTCGGCGTTTTCGTTCACGGTCAGGGCGGCCGTGGTGTGCAGCGAGTGCAGATGGCAGATCCCGCAGTTCAGCCGCGCGGGGACGAGCCGCGCGACCATGCCGCTGATATCGACAAGTTCGCAGCGGCTCCGGGTGACGACGGTGAGTTCGGGCATGGGATATCTCCGTGGTTATTCTTCACGCATCGCGGCGGTGACCTTCTGCATGGAGCGGTAGATGGCGAAACCGGTCTGCGGCTTCAATGTCTGGAGGCTCGCAAAGTTGAAGGTCGAGGAGCTGCGCGCGGCGTAGGCCAGCGAAAGCAGTTCCGACATGACGGCGCGGTCCATGCCGATGCGGTTGAATTCCTGGAGCATGACGGGCGGAATCTCGTCGAGGTTCCGGATCCGGCAGAAGACTGTGAGGATCATCTTGGCGGCGTCGTAATTGATTCCGGCGGCGGCCATCTCCCGGGCGGCGGAGTTCATGACCGAGGAGGGAATCGCGGCTGAATACCGGCTGTCATCCTGCGCCGGCGCCACGGTCTGCTGCTTCGGCGCACGGGGCCTGACCTCATACGGCGTGTCGTCAACATCCGGAGCGGGCGGGCGTTTCGGCTCCGGCTTCCGGACGGAGGGTTGCGGAGAGGGGCGCAGCAGCGGAGTATCCGGCTCCGGCTGTATGCGGTGGGAGGGCTCCTGAACTGTTTTTCCCGGATGCCGCGGCATCTCCGCCGCTTCGCCGGCGGCCGGATTGACCGCCGCCGGCTTCGGAATGCTGCGGGTCATGGTGTTGTCTCCGCGCCGGGGTTTGCTCACGTGCGCCCTGACCGATGAATTGTTGACGTTCGGCATCGGCGGGAGCACGGGGTGCTTCGCGTCCGGCAGAGTCGGATTATGATAATCGCTGCGCAGGTCGAGCCGCCGCGAAACCGAGGCCAGAAGCATGACGATGAACAAGAGAAAGAGGAAGAATCCTCCGATGACAACCGCGACGATCCAGGATTCCATGGCGGCAGTGTCTCCTTTCTTTTTTTCGATAAGATATTCCCCGGATGCCGGAAAAGCAAGAACCGGCCGGAAAAAATCGGATGATTTCAGTACGTCGGGCTGCTCCCGATGTTCATCTCCCGGTCGTCCCTCCGGTAAGTGAGCGTAAAGCCGCTTCCCTCCGGCGCATAGACGAACGGTTTGCCGGTCGCCGGGTCGACCGGAAGGCGCGGAAGGATTTCCGGGACGAGCGCCTCGAGCTTCTCCGGGTAGCGGCCGTGCAGCGAACGGTAGAGCTTCAGCGCCATCAGCGTCGGCAGGATCGCGTGCGACAGCTTCTCGCGTTTCAGGGACGACAGACTGGTCCGCAGGAATTCACCGGCGTTTTCCGGCTCTTCGATTTTCACCGCGGCGCGGAGCTGCGGGAGAATATGCTGCGCTTCGGCCCGTTCGCGGACTTGGCCGGACACCTGCGAGATGACGAAGATGCGCTGCAGGAACGGGATTTGCACGTTGTGATGCGGGTAATCGAGCTCTTTCGGCCATTCGAGCGCCTTTCTGAGGTAGCTTGACAGGAATTCGAGCTCATCCGGAATGGCGTAGTCGGCCCGGCTGAAATAGTCGAGGTAACGCCGGTACTCTCCCGCGTGCTGCGGCCCGTCCGGGCCGAGCTCGACGATATTGTTCGCAAGCATCCAGTCCAGGGCGGAATGAATCAGCCCGCCCATCGGCAGCTTCGGGCCGGAGGCGGAGACCCGCGAGATTTCCTGCGCGAGCCGGAGCGCCGGCAGGATTTCGCCGTGTTCCCCCTTCCAGTGGTGTACCGCCGCGATTCCGCACAGCTGCCGCATCAGGCTGCGCAAGCGGTTCAGGCCGGAGAGATAGCTGTTCACCTCGTATTTCTCCGTGGAGAAGCAGCGGTGTTTTTCGAGCTCCGCCGCCGCCGCGAGGAACGCCTTTGCCTCCGGCGTGCCGATTTCGGCCGCGGCCGCTTTCCGCATCTCCTCCGTCACGGGGGATTCCGGACCGGTCCATTCATGAACCGATTCGAAGGGCAGTTCGACGGGAGGAGTCTGTTTGCTGTATTTGTCATACCACGCATCCGACGCTCTGTTCAGCGCCGCGAGCGCCGCTGCTCCGGCCGCATCGTGCGGGAGCCGGAATTCGAGGCTGCGCCCCGATTTCTTCGCGAGTTCGAGCGCTCCGTCCGCCCGGATCAGCGTGACGCCGCACGCGACTGCGAATATCACCAGGGATCCTGCCGCAATGACGCCGAAATCGCGCGCTCCCCGCTGCAGCGTGTTGCGCCCGCCGCGCCGGGCGAGGATCAGGAGCCAGACGATGAATACCGGAATCGCCGGGAGAAAACCGAACATATACGCGAGGTACGGCTTGAGATAAAGATACTGAATCACCGGGAACGCGAGCAGGAAAGCCGCCGAAACGCCGCCCAGCACCGGCGCCGCAAGCAGGAAGAGGAATAACCCTGCAAGCAGAGAGGGGGCGGTCGCCTTTCCGATTCTGCGCCCCGCGTATCCGGCCAGCCAGGAGTAGAGCGCGAACGAGATGCATGCGCCGATATACACCGCATGGAGAATTTTCCGGAACTCCCCGGGGGGCATCGAATTTCCGGGAACCGTGACCATGTCATGGAGCTGCTCCGGAATCACGGTGCAGACGAAGCCGATGACGACGGAGGCGGACAGGAGCGGCAGGAGCGCGGCGGTCCATTTCGCCGGAAAACGCTCCGGCGTTTCCCGGGAAAAGGTGACGCCGAAGGTCCATGCGGCGATCGACAACCCGAGGATCAGGAGGTTCGTTCGGGCGTTCTGTGTGAGTGCCCCTGCGAAGGTTGCGATCACCAGCAGCGGCGTAATGCCGAGCAGTGCGGGAAGCAGGTTGTTTTTCCAGACGCAGAGAACCTCTTTCAGAAACTTCATCTTTCATTCCTTTCCGGGTATGCCGGGGGCCGTTTGTCAATGCGCCGTCGCTACCGGAGTTCCGTTTTTCAGCTCCCGGCCCGGCGGAGGCAACAGCAGGCGCATCCCCTCCTGCAGGGCAGGGGAGTAGATGCGGGCCATGCCGTCTGTCCGGGTCAGGACGGAGACCGGAATTTCTTTCGCCTTGCCTTTTTCATCCAGCCAGACGCTGAAGCCGCCTGCGGGATTCGCATGCAGCGCCTGCTCTGTGACCCGGAAGATATTGTCACCGTCGCCGAGCGAAAACTTCACTTTCACCTTGTCGCCGATCCGGAAGAGGTACTGCTTCCTGCGGTAGGCGGCAAGCTCATCCTCCCTGAGATTTTCCGGTACCACTCCGGCAAGGACGTCGGAGCGGCGCAGCTTCGAACCGTCTTTGACGGCGCGCAGCAGGTCGATCCCGTACTGCATCTGCAAATCGAGCGGCTCGACCCGGATCTTTTCCAGAAAAAACGCGCTCGGCGTCTGCGGCTTCTTTTCGATATTGCCCTCTTTGATCCGCCAGACGAAGCTGCCGTCCTTATCGGCTTTCAGGGAGAATTCGTCGATCCAGAGCGGTACGGCGGAGCCGTGCCCCGGCAGCTTCCGCACGATGCTGAGCCGGTCGACCACAGGAAGGGGGCTTCCCGCCGGAGAGACGGTGTCGTCGCGCAGCAGCGGATTTTCGACATAACACTCGAGCTGTCCGGCGACCGGGGTGTCCCCGGAGAACCAGCCGGGGACCGGAACGTCCGAATTCGGCCCTGTGACCATCGCGCGGGTGATGCGGCTCAGCGGGAGCTTTGCGTCGTCCGGAATCTTCATGACGACCTTCACCGGGTCGATCATGCTGACCTTGAGCACGGGGTCCCCGACGTCCATCGAGGCGCCTTTCGAGCCGTACACCTCTTCGACCAACCCGCTGAACGGGGCGCGGATCGAGCACGCGTCGAGCACGTGCCGTGTTTTGAGCAGATCAAGCTCGGCTTTCCGGTGGTCGAGGCGTGCGATGTTGAGCTGCGTCTCCGACTCCTGAAAGTCCTTGGTGCTGACTGCATTTTCCGAATGCAGCTTCCGGTTGCGCTCATACTTGTGCTCCGCCTGCTTCAGAACTTCCGCGGCGCGCTTCAGCTGCGACTCCGCGATGCTGACATTGGTGCGCGCGACTTCGGTATCCTGCTGTGCGAGCAGGTCCCCGGGCGTGACGGTCAGCCCTTTTTCATTCAGGAGTTCGCTGCGGACATAGGTTCCGGCCGGGATGACGTAGACGAGCCTCCCCTCCGCCTCGAAGGAAACCTGTACGGTCCGCCCGTACTGAACGGTTCCTTCAAACACCTGGTGTTCGACTCCGGACGGTTCAAGCTGCACACTTTTCAGCTGCAGCGCCTCCTCGGCGGCAACGGCCGCCGATGCCGCGGCGAAGAACGCCGCGACGACGGTAAGCATCTTCTTCATTTTTGCTCCTCCTCAAAAAGCAACTCGTGTTTGCCTGAGGAATAGTATACTCTGCGAAGACGGTTCTGTCAAATTTTTTTCAGGGCAGCGGGCAGGCGTTGACGCTTTGTACCGCGAAACGCCTGCGATGCGGCGCCAGGCGGTCGCGGAAATCGGCGAAGCGGCATTCACCCGGTTCGCGCCACAGCTTCTCCGCCAGCGCACAGGCGCGCGGGAAAGCCATGTATTCAAGATGCGAAAGCGACGGGATGTATTCGCTCCAGAGCTGCCCCTGTCCGCCGATGATGTGCATCTGCTCCTCCGGCGTAAGCTCCGGGAATTCGGCTGTGTAGCGGTAGACTTTTTCCGCCGGCAGGTCGCCTCCGATCCCGAGCGGTTCGTGCGCCGGATCCGCCTGGAAATAATCGAGATAGGCGAACTCCTTCGACGCCATGACCGCGTCGTGCCCCTGCCGGGCCGCCGCCAGGGCGCCCGCGCTGCCGCGCCAGCTCATGACTGCCGCTCCGGGCGTGAGGCCGCCCTCGAGGATTTCGTCCCAGCCGATCATTCGGCGGCCGCGGCTCTGCAGGAAACGGTCCATTTCGCCGAGGAAGTGGCTCTGCATCTCGTGTTCGTTGCGCAGCCCGAGCTCGGCCATGCGGCGCTGCACGCGGCAGTCGAGCTCCCACTCCTCCTTCAGCGCTTCGTCGCCGCCGACGTGGATGAAGCGGGACGGGAACAGCTCAAGCAGTTCGGCCAGAATATTCTGCATGAATTCGACGGTCGCCGGGAGCGGCGCGAGGATCGTCCGGCTGATGCCCCAGCAGTCGCGCGGCTCGGGAGCCCAGTCCGGACGGTGGCCGAACTCCGGATATGCCGCCAGCGCGGCCTGCATATGTCCGGGCATGTCGATTTCCGGCATGACGGTGATGTGGCGGCGTTCCGCGAACGCGACGATTTCGCGGATCTCCTGCCGGGAGAGGAACCCGCCGTAAGGTGTTTCATCGTAACGGCGCGGCCGGGCGCTCTCGTGCCCGATCACGGTGCGGGGCCGGACGGAGCCGATTTCGGTCAGGCGCGGATACCGTTTGATTTCGATGCGCCACCCCTGATCGTCGGTCAGGTGCAGGTGGATCCGGTTGAAACGATGCTGCGCGGCGAGTTCGATCATGCGGCAGATCTCGTGTTTGCCGAGAAAATGGCGCGCGATGTCGAGCATGAGCCCGCGCCAGCGGTATTTCGGCGCATCCGCGATTTCGACGCCGGGGAGCTCCCATGCGGCGTCCTGCCGCGAATCCGCGTAGATTTCCGGCGGAAACAGCTGCCGCAGGGTCTGGATCGCAAGCGCGAGCGAAGGTGCGTTCGCACCGTCCAGTTCCACGGAGCCCGGCGAAACCGTGAGAAGGTAGGATTCGCGAACGAATCCGCCGTCGTCCGTTTCGTTTTCGCCGTGTTCCGACAACCGGATATCCCCGGTTTCCGCAGGACCGGTGACGACCGGCAGGGCGAATCCGGTTGCCGGGCGCAGATATTCGGCCAGGAGTCCGGCGGCCGGCAGCGCGCCGGAGGTCGCGGCGACAATGCGGGCTGAAGCCGAGAGCGTGAAACGCTCCCCGGTTTCGCGGCAGCTTTTCGGATACGGAATCAGGGAAATCTGTCTCATCGGTCGTCCTCCTGTTTTTGATTTAGTATAACTCCTTTCCCATCAAACGCAAACGGTGTTTTGGAGATTTTTCGCATCAATGGAGGAATCGGCGGATTGCATGGATTTTCCGGCAAAAGTTTATTCCTGTGAAAGAAAGGGAAAATGCACAGCTCCGTCAGGAATCCAGCACTTTTTCGAGCAGTGCGGAGGCGGGAGCGAGCTGCTTGAGCCGGATGACCGCGGCCCAGAGCGGATCGATCTTTTTCCAGGCGGCGGTGTAGCCGAAGTGACGGAGCTTTTTTGTCCACGGGTGCTGGTGTGACGCGCTGCGGAAGATGTTCCGCCAGCGGTAGAAGCTGCGATAGCTGCGCCGGTAGCCGGCTTCGAGCTCCTGCGGTGTCATGTGGTCGTGGCGGATCACGGCGTGGCGCGTGTCATAGCGTTCCCAGTCGCGGTGCAGCAGCCGCCCTTCGGTCTCCATCGCCCGGAAAAACGGGGTGCCGGGGTAGGGGGTCGCGAGGTGGAAGGTCGCAGTTTCGATCCCGGTTTCGACCGCCCACTCAACGGTGCGGCCAAAGACATCCGCGCGGTCCGCCGGCAGCCCGAAGACGAAGCTTGCGTTGACCATGATTCCGTGATCGTGCAGCCGCCGGACCGTTCCTGCGTACTCGCCGATCCGGTTGATCGCCTTGTGGCACGAGGCCAGAGACTCCGGGTTCAGCGACTCGAAGCCGATGAAAAGGCTGCGCAGGCCCGCCTTCGCCGCCGCTTCAAGCAGCGTGTCGTCCTGCAGCGAGCGCACGGTCGCCGCCCCCTGGAAAACCCGCCCCATGCCGCGCATCCCGTCGAACAGCGCGCGGGCGAAGCGCGGCGAGCCGAAGAGATTGTCGTCGAGAAAGAAGAGATGGCGGCCGGGAAGGGCGGCGATCTCTCCGAGCGTCCGGTCCACCGGCGCGGTGTAGAATTGTTTCCCGCCCGCGAAGAAGTTCCGGGTGTAGCAGAAGTCGCAGCTTTGCGGACAGCCGCGCGAGACCACAATCGAATTCGGCACGAGGTAGTTGTTCCGCCGGATGAGATCGCGCCGGACCGGCGGCGTGCCGTCGAGTGTCCGGCACTCGTCGGTGTAGATCTTCCGGCACTTCCGGTTGCGGCGGAAGTCGCGCAGGAACTCCGGCCATGCCGCATGGGCGGGGCCGAGCACGAGCGCGTCGGCGTGCCGCAGCGCCTCGTCCGGCAGCGAAGTCGGGTGAAGTCCGCCCATCACGACGAAAATTCCCCGCTCGCGGCAGCGGTCCGCCATTGCGTATGCGCGGTGCGCATTCGTAATGTAGACCTGAATTGCAACGAGATCCGGCTCTCCGTCCTCCGGAACCTTCTCCACATGCTGGTCGAAGAGCTCGATTTCGTCGTCCGGACGCAGGTATCCGGCCAGCGTCGCCAGCCCGAGCGGCGGGAAGAGGGAGTATTTGATCGGGCGGTAGCTGCCCGTTTCCGCCTCGGCCAGCGCCGGAAGAATGAACCTGACTCGCATGGGGATCTCTCCAGTTTAGAGCTTATCAGCTAACCGCTCGTCCGTAAAAATCATCGATAACTCCATGGTCGCCGATTTTTTTTCAGATTTCGCGGCTGAAATTTCGGCGCTGCGTCATAACATTTCTAAGCTTTTATTGTATAAGATGCCGGTTCCGGTTCATTCTTAGTATGACACGGCAAAAATCATTTTTCAACCGGTCAGGCATAAAAAGCGGAATAAATCAGAAATACAAAGGTATATTGCAGTTTTGGAATTTGACAAGCAATGAATTGTGACTATTATAAATAACAGGTGAACACTGACTCGGAGGGGCGGAATGAGAATGAAATCGACCAGAATCATCGCCGGATTGCCTTTATATGATATAGCATTCGGGCCTGCTCCTGACAGAAACGAGAATATCGGCAGGGCCAGGGGGATTCTTGCGATCGGCAATATTGCAACAGGAGTAATTGCCCTGGGGCATATGGCACGCGGCTTCCTTGCGGTTGGCGGTGTTGCAGTCGGAGTCATTGCCATTGGCGGAGCGGCTGCGGGAGGCATAGCCGTGGGGGGCTTGGCAATCGGATTGCTTTTTGCCATGGGCGGTCTGGCATTTGCGCTGTTTGCTGCCGTCGGCGGTGTTGCCGTCGGGCTGTGGTGGGCTCGGGGAGCGATTGCTGCCGGTTGGAATGCCGAGGGGGCCATCGCCATAGGAAAATACGTGAACGGCGCTCTCCGGATCATGCTTTTTAAATAGTTGTCTCACGGAGCTGCCGGCTGCCGTTTCACAACGGGTCGTGTGAACATGACGGGTGCAAATTACGGTACACCCGTCATGCCTGCCGGAGAAACGGCGTTTGTCAGCAGCCGATCGTTTCCGCGAGCGCGTCCGCGAAGCTCCAGGACGGAGTGAAGCCGATGGAACGGATCTTCTCCGGCGAAGCCGTCGAATGCCTGATGTCGCCCGGGCGCTCCGGCAGGTGCACGATTTCGGATTTCGACCCGGTCAGGCGGATGATCTCCTCCGCGAGGTCGTTGATTGTGATCTTTCCGCCGTTCGCGATATTGTAGACTCCGGTGTGATCGCTCATGGCGAGGAAGACGTTCGCCGCGACGATGTCCTTCACGAAGATGAAGTCGCGGGTCTGGCCGCCATCCCCGAAGATCGTGAGCGGTTCATTTTTCCGCGCCCTGTCGATGAAAATCGGCACAGCCGCCGCGTAGGCGCCCTTCGGATCCTGGCGCGGCCCGAAGACGTTGAAGTAACGCAGGCAGGCGGTCCGGAGCTTTCCCGTTTCGGTGAACATTCTGCAATAGTATTCACCGTCGAGCTTCGTGATCGCATAGGGGCTCTTCGGTTCCGGCGTCATCGTTTCGCGCTTCGGGAGCTCCGGGTTGTCGCCGTAAACCGCCGCCGAGGTGGAGAAGCAGAGCTTCTTCACGCCTGCGCGCGCGGCTTCTTCCAATACCGTGGCCATGCCGGTGCCGTTGATGTCGATGCATTCGGCGATCTTCTCCATCGATTCCGGCACGCTTACGAGCGCGGCGAGGTGGAAGACATAGTCGACCCCCTGCATCGCCGCGCGGACGAGCTCCCGGTCGCGGATGTCGCCTTCGATGAATTCGGCTGCGAGCCCGTCGAGGTTCTTCCGGTATCCGGAACGCAGTGAATCGAGCACCCGTACTTCGGCTTTCCCCTGGAAATGTTCGGCGATATGGCTGCCGATGAATCCGGCGCCTCCGGTGATCAGAACGCGCATGGTCGTTGCTCCCTCAGAGTGATGAATGGTTGTTTTGTCCTGCTGTACAATATAGACCGGAAATCCGGTTTGCCAAATGGAGATTTGCTGAATGGTTATGGATTTTTCGGTAAAAGTCCGCGCCCCGGCGGATTCCTTCGGAAAATCGTATGAAACGGGTTTGCAAAAGTCGCCGGATGGGTGTAAATTGTGATATTATTTGTGGTACCGGAGTAATGACGGTCATTATTCAGTAAAAGAAGCCAACTTTTACTCATCAATCAATAACGGAGGAATCATGGCTAAAAAAATGCAAACCATCGACGGGAATTAC
>JABLYX010000013.1 GCA_018265615.1 Lentisphaeria bacterium
CGCGAGCAGTGGAACCGTCCGCAACGCGAGTTTCCCTATATACAGGAATATTCCACCTCGGTGCAGTATCGCGATCCGAACAAAAGCGATAAGACCATCAGCCGTGAAATCGTGCGCCAGCGCATCGTTCCGGGCTTCTGCATGGGCTCCGTCGAATCCCGCGGCTGCGACAAAGTCGCGCAGCACCCGCACCCGATGCTGGACCAGTTCTTCTTCAGCTTCCCCGAAAACGACATCGACGTGCTGATCGACGATTTCAGAGTGCGCATGAAAGGCGACACGCTGCTGCATATTCCGCTCGGCTCCAACCACGGGGCGGAGGTTTGCGGAGAAAACCGCATGCACTATATCTGGATCGATTTCTTCCTCGAACAAGCCGGGCTCGACCGCCTGGACAGCAGTCACAGGCCTACCGGCCGAATGCGGAGCTTCTGACCCGCCGCCCGCTTCCGCGCATCAGGCGCGGACGGGCAGGATCCGTCTCACGCTTTCAACCGTAACCGGCTTGGAGAGGACGCCGTCGAACAGCGTCATATCGAAATTCTCCCGGTTCTCGACGTCGGCGGTGACGGCGATGATCCGCATCTCCGGGCACCGCCCGGACTCCCGGACCCGCCGGGCGAGCTCCTCGCCGCTCATGCCCGGCATCCACAAATCGGTGAACAGAAAATCGAACGTCCGCCGTTCGAGCACCGCCAGCGCATCGAAACCGTTGTCGACGGTCACTGCCTCGATTCCCAGCCGGTGCAGCATCGCGGCCATCACCTTCAGGTTCATCTGCACGTCGTCGGCCAGGAGAACCGACACGGAGGCGACCTCCGTCTCCCCCGCCGCCTCCCGGGCGGCGGCAGGACCGGCGGCGCGGTAACGGAGGTCACGGATGGTCACGGTGAACACCGATCCCCGGCCCGGTTCGCTGGCCAGCTCAATCGACCCGTTCATCTTGCGCAGCATCCGGTCAACGATGACCAGCCCGAGTCCGGTGCCGTTGTTCGCCGCGTGCGTGCCCCGCAGGGCAGCCGACTGCACGAACGGCTGGAACAGCAGCTTCCGGTCCGCCTCCGAAATACCGATCCCGGTGTCGGCCACACGGAAAATCAGCGTTCCGGTGTCAGCCGTCTCCCGGCAAAACTCCACAATGATGTCGATTCCGCCTTTTTCGGTGAACTTGACCGCGTTCCCCACCAGGTTGAACAGGATCTGCCGGACACGCAGCGTATCGAGATCAATTCTCGGCAGCTCCGGCGGCATCGAATCCCTCAGGTACAGCCCGCGCTCGCCGCTCTTCTGCCGGAAGATCGACTCGACCTCATGCACCAGGGCCGCGAAATCGGTCTCCACCGGCGAGAACACCATCTGGTCGGCCTCGAGCTTGGAGAGGTCGAGGACATCGTTGATCAACGCCAGCAGGGCGTTGCCGGCGCTCGAAATCGCCGCGAGGTAATCCTGCTGGACAGCAGCGGGCAGTGCCCCGTCCTTCAGCAGCTCCGAAAAGCCGATCACCGCATTCAGCGGCGTACGGATTTCATGGCTCATCGACGCGAGAAAGAAGCTCTTGGCGCGATCGGCGGCCTGCGCCTGCGCCACCGCCTCCTTCAGGTGCTCGGCCGCGCGTTCCCGGAGCAGCAGCAGCTCGATCATATGCGCGGCCGAACGCAGGAATTTCAGGTCCAGCTCGCTGAATGCGTTCGCCCTGCATTTCTCGTACACCAGCCCGAGCTCTCCCCACAGAACGCCGTCCAGATAAATGCCGACAATGAAAATCGAGCGGACGCCGCGTTCGCGGCACAGCTCCCTCACCGCCGACAGCCGCTCCAGCTGCTCCGGCCGGCTGAGGTCATCCAGAAGCACCGGCTGCCGGTCCAGCAGCAGCCGCGAGCCGGCCGTGTTCCGGTCGAACGGCAGCCCGGACCGGCCGAGCAGGAACGGAGCGCACTCCGGGGCGGCGCACTCCGCCAAAGTGTCGGCCGCACCGCATTCAGTTTCCGTCCGCAGAATATAGCAATGCGTTACCCGCATATGGGAGACGATGGTCTCGAGAAGAACCCGGATGGCCTGCTGCATGTCTGACGCCTCGAAAAACGCCTCGAGACAGTGGTTCAATACCCGCTGGTTTTCAATCAACAGCGTCTGTTCGGTGATGTCCTGAAGCACACCGATGATTTTCGGATTCTGCGGCTCAGAACGGTCCAGGCTGGCTTTCATGCGGTAATAGCGCGTGGCGCCGAAGAAATCCGTCCGGAATTCCACCACCGCCTCCCGCAGCGCCTTGCTCCGCACCTCCCGGTATGTCCGGATCAATCCCGGCACGTCCTCCCGGCGGACCCACCGCCGGGGCGACATGAATTTGCCGTTTCTCCCGGGCCACAGCTCCGCCAGCAGGTTCGAGCCGGTCAGCAGATTCTGCCCGATTTCGAAACCGAAGGCCGCGGATCGGGTCAGCTCGGACGCATATTCCAGGCTGGTCCGGGCCCGCGCAAGGCGGTCGCTGTTCTCATATTCGGCCGTCACGTCCCGGAAAATCAGGATCGCGCCGATGATCTCCCCTGCCCCGTCATGGATCGGCGCGGCGCAGTCGGCAATATGACAATGCGTCCCGTCCCGCGTGATCAGATCGGTATGGTCGGCCGGCTCGACGGTTCCACCGGTCTGCAGCGCCTGCCGCAGCGGGGACGGAACCGGCATGCCGCTGCGGAAGCTTTCGATGCGGAAAATCTCCTCATGCCGCTTTCCCCGCGCATCCGCCAGGCTCCAGCCGGTCAGGCGCTCGGCCACGGAATTCAGCAGTGTGACATTGCCGTCCCGGTCGGTCACGAGCACAGCGTCGCCGATCGACTGCAGCGTCAGACGGAACCGCTCCGCCTGATTCCACGCTTCCTCGCGCGCCTCCTGCAATTCGGAGGTGTCCTGCGAAACCCACACCACGCACTCCCTGTGAAAAAACGAATGCGGAAGCTTCGTGATCCGGCCGGTGCGCCAGGAATCATCCTCCCTGAAATTCACGGTCTGAGGTTCTCCGCTGTCCAGCGCGGCGGAGATGCTCTCCCGCATGAGTTCGCGCAGCTTCGGATCCCCGATGTCCTCAAGAGTGGAAAACGCCGGCGCGCGGACCCGGTCATCGACACCGGAATGCAGCAGAATCTGACCCGAGCGGTCAACGACAAAATAACGCATCGGCAGCCGGGCGACGAGCCGGGCGAGCCGGTAGCCCCTGCGCCGCGCGAGAAGCAGAGCGGACAATCCGAAAATGACCAGCAGCAGCACCGTCGCGAGCGCCGTCAACGACTTGACGGGATTGACGGAGATCCAGCCCCAGAGGGAGAACACCTGCGGCCGCCGCGCATTGAAGTCGGCCAGAACCGCATCGACCTCCGTCTGCGGCAGGCTCCCGACGGCCTTGGTTATGATCGAAACCAGCAGCGGATCCGCCCCATAGCGGATCCCCGCCGAATAGCTTGTGGTCATACCCGGCACGAGTTCGAAGGTCAGGTCGCTGCCGGAATCGCGGAGGAGCGCCGTCTCCGCCGTCAGCGCGTTGATGTAGCCGGCATCCTGCCGGCCCTCCCGGACCGCGCCGATCACCTCCTGAATCGTGTTGTATGTGACGATCTCCGCCTTCGGCCGTCCGTACCGCCGCAGCCCGGCCATGACGTGGGACTCCCCTACCACAGCGACGCTTTTCGGCTCTCCTGTGAAGCTCTTCAGCCGGATGCGCGAAACTGCGGAGTAGAAATACGGCGAAGTCAGGTGAAATCCGCGCTTCTCCGCATTGGAGTAATCGTACCAGGCGTCGAAAAGCAGCTCGGTCCTGCCGGAAAAGACCTCCCGGACATACTCCTCGCGGGAAGAGAGCTTCTGCAGCCGGATATCGAGACCGGTCCGTTCGACGATGCGCTTTGCAATATCGACCAGAATGCCGTGAAATTCCCCGTCCCGGTATTCTGCAAACGGCGGACGGTCCGGGTTCAGCAGGGCGTGGAACACCCGCTTTTCCGCACGCGCCTGCTCGATGAAGCGCCGCTCCTCCACGGAATAGGGAATCCCGTTCAAGTCGGGCGCGTAATAGCGCCCCATGAGCTCGTCCGCCAGCAGCGGAGCGTCGAGCGCCAGCTGTTCCAGCGCCGCATTGATTTTCTCAAGCAGAGCGGTATTGTCCGCCCTGACCATGACGTAAAAGGGCTGCGGCGCAAACCGTTCGTAGATCCATTCGTTCCGGGGCCGGCGCAGGCTGCTTGAGAGCAGGGCGTCGACTTCGCCGTTCTGAAGCGCCTGCCCCATGGTTTCTATGTCTTCGAAATAGACCGGCGTGAAGGTGAATCCTTTCCGGGCGGCGAATGCGGCGAACGCGTCATTCCAGTTCTTGTACCTCAGCATACCGACGCGCATGCCGCTCCAGCTGCCGTAATCGCCGGTGAGAAACCGGGTACACCCCGCTTTGACGGTCAGCGAACTGTACGACGTACCGACCGGACGGCTGGAATAAGCGAATTTCGCCATGCGTTCCGGAGTCTTCACCGCGCCGGAAACAAGGTCGATCGCGCCGCTTTCGAGCAGCTTTACCATGTCGTCCCAGCTCCTGTCGTAGCCGACATATTCGTAATGCCATCCGGTATAGGAGGAGAGCCGCTGCAGGAACTCATATCCGTAACCGGATTTTTCCCCCGCGCTGTTGATCTCATGATATCCCGGAAAAGCAAAAAATCCGGCCCGGATCCTGGCGTCTTCATCCGGGGCCGCCGCACTCAGACGGAAAAGCGCCCCGCACCCCGCCGCCAATAATAACCCTAAAAGCAAAATGCGTTTCATATATGGCGCAGCCTCAGACTGATTATGGATATTCACGCCCGTCTTAACGAATGGCGGTTAAGATAGCACTGAATTGCCGTTTTTCCATCCCGGAACGCCGCTTTCTGCACGACGCCCCGCTTTTTCGGACTTTTTTCGTTCCGTCTATTGACATCGGTGCGGATATCGGGTATAATTAATGTACCGAAGATGTACCGATAAAAATGGAAACACCGTATGGCGAAAGAAAAAAACGCAGTGATGTCGGAAGTGACGCGGGTCCGGCTTCACATCATGGAGATCATCTACCGCAATAGCACAAAGTCCGTGATGATTCCGTCGGTGCGCACACTCGCAGCCGGGTTCGGCATCGCGCGGAGCACCGTGCAGCTCGCGCTGGAAGAGCTTTCACGGCAGGGGTATGTGATCGGGAAACCGGGTATCGGAACCTTCACGAATCCGCAGAAGGGGTTCTCGCTGCTCGCCGATGCGCCGCCGCTGATCGGCATGAAGGTCGGCACAGGGGACTACTTCTACTACGGCAGTCTCACCTGGAACCTGATGGCGCACACCGGAATCTCCGTCACCGACCGCGGCTGGAACCTGCGCCAGATGAACTGCGCCACTCCGACGGCGGAGGAGCTTCTGGCGGAACTCCGGGATTTCCGGTTCGACGGGCTCCTCTGCATCCAGGTGCCGGACAAACTGCTTGCCGCGGCGGCAGCGAAGATCCCGCTGGTCAATATCGGGCGTTTAACGGAGGAAGTCAGCTGCGTCCACTTCCGCTACAAACCGGCGCTCCGTGAACTCTGCGCCCTGCTGGACGGCGAAAAACGCAGGCGGCTCCTCTCCATCCTGCCTGCGGCCGTCTCCGGGCGTTCGCAGACGATCCATGCCGGAATCCGGAAATACGCTCCGGAATCGGAGCTCCGGATCATCGATCCGCAAAGCCCGTCCGCTTCCGCCGCCCTCGAAGAGGCGTTGCGAAACGATCCGCCGGATGCGCTCCTGCTGCTCGGTCAGCAGAGCCCGCTCGTCTCCAGGCTCATGCGGCAATACGGAATCACCCCGCAGGCCATGCTGCCGGTCGCGACGCAGGATGTCAGCGAACGGATGGATTTTCCCGGCGTCCACTTCCGGGAACCGCTCCGCGAAGGAGCGGAAGCGGGCGTGGAACTCCTGCAGCAGCGCCTCTGCGGCGGAAATACGGATATTGTCCGGAAAGCACTCGACGTTCAACTGATCGGCCCCCACTAAGGAGAAATGCAAATGGAAAAGAAGACATTTCAACCATTCACACTGATCGAACTTCTGGTCGTGATTGCGATCATCGCGATCCTCGCCGGCATGCTGCTGCCGGCCCTGAACGCCGCCCGCGAGAAGGGGCGGCGCGCAACCTGCGTCGGCAACCTCAAACAGATCGGCGGCGGAATGCACTTCTATGCGAACGACTTCAGCTCCGTGCTGCCGGCGGTGTTCCACACGACCGGATCGGACCTCGGGCTGAGCTTCGACGACTTTCTCGGTGCGGGCGGGTATGACGGCCGCATCCCGATGCCGTGGGCGCAGCAGATCAAAAACCGGCTGAGAACCGGCGACGGGGAGGAAAAGTACGCTTCGCGCATCTACATCTGCGAGAGCGGCATGGCCTCGACCGGCTGCGGAGCGTTCACCGGAGTGTACGGTTCGGCAAAGGATTGCCTGCTGCGCTCTTATGCCTGTAACCGCATATCGACCTCGGAACCGATGGATGCGTTCCGCCATCTCTCCAAGTTCAAACGTACCTCGAACTTCATCCTCGCGGCCGACCGCAGCGCGGCCGGAAACGTCATGGGCAGCGCGAGCTGTGCCGACATCTGTCCGCAGCGGATCACCTCGGGACTCGGGCTCCTCAATTATCAGGTTCATCAGGGCCGGGCGAACCATCTGCTGCTCGACGGCCATGTGGAGACGCTCAGCTACGACCAGACCGTCGTGCGCGACATGTGGGTGATCCAGTAAGATGAGGAAACACGCACTTATCCTCGCCGTACTGTTCTGCTTCGCACCGTTTCTCCGGGGCGCCGGGCTGAGCATTCAGGATTACAGGGCCGGCGATGAACTGAAACCCGGCCTTGTCATGGAAAGCGGCGGCTTCCGCCTGAAAACCTCCGTCCGGCAGGGGAAGATCTCCGCAGCGTTCCGCCATTCCGCCGCGGCGCAGCTGAAGCTTTATTTCACCCTCGCGGGAAATGCCGCCAACCGGCAGGCGAAGCTGCGCCCCGTGATCTTCTTCCGCAGGGGAGCGGAGGAACGCAGCGCATCCGCTCCGGCGCTTCCGCTGAACCGGCCGGAAGAGGCGGAATACGCGCTCGGACTCGACGCCGACTTCGGGCTCAGCGACGCGCTCTACGATTTCTGCCGGCTCGAACTTGTCATCGAGAATCCGGAATGCGGCGAGGTCGAATTCCTCTTCCGCCGCGCCGGAATCGCAGAGCCGGGAGAATCGGGTGCGGCGGCGCGGCCCGTGGTCCTCTCCTCTCCCCGTGTGCCGGAAAAGCTGCCGGAGACCGGGCTTCCTCCGGTCAGGATTCACTTTCACTGGGACAACGACGACCTCGACCCGAAACCGCTGCACGGTGATGTCCGCTACCGGGACCGCCCCCAGGAGAATGTCGGCTTTTCCGCGCTGCTGCTCGAACACACCGACGGTCTTTTCCACGAGGTCCCGACCGCGGCGGAAGCCGATGTGATCGTCACGGGCAGCCCGGTCGCGACCGGACGGGGCGCGGAATTCGCCGCCGCCGTGAGAACCGGAAAAAAGCTGCTGGTCTACGGTCAGAACTTCGACCCGGAGCTCGAACCGCTCCTGCCGCTGAAGCTTGTAAAACGCCCGTCCGAGGGACTGCCGGAGCGGCAGCCGGTCCGGTTCGCCGACTCCGCGCTCTTTCAGGGGAAAACGGCGGCGGCGCTGCGGTTCCCGCGCTACTTCGACACGACGCTCCGGCGCGGCGAAGTGCTCGCATCGTTTCCTGATGGTTCACCTTTCATCGCGCGCAGCGGCAACGTGATTCAATTCGCCTGCGGGCCGGGGAACGCGCTGCTGCCGGGAGCACTCTTTTACGACCGCCTCCTGCTTCGCGCCGCCCTCCCCTCGCCGGAGTACGCCGCAAAACTCGAAGAGCTCGAAGCAGGCGAAATAAAGCGCCGGGAAGCGGCGGAAAAAGCGCGCCTTGCCGCCGCCGGAGTTCCGCCGGGCTTCCGGAGCGGAAGCTCCCTCGAAAATTTCGGGCGCTTCGGCTGGCGCGCCGCCGCCCATCTGCAGGTGGAGTCGATCGGCGGCGACCTGACCGTTTCGAACGGCGGCAGGCGCTATTCGTTTGCGGACGGCGACCGCGAAATCCGCGTGACCCGCGCCGACTGGTGCGGCAAGGAGTACCTCATCTCCGGGAAGCACGGAGAGCGGCGGATGATTTTTTCACTGCTGTCACCGCTGATCCTGCACCGGTTCCGGCAGGATACGGTTCCGTTCACGGTAACCGGCAACGCCGAATTCGCGGCCTGCCGGACGAGCAGCGGCGTTTGCATCCGGCCGCTGGAAAAGGAGGGCCTGCTCTACGACCGCCGCCGGGACGGCGCGTGGAGCGCTCCGTACCTCCTGCTGTTCCGCCAGAAAGAGGACGCGCCGCTGCTGCTGGTCTTCAGCTCGAATCCGGAGAAGATCAGCCTCCGGCGCGAGGGAAATCGCTGCTTCTTCACCGTGTACTCCGACAGGAAGGAGCTCGACATCTCCGTGGGCTGGCTCCACGGCCGCAAACAGATCACGCTCACTCCCGAAGCGGACAAGCTTCCGCTCGCGCAGATCGAAACGCTGCTCGGCTTCGCCCGGAACTTTCCAACCGGCTGCGACGAATTCTTCCGCATCGACCGCGGCAGGCGGCAGATCGAATTCATCCACCGGATGCGTTACCTGAAGCTCCGTTCGGAGTGGAAACTGCCGGAGGAACAATACGCTCTCCTGCCGCCGATGATCGCGTCGGCCGCCGGCGAGGGATTCGCGGCGCTCCCGGAAGCGACCGTCGATTTCGGCATCGAAACCGTCTACGGGCCGATGCGGGGAATCAGGGGAAGCTCCTCCGTCCGCTTCCTGCTGCCGATGGCCCCGGAGGAGGATCTGATCCCTCCCGGCGTCACCGATCCGGTACTGTACAAAAGCGCGAACGACTACTTTCTGGACGGCTCGCGCTGGTCGGCCCGCCGAATCCCGGCCGAAGCGTGGACGCCGGAGAATCCGACCCCGTATCCCGACGTTCGCAACATCGACTTCTTCGCCTGGAATTTCGGGCTCGGGACCGCGCTGCAGGGAGCGCTTTTCCTCACGCCCGAAAACCGGGCCGTCCTGGAAAAACGCGCACGGCAGCGTTTTCTCGAACCGCTGGAACTCTTCCAGTACAAATACTTCGCACGCCATCGCGAGGAGCCGTTCTCGCGCCTGCGCTACCCGCTGCTGTTCAACTCCGCCTATCCCAACGGCACGAACTTCGCGCCGGGAACGGGTTCAACCATCAACTACGGCGACTGCAACGAAGCGTGCGCCGTCGCCGCCTGGACCGGCCAGCAGCTCGCGGACCGCTTCGGACAGGCCGACGCCATCCGCGCGAACTGGCCGTATTTCCGTTACATGATGCGCCACCAGAAATGCATCAACGACTACGCGTACCTCGCCGGAAGCTGCCGCGAGAGCGGCGTCGGCTCGTGGGTGGACATGCTGAACGCCGAAATGTGCGGCGAAATCGCATATGCGCGGCTGGCGGAGCTGGCCGGAGACGAACGGGAGCGCGACCTCGCGCTCTGCCGGGCCGCGAAAAAAGCGGTGCCGACCCTGCTGCGCTTCCGCTTCCGCAAATACCTCGGCGGAACGCGGCAGGATTTCCAGGTCACAGGCTTCAGTGAAGAGGGAGCCAAGATGCTCTACTACCCGAACCGGAGCTACAATTTTTTCGTTGCGAATGAACTGTTCGATTTCTCGCAGGGGCTGCACGGCTCACTCTGCCGCCTTTATCTGCGCAACGTGCTGCCGGAGATCAGGGAATACCTGAAGAGCAAGGCAATCCCGTCGATTTTCACGCCGGAGAAAAACTTCCTGCGCCCGGACTACCTGCAGGTCTTCGCCCTCTTCGGAGACGACACGTTCCCGGTTTACGAGCGCGCACTCGAACTCGCGGCGCGCCCTCCCTCCCGCAGTGACTTCAATTGGGGCGGAATGCGTGTTCCGTTCCACTTCGCGCTCGCGCTGCGGCGCACGAACCTCGGGATCGCGCTCGCGGAGTGCCGGGAGCTCGACCTTCGCCGTGCGTGGTACGACCCCGCGACACGCACGTTCGAGCTCGACCTCGACGCCGGGCGGGGGTCGAAGCTCGTCGTCTCGTCATGGGTCCCTCCCGTTTCCGCAACCCGGAACGGACAAAGCATTGCGCCGGAATCCGGACCGGGCGGCAGCACGATCCCGATCAAACCCGGCCGGAACCGCATCATCATCCGGTATTGAAGGAAGCATCATGAAAACAGAACTGTATCCCCCGCTCGGCGTTGAAGCCGAACTCACCGGAACCTTCGACGCGCGCTGGAAGCTTGAGCTCCGATGCGAAACCCCGGCCGACGGAATCCGACTGCTGAAAATCGCCTGCCGCGCCCCCGAAGCGCTGCCGCCGCCCGCGTTCACCATCAACTGGAGCATTCCCATGCGGGATGTCCAGGGGCGATGGACCACCGGTTCGCTCTTCAAGAACCTCCCCGCCGACTGGGCGCAGCCGCTCGTATCGCAACTCACGGCACAGGCCCCGGTGATGGCTTTCTTCAGCCACACGGGGAAAAACCGGCTGACTTTCGCCGCATCGGAGTGCGTCCGGCTGCTCGAGCTCCACGGCGGAGTTTCGGAGGAGAACTGCCGCATCGGCTGTTCCATCGCCTTTTTCACATCCCCCGGGGAGCCGCTGTCGTCTTATGACACGGAAATCCGCTTTGATTTCCGCGGTGTGAACTATGCAGACGCGATCCGCGAAGCATTCGCGGAGCTCTCCGGCCAACCGCTTCCGGCCCCCCCCTCCGCTTTCGACCCTGTCTATTCGACCTGGTACGGATTCCACCACAATTTCACCGCCGAAGCAATCGAGAAAGAGGCTGCGCTCGCACGCGGGTATGGAATGAGGACCATCATCGTCGACGACGGCTGGGAAACCGGCGACAACAGCCGCAGCTTCGAATTCACCGGCGACTGGCGGCCCGAACCGCGCCGCATTCCCGATATGCGGGGTCACATCAGACGCATCCGGTCGGCGGGAATGAACTATCTGTTGTGGTATGCGCCACCATTCGCCGGAGACGGCAGCGAAGCGGCGCGGCGCTTCCGGGGAAAATTCCTCTTCCGCCGCGACCGGATGAAATGCTCGGTGCTCGACCCGCGCTTCCCGGAAGTGCGCGACTATCTGGTGCGAACGCTGGAAACAGCCTTCCGCGATTGGGAACCCGACGGAATCAAGATCGATTTCATCGACTGCTTCCGCATCGAAGGGAACGACCCCGCCGTTGAGGAACGCTACGCAGGACGCGATATGATGTCGGTTCCGCTCGCGGCCGAACGGCTGCTCGACGAAACAATCACCTGCCTGCGCCGGATCAGGCCGGGACTGCTGGTCGAATTCCGCCAAAGCTACATCGGCCCCGCCATCCGGCGATACGGCAACCTGCTCCGCGCCGGGGACTGCCCCGGAGACATTCTCTCAAACCGGGTCCGTACCATCGACCTGCGTCTCGGTGCGGACGGCTCCGCGATTCACTCCGACATGCTCGAGTTCCACCCGGATGAACCGCCGGAAAGCGCGGCGCTGCAGCTGCTGAATGTCCTCTTCGCCGTACCGCAGATCTCCGTGAAGCTCTCCGAACTTTCCGCAGTACACCGGGATATGCTGCATTTCTGGCTGGGCTTCGCATCGGACCACCGTGAAACGCTGCTGAAGGGAAGGCTGCTCCCGCAGCGTCCCGATCTGAACTATCCGGTCGTCCGCGCTGCCGGGAGCGGCGAAGAGGTCATTGCGGTCTACAACGCATCGGAATGCATCGTGCTCCCGACACAGGGAACCGCTCTGGTTGTCAACGCCTCCGGCGGAAACGCCATTACGGTCGACGCCCCGGCCGTCCCCGCAGCAGCCGAACTCCGCAATGTCACGGGCCGCCTCCTCCCCGCACCGGAAATCCCCCGCGGTCTCTCCCGCATAAACATTCCACCCGCGGGGCTGCTGACAGTGTCGTGGAAGTAAAAGCGGGGAAATCCGGGCAAAAAAATGGTGCGCTCACGGGGATTCGAACCCAGGACCCAATGATTAAGAGTCATTTGCTCTACCGACTGAGCTATGAGCGCACAATACTTTCAATATATCCCCCCGCATCCGGATTTGCAAGCGCCGGAAACTGTTTTCTGCAAAAATAATATATCTGAAATATCGAAAAGGCTCCTTGATTTTTTCTTCCGGAAGCAGTACAATTCCTGCAAATGGAAATATCCGGACGGGAGGATGGAATTGGATCAGGCGGCGCCGGAACAGATCGACGGCATGGAGATTCCGTGCAAAACCGGGGAGTCATTGTGGCAAAACGGTTTCCCGTTGCGGGTGGCGCGTTATGACCACCGCAGAAACCGCCGGATGCACCGGCACGACTTTTTTGAGCTGGTGCTTGTGACCTCCGGGCATTCTCTGCATGTGACGCCGTCCGGGAGCTGCGAAATTTCCGAAGGCGACGTTTTTTTGATCCGCCCCGGTACCGCCCACTCCTATCAGGCGGTCGCCGATTTCTCGCTGCTGAACCTGCTTTACGCCCCGGAACTCCTGCCGCTCCACGATATGGTGAAGTCCCCCGGTTACCAGGCGCTCTTTGTCCTGGAGCCGGAGCAGCACCTGCCGGGCGGCGCGTTCCGCCATCTGCGGCTCGACCGGGAAACCCTGGCGCGGGCCGCCTCCGAAGCCGACCGGCTGGACAAGGCGTTATCCGAAGCGAAACCCGGCTGCCGGTTCCGGGCGCTCACTATTTTCATGGGGATCGTGAGCCTGCTCGCGGATTACTTCACCGACCTCTCCGCGCCGCGGGAACGTCCGGAGCTGTTCCGGCTGGGGCGGATACTCGGGTTCCTGGAACAAAGCTATGCCTCCCCCCTGACGCTGCCGGAAATCGCGCGTCATGCGGCAGTCTCGGAGGCGACGCTTTACCGGCTGTTCCGCGATGGAACCGGCGAATCCCCGATCAGCCGCCTCAATCGGATCCGGATCCGGCATGCCGGGGCGCTCCTGCTGAACACCCGGCTCTCCGTTTCGGAGATCGCCGCGGCGACCGGCTTCACGGACAGCAATTACTTTTCGCGCTGCTTCCGCAAATTCACAGGATGTTCCCCGCGCAAATTCCGTGAAACCAACGGGAATCCCCCGCCATGCCGGGAACGCTGACACGAATACAAAGCTTTCGCCATTCCCGCAAGCGCGAGGCGCAATCAAAAAAGCCGCAAACCCTGCATGACCCGGTCAAGTAAAAGTCAGCCTCAAAAAGCTGCGCTTTTTGAGGCATCGGCACCGGCCCCCTGCCGGTCGGGAGGGTTGAGGGAGGGCGAAGCGCCTCCCTCACTCCCACGGCGTGTTTCAGGCATGGAGCAGAAGCGAGGTCATACGGTCCATCTGACGCTCGATCGACTCCGCCAGCCGGAACTGATTGCGGCAACGCTCGAGGTTGTGATTCGGGCGGCGCGTTTTGAAATAGAGGTCGCCGTTGATGTAGTCGGTCAGGAAGCGGATCCCCGTCTCAAGCGTGATGAGTTTGCCGGAGAACGGCAGATGCTCCCGCTCCGCCTCGGTCAGAAACTCGCCGGCGCTCGACAGGAACCCTTTCAGCAGCGCCTCGAACATCTCGAAGCGCATCCCGACCTTGTCGAGGTTCACTTCGTCCTCCTCGGCCGGACTCGTGCCGCCGCGCACCATATCGCCGAAATCGTAGAGCGCCAGCCCCGGCATGACCGTATCGAGGTCGATCACGCAGATCCCCTCGCCGGTCAGGTCGTCGATCAGGATGTTGTTCGACTTCGTATCGTTGTGCGTGATCCGTTCCGGGATCGCGCCCTCCGCGTGAAGCCGCAGCAGCAGCCACGCCTCGTCGCGGCGCTTCATCACGAACTCGATTTCACGCTTCACTCCTGCGGCGCGCCCGACGCGGTCTTCGGCAACCGCGTCCAGGAGGGCGTCGATCCGCTTCGGCGTGTGGTGGAAATCCGGAATTGTCTCATGCAGCCGCTTTCCCGGCAGGTCGACAAGGTCGCATTGGAACTCCCCGAACGCCCGGGCCGCCCGGTACGCCTGCTTCGAACTCTCGAGGACGTCATAGGAACGCGCGTTCTCGACAAAGACATACGCCCGCCAGTAATCCCCGCGGGAATCCTGCACGAACGGCCGGTTCGAGAAGGTGCGCAGCAGCCGGATCGTCCGCTTGCGGGTCTCCTCGCCGCGGCTCCGGATCTTATTCAGCAGATGAGCCGTGACCCGGTCGATGTTTTCCATGACCTGTTCCGGTTTTTTGAACACCGAATGGTTGATCCGCTGCAGCGTATAGTGCAGCCGCACGCCGCCCTGGTCATAGGTGACCTGATACGTGTCGTTGATGTGACCGGAGCCGAACGGAACCGCGACCAGAAAATCTCCGTAAATGGCAAATCCGGCGCAGATCTCGCGGATCTCCTCCTGCGAACGGAGCGGCGTGGATATCGTCATGAGAAAAGCTTCTCCGGATATGCGCCTTCGGCGACGAGCCGCTTCAACGCGGCCTGCACGAACGGCTTGTCCTCGCGGTAGGTGATACCGAACCAGCTGTCCCCGCTCCTGAGCACCCGGATTTCGGCGCGCCCCTCGCGGATCAGCGTATCGACGGCAAACGGCAGATAAAATTCGCTCTTGAGCTCGGTCCCGCGCTCTTCGAGGAACGCCGTGAACAGCCGTTCGAGCTCTCCGACGAGCTTCGCCGAAAATCCCCATGAATTCATCGACACGAGCTCGCCGCCGGAGAATTCGAGTTCGGAACCGTCCTCCTGCGCGCTGATGATCCGGCCGCCGCGCCGGAAGATCTTCGTGTTTTCCACAACCTTCGCGAGATTGCCTGAGCCGTCAACGGAGCAGACGCCGCGCGAAACGGAACCGTTCTCGCTCAATGTGTTCGACAGGATGAACGAAGCGATGCAGCCGCGGATCTTCCCGTCCTCCGGCTCCGAACGCAGATAGCCGGCCAGCTTGCGGTAGCTGTCCGCGCCGTAGAAATCGTCGGCGTTGATGACGGCGAACGGCCCATCGAGCAAATGGCGCGCGGCGTAGACCGCCTGCCCCGTCCCCCACGGCTTTGTCCGCCCTTCCGGAACAGAGAATCCGGCCGGCAGGTCGCTCATATCCTGAAATGCGTAGGCGACTTCGATGCGGTCTGCATAGCGGCTGCCGATTGCGGCGCGGAACGCCTCCTCGATGTCTTTGCGGATCACGAACACCACACGGTCGAATCCGGCGCGCATCGCGTCGAACACGGAGTAGTCCATCACGGTTTCGCCGGAGGGGCCGACTTCGTCGAGCTGCTTGAGCCCGCCGTAACGGCTCCCCATCCCGGCCGCCAGCACGAGAAGTGTGAGCTTCATGGGAAACACCTTTCCTTTGATTTTGTTCGGGAGAATATACTTCAAAATAGGCGGCAAAACAAGCTTTTCAACTCAAAAAAACGGTCATATATCCGGTTTTGCAAAAAAGTCCATAACTTTTGCATATCGCTTCATTCCGGAAACGGGAAGCTTGACATATATTGTATGGTGGAGTATCATAACTGAAAAAACGGAGGTTCGCCATGCGCACACTGATCACTGATTGCCGTATCATCTCTCCCGGAGTCGATCTCGCTTCCGGCTCGATCCTGATTGAAGACGGAAAAATCGCCGCCCTCTTCTCCGGAGCGGCCCCCCTCCCTCCGGCCGGGCGGATCATCCAGGGAAACGGGCTCATGGCGATGCCGGGCTTCATCGACGTGCACTGCCACGGCCGGAACAACGCTGATTTCTGCGACGGCTCGGTCGAAGGAGTCAACAGAATCGCGCGCGGCAAGCTTGAGGAGGGCGTGACCACGCTGCTCCCGACAACGCTGACGCTGCCGGAAGAGGAGCTGCGCGCTTCGCTTGAAACGATCGCGCAGTATGACGGAAAAGGGTGCAGGCTGCCGGGCGTCCACCTGGAAGGGCCGTTCATCAACGTGAAATGCTGCGGCGCGCAGAACCCGGCCTACGTGCGCCTCCCGGACGCGGAGGAGGTCAGGCGCCTGAACGCGGTCTACCCGGTGCTGAAGGTTTCATTCGCGGCGGAGTCGGAAGGTGCACCGGAACTGACCGCTGAGCTTTGCCGGATGGGGATTGTCCCCTCCTGCGTCCACAGCGCGGCAAATTACGCGCAGTTCAAAAGTTGTCATATGCAGGGGATGCGGAACCTGTCGCACTTCTGCAACCAGATGACGCCGCTGCACCACCGCGATATCGGGTTGGTCGGCGCGGGGCTGCTCGAGGATGATGTCTACGCGGAGCTCATCTGCGACAAACTGCACATCTGCCCGGAGATGATCGCGCTGACCTTCAAGGTGAAGGGTCCGGAACGCGTGCAGCTGATTTCGGACGCGATGCGCGCCTCGGGAATGCCGGACGGGGAGTACACGCTCGGCGGGCTCCCCGTCATTTCGCGCGACGGAGCCGCGCGGCTGAAGGAGGGCGGAGCGTTGGCGGGAAGCGTGCTCCAACTGAACGTGGCGCTGAAGAATGTCGCGGAGATCACGAAGCAGCCGCTCTCGGAGCTGGTTAAATCCGTCACCCTGACGCCGGCGCAGGCGCTCGGGCTTTCCGGAATCGGCAAGCTTGAGCCGGGCTGCCGGGCGGATGTGGTCCTGCTTGATTCCGGTTTCAAAGTGAGGAAAACGCTTGTGGACGGGGAAATCCGTTTCGAGCAGTGACAGATTTTTTGAATTTTCCCTCAAAATCAATTTGACTTTCCGCCGAACAAAGGCTATTTTAGGACCATAACCAGAGAACGGAGAGATGGCTGAGTGGCCGAAAGCACAGGTTTGCTAAACCTGCGTGGGAGAAATCTCACCGAGGGTTCGAATCCCTCTCTCTCCGCCATTTTTCAGAAGAAACCTAATCCGGCGCAGATTTTCCGCGCCGGTTTTTTTCTATCCATAACCATCACAGTCAAAAGCTTTTACAAAGACATCAAATGTGTGGAAGCTGACTCCGGAAAATCCTCAACTATGGTAACGTTTGCTCCATAATTCTGCGTTTTCTGAGGTTTCCGGCCTGACTCCCTGAACCTCGATAATGTTCACGAAAAGCGTCAGGCTCCCGGTAATCAACGAATAATAGATTCACACTTTGCTGTGGGTTGGAACATAGTCTCGATGGCAATTGTTATCCTTCGCAACTTTTTCACTTCTTTCCGGGTATCTTTTCGGATTCGGCGTTTCTTTGTTTAAGGCGGTTCGAGCGCGCCGGAGCGCGTCTGCGCCCCTTGCGAGCCTCTCCAGCGGAATCGAACAACGTGGCTTAAGGTTCGGAAGTCGGGCTGCGGCCGCAAGTAACAACTCATGGTCCTTTGTTTGGGCGGGATGGGAAATTGCCGGGATAATATTCTCAGACAGTTCCACAAAGGGGGCCGAATTACGTCCCTCCATGCAAGTACAGCAACCGCGCCAACCGAAAAGAACTGTTCCCACAACCCAAATCGGCCTGCCGCAACAGTCATATGCCAATCTGAATCGCATCATGCAACCGTCCTTTGAACTCTTTCATTCCTATTCCGGGATGTGTTTCTTCGTACAGCATAAAAAAGTTTCAATATCAATAAAAAGCGGATTTAAAAACTCCGCCACACGTTTCTGGAATTTATGGAGAAGGTTGTAACCCGGGCGTATCCGATCCGGTCAATTTGCCGGTCTGTTTTCAGGAAAACAGAACCGATGTCAGATCGACATGAGTGACCATCGGGACGCTGTCGGGTTCAGGCTGTAAAAGCCGGAGGGCGATATCAGCCCCCGCGGCGCCGATATCCTGCAAATTATACTTGTGAAGCATCATGCTGCCGAACCAGTGATGAAAGCCATCCGGCGCTTTCACGGATTCACCGCAGGGCTGCAGACCGTCGAACAGCGCGTCTGTTTCAACTCCGCACATGGTGTCGACATGAAGTTTTTTCCCGTCTTTGAATTGGGCGAGCAGAGGCCGGGCATAGCAGAGCAGCATGTAATAATGACTGCACCAGATGCCGTCCACGTCCTTGAGCCGGGAATAGACCCCGTCATTGACTTCCGCAGGCCAGAACGACACTTCCCGGATATCTTCGGAAGGGATACCGTTTTTGAGCAGCGTATCCCGGTAGCCCCGTACCTGCCGTCGGCTCATATAGGTCGAATAAAGCGGGATGAAAATTCCGAATTTGCGGCAGCCGCACGCCAGCTGCCGCACTGCCGCCTGTTTGCCGAGCTCGTAATCCCGAAAGCGGAGTTGATAAAAACCGGGAATGTTTGTTCCCCCATACAGCGTTACCACCGGCGGATATTCCGGATATGTCTCCAACACTTTCCGAATGTGCGCGGTCGAATAGTCGAGTCCCTTCTGAAGCGACGAAATGTACAGAATCGCATCGACGCCATAGTACATCATCCGGTCGAAGGCTTCCGCTTCGGCCTTGTAAGTCGTGTCGCACGGATAAATGGCGAGATTTTTCCCTTTCGGATTCAAGGTGCGGGAAATTCCGAAAAGCAACGGCTCCGTGAGCATCGGCATCCAACTGCCGACGATGAACCCGAAACAGTTGGATTTCCTGGAGTGAAGCACCTTGGCATGATAATTGACCCGGAAGCCGACTTCCGCGGCTTTGGCCCGGATGCGGTCATAGGTTGCCCTGCTGGTCCGGGAATCTTTTTGGGAAAGATTCATAACCCGGGAAACGGTGGAGTGGGCCACGCCGCAAAGCGCGGCAAATTCCCGGATGTTCATCGTCTTTTCTCCTCTCAGGCGATCATTTTCTTTGGCTTTTAAGATACAGACATTCCGGGATAATGCAAACGGTTCCTCCAAAAAAACAAAAAATAGGCAGGCTGTTTTCTTGACAGGGCGAAGCGAGTGTGATATAATACCAAATATACAGCGCCATAGAAAAATCTTGGGAAACATAATAACACACGCAATCGTAACCAGTTGAAAACAAGGAATATTTGATGCGGAACCGTTGCTCATATGCAACAGCGGAAACAAGACCACATCAAATGAAAAACAAATCGGTTGCGCACCATGTTCTCCGCTTTTCACTCTTAATTCTTCCACAAAAATCCGTGCCGGCCAGTGTATCCGCTTTTTTCCGGGAGACGCTGTTCTCTTTTTTTCATCCTTCAGCGTTTCAACCCCGGGAGCAGTCCATGAAGCGTAATTCCCCTTCATTGTGCAGGTTTCATCTATTCTTTCCGTTGATGTTGTTATTGTTATTTATTCCCGCAACATCTTTGCAGGCCGCGGGTGACGTAAAACGGATTCTGCTGGTGGAATCCTGTTCGCCGCTTGACGCCTGGACGGAGAATTCCGTCAAGAGCTTTCAGAACACCTTGAATAAAGCCGGTCTTCTGGTCAATTATGAGATTTTCTCATTCAGCATCCGGTTTCAGCCGGGCATCACTCCGTCGGCGGCCGATATCGAGGCGCTCCAGTTGAAGCTGGACACGAGGACTTACGATCTGATTGTGGTCTACAACAACGATGCGGCGGATCTGTTTCTTGGCGGACAGGTCAAGCTCCCGGCGGAAACTCCGCTGCTGTTGGAAAGCTATCATGGCAATCCGGCTGACAGGCTGCGGCAAAAATTGAACATGACGGCGGTACTGGCGCCGTTCGACCCGATCGGAACCATTCAGATGGGTTTGCATCTGCTGCCGGATACGGCGAAGGTCGCTCTGGTGATCGACGCGACCGCCGACGGGCGGCGTCAGCGGGAACTGCTGATGGCGCATCATGAGGCGCTGGATCGGGAAATCACCATCATCAGCGGGACGGAATTCACCACCGCTGAACTCCTGGAGCAAATCAAAGCGTTGCCGCCGCATACGTTGCTGGCGTTCCACTCCTGGGCCTCGTCCAAGGAGGATAATCCGGCAAACAGCTATACGGTTCTGCCGGAAATCAAAAGCATTTTTCCCGGAATGATTCTCGGCCGCTATGACTCGTATATGGACATAGGCAGTGATGGCGGGAGGACAGCGGTGGGCCGGGATCAGGGCAAGCTGACCGCTCAGACCGCGATCCGGATTCTGAATGGTGAAAAAGCATCGGAGATTCCGTATGCCAAGGCCCGGCTTCACTCGATGCTCAATTACCGGGCCATTCAGCAATTCAGCATTCCCGCCGATCGGATTCCGGAAGGAACTGAAATCCAAAATATACCGCCTGATTTCCTGACCCGTTACCGAATTGAACTGGCGACCGGAAGCGGTATCCTGTTTTTGACTCTTGCCGGTTTTATCGCCGCGCTGCTTTACCGGCGGCGGGAACAGAAAAAGATGACCATGCTGTTCCGCAATCTGCCGTTGCGGATTTTCATTTTCGACCGGAAAAAGCGGATTTTGTTTTCACATGTTCCCGATCCGGTTCCGGGGATGGTGGAAGCATCGCTGACTCATCTCAATCAGGTTCCGTCTCCGGAGGTGCGGGACAAGGTCCGGGCGATGGTCGGCAAAGCGTTTGACTGCGGGAAAAAAGTCTTTTTGAACTTTGAGATGATGGGCCAATTCCGGCACGATGAGTTTCTGCGGCTTTCTGACGACAATCCGTTCCACACCGAAATCGTGATGTGCATTTCCCGCGATGTGAGCGAATTGCACCGGGCGCAACGGGAAACCGCCCGCCTGGCCGAGCATTTCCGGTTGACGCTGGATTCCATCGGCGACGGCGTGATCGCCACCGACCGAGAGGAAAGAGTGACGCTGCTGAATCCGGTGGCGGCCGCCTTGACCGGCTATCCGCCGGAGGAGGCTGTCGGCATGAAGCTGGAGGAAATTTTCAACATCATCAGTTACATCGATAAAAAACCGGTCGCTTCACCGCTGAAAAGAGCACTCGCCACCGGTCAGACCGTGGAATTGGCGAACCATACCGATCTGATCGCCAAAGACGGCAACCGGCGCCATATCGCCGATTGCGCGTCTCCGATCCGAAACGAAGCCGGCCAAATAACCGGCGGTGTGCTGGTATTCCGCGATGTGACCGATGATTACGAAAAGCGCGACCGCTTGCGGATGAACAACGCTATTCTGAAAACAGTTGAAGAGATTGCCGATATCGGCTATTTCCGTTATTCAGGCGACAACGGGGTTACTCTGGCTGCTCACGACACGTATTGGCCCCGGCGAAATGCCGTACCCGTTCCGCCTTCGGAGTGGATAACCCCGGAAGACCTGGAGAATTTTCTCACAGGCTGGCGGAAACTCATGTCGGATGAAATTGAAACGCTCACCATGTCGTATTCGGCTGGTACGCCGAAACGCTATTTCGAGCTTCGGGCGGTAAAATCGGTCGATGAAATTTCCGGCCGGCGGGAATATTTCGGCGTGATTCAGGACATCACGCACAGCCGGGAGAGCGAACTGCGGATGCGCGACAATCTGCAATTGTTGAAGAACATCCTGGACAATCTGCCGGGCTGCTTCTTCGTCAAGAATGCCGACGACGACTTCCGTTATCTGATGTGCAACCGACAGTATGGCAATATGATCGGTATCGACAGCAATCGGATTCCAGGCCGGCACGACCGGGATATCTATTCGCACGATGCAAGCGCCCCCGGCAAATTCAACGCGGACGACCGGGCAGTCATTGATTCGGGAGAAAAACGGAATATTCGCGAGCGCATCATGAATGTTGACGGGCAACAGCTCTCCGTTCAAATGAGCAAGAATACACTGACACAGTCGGACGGAACCCGGCTCCTGATCGGAATCGGGGTTGACGTCACGCAGCAGGTCCGCCTGGAGGAGGAACAGAAGAAACTGCTGGATGATTTGAAACTTTACTCAGACCGGGAGCGCGTGATCAAATCGGTTCTGGAAAAAGTCACGCTGCAGGCAGATGACGGCGAGGCGCTGCAGGAGATCCTGCACTCCATCATCGCCCACCTCGACGCCACGACCAGTTACATTTTCCATACTGATTTCGAGCAGGGCATCGATATTCCGATTGCCGAACAGTGGAAGGTTGAATATCAGAAGAGTGAAATTCCGGCGTTGCCGATTGATGCCGACGCGCCCTGGTTTAAGCTGGTGTGCAATCACGAAATCTTCGAAGTGCCGGAAACC
The DNA here is from genome assembly GCA_018265615.1 of Lentisphaeria bacterium. Taxonomy (GTDB): domain Bacteria; phylum Verrucomicrobiota; class Lentisphaeria; order Victivallales; family Victivallaceae; genus Victivallis. The sequence continues at coordinate 22,201 of JABLYX010000013.1, forward strand.
GGCACGGAAGAAGCAGCGAGGATTCAAGGCCAAAGGGCGCAGTATATGCCTGTCTTCGGCATCGGAGCAATCTATGGAACCGGAATCCGGCTGGACGGAAAATTCTGGGGATACATGGAATTTTCCTACTCCGAACCGCGCGGCCCTTTGACGGAACAGGAGAAATTCCTGCTGAACTCCGCCGCGCATATCGTGGAAATTCTCCTCGAACGGCGCAATAATCGCGCCGAACTCGACCGCAGTGAAAATGAAAAGCGGCTGATCATCGACTCCATCAAGATTCCGATGCTGCTGCTTGACCCCGAACTGAAACCGGTCCGGGTCAACAATGCCGTTCTGGAATTGACCGGGCTTTCCGAAGCCGGGGTCAGTGCTGTGCCGCTGGCCGAAATTCTCTCCGGTCAACCGGCATTGCCGCCCGGTCACCCGGTTTTGCTGTGCCGCGATAACCTTCAGGAGTATTCCGTCCACACGAAGCTGCTCGACAAGGATTACCTGCTGAGTGCGTCTCCGCTGGTAGCCGCCGGAAAGCTGGTGAATCTGCTGGTAACGCTGGTGGATGTCACCGAGCTGTACAGCCAGAAGGAGCAGCTTCGAGTGGCCATGGAGCAGGCGTTGTCCGCAGATCGCGCCAAGAGCTATTTTCTGGCGATCATGAGCCACGAGCTGCGTACTCCCTTGAATGCGGTGATCGGCTTTTCCGAACTCCTGTTGGCGGAAAATGTCGATCAGGAGGAAAAACAGGAATACCTGCGTTCCATCAACTGTGCCGGTTCGGCGCTGCTGAATCTGATCAACGATGTGCTGGACCTTTCCAAACTGGAGGCCGAGCAGATGAACATTGTGCCGGTCCGAACCGATCTGATTCAGCTTTTGCAGGAGATGATCTCCATATTCCAATTGAAAGCAACCCAAAAGGGCCTCGACCTGACACTGGAGCGGATCAGCACTCCGCAGTTTGTCTATGCGGATCATCTGCGGCTCCGGCAGATTCTGCTCAACCTGATCGGCAACGCGATCAAGTTCACGCATCACGGCGGCGTACTCGTCCGGGTCGTTTTCACGCCCGGCACGCAAGGCGAAACCGGGGAGCTGTGCATTCTGGTGCGTGACTCCGGTATCGGCATGTCCCGGGAACAGGCCGATCAGGTCTTTGATCCGTTCTATCAGGCGGAGAATACCCGGGGGAACCGGGTCTACGAAGGCTCCGGCCTGGGGCTGCCGATTTCCATGCGGCTGGCCCAACGGATGGGCGGCACCATTGAAGTGGCCAGCACTCCCGGCGAAGGCAGCGCTTTCACGGTGAAATTGCAGAACATCCGGTTCGATCTGCCGGCAACGGTTCCTGCCGCAGATTCGGAGGCGGGAGGCGAAGCTTTGCCGGTCCCGCGGCGGGTTCTGCTGGTGGACGACGTGCCGATGAATCTCAAAGTTCTGCAGGCGATGCTGCGCAAACTTCATATTAATTGCGTCTGCGCCGGATCGGCGCCGGAAGCGCTCGACTTATTGAAGCGGGATAACGGTTTCGACTTGGTACTGACTGATTTGTGGATGCCGGGCATGAACGGCATGGAGTTGGCCCGGCAGATTCGCGCCGTCCCGGAAACCGGCAGTATTCCGGTGGTTGCGGTGACCGCCGATGCGCAGATTCTCGGAGAACAGGCCGAAGAATTCCAGGATATCCTGCTCAAGCCGCTCACCCTGGAGACTCTGCAGAAAACCCTGCCACGCTTTGCCGGACGGCCGGCCATGGAATAAAACAACCGGAAAAACGGCTCCCCGGCCGGGAATGATCCGCTTCTGCCGAATTGATTTTTTTCATTTCCGCTGTATCTTAACTGCAGAGGCAGAAGGGGAAATGAAAGAAGCGGTCAAATCCGGAAAATGAAGAGGCATATGATGAACTATGATCTGGTGATTCACGTCAACCGGCTGGAAGCGGAAGGGTTGCGCTACGCGCTGGGATATGTGGAACACTCTCTGGCGGAACAACCGGACCGGGAGTGTCATATTGTCATATTGTCCAATGGCCCGGCGGTTCAGTTTTTCCGGCGCGACAATTCGGAGTTTGCGGAGAAAATTCATTTACTTCTGCAAAACAAGGGAGTGTCCGTTCGGCTTTGCCGGCATGCGCTGCAGACAAACGAGATCGAGGATTCGGAGGTGGTCAACGGCTGTTCCATCGTTCCAATCGGCATTGTCGAACTGGTCAATCTGCAGCAAACGGGATACGCTTATGTCAAACCTTAGGTTTTGCTGCCGACACGGAATTGACGCCTCGGACGACTGAATTGACCGATAAAGGCCAGGGTTGAGTCGAAAGAAACTCATTGGTAAAAATGTCAGCACGGCCCTTACGCAATTGTAATCGACGGTCGATTCGCCGGTTGAAGAAAATGGCGAACCGGATCGGGCTTTGGTATTGCCGCCAAAATCGTTTGGGACGAGTAAAGCTGTTTTCGCGACATTGTTCCAGAAAATAACTCGACATCCGATTTATCCGGGAAAACACCGTATTGATGGATGGTCGCCCTTATGCTCGATATCGTTTGGCTTTGCCACAATGAAGGGATTGAAGCCGAGGCAATACAGAGAGACTTTCGTCCCCCCCGTGTCGGGAAAAGTTTCGGAGATGCCCTCGCTGTGGAATTTCAGTCGGCCTGGAGCGTTTTCAAGAAAAAGTCAATATTATGCTGATCATGAATCCGGTTTTGCTCCAGAAAGCGTTGCTTTTTTCGATTTGCAAAAGCTGCATCCCTCCTGACACATTGAAAGGCAACTTCTTAACGTCATTTAAGAATGGCAGTTAAAAATGACGAACCCTCGGGGCTTTGGCCGAAGCAGCTTCCGACGGTCTTTGCCGGAAAGGACAAGACGATTCTTTCCAGCTCACCGGCGGAGCCGGTGGTTTTCCTGACCTGATGGGATAAAAAAAGTCCCGCAGGAAAGAACCTTCCGGCGGAAAAGCCGGCAACTGATTTTTCGGGCCGGTCGACGCGACGCGGAGCAGACCTATTGAAAAACCACCTCGTCGGAGAGAGTCTGCGCGAGATCATCCTCAAGGAGGAGCCCGAAAGCGAATCCCTGGCTGCCGGAGTGAATTTTGGCGATGATTTCATTGTCTCCCGGATTGAGTTCCGCCCGGACGCAGACCGGATGCGACGCCCCGCCGTGGGGGCCGTCCAGGGTCGCAACCAGTTTGCCGTTGATCCAGAGCTTGGCGAAGTAGTCGGCCTTGATCCCGAGGAGGAGTTTGCCCCCTTTGCTGTTCAGTGTGGTTTTGGCGTAACAGACGCCGCGGTCGTGTTTGCCGGTCAGTTTGCCGAAGTCGATGGTTTCTCCGCCGGCCGGGGGAACCTCTTTCCACTCGACCTTCTCCGCCGTTTCAGGGGCGAATGGCGTCTGGAAATCCGGGCTCGGCCAGGCGACGGTTTCACCGCCGAAAGGTCCGGCCCACTGCCAGCCGGATGCCGGAACCGGAGTCCACTTGAAATTGGCCAGCAGCTTATCGTCCACCGGTCCCTGCGAAGCCAGGGCGGCGGCGGCGGCGGTGTCGCCCGCCACCAGCAGATAGCCCAGCTTCACCGGTTTGTCGGAGAGGGGCCGGATAAGCAGTTTATGCAGCCTGGGTTCCAGCTCTTTGCCGAACAACTGGTAGCCGTAGCCGTTGCGGATATCACAGTCAATGTGAGCAAAGGTGCGGCCGTCCACACTGGTCCGGAAGCTTCCGGCGTTCCGGTCGAGAATGTAGAAAAGCCCCAGCTCCGTTCCGCGCGCATAGAGTTCGAGCGGCGCCGGCGTCCGGGTACTGTTGAGCGTACCGAGAAACACCCTGTCATACCAGGCGGAGAGCGTCGACTCTCCCTTCCAGCCCGTCGCGGAGAGCCCGGCCAGCGGAATCATCTTCCCATCGAGAATCAACGGCTTGGCGCTCAACGGTTTCGGCAGAGGGGCGGGCTCCGGAACCGAGGCGCCTTTCTGCGGCAGGTACGGCGCGAGCGCTTCGGCGATCCAGTTCCAGTAGAGGCGGTAGCCGGCCGCGTTGGGGTGAACCTCATCGTTCATCAGCTCTTCCCAGGGAGTCCCGGTCTTTTTCAGGTACTCATCCAATTTGACCTGCAGATCGATGTTGACCAGATTGTAGTGGGCGGCCACTTTTTCATGGCGGTAACGGACCGACCCCTGACGCGCCGCCGTTTCAATGAAGACGATGGCGGGCGGATGGGGCATCTGCTTGAGCCTGACGACCAGGCTTTCCAGATAACGGACGGCGTCTTCGTCGGAGAGGCCGCCGTCGTTCACGGCGTATTCGATCAGCACAAGATCGGGTTGCAGGGCGATGACGTCGCGTTCGAGCCGGAAAATCCCCAGATGGCAGCCGGTTCCGCTGATCCCTGCGTTGAAGATGCTGACCCGGGAATTCGGGAACGCCTCTTTCAGCCATGGATCGACCCAGGCCCTGCCGCCCTGGGTGATCGATCCCCCGAGCGCGACCGCCGTAACGGGTTTCCCCGCGGCAGCTCCGGCGAAGAGGGCGCGCAGGTCGTCTCCGGTATTTCCGGCGGCGGCTCGAAAGAGGGCGAAGACTGCGAGAAGGGACAGCAGAAAAAGACGCATATGATTGATTCCTTCGGTATCAGGGGATGACGGCGGGTTTCGTCAGTTCCATGCTGGTTTCGAAGCAGGTCTGTTTCTGCCCTCCGTACATCGGTATTTTCATGCGGGACGTTCTTTATAAAATATCCCGCCTCCGGAGAATTACAAATCATTTCTCTGCGGAAAACGAATCCTTTCAAATCCGGGCTGCTGAAAAACTGCCGGCCGGTTCCCACTTGCCGGACAGGCGGCGTCCCGGAGTTCACAGCCGGGAATCCGGGTTGCCCTCATTGAAATTTTTCTGCCGCTTCCGCAATAATGTTCAGTGAAAAAATCAAACAATTTTTCAGCGTGGAAATGGACAGTTGCAGAAATATTCAATTAAACATTTTTGCTTTTGCCGCCGTTCTCGAATATAATAAATATAACAAAAAAAGCAAATATGTTCACAAACGGCGGAGACCAGGCCGCCGGAAAGGAGCCGGAACGGCAATGACGCGACGGAAACAGATTCTGACGGGAGCGGCAGCGGCCTGCATGTTGCTTTCATCATATGCGGAAACGCTGGTTGACCTGCAAATCGGGGACAACGGCGCTGCGGTCGCAAACCGGATCGCCGGAGGAGCAACGGCCGTCCTGCACGGAAGCGTCCCCGCCGGAGCCGCACTCGCCGGTGCCGCAAGTCTGGATTTCGGCCGCGCCGCCGGCGGAGAAAATACACCGTTCATCGAAGTTACGGGGATCGGCAATCCGCGGAGCTTCTCCGGCTCCTGCACGCTCCGGATCGACCGGACGGACGGCGTCGGCGTACTCTTCTTCCGCCGCAACAAACAGACCATGTGGCAATTCTATCTCGCTCCGAAGGGCGGGCGCTGCCACCTTTTCTTCACAGCCTGGCACTATGACGGTAAAGCAAAAAAATACCGGTCAGCAGTGGAACTCGTCTCCCCTGACCCCCTGCCGCTGCGGAGCGTGCTCCGAACCGGCTTCCGTTTCGACCCGGACGGCACCGCAGCGCTGCTGGTCGACGGCCGCGAAGTCGCTTCCGCCAAACCGGAGAAGCCGGTGGTCTGGGGAGAAAGTGATATCCGGATCGGCGGCGACGGCATGAAACGCGGCCTTTCCGCCGAAATCGGGGAAATCCGGTTCGGAACCGGCAATGACGGCCTGAACCGGTGAGTGTGTCCGAATGAGCAAAGCAACGAAGAAATACAGCGGCCTGGAGCGTCCGGCAAGCATCCGCGACGTCGCCGCGCTGGCGGAGGTTTCGCAGGCGACCGTTTCAATGGTGTTGAACAATAAAGAGTGCATTTCGCCGGCGGCCCGGCACCGTGTGCTCGACGCGGTTAAAAAGCTGCAGTACCGCCGCCGCGGCGTCGGCCGCCCTTCGCTCTACGAGACGACACGGCCGGAGACGCGCGGACGTGTGGTCTTTCAGCTGCCGCGGATCGAGGAGGCCATCCACTCAATCTATGCGAAGGTCCTGCACGGCGCCGAGCGCGTACTGCGCAGTCACGGCATCGACCTGACCGTCCAGAGCTTCGGAACCCCGGTCTACAGCAAAGAGGTCATCGGGCTCCTGTCGGTCGGCAGGTCGCAGGCGCACGGACAGCTGCCGGAAGTCGTCCTGATGGGGCTCCCGGTCTGCGATGCGGTGGACCAGATCACCTACGACAACAGGGAAATCGGAATCCTCGTGGCCCAATGCTGCCTGGAGCATAAAATTCCGCGTGTCTCCTTCTTCAACTTCAGCGAACCGATCTTCGAGGAGCGCACCGAGCTCTTCCGGATGATCGTGCAGAAGCACGGCAAAGAGATCTACACGCCGGAACGGCTCTCGCACGCGGTGCTCGACGACCCCGGGGAGATGCGGCGTTATTTCGAGGATATCTTCGCGCACGTGCCGCCGCCGCTGCTCTTCTTCTCCCCCGCGGACGACTCCACGCTGCTCGCGTATCCCGTGCTGCTGTCGGATGAGATCCTGCCCGGCCGCGACATCCGCTTCATCTCCTGCAACAACGAGTCGTTCCGGATCAACACGCTGCAGAACCGCCCCGTCGTGATCGACATCCGGGCGGAGGACATCGGCCGGCTCGGAGCGCAGCAGCTGCTGCACCGGCTCTCCGCCCCGGACGACCTGCCGCTGCGGATCAAGATGATTCCGCAGCTGGTCAGGGAGTCCCCCCGTGAAAGACGACGCCCGGAACAGAATGAAAATAAAAATGAAAAAGCAGAACAACGGTGCCGAACAACCCCAACCCAGCAATAACAGGACAAAGGTAACCATGCAGAGAATCCGTTTCACCCTGATCGAACTCCTCGTCGTGATTGCAATTATCGCCATCCTGGCCGGCATGCTGCTGCCGGCCCTGAACCGGGCCCGGGAGTCGGCGCGCTCCACGACCTGCACGAGTAATCTCAAGACACTGGGCAACTACACCGGGCTCTACGCCTCGAGCTTCGACGACCGGCTTCCGAACGCCCGCCAGTCATTCGGCGGCGCCGCCTATCCTCCGACCTGGGTGAACCTGATGGGGGCGACGGTGGGGCTGCGCGGCAACGTCCTCTGGTGCCCCTCCTCGACCGCCGCGGCCGAGAGCCTCAGCAAAGCTGCTTTCTCCGATGAAGCGCGGTTCATGAAAGATTGCAGCCCGACCCAGATGCGCGGCGTCGGCCGCGCGTATGCGATGGACCGCCCCTTCTACGGCGTCAACAGCGCAATGGGGACCCAGAAGGGTTCCGGCGACAACCTCGTGGTTTCGTTCCCGAAAATGGGGAAGATCTACAGCCCCTCCTCGCGCATGTGGATGTGCGAAACCGTGGTCAACACCCCGTCGAAACGGCAGGAGGGGTACTTTCTCCTGCTGCGCTCCTACAACGAGGACAATTACTACGGCCTGCCGAGCAGCCGCCACTCCGGGCTCTGCCGCGTACTGATGGTGGACGGGCATGTACAGGGCCTGCGGACGAACTGCGCCGCGGACGAAGCATATACAAGCTTCTCGAATCCGTATGCGCAGGGAGAGTTCCGGGTCGCCTCCAACGCGCCGTTCCCGAACCTGTTCACCCGGATCGACAACGTGACGAATATCATCCCCGATTGAGGTAGAATCATGAAAACGCATCTCTCCACCCTTTTCGCGGCGCTTCTTCTGGCGGCGCCGCTTTGCGCGGCCCCTCTCCGCCCCTGGCAGGCCGTGCGGTTCAATCCGGCGGAGGCGGTGTTCGAACCGTTCTGGGACGGCGAGCTCAGCGAGCTCGACCAGTGGCGGCTCGACGCGCAGGCCTCCGACGCAAAAGTCCGGCAGGAGTGGGACACGGTCTCGCTTTCGTGGGCGGCCCCCTCCCCCGAAGGGCGCGCGTTCACTCTGCGGCGCGAGGGCGAGCTCGACGTCTCCGGCTTCGACCGGCTGATCCTCTGCGCGGCGTTCTCCTCCGACGCCCGGGTTATCCTGACGGCGGAGACGGACCGCGGCCCCCGCCGCGTGGAATCGCAGCCCTTCGGCGCGCGCAAACAGGAGCTCGAACTGCCCCTCGACGGCGCCTCGAAGGTGACTTCCCTGACGCTCGACCTCCGCGCCGCCCGCCCCGGAACCGGCTGGATCAGCTGGATCGGGCTGCAGAACAGCCGCCTGCTCGAAGAGATGCTGCAGAACAGCTCCACCCATCCTGTGAACCTCGACAAATATCTGAAGGGAAAAGAGTTCAAACCGTCGTTCCGCCCCGCCTACGGCCTGCTGTTCAATGAAGAGGAACTCGAACTGCTGCGCGCCGAACATGCGCGGCTCCTGAAACGCGACGGGAAATCTCCCTTTCTCGCCTGCGGCGCGGAGGCTGCGAAACTCCGCCCGGAAACGCTGGTGAACGACTATGTGAACTTCTTCGGCGACACACGCTACTGCCGGGTCCGCGACTTCGGGAAGCGCCTGCTGAACCACGGGCTGAACGCCGCCGTCGCGGGCCATCTGAACCGCGACCCGGAGCTGCTGCGGCTCGCCGCCCGCTACGCCATGGCGATCACGCTCTGCCGCAACTGGGACGATGCGTTCCTCTGCCGCTTTCCCGGTTCGACGTTCGAGCACCGGGCATTCGTCCAGAGCCTCTGCAGTCTCGAAGTCGCCGCGCTGCTCGACCTCGCGGGGGAGTTCCTGACCCCGCATGCGAAAACCCTCGCGCTGCGGAAACTCGCGCAGGAGGGCGTCGGCTCGATCCAGTATGTGACCTGGAGATGGGACTACATCTTCGACTGCAACCAGCTCTCATGGTTCTCTTCCGGGCGCATGCTCGCGCTGGCGGTGCTGGAGAAAGAGTGGGGGAACTCCGGGACCTCCCCTGAACGGCTCAGGCCCTACCGGGAGCAGGCGCTGAAGGAGATCCACGACAATCTGAACCGCACGATCCTCGCCGACGGCGGCTATGCGGAGGGCCCCACCTACTTCCGCTGCGTCGGCCGCGACGCGGGGCTCGCGCTCAGCTTCTACAGCCGCCTGACCGGGAAACCGCTCGCGGAAGTCATTCCGCCGGTCATGCGCAGATGCGACGATTTCGGCGAGGCTCTCTCCTCCACCGCCGACCGGCAGGAGGTCATTTCGTTCGCCGACGGCGTGGACTTCAACGGGGCGCATGAGCTGATCTCCGAAGCGGTCATGGCGGAGATCAATCCGCGCGGCCCGTGGACCCGCATGGTGCGCAAGAACTTCCGCAACAACCGTGAGTGGCCGACGCTGAAGCCCGCCTCCTCCGTCCCGAACATGCTCGACGCGGCACTCGCGTGGCGGATCGCGCTCGCGCTGCCGCGGGAAAGCGATCCGTCTCCCCCGCTGGTCCGCCTCCCCGCGATGAACCTCGCCGCTTCGACGCGCCGGCTGAACGGCGAAACCGTCAAGCTCGCGGTGTTCGGCAACGTTCCCCGCGCCGGGCACAACCACGAGGACAAGGGCAGCTTCGTGCTCGAATACGCGGGGCAGGTCTTCGCCATGGATCCGGGAAGCTGCGACTACAGCAATCCGCTCGTCCACGAGCTGCGCCGGGCGGAGCGGCACAACATGCTCCTGCCGGCCGGCGTCCCGGAGCGGCCGGCGCCGAAAAACCCCTGCCCTGTGAACATCCCGGTCGAGGCCTCCGGCGACGCCCGCAGCTTCCGGGCCGCAATCGAGCCGGGCGCCGCGTGGCCGGACTATTTCAGAAGCTGGAAACGCAGCTTCGTCTCGGAATCCCCGGACGAACTCATCATCACCGACACCTATGAATTGAAGCGCGGCGAAGGGGTGCGTTTCCTCTGGCAGACCGTGCTGCCCGTGACGGCAGACGGCAGCATTGCAACGATCCGCGGCAGGCGCGGCATCGTGCGGCTGCACGCTCCGGAGGGCTGCACGGTCAATGTGGAGAAACTGCCGCTCGCACAGGGTGAACAGAGCCGGATCTGCATCGAAAAGCCGGCCCGGCAGGGAAGCCTGTCCGTGAAGGTCCGGCTGCTCCCGCTCCCGGATGCCGAATGAGGAGCGGGCGATGACGAAGAGATATTGGACCATCGGCACGCTGACTTATGGAACAGGGGCGCTCGCCGCACTCTTTTTCTGGCTGCTCTGGGGGGACTTCGCCTGGTCCATGAAGGACCGGGCGGTGGGGAACGTCGCGACGCTGATGGTCAAGTCGTTCGGCGTTTCGGACTTCGTCTACGGGCTCCTGATCCTCTCGTTCCCGAACTTCACGAACGTGATCCTCGGACCGATCGTCAGCTACTACTCCGACCGTCACCGCGGCCGGTTCGGGCGGCGGATTCCGTTCCTGGCATTCACCGTGCCGATCATCGTCTGCGGCCTCGCGGGGCTCGGCGTGACGCCGAAGCTGGCCGAGTGGCTGTGCGGACTCCCCGGCGCGGAGGGGCTTTCCCGCCACACCGCCTCGCTGCTGTGGTTCGGGCTCTTCTGGATCATGTTCGACTTCGGAAACACGCTGGCCAGCGTACTCTTCACGGCGCTGGTCAACGACGTCGTGCCGCGCGAATTCCTCGGGCGTTTCTTCGGGCTCTTCCGGGCGATCAGCCTCGGGGCCGGCGTGCTTTTCAACTACTGCCTCATGGAGTACGCCGAAGCGTATTCCATGCCGATCTTCCTCGGGCTGGCCGTCCTTTACGCGGCCGGATTCTCCATGCTCCTGCTGAATGTGAAGGAAGGGGAGTACCCGCCGGTCGATCCGGGGGACCGGAGCTCGGCGAACCCCTTCGTCATCATGCGGATCTACGCGCGTGAGTGCTTCTCCCTGAAGCCGTGCCGCATCCTGCTTTTCGCGCTGCCGGTCGCGATGCTCGCGAACATTCCGCTGAACGCCTACGGCATCTTCTACGCGAAAAGCCTGGACATCTCGATGGGAGCGTACGGGAAATACCTCGCCTGCACCTATATCATCTCGTTCTTCCTGAGCTACCTGCTCGGGCTCCTCTCCGACTGGTATCACCCGATCCGGACGGGAATCGCGACACTCGTGCTGTACGGGCTCCTCTGCTTCGCGGGCTTCTTCCTCGTGAGCGGAAAAATTTCGTTCGCAATCGTCTTCATCATGCACGGAGTCCTCACCGGCAGCCTGCTGACGCTGACCGCCTCCTACGGTCCGAGGCTCTTCCCGCGAGCCCGCTTCGCCCAGTTCAATTCGGCGATGTGGCTGCTGCTCTCGTTCAGCTGGATGATCATGACCCCGATCGTCGGCAAGTTTCTCGACCTGATCGGGAACCGTTATGAATACACGCTGCTGCTCGGCGGGCTCCTGTCCGTCGCCGGAATCCACATGCTGCTGCAGGCGCACCGCGTCTACCGGCAATTCGGCGGGGACGGCGGCTACCGTGCCCCCGAAGCCGCCGGCGAACAGCCCAAATCAAAGGAGGCTCCGTTATGAAGAAATTCCGCATCGCCGCGATCGGCACCGGCAACATGGCGCGCTGTGTGCACGGACCCAGCTGGAAAAGGCTCGCCGGGGAGTCCCCCGACGTCGAACTCGTCTGCGCCGTGGACCGGGACGCGGAACGCGCCGCGGCCTACGCCCGCGACTTCGGTTACGCGGAGTCCATGACCGATGCCGAAGAGATGCTTCACCGCTGCCGTCCCGACGCCGTCACCATCGCCGTCAACACCGAAGCGAACGCCGCGCTGGCGGCGGCCGTACTGCGGTGCGGTATTCCGGCGCTGTGCGAAAAACCGCCGGCGCTGAACCTCGCGGAGCTGGAAACGCTCCTTGCCGCCGCGCGCCGCCCGGACGGCTCCGCCGTTCCGCATCAGGTCGCCTACAATCGCCGCTACACTCCGCTCGTCACCCGCTTCGGGGAGCTGCGCGGCGCGTGGGAGGCTGAATCGCCGTTCCGCTTCTGCCGCTGCGACTTCTACCGCGACAGCCGCTACGACCGCGACTTCTCAACGACAATGGTACACGGCTACGACCTCGTGAAATTCCTGCTGAAGGCCCCCTACCGGCGCGGCTCGATCGCCCGGCAGCCCGTCCTGCCCGACCGGCCGTGGGTCTGCAATACGATGATCTGCGCCGAGATGGCCGACGGAAGCGCCTGCCAGCTGGGCTTCTGCCCGAGCGCGGGCGTCAACCTCGAACGCTACACGATGATCTCCGAAAAGCGCACCGTCACGCTCGACCTCCCCTGCGACGCCGCCGACGGCGGCGGCCGGCTGATCGTCGAAGCGGGAAGCTCCGCACACCGTGAGATCCTGACGCCGCCGGAACATCCGGACTACGCCTGGCGTCCCTTTCAATCGGGCTTCTACCAGGAAAATCTGCGTTTCCTGGAACATCTCCGGGGCGGTTCTCCGTTCCCCAACGACTTTCTCGACGCTTCCGACCTCGTCGCCCTCATGGAGCACTGTCGAGACGGCGGCAGCGCCTTCAACTTTTCCTGACGCAGCCGCAGACTCAAAAGCCGCTGAACACCGGGAGCCCTTCCGGGGGAGACGGAATAATCGCCGGGCGGAGCGCTTTCCGAGGCACCCCGGCTTCACCATTGGCCAATATGGATTCTGCTCTCGACGTCAATTTCCTTCTGCACCGGCAATTTTGCATCTTTGTCCGGATACCCCAATGCGACATAGCGCGGCATGGCGTAATCATCCGGATGATTAATCGTTTTTCTGATGTGTTCCAGCTCTTCGTCCATCGGAATACGGGTTACTCCCTGAATTCCCTCTGACGCCGCGGCCAGCAGTATGTTTTCAATGCAGCACCACATAGACGCAAAATCATTCAGGGCACTCAGGCTGCCCGGCTGAAGCAGAGGCTCCCGAAGCTTGAAAAACGGCAGAATCAGGCAGCCGGAACGATAGAGCATTGAAAATTGCTTCGGCATGGCGATATGGTACATGCCCCGCTGATCGGGATCGGTCATGCTGAAGCCGTCCATCATCTTCTCGCACTCATCATAGCCGGTCATATCCTGCAGCTTAAGGACTCTCGAACGTTCTTTCTTATCATTGACAAGGACAAATTCCCACTGCCGGAGATGGTTGTTGGTCGGTGCTTTCAGGCCCGCAGAGAGGATCCTTTTTACAATTTCCATATCGATCGGCCTGTCTTCAAAATCGCGCACGGTCCGGCGTTTTGCGATTGTTTCGTAAAGTTCCATTTTCGATCTCCTGTTGTCATGGGGTTCCCGACTTATTTTTCGGGATCGCTCCGCTGTATTTCCACTTTGCGGGGGCTGCCGGGGAGCCGCTCCGGACATGCTCCGCCAGGCGGGCCCCTCCCCGGAAAATCCCCGATATGCCGTTCAAACTGCTGACTCATCGTGCACTGTCTCAATATCCTATATAATATATTACCATATAGCAATATTATCAAGAAGGAAAATTAAAATTTTTTTCTTTTGAAATTCAAAAATAAGATACTTTTTGTACGATCCGGCTTGACATCGCCCCTTCTTCGGTTCATAATACGTACCTGCCGCCTGCGGAACCGGGTCGGACCGCCCGAATTCCAGTCGGCGCGGGATATGCTCTTTATTGAACAGGAATTCATATGAGGAAAACTGCATGAAACTGCCGATGCTTCTGGCCTGCCTTGCCGCGGGCTGCTCGCTGACGGCCGCCGATTTCCGCGGCCGGGAACTGTTCGAACGCAACCGCACCGTGCCGGAGGGGATGGGGGTCAACATCCATTTCTTCGATCATGAGCCCGGCATGGACGCCCTGAAATCACTCGGCATGCGCTGGCTCCGGATGGATATCACCTGGGACCGCGTCGAACGTGAAAAAGGCGTCTACGACTTCTCGCAGGTTGACAAGCTCATGAACGATGCGAAAGCGCGCGGCCTCCGCGTGCTCGCCATCATCGACTACGCGAACAGGCTTTATGAACCGGAGCAGAAGGTGGTCTCCGATGCCGGGCGCCGGGCTTATGCCGCCTATGCCGCGGCGCTGGTGCGGCGCTACGCCGGATACGATTGTGTCTGGGAGATCTGGAACGAGCCGAACAACAGCGGTTTCTGGCCCGGCAACAGCCCGGACGAGTACATGGATCTGGTGAAAGCCGCGGTCCCGGCGATGCGCGAAGCGGATCCGCAGGCCGTGATCCTCGGCCCGTCGGCCTACCGAGTCGCCCCGGAGTACATGGAGGCCTGCCTCAAGGCCGGGCTGTTCGATTTTGTCGACGCCGTGAGCTTTCATCCGTACCGCCGCCACCGGCCGGAAGAGGTACTCGACGATGTCGTCGTGCTGCGTGAACTGATGCGGAAATACCGCGCTCCCGGCCGGGAACTGCCGCCGATCGTCTGCAGCGAGTGGGGATTCAGCGCGACCCAGCACGACGGAGAGAACGGGCAGGCGCTGCGGGTGCCGCGCGCGGCGCTGCTTTCGCTCATGGCCGGAATCGATCTTTACATCTACTATGACCTCTGGAACGACGGCGGAGACGCAACCAACAGCGAACACAATTACGGGTTGTTCACCTCTCCGCCGCTGCTGATGGAGAAACCGGCGGCAACCGCCCTCAAGACGGTCGCGAAGGTGCTCGCCGGTTTCCGGTTTTCACGCCGGATCGGGGCGGAGGAGAATCCGAACCGCTTCCTGCTCGAATTCGTTTCCTCCTCCGGAGAGAAGCGGTATGCGCACTGGAGCGATGATGAAAAACAGCACGAATGGCGGATTCCGGCGGAGCTCGGAATGCTCTCCCGCGTCACGATGGCCGGCCAGAGCCGCATCGGCATCTACCGGCCCGGCGACCTCCTCGTGTCGGGCCCGGAGGTCGAGTACCTGATTCCGGAAGCCGCGAAGCCGGAAAACTGGAAAGTCCTCGGCGTGCTCCTGCCGGCTCCTTCCGCCGCCGGGCCGTGGCAGGCCGGGCCGGGAGCGGAACAAGCGACCTGCGGAGAGCGCCTGGAAACCGGCGTGCGCGACCTCTCCGGCGCGGTTGACTACTGGTTCCGCCCGGAGAAGGAGGATTTCGGCAAAACGATCCTGACCGGCGGGGATCTGGACAAGCCGTTCCCGACGCTTGAGTTCCGGCTTGACGCCGAAGGGCGCCCGTCGGTACGCCACCGGATCCGGCACGGGCAGAAGTGGCTCGGTGTCATCGGCGCCGGCGAGACCGTGCCGCCGGGCCGCTGGACCCGCATGACCTATGCGGCCGGCAGGGAAGGGCGGCGGCTCTATATCAACGGCCAGATGGTTGCGTCGGCCCCCGCGGAGCTCGGCCCGGTTTCGCCCGCGTTCCACATCGCCCCGGCTCCGCTGAAAGGCGCGATCGGCCAGCTGAGGGTCATTTCCGGCGACGGGTTCCAGCTCTGAGACGCCTTCGCGGCCGCGTCGCCCCGGCGTGGCCGTTTCCTCCACCCGCTCAGACCGGATCGGCGGGAGTCACCCGGCCACTTCGCGCCAGATCGCAACGGCCGCGAACACGGCCCCGAGCGCCCACGGCAGCAGGGCGCGGCGAAACGGAAACGGGGTGTGATCGGTGAAGCCTCCGTTCCGGAAGAGGGCGGCGAACTCATCAAAATCCCGGCCGGCCGGAAATGCTTCCCGGTAAAACGCACAGACAAACAGCTTGTCGCAGAGCAGAATCAATTCACCGTTTCTGCAATAAAATCCGGTCACGGCCTCCCGGATCGTCAGCTTCGTCACATTTTCTCCGCGCCGTATCTCGATATACTCATCGGTCAGAAGATATTCTCCCGGGATTTCAAAGGCTTTCATCTGCCGCATCATATTGCGGATCTGCCTCCACCATGCCGCGAAGCTGATGCGGTCGATTCCCCGGTAATAGAAAATCAATATGGCCAGACCGCCGATTCCGGAAAGCCAGGAGCGTCCGCAAAAATACCAGACAATCCACGCCCCGATCAACCCGAGGTCCAGCAGATAGAACTCCCTGATCCGCCTCAGGACGGAATAGTACAGCCGCAGGGTCTGTTTCGCTCTCTTCTCCCGGGACAAATAGCTGAAACGGATTTCCATAGCCTCATCTCCATATATTAATGAAAAAACGCTTCGATCCGGAACGGTGTGTGTTTCCCATGCCGGGGAACGTTTCCCGCCCCCAATCCGGAGAAAGCCCGGAAATTCCATCGTGGAATGAATATAGAGACAAAAACGAGCATTTGCAAGAGGAATCCAGGCGGAATCCGGAAATTTCATGAGAAATCGGCCGGGCGGCACTTGACAAGTGAACGATCGTTCACTATAGTATGAAGTAAACGATCGTTCACAACAACAGGAACGGATTTTCCGATGACCGGCACCAGAGAAAACATATTGCATACCGCGCTCCGTCTGTTTGCGCGATACGGCTATGAAGGCGTCTCCGTCAGCACCATAGCCGGAGAGCTGGGCATGACCAAGGGAGCACTGTACCGCCACTATAAAAACAAGCGGGATATATTTGACAGCATCGTGAAGCGCATGTGCCGGATGGACATCGAGCGGGCCCGGCGTCATGAGGTTCCGCAGGAGACATTCGACAGGGAGCCGCAGGCTTACCGCGGCGCCTCGGCGGACCGGATCCGGGATTTCATTGAGGCGCAGTTCCACTTCTGGACCGCTGACGAATTCGCCTGCAATTTCCGCAGGATGCTGGCGCTGGAACAATACGGGAACCCGGAAATGGCGGCCCTGTACCGGCAGATCATGACGGGCGGCCCGGTCAGCTACATGGAAGACCTGTTCCGGGAGATGATGGAAGAGGGCGCCTTAAAGCGGGATGACCCCGGGCAGCTCGCGCTTGAGTTCCATGCGTCGTTTTATCTGCTGATGGCCCTCTCCGACGCATCGGCGGATCCGGCGGAAAAAAGAAAAATCGCCGCTCGTTTCACCGCACACATTGAACGGTTCCTGGAGCGATACGCCACGCACCGGAACAGGCAGCGCCATCCGGCGGATTTATAAAATCGACAGAAGGAGTCTTCACCTTGGACATTCCACGTATTTTCACCATCACCGAGAGCGCCCACCGCATCCATAACCCGTTCACACCGGAAAAACTCGCCACTCTCGGCGCGGTGCTGCGCCTGAAACCGGGAAGCCGCATACTTGACCTCGGCAGCGGCTCGGGCGAGATGCTGTGCACCTGGGCGCGGGATTACGGAATCACCGGTACCGGCGTCGACCTGAGCAGCCTGTTCTCCGAACAGGCCCGGAACCGCGCCGAAGAGCTCGGCGCCGCGGAGCGCGTCAGGTTCATCCACGCAGACGCCACCGGCTATGTCGCCGCCGAGAAAGCCGATGTGGCAGCCTGTCTCGGCGCCACGTGGATCGGCGGGGGAGTCGCCGGCACCGTCGGGCTTCTGGCGAAGAGCCTCCGCCCCGGTGGAATCATCCTCATCGGTGAACCCTACTGGCTGAAACTGCCGCCGACGGAAGAAATCGCCCGGGGGTGTTCCGCCGGTTCCATCTCCGACTTTCTCCTGCTTCCGGAGCTTGTCGTCTCTTTCGGCGGCCTCGGCTGGGATGTGGTGGAAATGGTTCTGGCGGACCGGGAGGGCTGGGACCGGTACGAGGCGGCCAAATGGCTCACCATGCGCCGGTGGCTGGAGGAGAATCCCGGCGACTGCATGGCGGAAGAGGTCCGGGCCCTGCTGACCACGGAACCCGGACGCCATGTCGCATATACGCGCGAATACCTCGGCTGGGGCGTGTTCGCGCTGATGGCGCGGTAACCGCAGCCGCCGGACGCCGACGGCCCGGGGAACCGTCACACCCCTCCTTCAGTTCCGATCAGCATATACAGTGCGCACAGAAAGCCGAGGGTCGCCATGGCGAGGACTCCCCAGCCCGCCTGAAAGCGGTACGGCCGGAACCGGCTGTCTTCGTGACGGCAGAGCATATACAGCGGCCAGACCGTTCCGCTCCCCCAGACGGCCAGAGTGATTGCACACAGGATGACCGTATCGGAGAAGCCTGGAGCGCGTGCCGTACGTGGAAGCAACATCAGACACCAGGCCAGCGCCGGAGCCAGCCAGGAGCACAGCAGCCACGCGGCCACCCTGCGCTCCGGCCCGCCGGCCAGGCGGGCGACGGCCATGATGATTGCACAGTAATACAGGATTCCGGGGACAATCAGCAATATGACAAACAGCATCATCACGGTTCACCCTTCCTCACAAAGTAAATATAGGGACACTGAGGGACATTTGCAAGGCGCGGCGGGCCCGAATCGCGATTTTCCCCGGATATTCCGCTTCTCCGGCGGGCCGGGGCGATTGATTTCACGCGGTCGGGGCGATATATTACTCCAGTGAACAGGCGGCCGGCGTTCCGGGCCGCCGCAACAGCGGCCGGAGAACCGGCCCGGGAGAACAAGATGAACCAGTTGAGCCAATTCTGCACCTGCCGCTACCTGGACTGCACCCTGCACCCGACGAAGCATGACAAGGGGTGCGCGCCATGTATCGCCAAAAATTTGAAGGCGAAGGAGATGCCGGGCTGCTTCTTCAACCTGCTCCCCGGTGCTGAGTCCCGTACCGCCGATACGTTTGAAGAGTTCGCGAAGCAGGTTCTCAGGTGCGCCGGAGAAAGCCGGGATTCCGGGGAATGACACAGGAAGGCGCTTCGCCGGGCCTCTCCTCCGCCTGTTCCGTGACATTCACGGAGTGGAGGCTCGGCAGCTATAAGACGGCGGAGAATACCGACTGGCGGCGCGTCACGGGCCGGCCTGAGCGGTGACGTTCACGAAGCCGCACTGGGCGTTTTCGCCGTCATAACGGCCGGTGGCCGGCTCGTCTCCGTACCGGCACCAGTGCGATCCCGCGCGCGCTCTCCGGAGGGTGACGCTCTACTTTTCCTGTACGGCGGCCTCCCGCAGGTAGCAGCTTGACGTACAGCTCCACGCATGGCAGGCGCTGTTAATGAGCGCGTCGCCGTAGGGGGAATGGAGGTCGTCGCCCGGAACATACACCTCCCAGAAGGTGTCCGCGCCACGCTCCACCATGCCGCCCCAGTAATCCCGTAGCAGGGCTTTGAGCTTGGCGTTCTCCCCGCAGATGCGGTATGCTTCAAGCAGATGGCTGTACAGGTACGGCGTGACCGGCGGAACCGCGTCCTTCCGCTGTTCGAGCGACGCGAGGCTCCGCCTGCCCTCCTCCGGCGTGAGGACACCCGCGATGATCATCCAGACCTGAGACGCGACGGAGACCTGCCGCTCCGGGCCGGAGTGAACCAGCATCGTCGCCGGGTCGAGCATCGCGGCGCGGGCGGCGCGACGGAGGTGTTCGGCGTCCGCTTCGAAGCGGGTCGCACCGGCGGCGTCGCCGAGCCTCCGGCCGAGCTCCGCAAGCGCCCGCAGTGAACAGATGCAGACCGCCTGGAGCGGCATCGAACGGTCGAGCGCGGGCTGGTGGTCGATGAACACCCAGTGCCCCGGCTGCGGGACATAGAGTCCGCCGGCCCCGAAATTCCCGCGCTCAAGCTCATATTGGTGGCACGCGAGCGGATAGAGCCGCCGGGCCGGTTCGGAGCGGCCGTACCAGTTCCAGTGGTCGAGCAGTACGGGCGCGAGCAGCAGCGCATAATCGACCACATGGTTCCCGCAGCGCGGCACGGGGTGCTCATACACGGCGCCGGGGCAGCGCCCCTCGTCGCTGCTGCATCCCGCAAGCAGATAGAGCGAACGCTCGACCACGTCGGGACGGCGGAAGCTCACGGCGTTGACCGCCGCTTCGAGCCGCAGGTCGCCGAGCCAGAGCCGCCGGTCCCGTTTCGGACCGTCCTCGAGAACGGTCTGCATGCAGTTGCGCAGTGTGCGGATCCCCGTTTCGTCGATCGCCCGGAGCAACCCGTCCGGGGCGGGCCCGGGCGGGAGCTCCCGCCCGGCGGCGGACTCCGCCTCAAGCACGATATCCCGGATGCGCAGCGCATTGTTCACGCTGAGCACCTCGATCTTCAGATAACGCAGCGAAAAACGGCGCGGCAGCCGGAACTCTCCGGGCAGCCAGTCAAGGGTGACGACCTCATCCTGCAGCCACGCCCGGCTCAGCGTGCCGCGGTAGCCGGAGAAATCGGCGGCGGCCTCGTACGGCAGCTCCGCCGCGGTGATCCGCAGCCGGACCGGCGCGTCATTGGGCCCCTCCGCCGCAAGGCCGAGCCGGATGCGGCCGACAGCGGTCTCTCCGAAATCCGCAATCACGCATTCACCGGCGGCCAGCGCCCGGTGTTCGAGCCCGGCGAACGGCGCAATTCCACGCATCCGCATCCCCTGGAACGCGGCGGAATCCCGGACGCATTCCACGAGAGCGCGCGGACGCATCTCCCAACGGTGCAGCTCCGGTGTCAGCTCCCCGGCCAGTTCGAGCCATTCGGCCCGGCGATCGATGGCGGCGAACCGCTCCTGAAAATCCATCATTCATCACCCTTCCCATAATGAAACACCCATTTGCTCTTTGCCGTTTAATATAGCCGCCCGATTGGAATTCGCATCGGTTTTCCGGATCGAAACCGGAATTTTCAGACGATTTCCGCAAAAAATATTCCGGTTTCCTGTATGATACAGGGATTTCCCGTTTTTTCCGGAAAATTATTTTCGAAGATTTTTCGATTCCCTCTTGACATTGCCCTGCTTTTATCGTATAATTAATCTCATACGGAAGCCCGATTGGTAGCCCGATTTCAATGACAAGGTATGATTTATGGCCTCGGCAAACGACAAAAAGCGCGACAGCGCCCGCATGCAGGTCCGGCGGTATGTGATGGACCTGATCTACCGGCACTCCGGCGAAGCCGTGCGCCTCCCGTCGAACAAAGACCTGGCGGAGGAGCTCGGGATCGCCCGCAGTACGGCGCAGCTTGAGTTGAAGTGCCTGCTTGAAGAGGGGTTCCTCGAAACGCGGCACGGAATCGGCACGTTCGCGGTTCCCCGGGCCGGCAGCCACAGCTTCGAGGCTCCGCTGATCGGGATCCTCGACGGCGACGGCAAGATCATCTACGAGCCGTTTTACCGCTGGACGCTGCGCTCCCATATCGGCATCGAACTTGCGAAGCTCCCGGCGACGATTCAGGAGGTCCGGCTGTTTTCGGAGCGGGAGAACGACCTGTTTGAAGAACTGCGGAGCATCAGGTGCG
Source organism: Lentisphaeria bacterium (assembly GCA_018265615.1). Taxonomy (GTDB): domain Bacteria; phylum Verrucomicrobiota; class Lentisphaeria; order Victivallales; family Victivallaceae; genus Victivallis. The sequence goes on from JABLYX010000013.1 coordinate 43,332, forward strand.
ACATGCTCGTCTGCATCGAGCCTTCGCCGAAGCTCGTGCCGCTTCTGCAGAAACTGCAGGCGTGTTACCCGGTGCTGACCGCCGACTCCACGGTTCCCGGAATTGCAGGCGTGGAGCTTGACCGCCGCCGGAAAGGAGTCGCACTCGGGAAAGCCCTGCTTGCCGACGGCCGCCGGAATATCATTTTCTCACAGAACCGGCGCTATCGCGAAACGACCTTCCGCGGCTGCCGCGACACCTTCGCCGCCGCCGGGATCGCCATCCCCGAAGCGCATTTCTTCGACCGGGAGCCCGAGCGGCTTGAGGAGCTGCTGCGGAGCGGTTTCCGTCCGGACGCCGTCGTCCCGAGCCTCGAAAGCGCCGACGCGATCACCGCACTGCTGCGCAGGTACGGGATCGATCTGAACCGGGAGTGCCGCCTCGCAACCTTCATGTTCAAACCGAAGATGGCAGAGCCGGTCATGCTGTTTGATTTCCCGTTCGCGGAATTCGGCCGCCGGGTCGCCGGAGAGGTAAAAAAACGCCTCGAAAATCCGGCTCTTCCGCCGGAACAGCTCATATTCGACGTCGATTACCCCATGCATATCGTATAATTACAGGGAGAACACCATGAAAAAACCATTCACACTGATTGAATTGCTGGTCGTAATCGCGATCATCGCAATCCTGGCCGCAATGCTTCTGCCCGCCCTGAACCAGGCGCGGGAGCGCGCCCGTTCGACAAGCTGCCTGAACAACATCAGGCAGCAGGGCAGCGGCATGGGTTTCTACATGGCGGACTTCAACGGCTTTGCGACGGCGCCGGTTCCCGCCTCCGGCAGCACTTTCATCCATACGAACTTCTCCACGGCGACCTATGTCGGCAACAGCTGGGACATGCTGTGGGGGCGCTATCTCTACTCCATCCCCGACACAAAGGCGTACTGGACGCTGCGGGGGCGCTGCAAAAGCTTCACCTGCCCCTCCGACCCTGCGAAGCTCAGCAATGCGGGCTGGAACCGCCTGAGCTACGGGATCGTCGTACCGTGGATGGGCGATGCGGGCGGAAACAGTTCCCCGAAACCGGTTCCGTCGATCCGCAGGCCCTCCTCCGCCTATATCGCCGCGGAGACGGATTATCAAAAGCTGAACGGCACGGGCGAACGGTTCGAGGAGAGCTATATGGGGTACTTCTACAACAAATGCTACTCCTGGCTGATCAGCTCGTACGACATCGGTCCCAATCACAACGGCACGGCGAGCATCCTGTACGCGGACGGCCACGCCGCGTCGAAAACCAACTGGCGCGGCGGCCCGAAGTACCGCAGTCCGGTCGGCGCCACCTACGCCAGCCAGAGCTTCGAAAACGCCGTCACCCAGGCGAGCGACTACTGAACAGAAGAAAGGGACGCCATGATTTTGAAAATCGCATCACTCATCGCGGGAACGCTCCTGCCGGCCGGAATCATTTCCGCACAGGAGAGCTTCAATTACAACGGCTGGATTTCCGGGCAATTCTGGGGCGGCGGTTATGTGCAGAACGTGGTGCCCGCCCCGTCGAACCCCGCGCGCTGCTATGCGTATATCGACATGGCGGGGCTCTACCGCAGCAACGACGGCGGAAACACGTGGCGCATGCTGCACGGCGCTTTCCCCGATAAAATCGGTATGCAGATCCGAGGCGTTTCGGTCGATCCCCGCGACGCGGACCGGATCGCCGTGGTCGTCGCGGCGAAGGACCGTTTCGGCAAGGGGTATCTGCTGCTCAGCACCGACGGCGGAGGCTCCTTCCGCGAAGCCGGGCGGATCGAGGTGGACAACTGGGGGCGCCGCGCCACCGGCTTTGTCATCGACCGCAATCCCGGCGACCCCGGCGAGATTTTCGTCGCGGGATACGACGGCGTCCGGCGCAGCACGGACAACGGCGCGAGCTACGAGCTGCTCTTTCCGCACCCGCTGAATCCGACCGACCTGCGTTTCGACCGCCGGAACAACGGCCGCCTGTGGCTCTGTTCCCCCGCCAAAAGCGAACACGGCGTCGGGAACACCCGGTTCCACTCCGCTTTCGACCCGGGCTTCTACACTTCGGGCGACGGCGGGAAAAGCTGGGAGAAGCTCTCCGCCGAGTCGCCGACCGAAATCGTCCAGAGCGTCTCCGACCCGCACGAGCTCTACGGAATCTTCGACTTCCAGACCATCCGCCGCAGCACCGACGGCGGCAGGAGCTGGAGCGATTGCTCGCAGGGGCTCCGGCAAACCCCGGTCGAATACCATGACCGCTGGTGCAACAAAAACATCTACACCGCCCTTGCGGCCGGGCCGGACTTCATCCTGACCGCCAGCACGCTGAAAGACCTCTACCGCCTGAAGCGCGGCTCCGGCGAATGGGAGAGGGTCTCCGTCGAATCCGTCGATCCGCGCGACTACCTCGGCGCCCATAAGATCGAGGATCAGGCGTTCAAGGCCACCGGCAGCATCACGGTGGATCCCGCGGACCCGGAACACTGGTACGCGACCGACTACTACAACGTCATGCAGACCTTCGACGGCGGAAAAAACTGGCGCTGCACGAGCACGGGGCTCTCGCAGGTCGTGATCCAGAATGTCTTCGTGCTGCCCGGGACGCACCACTTCCTGGTCAGCCTCATGGATCACAGCTGGTATCTCAGCAGGGACGGCGGGAAAAGCTTCGAACCGTACGGCGGCTTCGGCTACGAACGGCTCTATATCCGGCAATCCCCGGCGGATCCTTCGACCGTCTACACGAGCGGCCCGCGCGGTTCGACCGTCACCGTTTCGCGGGACGGCGGGAAAACCTGGCACATGCCCGCCCAGAACGGCCTGCCGGAGAACCGGAAGCATTTCGTCCGCGCATCGGTCGCGCCGGATTCCGCCGATCCCGGCACCGTCTATCTCGGCGTCTCCCGGGAGTTCGCCGGAGGCAGAGGCGGCGGCGTCTACGTCAGCCGCGACTTCGGGGAGAACTGGAGCCGCATGAGCGACGGCCTGCCCGACCCCTCCGCTCATCAGGGCAAAGGGTTCTTCGAAAACACGAACGTCTGCGGCAACGAGCTGGCCGTCTCCAAAGCCGGAACCCCGGTCGCCGCGAGCATCGTCTATAATATCGTCTGCCGCTATGACCGGAAAAAAGGACGCTGGGAGACGGTCCGCAACGATCCCGGCCGCCCGTGGGGACTCCGCGATCTGCAGGCCGATCCGTTCAGCAGCCGGCTCTGGCTCAGCGCCATGACGACCGGACTGCTCTACAGCGACGACGACGGAAGAAGCTGGAAAAGGCTCGGCACGTTTCCGGGGAACGCGGGGCGGCTCTGTTTCGACCCCGAAAAGCCGGGGCGCTTCACCGTCACCTCGCCGCAGGGGCTCTATCTGACGGAGGACGGCGGAGAAAGCTGGTACTTCTGCGATTTCGAACTGAAGCAGCCCGGCCGGAGTTTCAATTCGGTCGCCGCCATCGCAGGGGAGACCCTCCTGCTCGGCACGCCGGACAGCGGCGTGTTCCGCCGCCGGATCGAACGGAATCCCGACGGTTCCCCGCGCGGCTTCGTCCGGAAAACCGCAGAGAAACCGGTCCACCGCACCGCGAAGTTCAACGATTTTTTCGGAACCGGCACATTGCGGCTCCTGCCCGGAGACGGTGAATTCACCGCGTCCGGCGGCGGCCACACGCCGCTGTTCGGCGTCCGCGACGACAGCACGCTCCGGCTGGAGTGCGCGGATGCGGCGAATTACGCCACCGTCAGCGCGACGGGGCTGCCCGTGAAAACCGGCGTTCCCTGCACGCTCAGCTTCGAAGTGCGCGGCGACATCAGCCTGACCGGATACCTCTCAGACCCGAAACGCCGCGATTTCCTCTCGACGAAGCTCGGGGAGGAGTGGAAGAGCGTTTCCGTGCGCGTCGTCCCGGCGGCGGACAAACTTTCGGTCTCCCTGCTGAACTGGAAACAGCGGGGGTGGTTCGAAGTGCGCAAATTTGCGCTGACCGAAGAATGAAACTCCGGCTTCTCCTGCCGCTCCTCTGCGCCGCGCTCTGCACCGGCGGAGCGGAGCTCTCCCTGGAGGAGCTGCCGGCGACGGCCGAACGCGCTTTCTGGACCTGGGACGGAACAAGGTTCCCGCTCCGCGGCCGCAACCTTTCGGGCGGCCCCATCCGCATCGGCCGAACGGAGTATGCAGCCGGACTCTGCGGCCATACGCCGTTCAGCTGCGTCTACCGGACAGACGCGCGCGCGGAAGCCTTCTCCGCCGAAATCGGCGTGGAGGCGACCGACCACGCACGGGACCCAATCCTGCCGGGCGACCCGCCGCCTGCCGTCACGTTCCGCTTCTTCGCGGATTTCCGGGAGGTCCGCCGGGTGCGCCGCCTGCTCGGCCAGCCTCCCGAACCGGTCCGCATCGACCTCAGGGGGGTCCGTCATTTCGAAATCCGGGCGCAGGCGTCGGGAGGCCGCACCTCCCACCGCTGCCGGACCGCGCTCGGCAACCCGGTATTTTCGACGGAGGACCCGGATGCGCTGAGGCGGGCGCTGGCCGGAGCCGCCGCCGGGATTGGTGAAGCGCCCATCTTCCCGCCTGCTCCGCGCTGGCGGGGGAGCACACCGGAGAAAATCCGCTTCGCCGGTTACGCCGCAGGGGCCTACCGGTTCCGGACCGGGCAGTATGAACTGGTTCTCGCCCCCGAATGCGCGGGCAGGATGCTGTGGTTCTCCCGTCCGGGCGGGCCGAACCTGCTGGCGCCCGAGCTTCCGGTTCCGCGAAAGGAGGCCCTGATACCGGGAGGATATCCCGATTTCGCCACCGGCCGCTTCCTGCGCATCCTGCCGGACGATCAGTTGATCCCGGGCGACCCGGTGCTCGAAACCGCCCCGTTCTCCATCGATTTCCCGGAGGAAAACCTCGTCGTCATGCGTTCGGCCGAAAGCCGGGTGCATGAGGTCTCCTTCGAATACCGCTGCCGGCTGCTGCCGGACGGCGTCGCCGTCACAGGCATCATCCGGAACCTCTCGTCTTTTCCGCGCAGTCTCGGCTGCTGGAGCCTCGCCCGGGCCGACGCCCGCAAACTCCGGAGCGTGGAGATTCCGGGCCGGGCGGCCATCCTGCCGGAAACGATTCCGCCGGAGGGGTACGAAACCGGAGCCTCCGCCCCGGCCCGGATGACGGCGCTGTTCGACACAGGGGAACGCCTCACGATCACCGGGCCGGAAGAGAAATGCGCGGTGAAGCTCTACCGGACCGGCCGCTTCGTCGAGCTCGAACTCCTCGGGGAGTGCGTCTCCGTCCCGCCGGGCGGAACCGTCCGGCTGCGCGAACGCTGGACGCTTCGCCGTCCCTTCGCGGAATCCCGGTAAATGCGCTTGATTTTCGGCGGCCGGAATGTTATCTTGATAGGAAAAGGAGATTTTCATCATGATCCGTCCGCCCGCCTACAGTGACATGCTTCAGAACTATTATGAGGAAAAGTTCCTGCGCCTGCGCCGGGAGCGGCAGGCCCGTCTCACCGCCGTCAATACTCCGGCGGAGGCGCGCGACTACGCCGCATGGGCGCGCCGGGCCGTGCGCGAAGCGTTTGAACTGCCGGAAGAACGCACCCCGCTCTATGCGCGCGTGACGGCCCGCGAAGAGGCGGACGGCGTCCTCACCGAAGCGGTTCTCTTCGAACCGCGCCCGTGCTATCTCGCCTCGGCGCTCCTGTACCGCCCGGCGGGCGAGCTGCGCGGCAGGAAGCTCCCGGCCGTGCTGGGGCTCTGCGGCCACTCGCAGAACGGAAAAAGCTGCGAAGTATACCGCATTTTCGCCCGCACGCTCGCAAAAGCCGGCTTTCTCGTGCTCCTTGCGGAACCGGCCGGACAGGGGGAGCGGCTGCAGTTCGTCCGCACGTCCGGCGACCGTTTTTCCGGCCGCTGCACCGATGAGCACAACCAGCTCGGTAAAATGCTCGGCCTCTTCGGAGACAACTTCGCGTTCTGGCGCACCTGGGATGCGATGCGCGCGCTCGATTATCTGCTCTCCCGCCCCGAAGCGGACCGCTCCTGCGTCGGTGTGACCGGGAACTCCGGCGGCGGCACGATGTCCACCTATCTCTGGGCACTCGACGACCGGCTCACGATGGCCGCGCCGGGCTGCTACGTCACGAGCTTCTTCCGCAACTTCGACAATGAGCTCCCGGTCGACGCCGAACAGGCGGTTCCGGGGCTGGCCGCAGCCGGATTTGAAATGGCGGACTTCCTGATCGCGCGCGCCTCCGAGCCGTGCATCATCCTCGGGCGCGGAAACGACTTCTTCGATCCGCGCGGCACGCAGGAGGCATTCGCGGAAACCCGGAAAATCTACGGACTCCTCGACGCCCCGGAACGCATCCGGCTCTCCGTCGAGGCCGGCGACCACGGCTACGGCCCGGGCAACCGCCGCGCGATGTACCGCTTTTTCGCCGCCGAAGCCGGGCTCTCCGGTGAAGTCGAAGAGCTTTCCGCCGGCCCGGATCTGCAGGCGTCGCCGGACGGACAGGTGAACTGGATCCCCGGCAGCCGCACCCTGCCGGAATTCCTGGCCGGCTGGTGCGACGAGCCTTTCCCGGAGCCTATGCCGGTCCGCGACTTCCTCGCCCTCTCCGGCGTGGTTCCCCCCGCTTCGGCGCCGGATTACAAGGTGCTCCGGAACGGCCGTTTCGACTCGAAGGTCATCTCGGTTTTCGGCGTCCGCAGCGAACCGGGCATCCTCGCTTTCCTGCACCTCTGCGACACCCATGCGCACAACCGGGTCCCGGAAGACGGCAAAGCCACACTGCTCGTCGCCGGAAGAGACGCCGAGGATGAGCTCCTCTCCGCCTCCCTGCCGGATGACGGCTCGCGGCTCTTCACGCTTGACGTGCGCGGCTTCGGCAAGAGCTTCCCCCTGACCGGCGACCGCGACGGCGACTTCTTCACGCCGTACGGCACGGAGTATTTCTACGACGCGGCGGGCCTGATGGCCGATTCGCCCCTCTTTTCCGGGCGCGCCCGCGACGTCCTCGCGGCCCTCGCCCTCCTGCGCGCCGCAAACTGCCGGGAAATACGGGTCGTCGGGCGCGGCGCCGCACTGCTCGTCACGGCGTTCGCCTGCTGCGCCGCTCCGGAGCTATGGGACTGCCTCGTCCTGGAAAAGGCCCCCGCATCCATGCGCGACCTCGTCCGGAAAGCCGTCTACCCCGAACCGCAGTCGTACGCCCCGCGCGGCATGCTCCGCCATTTCGATCTCGCCGATCTCTATGCGGAACTGGCCGTCGGCCACTCCCTCAAGCTCTCCTGACTTTGTCCGCGGCAACGCCGTGGGACTCGGAGGGGGTACTTCGTCCCCCTCCGAACCTCCTCCAGACCGGCGGGGCGCCGGTGCCGGCCGCATAAAAGGCTGCGCCTTTTATGCTCGACAGGGACAAGTTTGGGTTATGCAAGCTCGTGTCTGCGCCAAATACCGCTCCTTCCGGCATGCCTTCCCGCTTTTTTGCGGAAAGGCAGCACTCCCTCCGCCTGTTTTGGCAGGAAGTTTGAGAACGAACCGTAAGATGCCTGCGGAAAATTTTTGGCCGTTCTCGTTTTTTGGAGATCTTTGCAGGCTCTTGTCAGGCCATTTTGCATAACTGATGGAACCACGCAACGGTTCATGGCCGTCTGGGGGGGTTCTGTTTTTATGGGTTATGCATGGCGTGCGGCTTGTTTGATTGCGCTTCGCGCTTTTGTTCCTTACGTGGTCTGTGTGGCGTGCGCCGTGTTTGGTTGCGCTTCGCGCTTTTGCTCCTTGCGGGATTGTCCGTTTTTACAAAATATTAACGCAGTTTTTTTGTTCTGCTCTTGACATTCCGGGAAAAATATGTCATAATATAAACTAGTTTAGAAAAACTTTGGAGTTTCGGGTTCATGCAGCAGCGTTATTCACTGGCGAAAATTTCACAGGAGCTCGGCGTCAGCAAGGCGGCGGTTTCGCTGTCGCTTTCGGGCAAGGCGCGCCAGGTCGGCGTGAGCGAAGAGCTTGAGAAGCGGATTCTCGACTTCTGCCGCAAAATCGACTACCAGCCCAATATTCACGCGCGCCGGCTGAACAGCAAACTTGTGAAGAACATCGGCCTCCTGCTCGAGCGGTTCGAGGAAGGCGCGACCGCCCTCATGCTGAGCGGCGTCGTGGAAGCGGCCGACCGGGCCGGCTTCCGGGTCACGATCCAGATCTACCGCCCGGAACAGCCCGAATCGATCGCCCTGGCCTGGCTGAGAAACCGCGAAATCGACGGGATGATCTTCTACGGGCTCGCGCTTCCGGAACCGTGGCGGCAGCGGCTGATCTCCGAAAACTGGCCGGCCGTCGGCATCGGAATCGAACCCGGCAGCGGGATCCCGTCCGTCAACGTCAACAACTTCACGGCGACCTACACCCTGGCCGGGGGCCTCGTGCGCCAGGGCTTCAGGGAATTCCATTTCTTCGGCGGCCTCCGGAGCAGCTATCCGGCCCGGGAACGCGAGCGCGGCTTTCGCACGGCTCTCCGGGAAGCAGGCGTCCTGCTGCCGGAGGACCGGATCCATATCATCGGGTTCAGCAAGGAACACGCCCAGGAGGTCACCTTCGAGCTCCTGAGCGACGGCAAGCTCAGGCCCGGCTCCGCGATCGTCTGCGCGAGCGACCTGCTTGCGATCGGGGCGATGCAGGCGCTGCACCGTTCCGGCTTTCAGGTTCCGCAGGATTTCCATGTCACCGGCGTCAACGGCTCTTCCGCGGCGGCTGACTTCGCTCCGAGCCTGACAACCTTCGAGTATCTGCCCCGGCAACAGGGCATACTCGCGGCCGAGATGCTGCTCGAACGCCTGGCGAACCGGAAACCGCCGGAAGACCGGGAGCTGAAAGGCAGGCTCATCCCCGGGGAATCCGCCCCGGTGGGAAACTGAACCGCTCACCGGAAGCAGATGGAATCCGAACGCAATGCAAATCAGAAAAGTTGGACAGAACAGGTTTCATAAACTAGTTTATATAAAAACCGAATTCAACCGGGGAGGTATCCAATGAACCGAAAATACCGTTTCACACTGATCGAGCTCCTGATTGTCATCGCGATCATCGCAATTCTCGCGGGCATGCTTCTGCCGGCGCTGAACCAGGCGCGCGAAACCTCAAAGAAGATCAAATGCGTCGGCGCCTTGAAGCAGTACGCCATGGCCGGAACCATGTATGCGAATTCGTTTGACGATTACTGGGTTCCGGGCCTCGGCTGGACCTACAAAAGCGATTATCTCAGATGGCAGAGCAATTATGCGTTCCGCAAGATCCTCGGCGGACGGGTCAATATGGAGAATCTGGATGAAAAAGCGGGTTACTGCGACCACCGCACCTCCCCGGGCCTGATCTGCCCGAAGGCCGAGCTGAGCCTCAGCCATGCCAACACGCCGAAATACGGCCCTTCCATCAGCACGACCTACGGCGTTTCCAGCGCCGACTTCGCACTCGGGCCGTGGGCGACCGGAGACAAAATCATCGCCTACAAGCTCAGCCGGATCACGCACCCGACCCAGCGCATGGCGTTCTGCGACAGCACCGACTTCGCGGTCAACAAGAAGAAGGCCAACCCCTCCTACTACCGGACCAGCCTGGAGAGCGGCACGGAGGCGACGCTGGTCGCCTACCGGCACGGCAACTACAGCTATACGAACATCGCGCTCTTCGACGGCCATGCGGAAACCGTCCACTACGACTCGCTCTGGCGCGATTACCGCTTCACGAAATTCTACGACCGCGAACTCGACTGGAACCGTTCCAACTGACAGGAGATGGCATGAAAAAGCTGTTGACTCTTCTTTTCTCTCTGATTGCGTCCCCGCTGCTCTTCGCGGCGGCGCAATGCGTCTACGAAACCGGATTTTCCCCGGACGAGCTCTCCGGCTGGAAGCTCCCCGCGCCGATCACCGCAACCGAAACCGTCGACGGCGTCCCCGTTCTCCGCATCACCGTGAAGCCGGGTGATGAAAAGGGGCAGAACCTCGCCGTCCGCGAAATCGACCTCAGGCCGTTCCGCGGGAAACAGCTCTTCTTCGAATATGAGGTGATGGCCGAAGCCGTCAGCAAACCGCCGCAGCCCTGGAACGGCGTCAAACTCATGCTGCACTACAGAACGCCGGGCGAAGAGGCGTGGCGCAGCCCGCGCGAACTCTTCGGGTCGTTCGGCTGGAGGACCGTCACGGTGGGAGCCTTCATCCCGGAGGACGCCGGCAAAGGGACGATCAACCTCGGGCTCCAGGACAGCTCCGGGACCCTGAAAGTCCGCAAGCTGCGCATCCTCTCCGCCGAACCGCCGTTCCGGGTCCCGGCCGGATTCCAAGCCGCCTACACCGACCGCGTCCGCAAGATGCCGGTCCACCGCGGCGCGATGTCGCCGAACTCCTTCAGGCCCGGGGATATGGAGGAGTTGAAATCGTGGGGCGCAAACCTGATCCGCTGGCAGATCAAGCGGAACTGGGGCAAGGCGAATTCCGAGCGCGACCTGCCCGAGTACCTCGCATGGTTCCGCGGCAGGCTCGACGAGCTCGACAAGGTGCTCGACAAATGCAATGAACTCGGAATCAAAGTGGTCATCGACCTGCACACGCCGCCGGGCGGGCGTTACGCCGACGGCGACATGGCGATGTTCTACGAGCCGGTTTACCGCGACACGTTCTACGCGATGTGGGAGGAGATGGCGAAGCGGTACAAGGGACATCCCGCCGTCTGGGGCTACAATCTCATCAACGAACCCTCCCAGACCCGCCTGGCGGAAAACGACTATCTCACGCTTCAGTATGAAGCGGCGAAGCGGATCCGCGTGCTTGACCCCGATACGCCGATCGTCATCGAGTCGAACCGCTGGAGCAACGCGCGCACCTTCGCCCAGCTCCAGCCGCTGCCGCTCGTGAACATCATCTACCAGGCCCATATGTACGACCCCGGAAGCTACACCCATCAGGGCGTGAACAATAAGTGGGGAGAACGCGGAACGGAGCGGTTCGTCACCTACCCCGGCGTCATCGACAACCGGAAATACGACCGCGAAACCCTGCGGAGGCATCTGCAGCCGGTCCGGGATTTCGAGAAGAAATACGGCGCGCGCATCTACATCGGTGAATTCTCCGCCGTCCGCTGGGCCCCCGGCGCCGCACAGTACCTTGAGGACCTCATCACGATCTTCGAGGAATACGGCTGGGACTGGAGTTATCATGCGTTCCGCGAATGGAACGGCTGGAGTGTCGAACACGGCTCCGACCGCTTCGACCCGAACCCGTCCGGGACGGACACCGACCGCCGGAAAGTACTGCTGAAATATTTCAGCAGAAACCGGTGACGGCCTCCCGGAACGCAGGCGCGCCGAGGTCGATCTCCGACCGGCCGGCCGGGCAGTGAAACTCCCGGCCGTCCGCAGCCAGCGTGAACGGCGACGTGCATGAGACCGTGATGCGCCCCTCTTCGCAGAGCAGGGTAAGCAAATTCTCCCCGACACGCAGGTTCCGCACGCCGTGGCGCCGGTGCGAGGAGATCCGCCACTCGACACGCCCGCCGGAAGCGGAGACGCCGCCGATCCCGATCACGTTCTCGATCAGGAGCGCGACCGGCCCGAGCGCCGACCAGCCGCAGAAATCCGCGCGGCAGGTGCGCCCTTTGCTGTTGAGCGCGGGCTCCGGGAGATCCGGCTTGTAGCACTCCCATATCGTGTGCGGCTCATACTCCCGGAACGTATCGCTCATGCGCCCGAGAAGGCTCCGGGAGACGGCGCGGGCCTCGTTGTACATGCCGTACTTTTCAAGCGCCTTGGCGGTCATATAGACGAGCGACACCCAGACCGCGCCGCGCCAGTAGTCGCCGGAACCGGAGAAATCCGGGTCATCCCTCGAAACCGTGGGACAAGGGCAGCTCCCGCCGAGCTTCGAGGGGTCCGCCAGCAGCTCCGCCAGCCGTTTCGCCTGCTCCGGCGTCGCCATCTCCGCCGCCATCGGCCAGAAGACCGCCGGGGTCAACACGCGGCAGAAGCCGCCGCCGCGACGGTCGAAGAACGCCCCGGCGACCGGATCCCAGTGCCGCCGGACAATCTCCCGCTTGCGCTCATACTCCGCGAGGAACCTCCGGCGGAGCTCCCCCATCCCGGCGATCTCCGCGAGGCGCGCGATGGAGAGCGCCGCAAGTCCGAGCTGCGCCGGAGCGTCGAACCAGAGGAGCCCGTCATAGCTGCCGCGCCCGCGCGGCGTATTGTCCATGCCGGAGGCGATTCCGTTCCAGAGGTATCCCTCCGGCGTACGCCGCCACGCGGGAGGAATCGCACCCCACGCGGGAGGCTGCGTCCCGGCGCTCAGCGATTCGAGAAAGGTGTAGTGCCGTTCGAGATACCCCGCCCCGAGGATCCGCCGCACCCGGCCCGCATCGCCCGTGAAACGGAAATATTCCAACTCCGCCCACGCGGGCAGCGGCGGGTTGTCCGGGTGCTGGATGCGCACTTCGCACGGCTCGCCGGACATGATCCGGTAGAGGTTGTCGAGGCTTTCCACGCCGGGAAACACCCGGAACGCGTAGCGGCAGAAGAAGCTCATGAGCGAGGTGTCCCAGATCCAGACCAGCGGTCTCGCGCATCCCTCGCCCATATACGGCGAAACCGGGGTCGCCCCGGACTCGTAGACGTGCCGCCACGCGGAACGCCACGCCTCGTTGCAGAGCGCCACCCATTCGGGGCGCTCATCGAAAACGGCCCCCGGTATCTCATCTGCGGGAAACGGCCGCCGCGTCGGGGTAAACAGGCTCATCGCACGACCTCATAGGCGAACACCGCTTCGGGGTAGCGGAAGTTATCGAGTCCGAGCACGAGCGCGCCGTCCGCCCCGGGCTTTGCGGAGAGCTCGCCGATCCGCCTGCCCGCGGTGTCGAGCGCATGGACCTTCCACGCTCCCTGCGGCAGCTTCAGCGAAATCTCCGCCGTGCCGCGGCGCGCGAGGAACGGCGTCCGTCCCCACGCTTCGAGCCGGTCGAGCCGGTCGTTGCCGAATCTCATGCCGGTCGGCTGCGTGTTGGTCAAATGCATAAGCACGAGCCGGCGCGCATCGCCGATCCGCTCCGAATCGACCGGCAGCAGCGCGAAGACGGCGAAAGCGTCCCGGTTCCCGACGCTCATCCGGCCGCAGCGCACCGTTTCGCCGGGCCCGGCCGCGGCAACCTCGCCGCCCGGGGCGGAGACACGCAGCGTCCCGCGCCTGCGGTTCAGCTCGAGCTGTCCGCCCGGAGCGGTGAAGCGCCCCTCCGCCGGATCATGGCATCCCGCGGGCAGCATTCCCGCCGCGACGAGGTCCGGAATCAGCCGGCCGGAGTCCCGGAAAACCGGAACGCTCCCGGAAGCCGGGGCCCCTGCCCCGATATCGACGAAGCCGTCCACGCCGCCGGGGGCTGGCAGCCCGGTCACGAGGCCGATCCGCGCGAGGAGCCCGAGGTCGCTGAACGCGGTCGAGCATTCGGCGCTTTCCCCTTTCCGGAACGGTTCGGTGACGACCGCCGCAAACGCCCGTTCCGCCGGGGCGATGCCGCCCGCGAGGAAGAGCCGCGCGCCGATGCGCTGCGAAAACGCCTTGACCGGATCGGTCGCGATGTCGAAAAATCCGCTCGTCCGCGCCGGGTTGACCACCGAACCGAGGCTGTGGGAGTAGGCGAACGGGAACAGCCCGTCCCAATCCTGAAACGCCGCGCAGGCCGCCATCAGCGCCGGTCCGGCCGCGCGGTAGACATTCGGATTCGCGTAATCGAACTCCGTAACCGTGAAGCCTTTGCCGAAATGCCGCGTCGGCAGCATCCGGCCGGGGACGCCGGAGCGCGTCTTAAGCGGATGCCCCTGGTTCGGGAGCACCGGCAGCTGCCACTGCTTCTCCGCGAAGCGCGGATGGTCCCAATAGGCGTGGTTGTCCACAAAATCGTAATGCGAGCGGTCGGCGGCGAGCTGGATGCTGTTGCGGAAATTCTGGTCCGTAAGCAGCGCCCGGCAGCCGAGTCCGCGCAGGAACGCCTCCATCTGCCGGTAGCGTTTCACGGTGAGGCCGGAGAGGAACTGCGGGAAGGTTCCGCCCGGATTCGCGGATTGCCACTCCCCGAACTTCGCCTTGTAGAGCTCCGCCGCCCGGGGCGAACGGCTCCACCACACCTCGGGATTGCCCTCATTGACCAGCGAAAGCGTAATCAGCGCGGGGTCGTCCTTCAGCGCGAGCCCTGTGTGGGGATTCACGCGGCAGAGGAACGCGCGCGCCCACTTCTCCCAGTCGGCGTAAACCGCATCGTCCACGTAAAAGAGCGCCTTGTATTCGGCGGGCGCGGCGATGCCCTCCTTCCTTCCGAGCTCGGAGCCGGGGATGTTCCGGCGCGACACGTAAACGTCGGTGGTGTAGTAGATTCCGCGCTTCTTCAAACAGGCGAGAAAGTACTCCAGCCGGTCCATCCGTTCCGGGTCGATCCGGGAAGGCTCTCTGCCGGAGCGGTCATAAATCTCGTTGTCGTGGTGGTGGATCCGCACGGCGTTGAAGCCGAAACGCGCCATGCGGTCGGCCAGCTCCTCCGCCTGCTCCCGGTTCGGCAGCTGGGAGTCCCCGACGAAATTCGCTCCGTAGAAACGCACCGGGACATCCGGCCGGTCGCGGAAGACGAACCGCCCGTCCGGCCCGGCGACGACGGGGCCGTACTTGCCGGCCGGCGCGTCGAGCCGCCCGGAGAAATCCAGCGCGCTGCCCTTTTCGACGTTCCGGTGATATTCGAACGCCTTCCACTCCGGCCCCGGCGCGGCGACATAGGCGGGCCGCACGACCGAGCCGAGCGGAACACCGAACGCCCCGGATTTTCCGTGGCTGATCCGGAAATTCATCTTCGTTTCACCGACTTCGCCGCTCTGCGGCCAGAAACCGATGCGCATGCCGAAGCCCGCTCCGTCCCACTTGCGTCCGTCCTGAATGCGCAGAAAAAAGTTTCCCTCCAGCAGGATCTCTCCTGTGCGGGTCGGCAGCCGGAACCGCCTGGCCGGACCGGAGAACACCGTTTCATCCCCATACTCTTCCGGAAACCGGATGAGCTTGCCGTCCGCCTCGAACATCACCCCGCCGTATTGCGAAACCGGCAGCGCCCCCTGCAGACAGAGATAACGGACCGGTGACGGCCGTTCAAACACCGCGTCGCCCCGGAACCCGGCGGCATCATCCTTCTCCCCCGCCAGCGCAAGCGTGAGCGTCCCCGGCGCCGCGCCGGGCAGGTTCAGCCGGTAGCGGAGCAGCCGCGAGCCGCCCTCTCCGGAACGGTTTTCCCGCAGTTCGAAAACCTGTTTTGCGGAGGCCGGCTGCAGCGTGTGCCAGTCGACCGTGAAAGCGCTCAGCGTCGCCCGCCAGCCGTCGAGCTCAAGCGTGCCGTCGTCGAGCAGCCGCGCCTGCGCCCCCCGCAGGAGGCAAATACCGCAGAACAGTGCGGAAAAAATTGCGAAAAACCGTTTCATTCTACTCTTCCTCTCCATAATAGAACATGATGTCGGAGGTGATCTGCCTGCGGAACGTCTCGCGCTCCGTGGAAGCCACATGGAGGTCGGGAAACAACACGTTCACCCGTCCCCGATGAACCGCCCAGTATTTCGACGATCCCGTCGAGTTGCTGCCGTAGACCGTCGGCGAACCGCCGTACCCCACCTGCTTCGAGCTCGCCGCGCTCGGGGAAACGCGGCGCGTATCGGCCATCATGATGAAATCGTTCGGCGCTTTGCCCGGACGCAGGATCTTCGTGTCGTTGCTTTCGAGCCCGAGCGCCTTGCCGCGGAAGTGCCACCCCCGGCGGGCACCGCCCCTCTCATATTCACTGGCTAGCTGCTGGCCGTTGTAGTAACCGTCGGCGTTCACGCCGTAGGTGAACTCATAATAGGTCCAGTTCGCATCCGTGGCGATCTTCTGCTCCGGACACTGAAGCAGCTTGTTGCCCGCTTTCGGCAGATAGCCGTAAACCGCAAGCGCCTGGGCAAAATTCGCATTGTCCCTGACTTTGGACGAATCCGAGTGATAGCTCCAGCTCCCGCCGCTCCAGTTCAGAATGAGGTAATCCTTCGAATCATTCGTGTAGAACCCGATGGACGTTCCGACCTGCTTCTGGTTCGAAACACAGTTGGCCGCCCGCGCCGACACCCGCGCCTGGTTCAGCGCGGGCAGCAGCATCGCCGCGAGGATCGTGATGATCGCAATCACCACGAGGAGCTCTATCAGCGTGAAATACGGCATGCGATGATAACGGTTCCGGTTTGTCATCATACTATTCCTTTTAAATTAACAGGGTTTACGGGCTCTGCCGGTTAAATCGTATTATCTGCGTTGTTTCAGTTAAGATGCCATGGGGATTCGCGCGGGAAATACATTTCCTGCACTCATGCGGCGAACGCGGAGCCATGGGCTGTTCCCCTTCCGTCCGCGGCGCATTCCGCGCTTTTTTACCGGACGACACCGTCTGCCGTGTTTTCTGGCCGCCCGCCCCTGCTTCCATACTTAATTATACTTGAAAAGCTGGTAAAAGACAATATATTATTTTTCGACAACAGTAGATAATTTTTTAACTGGCGGAGATCGCAATGAAGCATGTCCTCTGCGCGCTGCAGGAGCCGAATGAACTGCTGCTGCGGCATATCCATGAATTCGGCCGTGACCACGGCTGGCTGATCGAACGCAGCACCGCCATCCCGAAGCACTGGTCCGGTGACGGAATCATCACCGATTACTTCGAGCTCCGCGAGCTCGCCGTCGTGGACCGTCTTGAAAAAACGCCGGTCGTGTCGCGGCTGCTGTCGCCCGCCGGGAACGTTCGGACCATCCGCCCGGACACCACGCTCATCGCCTCCATGATCGTCAGCTACTTTACGGCAAAAGGCTTCACACGCTTCGCGATGCTCACCGCATGGGTGAATGACGAGATGATCGACGGCAAGCCGCGCGACATTCTCACCGCCGTCCGGAACGAACTGGCCGGGCGGAACCTCGCGCTTCACCATCATCTTCTGCCGAAGCCCGACCTGTTGCATCCGGCCGACTACCGCGAGCTGCGCCGGAAGCTCCGGAAATTCTTCGCCGCGCAGGAGAAGCCCTTCGCCCTGATCCTCTCCAGCGGCCGCACGCTCGCGCTCGTCTACCGCGTCCTTGAGGAAATGAGGCTGCGCGTGCCGGAGGAGGTCGCGATCCTCGTGAACACCGACGACTGGACCGTGACGGAAAACACCCCCATCCCGACCAGCTACATCGGCGGGGAGTTCCGTGAGCTCGGCAGCAAAATGGCCGAACTGCTCGACCGCATGATGTCCGGAGAAGAGGTTCCGGAGAAGATGATTTACGCTTCCAGCGCGGGCGTCGTCTCCCGCCGCAGCACCGACACGCTCGCTGTGTCGGATCTCCGGCTGGCCGGAGCCGTGAGCTTCCTTCTTCAGAACTACATGAATTTCATCAGCGTCGGGGACGCCGCCCGCGCCGCCGGGCTCTCGCAGGGGATGCTGATCCGCCTCTTTCACCGCGAATTCGGCAAGAGCCCGCTGCGGTTCCTGCAGGAGATCCGGTTCAACCGCATCCGCCACCTGCTCGACAGCACGGACCTCCCGCTCTCCGAAATCGCCCGGCAGTGCGGCTACGGCTCCGATATGGCGCTCTCCGTCGCGTTCCGCCGCGAGACCGGCATCCCCCCCGGGCTCTACCGCAGCTCCCGCCGCCACATGCCCTGACCGGCCTCCAGTCCGCGGTACGCCGCGAGCATCCGGTCATACCGCGCCTTCGCCGCCGGATCCGGCTTCACCGTCTCCGCCGGTTTGCAGAAGTCGCGGCACAGTCTGCCGAAGCTCGTCCCATCGACCGCGTTCGCCGCGCGGAGCGCCGCCCCGAGCCCGGCGGAGTTCGACACCGAAATCGTTTCGACCTCCGATTGGAACACGTCCGCGATGATCCGGCGCAGCAGCGGGCTCTTCGACGCTCCGCCCGTCACGCGGATCCGGCGGAACGCCTGCGCCTGCCAGGCGCTGTGCAGCCGCATCGACAGCACCTGCGACTCAAGCAGCGCGCGGATGCGGCCGGCATTGTCCGCCGTCTCCGGGTCGAAACCGTATTTCACGCCCGGCGTCAGCACGAGCGGAGTCGACTCCGGCGCGAAGTACGGCAGCATCAGCCGCTCCCCGTGCGGAATCGGCGTCACGCGGTCGAACTCCTCATAGGAAGCGCCGCAGCTCCTCCTCACCTCCTCCCGCGCGAGCGAGCCGTTCGTGAAGCAGATCAGGCTCATGAAGCCGCCGGCCGGATTCCCGAACACATGCCCGCACCCCGCCGGGTCGGTGCGGAATTCACGCATCGCGGCGAAAAACGTATCGCTGGTCCCGAGACTCACAACCGCGGTTCCCGGCTCCCACGCCCCCACGCCGATAAGGCTGTTCGGGTTGTCGCCCGACCAGACCGCGACCGGTGTCCCGGCCTTCAGGCCGTACTTTTCGAAGTAGAGGGAAAGCCCGCCCGCGACCGTGTCCGGCGCGACGGCGGGAGGGAGCTTCCGCAGCAGGCCCGGCGCGGTGAACTCCGCGATCTCCGGCTCCCACGCGAGCGTTTCGAGGTTCAGCAGGTTCATCCCGGCCCCGTCGCCGTAATCAACCGGTGCGGAGCGCCCGCAGAGCACCGAACAGCAGAATGAGCTCACCAGGTGAATCACCGCCGTGTCGCGGTACGCCTCCGGCGCCTCCCGCGCGAACTTGCGGATCTGCGGCCCCGTGAACCGTTCGACGGCCGGGCTGCCGGTCACGCGCCGGAGCCGCTCCCCGAACCGCCCGTCGAGCTCGCGGCACTCGCGCGAGGTCGAACGATCCATCCAGATCGGCGCATACCGCCGCGACAACGCAGGAACGAGCTGCTCCGCCAGCGTTCCGGCCGGATCGAGCGACTCCAGCGCCGCCCCGAAGCGGCCGGTGAGGTACACGGAACCGTGCTGCTGCCCGGAACCGGAAACCGCCGCGACCTCGCCGAGCGGCAGCCCCGCGTCGCGCATCCGTGCGAAAAGCAGATCGAGCGCATCGAGCCACATGCCGGGATCCGCCTGCCGCAGCAGCGGATCCGGATCCGGGCGGAATCCCTCCGGAGCTCCATGGCGCGGCAGGTCGGTCCCGAAGTTGACCGAGACGCCCGCGAAACGGCGCGCGGCGTCGCCGGAGTCGATGAGCTCGGCTTTGATCCCCTGCGTGCTGACGTCAATTCCGAGCGAGAGCGCCATCGGCCTGCCTCCGCGGATCGATATCACCCAGGGCGCACATCTGCCGGATGCTCGCAAGATCCGCCGCCGACTGCGAAGCGTACTCCTTCGGGAGTTCAATCCGCTCCGCGAGATCGACCGCCATCGAAAGCGCGGTCACGCAGTCGATGATGAACTGCCTGCGGCAGCCGTCCTCATCCGACGGATTCCCCTCGGCGCGCAGCATATGGCAGTCGAATTCGACCGCCCCCTTCCAGCCGACCCGGTTCAGCGCGTGGAACATCATGACCGTCTCCTTGAGTCCCTCAGGCCCGATGAGCGGCGGGAAATCGTTGTCGAACTGCGCCTTGATCTGCGAGCCGAAATGCAGGAACTTCAGCTTGTCCATGCTGCACAGATAGGCCACCGTCATGCAGGCGTTCATGAGCGCCATCGACTCGTGCTGCAGCAGCTCCGGATTCACGCCCCAGAAGCCGGGCTCCTTCAGCTTGCCGCAGATGAATCCCGCCGCGTGCCCGCTGGTCGGCAGGAACATCTGGCCGCGCGGCTCGTTCGGCTTCGGTTCGATCGTAGCGCCGATATAGTTCGTCATATTGTTCGTGCGGATGTAGTCGGTCACATGGTTCAGCCCCTCCGCGAGCCACTCGTAGACCTGCTCCCACTGCGTCACGACCGGAACCTCGAAGCCGTCGCGGGCGACCCAGTAGATATAGTATTTCGCGCCGAAAAAACGGCCGATGCGCAGCGTGCGCTCGACCTTCAGCGCGGCGAGGCGGCGGATCTCCGGATCCGGGTTGCAGAGTCCGCCGTCGCGGAACAGCCGGTTCCCGTGCAGGCTGCAGATCGAGGCATGGACCTTCACGCCCGCATCGTCCAGCACGGCCTTGATCTCGCGCAGTCTGCGGCAGGCGGGGCTCGCCGGGTCGAGGTCGTCCTCCGGGTGCTCCGGATCCCACGGCACAAGGTCGTCGTCATGGTAGCTCGTCGCCTCGATGTACCCCTCGCGCCCGGCCCAGGCGATCAGCTTCGCGATTTCGAGCGAATCGGCGCGGGAGAGCACCGCCCCGCCGAACGGATCGCTCAACGGGCTGCCCACGCACCAGAACGGCATCGAACGATAAGTCACGCATCCCCGATTGAAATCCATAGTTTCAGCCTCCCTGTTCTGTTGGTTTCCATTGATGAATATAGCCGCATTTCTCATCATTTCCTTGAATTTCTCAACAAAAAAGGGTATTATATCACCATGATGGCGGAAAAATCGACAAAAGCGCTTGGCGCATATTACTTTGAGAACCCGGAGCTGCCGGTCGCCGTCGCGGAAGTCAGGGCGGCGGCGGAGACGCAGCATGCGCACGATCTCACCGCGCGGGAGCACTGTCACGATTTCTCGGAGCTGGTGCTCATCACGGCCGGCAGCGGATCGCAGTTCATCGACGGCGCGGAGTACCCGGTGACGGCGGGCGACGTGTTCCTCATCCGGGGGCGCTCGAGCCACTGTTTTCCGGACCGGCGGCAGGTCAGCATGCTGAACGTGCAGTTCGACCCGGAACGTCTCGCGCTGCCGTACGGCTTCCTGCGGCAGATTCCGGGGTACAACGTGATCTTCCAGCTGGAACCGACCATGCGCGGCTACCGCGGCGGCGGGAACCGCCTGCGGCTCGACCGCAACGGCCTCGCGCTCGCGGAAGAGCAAATCCGGCAGCTCCGCACCGAACTCAAGCAGCGTACGCCGGGCTACGAAGCGGCGGCGCTCGCGCTGCTGCTCGAACTCATCGTCTTCGTGTCGCGCCGCTACGGCGGCTCCCCCGCCCCGAACCATGCCGCTCTGCTGCGGATGGGGGAAGTCATCAGCCGGATCGAGCGCGACTATGCCTCGCCGATCACGCTCGCGCGCCTCGCCGCAATCGCCTGCACCTCACCGAACAACCTGCTGCGGCTGTTCCGGACCGCGACCGGAAGCTCCCCGATCGAATATCTGCTGAAGGTCCGGCTGCGCCGCGCGGCCGAGCTGCTGCGGAAGAGCGCGCTCCCGGTCGGAGAAATCGCCGCGCAATGCGGCTTCAACGACTCGAACTACTTCACGAAAAGATTCCGGAGCCTTTACGGGGAGAGTCCCCGGAACTACCGCAACAGCCTGAAGTGACGCTATTGCGCGCTCCCGGCGGAGAAGCGGCCCCGCTCCCGGTCAAACACCAGCCTGTCCCGGTTCGCCTCATACCACGCAAGCAGCGTCTCCGGGTCGGCGGGCTGCCCGGTCAGGGCGACCAGTTCGGCAGCCCCACCGCCGGGGAAAGCGTAACAGGCAGCCGACGACTTCCGGTCCTGAAGCTGAAAGATGAGCTCGCCCAATGCCTCGACCGAACCGTAACGGGCCGCCGGGTACGCATATCCGAAACGCACGGGGCCGGAATGGCTTTTGCGGAACCGCTCCCACGCGCGCCGGGTGATTTCCGGCAGGTCCGCATCCGGAAACGCCTCGATCACCGGAAACAGCCCGAAAGCGTCAGAGCGCGAGCAGTAACACTCGATCATGCGTTTGCGGTTCTCCGGCTTGCCGGCCAGTTTATCATATGCGCCGAACAACGGCGGTTCAAGGCGGCGGGCCTTTTCGAGCGCGTCCATCAGCTCCGGCTCCATCTCCTTCTCCCATCCATGCTCCCTGATCGGTCCGGCCAGAACCGGGTAATTCGCAATCTCCCGCTTCACAACCGCCTTATCCGCCTCTCCCACCAAGGTGTCGAACGCCCGGAGCAGACAGGAGCGGTTCATTCCGCCCGACCTCCAGAACGGCAGGACAACCTCCAGATGGCCGGGACCGATCCGGCGCAGCATCCCGATCTGCGGATCGATGGAGGAACAGGAGTTCTGCCCGGCGGAAGCCTCCATGATCTCCCGAATATAGCGCCGGATCTGCTCATCCGTCGCGTTTTCCGGCAGTATGATTTTTTCGAGAGCGGCGACATCCGGCCCCTTTGCCCGATCCCGCGGAAAGCCCGGCGCACACTCAAGCCTTTCATCCAAGCCTTCGAGCTTCCGATCCAATTCACTGATTTCCTCCTGCATCACGGCCAACTCCATTTCGGCGGCGGAGGGCGAGGCACGGCAGCCCGCGAGAAACGCGGCGGCGGCGACGGCGACGGGCAACCCATACACTCTCATGACCGGAAAATCCTCCCTGAAAAGATTCGGATAATCATAATTATGGCAAAATCTGAATCAAAAAGCAAGAAAGCACACGTGAATATCCGCAAAAATGCGCGTCACCGCGCAAGCGAACGGTGGTAGTTCAGGATTCCGGCCGCGATCCCGCGCGCAAGCTTGTCCTGATACGCGGCGCTTCCGAGATTCGCCTCGTCGCTGCGGTTGGAGACGAAACCGACCTCGACCAGCGCTCCGGGGCAGCGGATGTCGCGCAGCACCGCAAAACGCGCGAATTTCACACCGCGGTCCTCCGCCCGGGTCTGCACGAGCATCGAACGCTGCAGATTGTAGGCGAGCAGGAAATTATTCGGGTTTTTCGCGTTGCCCGCATAGCTGCGCCCATCGGGCTTGCCGCTGTTGCTCGAAGCAGCTCCCTCCGGCGTCAGGCAGAAGGTTTCAATGCCGCGCACACCGCGATCCGCGGCGGAATTCACATGGATCGAAACGAAGAGGTCCGCGCCGGTCCGGTTCGCATAGGCGCTGCGCGCATCGAGCGACAGCGTCGTGTCGCGCGTACGGGTCAGCTCCACCCTGTAGCCGTATGCGCGCAGGATTCCGGCCACCCGGTTCGCAAGGTTCAGCGTGATCGTCTTCTCCTGCAGCCTCTGCCCGGCGGTCCCCTGATCGCGCCCGCCGTGGCCGGGGTCGAGCACGATCTTGCCGACCCGGTGCTTGTAGGGCGTTTTCGCTCCGAGGAAGGGCACGAGCATATTGTCGCAGTCGACCTTCCCGAGATACGGGTTCTGCCCCTGCATCAGCAGCGGATGGCAGAGATTCACCCGGACATTGTTGAATGAAGCATACCGCCGGGCCGGATAGAAAACCAGCCGCTCCTTTCCCTTCGAAAGCGTGATCTGCGCCGCGCTGCGCAATGCGACGGCGGAAAGCCCCGCCGCCGCATCCAGCAGATGGACGCTGCGACGCCCCCCCGACCAGATGGAACGCAGCCGGGCCGGAGCCGCGTCAAGCACAGCTCCCCCGAAAAACGCGAAAAACAACAGCAGCGGCAGGATCCTGTTCCGGAAAAACTTCATCGGCCTCCCTACGCCTTTTCAAGCCGGACCTGGTCGACCCGGTCCTCCACCGGCGGATACATCGCCAGCACCCCGTCGCCGATTTCGACGCATTCGGCCAACGACCCGAGCACGAACGCCTTCGCCTCGCAAAGCGCGTTCTTCCACGGCATATCCAACGCAAAGCCGGCCGTCATCGCGGCGGAAAGCGTGCAGCCGGTCCCGTGGGACTGGCCGCGGTCCGGCAGCCGCCGCGAGGTCAACCGGTAGAGGACTCCCCCGCGGCAGACACAATCGCACGCGAACTTTCCGGCCGGAGCGTGCCCGCTTTTGAGCAGGACGGACGCACCCCATTTTTCATGGCACTCGCGCGCGGCGTCGAGATAGTCCTGTTCGCTTTTCAGCTTGCGGCCGAGCAGCAGCTCCGCCTCCGGGATGTTCGGGGTGATCCACGCCGCCAGCGGCAGGAGCTCGTCCCGCAGCGCCTGAATCGCGGACTCCTCCAGAAGCACGCTCCCGGAGGTCGAGACCATCACCGGATCGACCACCAGCTGCAGTTCATGCCGCTTCGCGGCTTTCGCGACCGCCGAAACGATCCCGGCGGAAAACAGCATCCCCGTCTTGGCCCAGCGGACCTGAATCGCCTCCATTACCGCGTCGATCTGTGCAGCGACTCCTTCGGCCGGAACCGCGTCGATCCGCGTCACGCGTCTCGGGTTCTGGCTCGTCAGGGCGGTGATGGCCGTGCAGCCGTAGATGCCGAATGCGTTGAAGGTGCGCAAGTCGGCCTGGATCCCCGCGCCGCCGCCGGAATCGCTGCCGGCAATCGTGAGAGCGGAGGGGTAGATTTCGTTTTTCGGATTATTTTTCGTCATGATTTGTTTTTGGCCGTTTGAACGGTTATATTGCTCCCGTAGTGTGATATTATGGAGTTGAAGATACATCCACAACCGTAAAAAAACAAATCGGAATTCCGATGTTTTTTCAGATATTGTTCAGAATCGCCCTTGTGATCGGATTCGCCGCGGTGCTGCCGCCGCTGCGGGCCGCTACCGTCGTAACCGCGGACGGGCTCGAGATCGACATGGACCGCAGCGACTCCGAATCCCTCGCGACAATCGACGAGCTGCGCGCGCTTGAGCGGCAGATCACGACGCTCTTCCGGGTCAGCGGCAGACGGCTGCCGCTGCGCTGCCGCGTGACCGTCTCCGGCGACCTGCCGCCGGGAGAGCTCCGGGCCGATTTCAGGCCGCAGGAGTGGATTCTCTCTTTCAACGACCGCGGGAACGCCTGGCGCGACAGCTTCCGGCTCCGGCGGCGGCTGACCGGGCTCATGCTGCTCTCGAAGGTTCCGGGCGCGGAGGTTCCGCCGTCGCCGGACTATCTGCCCGGCTGGGTGGCGGCCGGCATCGCCTCGCGGCTCCGCAGCTCGAAGGAGAGCGAGCTCATCCTGAGCCGCAACCGTTATTTCCCGGTCCTGCGGGCTTTGTCCGAGCAGGGGAAGTTCCCGGATTTCCGGCAGATGCGGACCCTGACGCCAGAGCTTCTCGCGCCGCCGGCGATGGAGTGGTACCGCGAGCTCAGCCGCGTGATGCTCGACTGCGGTTCGGTCGTGTCGAGTTCAGCCGACAACGCGCTGCTCGACTACTGCCTCCTGGCGGCCCGCCCCGGCAGCATCGAGGAGCAGAACTTCAAAGCGACGCTCGGGCGGCTCTTCCTCGCCGGCGCGGAGCCGGAAGGAGTTTCCGGGGAAGGCGTTCCGGGCTCCCCTGCCCCGCCCCCCCTCTCCGACGATGAGAAGATCCAGCGCGTCCTCGAACGCTACGCCCGGCTCATCGCCTTCAACGAATTCTTTCCACAGCCGGCCCCGCTGACGGCGGCGGCGTTCGAAGCGGCGATGAAATTCGAGCTGCCGGTGCTCGGCGCCGACGGCCGGCCGACCGGAGAAATGACGGACGCCGACCTCTTCAATCTGCCGGAGCTCCTGCCGGGGCGGCGGGATGCGGGGCAGCTCCGGGAAACTCTGCGAAGCCGGCTTCTCGCCCTCGGAGCGGGAAACGACCGGGCGTTCGCCCAGGAGCTTGCCGCCCTCGCGGAAGACCTCTACCGGCTGCCGCTCGCACCGCAGGCCCGCCCCGCCCCGCCCCCCTCGCCGGCCGAGCGGTTCCGGCAGAGAATCACGCGGATCCGCAACGGCCTCGAACGGCGCGCGGCGATCGAAAGCTTCCTCGCCGCGGCCGAAACGGAGTTCCAACCGCCCAGCCGGTTCTACGGCGCGGCGGTCAGGGAAGCACGGCGTCCCTCGCCGGTGCTCTCGCCCGAAGCGCAGAAGTTTCTGGAACAGGTGGAATCCGAGTGGCTCGACGATTGAAAAGGGAATGGTGCGGTGCTATATTAATAAGCTGTTCTCTCTTGCGGGATGCAGCAGGGAAAAAGTATTTCATTTCAGGGAAAAGAGAAAGAAACAGATGAACGATTTGTCAATGCTGACTCCGTTGATGCGCCGCGGGAGCGAATTCCTCGGCGTGAAGTATCCGATTATCTGCGGCGCGATGACCTGGGTTTCGGAGCCGAAACTCGTCTCCGCCGTCTGCAATGCCGGCGGCTTCGGCTGCCTCGCGGGCGGCAACGCCCCGTGCGATATCCTCGAAAAGCAGATCGCTGAGCTCAGGAGCCTGACCCCGAATAACTTCGCGGTGAACCTCATCACGATCGCCCCGGCCTACAAGGACCATCTCGCGATGCTCGACCGGGTCAAGGTCCCGTACATCATCTTCGCGGGCAGCTTCCCGAAGGAGAAGGAAATCGCCGCGGCAAAGGCGACCGGAGCCAAAGTGCTCTGCTTCGCATCGACCGTTTCGATCGCGGAACGCATGATCCGCTTCGGCGCCGACGGCATCATCCTCGAAGGCAGCGAAGCCGGCGGCCATATCGGCCACGTTTCGAGCATGGTGCTGATCCAGCAGGTGCTCTACAAGTTCCACGAACAGATTCCGATCTTCATCGCGGGCGGCATCGGGACCGGCAAGATGATGGCGCACCTGCTGACGATGGGGGCCGCGGGCGTCCAGCTCGGAACCCGCTTCGTCATGACGAAGGAATCGACCGTGCACCCGGCCTTCAAGGAGGCGTTCCGCCATGCGAATGCCCGCGATGCGATTTCGACCCCGCAGTACGACCAGAAGCTTCCGGTCGTCGCGGTCCGCGCGCTGCGCAACAAGGGAACCGACCTCTTCGGGCAGCTCCAGCTGCGGCTGCTGCGCGAGCTCGAAGCGGGAGCCATCCACCGCACCCAGGCGCAGGAGGAGGTCGAGAAATTCTGGATCGGCGCGCTCCGCCGCGCCGCGATCGACGGCGACGTCGACAACGGCTCGCTGATGGCGGGCCAGTCGGTCGGCCTCGTCGATGAGGTCATCACCGTGCAGGAGCTGGTCGATGAGCTGCTCGCCGGAGCGGAAGCCGAACTCGCTGAACTCAAAAAGAAGCTTTGCGGCTGCTGACGGAAAGGTCCTGAAGTACGGCCGATGAACGAACCCGGAAAAAAATCCGACCGCAGGGTCTTTTTCGCGACGTCGGTCGTGCTCGCACTGCTTCTCGCTTTCGCCGGGTACCGGGCACTCCGCCGCAGCGCGGGGCTGCTCCTCGGTGATTTTTTCTACCCGTACCTCGCCCTGACGCACACGGTGTCGCGCGAGGTGTCGGAGCAATCGCTGCTGCTGCTCAGCCGCACAGAGCTCGCCGCCAAGGTCGAGGCGCTGATGCGCGAGAACCGCCGCCTCGAAACGGAAAAACGGCAGCTCGAAGCGCTCGCCGCCGAAAACCGGGCCCTGCGCGAGCTCTCGAAACTGCCGGCGGCGGCGCAATGGAACTACCATGCTGCGCAGATTCTGCTGCGCGACCCCCTCTTCTGGCGCGAAAAATTCACGGTCGGCGTCGACTCCGGCTCGGGAATCACGCCCGGCTCCGCAGTGATCGCCCCGGGGAGCGACGGCGCGCCGGCACTGGTCGGCGTGGTGTCCCGGGTCGGCAAGCGGAACGTCGAGGTCGAGACGATCTTCTCGGGGAACCTGCGCATCTCCGTTGCATTTCCCGAGGGGGGGAACGGCTTTCTGAACGCCGGTGAACGCAAAGCCTCCGCCGGGACCATCCCGGTCGGCTACATCCCGGTGAACCGCAGGGTCGCCGCCGGAGATCCCGCCCTTACGACCGGCTTCGCGACGGCCATTCCGCCGGGGCTCCTGGTCGGACGCCTCACGGCCCTCGACGAGGTAGATCCGAATTTTTCAAGCGCGCTGCACGTTTCCGGGCTGCTCGCGCCGGAGGTCGATTTCGACAATCTGCGTTTCGTCCTCATCGCGACGCCGGAGGCCGGCAGGAGGGATCCGGAACAATGAAGGCAGTCTACGTTTTCACGCTGCTCTTCTTCTCCCTGCTGGCCGAGCTGCTGGCCGGGACGCTTGACCTGCCCCTTTTCCTCTCGGCCCTCGTGCTTTATTACATCTCGCTCACGGGGCCGCTCGGAGCGGCGTTCCTCTTCTCGATCCTGTTCGGGGTACTGCTCGACCTCGCCTACGGCCGCGCCCTGCCTGTGACCGCGGTGATCCTGGCCGCATCGTTGGCCACGGGGCGGCTGATCCGCCTGAAGGCCCCGACGCATCCGTTTGAAACCGCGCTCTCCGGGATGGGAATCGCGTTGGCTGCGATCCTCGGCGGCAGCGTCGTGCGCCTCGCGCTCTCCAGCCAGCCGGAGAACTTCGGCGAGCTCTTCTGGGAGCTGATCTTTTTCGGCGCGCTCGGGCTCTTCCTGATGCCGCTGCTGACGCTCCTTCTGGATGCCGCCGGCAGGAAGCTCGGGCTGGCTTCCGCGCTCTGCGAACCGAAATCGAACTTCGACCGGCTGCGCCCGCGCCGCGTGCGCGAATCGCGGGAAAGGAAAGAGCCATGACCCCCTCCGCGAAGCGCCGGAGCGACAAGCCGAAAGGACCGGTTCCGGGGATCATCCAGACCGAACGGCTGCGGATCCTGATCCTCGGCGGAATCATCGTGCTCGTTTTCCTCGTGATGCTGGTCCGGCTCGCCTACGTCCAGATCAAATCGGCGGACAAAAGCATCGAAACCATTTCGCGCCAGTCCCTGCGCCGGATCCGCATTCCGGCCAAGCGCGGCAAAATCTACACGCGCGACCTGAAGCTGCTGGCCGGCAGCAGCAGCGACCTGAATCTGGTATTCTACCCGCAGGAGATGCAGCAGAAGGGCAGCCGCAGCAAAACGATCGACTATATCTTCGACGCGGCGGCGACCATCTCCCGGGCGATCGGCAAGCCGAATCCGCTGACCAAACTGGATATCACGCGCCACATGAACCTTCAGCCGGGGCTGCCGCTGACGGTGTTCCGGCAGCTCACGCCGCGCGAGCTCGAACGCGCCTTCGAAAGCAGCCGGAAGTTCGACGGCATCGACCTCGAACCGGATGAATCGCGCACCTATCCGGAGGGGACGCTCGCCGCCCATCTGATCGGCTACACCCGGGTGGAGGACCCGCAGAATGCAAGCGACCGGCGGCAATACTCCTATTATGTTCCGGACCGAATCGGCGTGCAGGGCATCGAGCGCGCGTTCGACCGCCTGCCCGGCGCCTCGCAGGAGGAAACGGACTATGACCCGCAGCCGGGCACCCCGGAGACGCCGCTCGGGCTGCGCGGCATGCCGGGTTATTCGCTCGTACAGGTTGACCACCTCGGTTTCGTCCGCCGGAAGCTCATCAGCAGGATCGAACCGCACCACGGCAACAACGTGGTCCTCGCCATCGATTCGCGCGCCCAGAAAATCGCGGAATCGGTCATTGCGGGCCGCCGCGCCGCAATCGTCGTGCTGGATGCGTCGAACGGCGACGTCGTCGCCTCGGCTTCCAGCCCGAGCTACAACCTCTCCGCGGGCTTTTCGACGATCATCCGGAAGGATTACTACGACAAGCTGCTCAGCAGTCCCGGCCGGCCGCTCTACAACCGCGCATTCCTCGGAAACTACTCCCCGGGATCGATCCTGAAGCCGCTCGTGGCGCTCGCGTTCCTGAACTCCGGCGTTTCGCCGGAGGAAACCGTGAACTGCGACGGGGAGACGGTCGTCAACGGCGTCCGGATCCGCTGCGCGGCACGGGCCGGGCACGGGCCGCTGAATCTGCAGGGAGCGCTCGCGAAATCGTGCAACGACTACATGATCGAGCACTCCATGACCGTGAAGCTCGGCCCGATCGCGGACGAACTGCGCACCGCCGGGATCGGCCGCAAAACCGGCGCCGAACTGCCTGAAATCACAGGAACGTTCCCCGGCAACGAAAACAAGAAGCGCAGCAACCCGAACGCCGTCCGCTGGAACAGCTACGACACGGGGCTCCTGTCGATCGGCCAGGGGATCATCACGCTGAGCCCGCTTCAGGCGGCGGTCTACACGGCCGCGCTCGCGAACGGTGGGAAAGTCTACCGGCCCCACGTCGTCTGGAAGGTGGTCGATACGAACGGAAATGCGCTGTACGAGCGCAAGCCCGAGGTCATGAGTGAGCTGAAGGCAATCCCGGGCGCGCTCGACGTGGTGCGGCGCGGCATGTATGACGTGGTCAACACGCCGCGCGGCTCCGGGCGCGAAGCGAAGGTCGACGGGCTCGACCTCTACGGCAAAACCGGGTCGGCGCAGGTCGGATCGGAAGCGAACCGCTTCCTGACGACCTGGTTCATCGCGTTCGTGACCTACCGGGGAAAGACCTATTCCTGCTGCGTCATGGTCGAAGAGGGCAGCTCCGGCGGAGCGAGCTGTGCGCCTCTGGCCGCGGAGTTTTTCCGCCGTTATCTGCTTGAAAAGCAGTGATTGAGCTTGCATAATCTGCCGGGAAGGGTTATCTTATTTGTGACTGAGTCACATTTCAAACCATCTGAGGAACAGAGCAATATGATCAACGTCGCCGTCATCGGGGTCTCCGGATTCGGGGCCGTGCACTACAACGATTTCGTCCGCGAGCATGCGGCGGGCCGCGTGAATGTGGTCGCCGCCACCGTCATCAATCAGGCGGAAGAGGCCGAAAAATGCGCCTTCCTGAAATCGATCGGCTGCAAACTCTTCACCGACTACAGGGCGATGCTTGACGAATTCCGCGGCAAAATCGACATCTGCTTCATTCCGACCGGAATCGCCATGCACTGCCCGATGACCGTCGCCGCCCTCGAATCGGGCGCGAACGTCTACGTCGAAAAGCCGGTCGCACCGACCGTCGAAGAGACCGAAATCATGAAAGCCGCCGAAACGCGCACCGGCAAATTCGTCGCGGTCGGCTATCAGACCATGTACCAGCCGGAGACCCGGCGCATCAAGGAGCTGCTGCTCTCGGGTGCGATCGGCACGCCGCGCGTCTTCAAATCCTACGCGCTCTGGCCGCGCAACGATGCGTACTACAGCCGCAACAACTGGGCCGGGATGCTCGCGGTCAACGGCAAGTGGGTGCTCGACTGCCCGTTCACAAACGCGCTCGCTCACTTCCTGAACCTCCTGATTTTCTATGCGGGGACCACCTTCGAGGGAACCGTCGACCCGGTCGAGGTGCAGGCCGGCATGTTCCGCGCCAACCGGATCGAAACCAATGACTTTGCAACGCTCCGCATCAAAAGCTCGCTCGATCAGCAGATCTACTTCCACGTGACCCACGTCAGCGAAACGACCGTGAATCCGATCTCCCGCATCGAAGGCGACGCAGGAACGATCGACTACAATGAGCAGCGAACCGTCGTCACTCATAAGAACGGCGAAGTGGAAACCTTCAACTCCACCCCCGGCTATGAGATGCGCAAGCATATCTATGACGCGCTCCTGAAACGCATGAATGATCCGAAACAGTTCATCTGCACACTCGACCTCGCCTCGAAGCACACGCTGATCTCAAACGCCGTTTTCGATTCGGCCCCGAGCGTCGACATCCCGGCGGAGGTCGTCCGCACCGTCACCGGCGACGACGGCGTGGCCCGCCGCGTCGTTCCCGGCATCGACGATGTGATACGCCGCGCCTTCAAAGAAAACCGCCTGGTCGACACTCGCGACTTCCCCTGGGCCGCCCCCGGACAGCCTTTCTCCCTCGACAACTATCGAGGTTTCGCCGGAAAATGGGCGGAAACCGGAAAATAATCGGAATTTTTTTCGAATGCAGCTTGTATTTTTGATAATCATTACTATATTTTGATTATTGACAAATTCAACGCCCGAATTTCGAAAACAACAAGGAGAACAGAAAATGGCAGAACTCAAGAACAGCAAGACCGCCGAAAACCTCGCCTGCGCTTTCGCAGGGGAGTCCCAGGCCCGCAACAAGTACACCTACTTCGCCGAAGTCGCGCGTCAGGAAGGCTACGAGCAGATCGCCGCGATCTTCGAGCTGACCGCGAACAACGAGAAGGAGCACGCGAAGCTCTGGGCGAAAGAGCTCGGCCTCATCGGCGACACCGCCGCGAACCTCAAGGCCGCCGCCGAAGGCGAGCACGGCGAGTGGACCGAGATGTACAAGGATTTCGCGAAGGTCGCGGAAGAGGAAGGCTTCAGCGCCCTCGCCCGCAACTTCGAGCGCGTCGCCGCGATCGAGAAGCGCCATGAAGAG
The DNA here is from genome assembly GCA_018265615.1 of Lentisphaeria bacterium. GTDB lineage: Bacteria > Verrucomicrobiota > Lentisphaeria > Victivallales > Victivallaceae > Victivallis. The sequence continues at coordinate 75,405 of JABLYX010000013.1, forward strand.
CGCTATCTCTCCCTCCTGAAGAACGTCGAAGACGGCGAAGTCTGGGTCCGCACCGGCGAAAACCGCTGGGAATGCCGCAACTGCGGCCATGTCTATATCGGCCCGAAGGCCCCGGAAGTCTGCCCGGTCTGCAAAAAGACCAGGGCGTTCTTCGAGATCGAAGCCAAAAACTACTGATCAGTGCAGGCACGGGGCGTCCCGGTTTCCCGGGAAACTGCCGCCCCGCGCTTTTCTGCGGATGCCCGGCCGGCAGCGGGGCGCCCGCAGATTTTTTTTTACCGGCGGCGCCTGAGGCAAGGCGCGCCGCCTCACTCCTTCCCCGGCTTTTTCCTCCCGAATTCAATCAGGTGCTGGACGATCGCGTAGAACATCGGCACAAGCAGCGTCCCGCCGATCGCCGCTACGATCATGCCGCCGAAAACGGCGGTTCCGAGCGAAACCCGGCTCGCCGCCCCCGCTCCTGTCGCAATCACAAGCGGCAGCACACCGAGGATGAACGAAATCGCCGTCATCAGCACCGCGCGGAAACGCAGCTTCGCCGCCTCAATCGCCGCATCGAAAATCGATTTCCCCTGCTCATGGCTGACCTTCGCGAACTCCACGATCAGGATTGCCGTCTTACAGGCGAGCCCGAAGAGCAGCACGAAACCGACCTGCGTGTAAATATTGTTCTCAACATCCAGCATCCACAGGAAGAGCAGCGACCCGAAGAACGCGATCGGCACCGACAACAGCACCGCGATCGGAATCATCCAGCTCTCGTACTGCGCCACGAGGAACAGGTACATGAAAAGCAGTGCAAGCGAAAAGATGATCATCGTCATATTCAGCGACAGCCCTCCGCCGAGCTCGACGGGTTTGTTCGCGGCTTTCTCCTGATAGGACATGTCGGTCCAGTCGAACTTCATGCCGTCCGGGAGCACCTGCCGCGCCAGCTCCTCCATCGCCGCCATCGCCTGCCCCGTGCTGTATCCCGGCGCATTCGAACCGTTGATCGTCGCGGAGGAGTACATGTTGTAGCGATTCAGATACTGCGGCGCAAGCGTCTGCTCGACCTCGACGATGGTTCCGAGCGGAACCATCTCGCCCCGGTCGTTGCGCACATAGATGCCGCGCACGTCCGGCACGCTGCGGCGCGCATCCGCCGTCGCCTGGATCTCAACCTTGTAGACCTTGCCGTATTTGTTGAAGTCGTTCACATATGTGTATCCGGTCAGCCCCTGCAGCGCGGTGTTGATGCTCGAAATCGAAACGCCCATCTTCAGCGCCTTCTCGCGGTCGATATTCAGGAACACCTGCGGAACCTGCGCGCGGAACGTCGAATAGGCCGACCCGATCGCCGGATTCTGCCGCGCCGCGGCGCAGAGGTCGTTGACCGCGTTTTCGAGCCGCTCCGGATAGGTTCCTGAGGTATCTTCGACGACGAACGAAAATCCGCCCGTCGTACCGATCCCCTGGATCGTCGGCATGCCGAACACCTGCACGATCGCGCCGGGCTCGCGGCCGAACACCGCCTGCAGCTTCCTCTGGATCGCGTCCTGAGACAGCTCCGGCGTCTTGCGCTCCTTCCACGGCAGGAGCGAAACGAGGATCATCGCGTTGTTCGAAGCCTGCGCGCTCGTGAGAATGCTGTACCCCGAAACGCCGAGCACGTCGACCACGCCATCCACCTTGCGCGCCTCCTCCACGAGCCGGTTCGTGAACGCCTGCGTGCGGTCGAGCGAAGCCGCGTCCGGGAGCTGGATGTTCACAAAGAGCTTCCCCTGGTCCTCGTTCGGGATGAATCCGGTCGGCAGGTTCATGTAGAACCAGTAGCAGCCGAAGACGAGCGCGCCGAACAGCACCAGCGTGAAAAGCGCGCGCCGCACGATGAGCCGCACGAGACGCACATAACCGGCGGTCACCTTCTCGAACCCCTCGTTGAACCAGCGGAACAGAAAGAGCTTCCTCCGGTTCTTATCGACCGGCTTCAGCAGGATCGAACAGAGCGCGGGACTCAGCGTCAGGGCGTTGACGCTTGAAATCATCACGGAAACCGCGATCGTGATGCCGAACTGCCGGTACATCTCCCCTGTGATCCCGGGCAGAAAGCAGATCGGGATGAACATCGCCATGAGCACCGCGGTCGTCGCGATGACCGGCCCGGTGACCTCCTCCATCGACTTGACGGCCGCCTGCTTCGGGCCGAGGTGCTCCTCGTCCATGAGGCGGCTCACGTTCTCGATGACCACGATCGCATCGTCCACGACAATGCCGATCGCGAGAATGAGCCCGAAGAGCGTAATCAGATTGATCGTGTATCCGATTGCAAGCAGCACCGCAAACGTGCCGATCAGCGACACGGGAATCGCGAGCGTCGGGATGATCGTCGAACGCCAGTCCTGCAGAAACAGGTAGGTGATCGCGATCACGAGGAATACCGCAATCACGAGCGTCATGACCACCTCGTCGATCGAAGCCGTGATGAACGCGGTCGTGTCGAACGGGATTCCGTAATCGACCCCGTCCGGAAAATACGCCTTCAGCTCCTCGAGCCGCGCCGCACACGCCTCCCTGATCTGGATTCCGTTCGCCTCGTTCAACTGGTAGATCGCCATCAGCGCGGCGGGCTTGCCGTTGTAGGTGCCGCTCGACGCATAGTTTTCCGCGCCGAGCTCGACCTGCGCGATGTCCCTGATCTTGACCTGCGCGCCGTCCGGCGTCGAACGCACGACGATCTCCTCGAACTGCGAAACTTCGGACATGCGCCCCTGCGTCTGGAGCGCGTAGCGGAAAATCCCGTTCCCGCCGGTAGGCGCCTCGCCGAGCGCTCCGGCCGAAACCTGCACATTCTGCTGGTTCAGCGCGCTCGTGACTTCGTCAACGGTCATGTTCAGGCTCGCCATGCGGGCGGGATCGAGCCAGATGCGCATCGAATATTTGTGCTCGCCGAGCAGCTGCACCTCGCCGACTCCCGGCACACGCGCAAGCTCGTCCTTCAGGTAGATGCTCGCATAGTTGCTGAGGAACAGGTCGTCGTACTTGCCGTCCGGGGAAAACAGCGCGATCACGAGCAGCATGCTCGGGGATTTCTCCTTCACAATCACGCTCTGGCGGCGCACCTCCTCCGGAAGCTGCGCCGAGGCCCAGTTCACCCGGTTCTGCGTGTTGACGGTGTTCGAATCGCCGTCGGTCCCGATATCGAACGTTACGGTGATCGTGGCGGCGCCGGTGTCAGTCGCGGTGCTCGACATGTAAATCATGCGCTTGACGCCGTTGACCTGCGCCTCGATCGGCTGGATCACGGTCTCCTGGACGGTTTTCGCGTCGGCTCCCGGGTAGGTGGCGGAGATCGACACCTGCCCCGGCGTGATGTCCGGATACTGCGTCACCGGCAGCGTGAAAAGAGCCACGATGCCGGCCAGCGTGATCACGATCGAGATCACGAACGCGAAACGGGGACGGTCGATGAAAAATTTACTGATCATGTTCCGGCCTCACTTTCCGGCCGGGACGTTCTCATCCTCGATCGCCTCTCCGACCGGGGCGAGCGTATTGCCGAGCGGCGACGGGACATCCTGCACGATCCCTTTCGGCGTCTCCTGCTTCAGCGCGGCTTCGGGCGTCTGCGGAATCAGGGCGAGGAGCGCCTTGTCCTCCTGCGGGGCCGCCGGGCTGCCGGGACGCACCTTCTGAACGCCTTCGACGATGACCTTGTCCCCGGCCCTGAGGCCCGACTCCACAACGACGTTCCGCCTGTCGCGGTAGCCGAGTTCAAGATTGCGGCGCTGCACCCGGCCGTCCGGTTCGACGACATAGACATAGTTTCCCGCCTGGTCCGCCATCAGGGCGATGAGCGGAACCAGGAGCGATTTCGCCGGCTCCGCCGGGCCGATGTTGACCCGCACGAACATGCCGGCCATCAGCTCCCGCTTCGGATTCGGAAAAACCGCCTGCAGCTGAAAGGTTCCGGTGCTCGTATTGACCCGGTTGCTCCAGAAAGCGATCTCCCCCGGCTGGCTGTATTCGGAGCCGTCCTGCAGGAACAGCCGGACCCGGATCTTCGGCGCCTCCGCGCCTTTCTGCAGCCGCAGCAGCTTGATGAGCTCGAACTCCGTGATCACGAACTCCACACGCACCGGGTCGACCTTGACAACGGTCGCCAGCGTGCCCGAGTTCTGGTCGACGAGGTTCCCGACGCTGTAGGTGTTCAACCCGATCTGCCCATCAAACGGAGAATGGATCTTCGTGTAGGAAAGGTCCTGCTTCGCAAGCGCGAGGTTCGCTTCGGCCCCCTTCACCGCGGCATCCGCCTCCTGCTTGCCGGCGGCGGCGTTGTCGAACGCGCGTTTGCTGGTTGCATCCTGCCTGTCCAGCGTCTTCTGGCGTTCATACTCGATGTCCGCATTCTTCTGGTTCGCGTAAGCTTTCTCGAGCTCCGCCTCGGCGGCCTTGACCTTCGCGGCATAGACCTCCGGCTCGATCTCGTAGAGCAGCTGCCCCTTCTTCACGGGCTTGCCCTCCTCGAACAGCCGTTTCACGAGAAAGCCCTCGACGCGGGCGACCAGGTTCACCTCGTCATACGCCTTGATCGACGCAATCGCGGAGGCCGATTCGAACATATATCCCGCCGTCGCCGGAACGACCTTCACAAGGGGCGGCTCCGGGACCGCCGGGGCCGCTTTCTCCCGGCATCCGGACAACAATGCGGCAGCGGCAAGAAACCCGGCCGCTCCCGATATCAGCATTCTCCTCATCTCTCTCCTCCTCTTATTTGAGAGTTATGCCCATTTCGGTCGAAGATTTCAGAGCGGAAAACCCGCCCGGCAATCGATTTCGCTTTTTTTCACCCTCAACGGATATCTTTCCTCCGTTCACAGGCGGTCACGGTGTTGCTCATCAGCACGGCGATGGTCATCGGACCGACGCCGCCCGGAACCGGGGTAATCGCCCCGGCGACTTCGGCCGCCTCATCGAATTTCACATCCCCGACCAGTTTGTCTTTTCCGCCGGCAGGGTTCGGCGTGCGGTTGATCCCGACGTCGATCACGGCGGCGCCCGGCTTGATCATGTCGCCGCGTACGAACTCGGGCTTGCCGATCGCGGCGATGAGGATGTCCGCATCGCGCGTGTACTTCGCAATGTCCGGCGTGCCGGAGTGGACGACCGTCACGGTCGCATTCGCCCCCCTCGCCTTCTGCATGAGCAGCGCCGCCATCGGTTTGCCGACGATGTTCGAACGGCCGATCACGACGGCATGCTTCCCGGCGGGATCGATCCCGGACTTTTCGAGCAGCAGCATCACGCCCCACGGCGTGCACGGCCGGAAGCCGTCGTCCTTCCCGATCAGCAGCTTGCCGACATTGCGCTCATTGAAGCAGTCCACATCCTTCGCCGGGTCGACAGCCGCGATGACTGCCTCCTCATCGATATGCGGCGGCGGCGGAGACTGCACGAGTATCCCGTCGATCTTCGGGTCGCGGTTCAGCTCGCCGATCAGCGCCAGAAGCTCCTCCATCGTCGTTTCGGCGGGCAGCACCCGCTTGTCGGAGAAGATTCCGAGCTCGGCGCACTTCTTCGCTTTCGCATTCACATAGACCTGCGAAGCGGGGTCCTCACCGACCAGCACGACCGCGAGCCCCGGCGTCCTGCCGGCCGCCTTCAGCTTTTCAACCCGCAGTTTCGTCTCTTCATGAACCGCCTGTGCGATCGTCTTGCCGTCAATTATTTTCGCCGCCATAGCCACTTGTTCTCCCATGCTCGGAAATATGAAACCGGCAGTCCGTGATCCATGCGCAATCCGGCCTGCCGAAACGGATTGCCCCCATATCATACCACACCGTAACATATCATGTCACCCGGAAACTTTCAATCATCCGTTTATAATTTCCGGTAAATAACGTCCCGGATCCAGGCAGTAAAAAACGGATTCCAGGTGATTTCCCTGAAATCCGTGAAGAATGCGTTTTCCGGCGGCTTATTCCGCGCGGAGCACCGTGATCGGGTTCTGCTGGGCGGCCTTGTAGGCCGGGTAGGTCCCGAAGATCACGCCGGTAATGCTTGAAATCGCCAGGGCCAGCACAATGCTCCAGGCCGAGTAGATCGTCGGCATCTCCGAATAATAGGTGATCGCCGAACCGATGCCGACTCCGAGCATAATGCCCATGACGCCGCCGGTCGAGGTCAGGAACACGGTCTCGATCAGGAACTGCAGCAGGATGTCGGATTTCTGCGCGCCGAGCGCGCGCCGCGTACCGATCTCCTTGCGCCGTTCGTAGACGCTCGCAAGCATGATGTTCATGATGCCGATGCCGCCGACCACCAGCGAGATGCCGGCGATCGACCCCATCACGATCGTGAAGATGTTCTGCGTCTGCTCGCGCTGCCTCAGGAGCTCCAGCGGAACCACCATGCCCCAGTCCTTCGTGTCGGAATGGGCCTTGTCGAGATAGCCGGAAATACGTTTCGCCGTATTGTCGATGTAACTCGTATCCGCGACCTTGACGAGGAACAGGTCATATGCGATGCGGGTGATCTTGTAGGCATACCCCTCCCGGACGAAGGTGTAATCCTTGTAAAGCGCCCGGGCCGTGGTGATCGGAATCAGGATCATGTCGTTCTGACCGCCGATCTCCGGATACTGCGTTCCGTATTCGTTGTCGATGATGCCGATGATCCGGAACACCATGTCCTCGACCCGGATCGAGCTGCCGACTACCTCCGTGTTGCCGATCGCAAAAAGCTTCCGTTTCACATTCCTGCCGATCACGCAGACAAAAGAGTTGTTCTTGTAGTCCGCCGGCGAAAACCAGCGCCCCTTCTCCATGCGGCTCGACGAGTCGCGCAGGAACTGATAGTCGCAGCCGACCAGCTTCAGGTCAGTCCGCTGCAGCCCCTTCAGGACCTTTTTACGCGCATCGAACACGGTTGTGATGCGCTCGACGTTGTCCATCTTCATGATGTTGCCGACATCCTTCTCGCTGAGCCCGTAGCGCTCCATCACGCCGGCGTTTTCCGAGCTTTCGCTCTTGCCGTCCACGGGGGGACGCTTCGAGAACAGGATGATCTTGTCGATGCCCATCGCTTCGATCTGGGCCAGCGCCGAGCGCTTCGCCCCTTCGGAGATCGCGAGCATCGCGATCACGCTGCCGACGCCGAAAATGACGCCGAGCGAAGTCAGGATCGACCGCACCTTATGCAGCAGCAGATTGTGCAAAGAGAGCTTGAAAAGGTCACGTACGAGCATCATTTTGACGCCTCCGCAATCTCGGCTTCCGCCGTTTCGCGCTGCTCTTCGACCTCTGCGACCATCTTCTTTTCGAGCTCCCTGACCTCCCAGTCGAACAGCGTATCGTCGATCCGCCCGTCGCGCAGGCGGATGATCTTGTCGTAGTGCGGCCCGAGCGCCGGGTTATGCGTCACCATGACGATCGTCACCCCCTGCTCGCGGTTCAGCTCGTGGAACAGCTTCATGATCTCGGTGCTGGTCTTCTCGTCGAGGTTGCCGGTCGGCTCGTCCGCGAGAATGAAGGCCGGATTGTTCGACAACGCCCGTGCGATTGCGATGCGCTGACACTCGCCGCCGGAGAGCTGGGTCGGGCGGTGCCCGAGGCGGTGCCCGAGCCCGACCCGCTGCGCGAGATCGAGTGCCCGCTTTCGGCGGATCCGCCCCGGGACCCGGCCGTAAACCATCGGAACTTCGATATTCTCCTCGACCGAAAGGTGCGGGAACAGATTGAAGCTCTGAAAGATAAAGCCGATCTTCCGGTTCCGGATCGTCGCCTGCTCGACGTCGGTGAGTTGGCTGACCTCGGTTTTCTCAAGAAAATACTGCCCGCCGGTCGGCACATCGAGCATACCGAGGATGTTCAGCAGCGTCGATTTGCCGGACCCCGAGGTTCCGATGAAACCGACGAATTCGCCGCGCCTGACCGTCGCATGGATCCCTTTCAGCACGGGGACCTGAAGATCCCCGGTGATGTAGGTCTTGCGGATGTCGATCAGCCGAACGATGTCATCGACAGCTTTCGCCTCCATTCCGGCCATTATTTCGATTCCTGCGTTTTCTGGTACGGCCGGTAGAGGTAAACGACGTCGCCTTCCTCGAGCCCGCTCTTGATCTGGACGAAATTGTCGTTCGATTCGCCGATCTCCACATCGACCTCCGCGGGGCCGGTCAGGCCGCTGCGGTAGACGAAGAACCGGTCATTCTCCTCGAACACCGCTTCGACCGGGACGAAAATCGTCTTCGGAATCGTCTTGGTCACGATGTTGATCTGCACGCTCATGCCGTTCACGAGCCTCGACGACTGCTGATCGAGCTTGAGCTTCGACTTGTAGATCTTCGGGGATGAGGAGTCCCAGTTCACGAGGTTGACCGGCAGCGTGTCGATGTGCGAAATCGCCCCGCCGAACTTCACGCCGGGCAGCGAATCCGGGGAGATGACCGCGCGGTCGCCGATGTTAATCTTCGAACGGTACTGCTCCGGCAGGTCGAAATCGACCACGAGGTTCGACATCTCCGGGATCGTGATGAGCACCTGCCCCTTGTTGATGTCGATGCCGGGCTTCACGTCGAGGTTGCCCCAGCGCCGGTCCGGGTCCGCGTAAATCACGACGCCGTCAACCGGGGCACGCAGCTCCATCATGGTCATGTAGCTCTTGTAGCGGCTCAGTTGGTCGCTGGTCCGCTTGATCCGGCGGCGGTAGTTCTCGATCGACTTGTCGGACTGCACGATCTTCGACTCGGTCGAAATCTTGACCTTGCGCAGATTCAGCTTCGCCTGTTCGTAAGCGTTGAAAAGGCGGGTCAGCTTGCTCGGATTGTCGTAACGGCGGAACACACGGAGGTTGTCCTCGGCGGAATTGAGCGAGTTCTCCTTTTCGTCGATCTTGGTCTGCGCATCCTTCAGGAGCTGACGCTTCTTATCCTCCGCGTTCTCATCCTTCTTCACGCTCACTTCGCTGTCGCGCGTCGTCGCATAATCGTTTTCGGCGGTCTCCAGCGCGGCTTCGGCGTTCGTGATCGCAAGGTCGAGCTCGTCGCGCTTGCTGGCGCGCTCGAACCGGCGGTACTTGCGCATCGCGTCGTCGGCCTGGAGCAGACTCTCCTCGGCGGCCTGCAGGTCCGCGGCGTTCGTGCTGATCTGGATCTTCTTCGACTCGATCGCGAGGTCAAGCTCCTTCTTCAGGTTGTCGAGCTCGATTTCGAGGTTTTCGATCTGCTCCTTGAGTTCGTCTGTCTCGAATTTGGCCAACAGGTCGCCCGCCTTGACCTTGCTGTTCTCGTCGATGACCCAGAGCAGCTTGGTCCGGTAGTTGGCCTGCAGCGAAAGCTTATGCTTCTGGCTGGCATTCACATAGCCGCCCTGCTGGAGGCCGATGACAAGGTCGTCGCGCACCACCTTGTAGGTACGGTCCTTGTCGGCGCTGTCCCTGGCCTGCTTCGCGGCGGCGGCCTGCCGGTTCGCCTGCAGCTTCGGCTGAATCACGCCGAACCATGCACCGGCGCCAATTCCGCCGATCACCAGGAGAATGACCAGCCATGTGATTTTTTTACGGCTGACTTTCATTTTCACTTCCCGTCGGTTGCGGCATTCTCTGCCGGTTCAGCGGCTTCTTCCTTCGGTTCCACGGTCACTTTGACCGCGGGCCTGTCGTCGATCAGCCCGGCTTCCTCCGGCTTCGGCTCCGCCACGTACACCTCGGAGTCGAGCTTTTCCGCCTCTCCGGCCGGAACGGCCCGCCCGGCGCCGTCGATGGTGATCGGAGCCGCCTTGAACGCCTTGCGCTTCTGCTGCTCGACGCCGGGGAGCGCCCCGACGATCTCATCGCGGAACTTCTTGATGGACTGCTTGTGCAGCGGGAAGCTGTCGGCATTGGAGATGATCTCGCCGAGCTTCTCGCTGACCTTCGCGTTGCGGTCGAAGTCATAGAATACGCCGTTCGCGACCTGCTCCGCGGAAATAATGTGAATCTTGAGGAAGAAAACCAGCTGCGTGACCTCCTTCGACTCATTCTTGCCGGTGAAGAGCTCCCCGATGTACGGCAGGTCGGAGAGGATCGGCACGCGCTGCTGCTGCAGCGTGGTGCGGTTGCTGTACAGCCCGCCCATCATCACGACCTGCTTGTCCTGCATCCGGAGGTAGGTTTCCACGCTGCGCGCGGAGATCACAGGAACCGAGTAGGAGGTGTCGCCGCTGGAAACGCTCTCGTAACGCTGTACGTTCGACACCTTCGGATAGACCCGGAGCGTCACGTTGTCGCGGTTGATCATGCTGGGCTCGACTTCAAGCGTCACGCCGACGTTCTTGAAGGTCGTGCTCATCTGGATGCTGGTTCCGGTAGTGGTCGCCTCCTGGATCGGAATCTCCTCGCCGGTCACGATCCGGCTGACCTCGTTGCGGGAGATCAGGATGTTCGGGCTCGAAAGCACCGTCGCATCCTGCGCGGTCTCGAGCCACTGGAATGCGATGTTCATCGAGTCCTTGCCTGCGTAGGGCGTGAAGTCACCGGTCGCGCCGGAGGTGGTGGGCGTCGTGTTCCCCGGGATCTGGGTCTGGGCTCCGGTCTTATAGCGCGACCCCTGGAACATGATCGACAGATTGCGCTGCATGCCGTCGCCGAACATGACCTCGACGACCTTCGCTTCGATCAGGATCTGCGGCGACGGAATATCCATCGCCTCGAGGATCTCCCGGTAGCTGTCGATCTCATCCGCCGGCGCATTGATGATGAGCTCGTTCTGCTCGTCGAGCGGTTCGACGAGCGTCGAACCGGTGATCACTCCGTCGATCGCCTTGAACATTTTCTTGGACGAAGTGAAGCGCGGCCGGAAAATCAGCGTGGAGCGGTCGTTCGGCGCCTTGATGACCTTACAATACGGCGGCTGGATCTGCTTTGCCGTATCGTGGATCACCGAAAGCGGGGCATCGTCGGCAAACAGTTCGGTAAGCTCCTCGATCACGGAACGGACATTCTGCTTTCCGCGCGCATAATCCTCTTCCGTACGGACGACGGGTTGCTCAGCTTCCGCGGCGAAAAGCGGAGCGGGGAGCGCTGCCATCACCATCGCCGAGCCGCACATGACGGCTGCCGACTTCATCAATCGAGTTTGCCCGAAAAGCATTTTTCTCTGGAATCCTTACTTGTTTTCTGGTTGCTGTTCTATTTCAAAATTCATTCATCAATCCTGAAACGGACGTGGCCGGACAGACGGGCACGGCTCCGCGTTCCGCTTAAGTTAAAAAAGTTATACCAACATTGCACAATTGCAAGCTTTTTTCCGGATATTTTCCACTTTTTTATCCCCTCTTTTGAACAGTTCGCCGTTATTAAGCGATTATTGAAAGTCAAGAGTGCCGAAAAAAACAAAAAATTCACAAATAACGCTTTACTTTCCCTGAAATCGTGATATCTTCATACCGTAATATGAAATTTATACCGGAACAACTCGACCCGATCACACGGGCGTTTGTGGAGTCGCATCCCGGCGGCTCCGCCATCGAAGTGTCGAGCCGCTGGCAGCAGGCGCGATATTTCCTGATCGCGGCCGGGCTGCTGCTGCTGCTGAAATTCCGGTGGGACTACTTTCTCTTCCTCGTGACCGCGTTCCTGATGTTCTGGTACGCCGCGGCCGTGATCTTCCGCGGCGGCGCGGCGTTTCTCTCCTGGTTCGGGCGCGGCGAGGAGATCGTCACCGACGATGAAGTCGCGGCGCTGGAGGATGACGAGCTGCCGGTCTACACGGTCTTCCTGCCGCTCTACCACGAGGCGAACATCGCGGCGAAAATCGTGCGCAACATGGGCCGGCTCGACTACCCGAAGGAGAAGCTCGAAGTCATGCTGCTGCTGGAGGCCGACGACGGCGAAACCCGCAGTGCACTGGAGAAAACCGGGCTGCCTCCCTACTGCCGCGTGCTGACCATTCCGGACGCACCGCCGAAAACCAAGCCGCGCGCCTGCAATTTCGGTCTGGCGCAGGCGCGCGGGGAGTTCAGCGTGATCTACGACGCCGAAGACGCGCCGGAGCCGGATCAGCTGAAGAAGGCGTACATCGTCTTCCGCCGCGACGCAGAAAAAAAGGTGCTCTGCGTGCAGGGCAAGCTCAATTACTTCAACAGCCGCCACAATCTGCTGACCCGGCTCTTCACCGTCGAATATTCGACCTATTTCGATCTGACGCTGCCGGGCTACCAGCTCTTCAACCTGCCGCTGCCGCTCGGCGGGACCAGCAACCATTTCCGCACCGAAATTCTGCGCGGGGTCGGCGGATGGGACCCGTTCAACGTGACGGAGGACTGCGACCTCGGGCTGCGGATCTACGAGTACGGCTACAAGACGAAGCTCGTCAATTCGACGACCTACGAAGAGGCGAACTCCCAGGTGTGGAACTGGATGCGCCAGCGTTCCCGCTGGGTGAAGGGTTTCATCCAGACCCACCTCGTGCACTACCGCAATCCGATCCGGACCGTGAAGCGGCTCGGGCTGTACGGCGCATTCGGCGGATTCCTCGCAGTCGGCGGCAGCGCCATGATGATGCTGACCAACCTCGTGTTCTGGGCGGTGCTGCTGCTTTACGCGGGGCTGCTGCTGCACGGGGTCTGTTCCGGCGTCCCGTTCTTCGACCTGATCGTCGGGCCGCAGCAGACCGGCGGCTATGAGGGGATCCGGATCGGGACTTTCCCGCTGCGGGCGTGGCCGCTGGTCTATTACGGTACGGGCGAGGACCCGTTCTGGTCGATTTTTTCACAGATTTTCTTCATCGGCTCCTTGATAATGTTCCTTGCGAATTTTATATTTATCGGTATCGGGGTTGCCGCATGCATCAAGAGAAAATTTTACTGGCTGATCCCTGCCGCGCTGCTGATGCCGCTTTACTGGCTGCTGATTTCGCTGGCGGCCTGGAAGGGGTTCATCCAGATTTTCACGAAACCATTTTATTGGGAAAAAACCAAACACGGATTGACCGAGAGCACCGATTCATGTAAGGAGGAAACCGCATGAAAAAGCAACCTTTCACCCTCATCGAACTGCTCGTCGTGATCGCGATCATCGCGATTCTGGCGGGAATGCTGCTCCCTGCGCTGAACCAGGCGCGGGACCGGGCGAAAACCACGACCTGCCTGAACCAGCTGAAGCAGCTGAGCCTTGCGTGCGAAATGTACCGCAACGACTATCATGACCGGATGCCGCCGTGGATTTCCACGCTTTATCCGAATTACATGAGCACCGACAAGACCTACCGCTGCCCGAAGGACGGCAACGACTCCGGAGCCGCCGTCACCGCCTGGATCGCCCGGCCCGACAAGAAGTATGACGAAGCTTACGATGTACCCCAGAAAACCGGCGCATACGGCAACCCCACCAACAACGACGTCGAAAAGATCAGCTATTTTTATGAATTTTCCGAGGCCCCCTGCTCCTTTGCCGAAGAGGTGGGGGAAGGCGGAACCATGACCTGGAACGAGTATAAAACGCGGAACGTCAAGCATGACACCTGCAAGGAAAACGGCCCTTACAAGGACCGGAAATACTCCACGTTCCTCAGCAATTTCCCGGTGGTCCGCTGCTTCTGGCACCTGAAAGGCAGTGACGACAAACCGATCCTGAACGTCTCCTACAACGGCAATACGTTCAACAGCATGCTGAAGTGGGAAGACGGAACCTGGTAAGTGCCCCGATGCATCATGATCCGTCCCGGAACTCCGGGACGGATTTTTTGTGTCATTGCAGCTCGCCGCGCCGCCTCATTCCCGCGTATTTCATCACGAAAAAGAGGTCGGCGCCGACCATCAGCGCATTCAGGCAGTAGAGCGCGATCACCCAATCCGGATGCGCGAGCTTATAGACGATGCCCGAGATATAGCCGATCTCCACGAGCCATAGAAATATGACGCTCTTGCCGACCGGATTCTTCACTTTGACCGTCTTCCAGATCGACACCGGCCAGCTCGCGCCGAAACACAGCATCATAACCGCTTCGAAAATATCCATGGTATATTGCCTCCCGATCCTCATAAATTACTCCCGGCGCCGCTTTTTTCAAACGAAAAGCGGGGAATGCGGCCGATTTTCCGTTGCAAAACGGCCCGGAGCGTGTACAGTACCGGCAGAACTTCAAACCGCAACCGAGGGCGCCGCATCATGAAGACGATCGTTTCCGACTGGAAAGAACAGCGGATCCAACTGCCGGGCAGAATGACTTTCCTGCCCTATTACACCACCTCCCCCTGGGGAAAAGACGAAACGTATTTCATCTTTTTTTCCGTCCTTCCCGATTTCAGCGAAATCCGGCTGCATGCCTGGTCGCCGGAGGAGAACCGGGCCATAAGTGAAATTGAACTGACCGGCTGGAACGGCCGGGCTCCCGCCGTCGTGAGCGAGGAGCTGATTACCTCGGTGTTCCTGCCGGAGCAGGAAAGCCTGCTGCTGCCGCGCGGCGCCGACCTCTTCCGTGTTTCGCTTCGCAGCGGCGCCGTGGAACTGGTCTACCGCCATCCGGAACAGTCCGCGCGGCTCGGCGGCCCCGGCGGCCGCAGTCCCGACGGAAAGCTCACGGCATTCGGCGCATTCCTCCCGGCGGAGGGAACGCCGGAGATATCGCAGCTCCTCATCTTCGAAACCTCCGCGTTCCGCATCGAAGCGAAGCACGAATTCCGGAATTTCTTCGCGAACCATTTCCAATTCCAGCACGGTTCCGACTGGCTCCTTTTCGCCCACGAGGGGCCGACCGAGACGATCCCGGACCGGCTGAACCGGATCAACCGGAAAACCGGTGAGCGGCAGCTGCTCCACCGCCACGAAACCGCGCCGGACGGCAAACTGCTCGAATGCATCGGCCACGAAATGACCGGCGGGAACGCGGTCTGCGCGGTCCGCTACCCCGTCAGCACCCTCCCCGGCGCACTCGTCGTCATGAATCCGGACGGCAGCGGCTATACGGAGCTCGACCGCGACGACTACTGGCACAGCTCCTGCAACGCCGACGGCACCATCTTCGCCATGGATACGATGTGGTGGGGGCACACAAAGCGCCAAACCCCGCATGAAATGGACATCATCCGCATCGACCGCAAAGCGGGAACCAAAGAGATTGTGAAAACCGTGCACTCCGACCCGGCGAAGCAGTACCGCCACCCGCATCCGCAGCTGAATGCGGACGGAAAGCGCCTGCTCTTCATCGAGAACTCCGACGCCGACGCAGCCCTCGGCTCCGTCACTCTCCGGGAACTCCGCTGAAATCCCCCATGCCCGGCATCGCCTCCCACAAGTGCCGGTCGAGGTCGGCGCAGCCGTTCCGCCGGAACCGGACGCCCTCGCGCTCGAGCAGCGTACGCTGCTCCGGCCAACCCGGGGCCGTGCGCCCGGCGTGGTTCACGACGCGGTGACACGGCAGGCACCGCCCGGCGGGGGCATGCGACATCGCATGCCCGACCATGCGCGACCGCCGGGGGTGGCCGGTCAGAAAAGCGATCTGCCCGTATGTGGCGACCCGGCCGGCCGGAATCGCCGCGACGATCCGGTATACCTGTTCCGCGTAAGCTGAAATCCTGTCCATGCCCATAACGTACTGCCCCGATGCGCTGTTTTCAAGTTTCGCGCCTCAATACCGGACAACCGGAATATTGCGTTCTCCAGCCTGCGCTTCGAGGCGGAACTCGCGCAGAAAGCGCTTGAGATACAACTTCTCCGTCCCCGCCGGCAGCGTGAAATAGCCGGGAGGGGATACGAAAACGAGCGGGGACTCCGCATAAAACCGCGCATATTCGGCGGCGGAGCCGAAAAGGACGACCGGTTCGCCGTCCGGCTGCTCCGGCGCGCCGCGGGAAAGCGGAATCCGGCACTCCCCATATCCGTGCTCCTTCAGGAACACGGCCGCATCTTTCAGCGGAAACTCCGGCGGGAGAAGCGCGAGGATCCTTCCGGTTCCTTCCGGGACAATCGCGCCGCCGCGCACTTCCGGAGCGTTCCCGGCCGGAAACAGCAGCAATGCGCCGATGACGGCGGCGGCGGCCCCGGCGGCAGCGGCGAAACGCCGCCACCGGAATTTTCCGGCACAGAGCCACGTCCCGATTCCGAGAAACAGCAGAAAAAGCAGCCATGACAGGATAAAGTTCGACAGCGGCAGTTCCCCATGTCCGCGAAAGTCGAACAGCACTCCCCAGTCGAACACGCTGGCGGAGCATGCGGCGACGCAGAGCCCGGCGAACGAGGCATACGCCGCAGGTTTGCGCCATCCGGAAAACAGCGCATACGCGATCGCCCCCGTCCAGAGGACCCCGGCAAAGATGCCGCACTCCGCGAGTAAAGTCAGATGGCTGTTCACGAGTGTCCGGCAGACGATTCCGTCCCGCAGCAGAAAAGCGGTCGCCAGCGCGCCGGAGTTCCCGCAGCCGACTCCCCGGAGCGGATTCGCGGCAAAAAGCGAGGCTCCCGCCAGCCAGATGTCGAAGCGGTTCGTAACGGCGCGGTCGAGAACAAAGCGGGACGCCACTCCCGCAAAGAGGAACAGAAGAAACGCCCCGGTCGCAATCCCGGCCAAGAGCCGCCGGTTCCCACCCTTTATCAGGAAAAAATACAATGCCAGCTCAAGGAAGAAAATCACCGCTCCGGTCCGGGAAAAGGTCGCCGCGAGCGCAGCCGTCAGCAGCACAGTCAGCACTCCGAACCCGATCCGGCAGCCGGGCTGTTTCCAGCGCAGCAGCGCAGCCCAGCAGAACGGCAGGAGCGCGCAGATCAGGGCGGCGGCATGGTTCGGATTATAAAAGCCGAATCCCTGCCGGACAATCCCCTCGTAAGTGAACTCCATCATTTCAGCCACAGCTCCGTAACCGCTCCGCCGTACAGCGGATTGCGGAATTCCGGGTCGATCGACTCCGCCCGTGAAGCGGGAACGATCCGCTTCGTGTCATCCTCGCCGTAAGTTCCGGCCCCCTCCCCGGAGAGCAGCGCATCGAACCACGCCCGTGCAAGGGCGAGCGCCTCCGGCCCCAGTTCGTGCCCGGCGTCTCCGTCATATTTCCACAACAACGGGCCGCCCGCCTCACGGTAACGGTAGACAAACTCCCGGCTGATCGCAAACCGCTGCTCATCCAGAACCCCGCAGGAGAGGAGCGCCGGAACCGGCTCCGGAGGAACCGCCGCGCGGAAATAGACTCCGCAGCCGTGCGCCCCCCACGCCGCGACCCGCTCCGGCATCCATGCGTAGAACAGATTAGCGCACTGTCCGCCGGCGGAATAGCCGTAGAGCATCAGCTTCCCCGGCTTCAGGCCGTACTCCCGTTCGAGCATGGCGACGGCGCGCAGCAGCAGCGGGCCGGACCACGCGCCCGGTTCCCAATATTCCCGGTCCCGGAACGAGGGCGCAAGCAGAAACAGTCCGTGACGGTCGGCCAGGGCATCGAACCGGAATGCTTCGAGCGTCTTCTCCCCCGGCCAGTTCCGTCCCCCGAAAAGCACCATGATCCGGCTGTTCCCGCCGGGATTCGCCGGAGCCCGCCAGACAAACCCGACTCCGTCGAGCACGGCGGATCCGGCCGCCAGCGCAAGCGGCAGCAGCAGCGCGGCAAGAAGAAGACGCTTCACGGCGCCTCCCTTCCCCACGCCTCCGCGATCGCCCGGACCGGCAGGAAAACGCGGTCTTCCGGCAGAATACTTTTTGCGCGCGGCGAATCGGCCGGATAGAAAACATGATCCTGATCATCCCCGATAAAAGCTTCCCCGGAACCGCCTCCGTCCTTTCCGCTCCGGCCGAGGTCGGCACAATGAAGCTCATGGTAATACCCGAGAAACACGCGCGCAAGCTTCAACGAATCCGGCGGGACATCATGCGGGGAGTTCGGAAACGACTTCCAGATGATTGCAGTTCCCTTCCGGCGCGCGTTTTCGACGAAAGTCCGGCTGATGATATAACGCGCGGTGTCCGCGTCGCCGCAGGTGACGAGCCCGGGAACGGCGCGGATCCGGCCGCCGGGATCATGAAAGACGCCGCAGGCGTGGGAGACCCATGCGCGCGCAGCTTCCGGCTTCCAGGCCGGGAACAGGTTTGCACACTGCGATCCGGCGGAATACCCGTAAAACAGCAGCTTTCCTGTGCAGATGTTATAACGCTTCCGGATGTCGGCCAGAGCAGCAAAGAGCGCGCGCCCGGACCACTCCTGCGGCTCCCAGTAATTGTCGTTCCGGAACCCCGGACAGACAAGGAAGATCCCGTGCCTGTCGGCCCATTCATCCCAGCCGAGCCGCCCGGAAGCATCTGCCCGGCCGTCGGTATTGCGCCCGCCGAAAAGGACCAGCACCCGCCAGGATCCGGGCTGCTCCGCATCATAATCCTTCGGAACCCGGAAGTGGACTGTAACCGTGCGGTTCTCCGGCGCGCGCGTTTTGACCTGCACCGACTCGACCGCTGCCGGTGCGGCGCTCCCCGGCAGAGCGAACATCAGCCCGAGCAGTAAAATTCCATTTTTCCACATACGCGGTTCCTCTCCCCCTCCCCGGGCCGCATCACCCTTTCGGCCGCGGCTGCTCCACCTCTGAGGTCTCCGGGGAAGCCTCGCGAAGAATATCCCGGAGCTCAACGAGTTCCGGCTCCAGCGAACGGTATTCCGGCAGAACCGCACCGGCAGAATAACATTTCTCCCGAGTGGCCTCCAGCAGCGTCTCCGCTGCCGGTTTCAGGCCGGAGCTGCGGCTGTCCAGCCGGCTGCGATGCTTCACGAGCAGCCGCAGATAAGCATCGACGAAATCCCACTCCTGCCTGACCGTCATGGGCCACCCGGCCAGACACCAGTCAAAGCTCATCACGGTTTTCGTCGGATTGATTTCCGCGGCACGTTCCAGATGCCAGAAAAGCTTTTCGTCGTGCGGCGACAGCAGCCCGAGAAACAAATTGAGCCCGAAATCATCCGGAGAATCGGCCGGCAGCCGCTGCGCCACGCCGGCGGCCTCCTTCCATTTGCCGACAAATGCCAGCGCCATCGCGGTTTCCGTCGAGGGGGCGGCATCGGGCGGCCGGGAGTCAAGATGGAATACCGCCCAGACCGTCGGTGACATCGTGTCCGCCGGAACTGAATTCCCCTGATCGAGCAGCATCAGGGCCGCCTGCCGCCCCTGCTCACGATCCCGCAGCATTCTCTGCAATACGACTCCATATGCGGATGACGAGCACACGACCTTCCGGGAAGAATCGAGGAAGCTCTTTCCGGAAGGGGAGAGAACGCTCCTCCTGCCGGGAAATTTCGCCCCATCCGCAGACGAAAAGATCCTCGTACGCCTCCGCTCTTTTCCCGGAGACGATTCAGTCCGGGTCTCCACCTGCCTGCCGGTCACCGTGGTAATGCGCCGCTCCTGCCGGTTGTCGACGATGAAAATCACGGACTCATCGGTCAGAACGACCTCCTGAGAGGAGCCGTCCCGCAGATACCACGTATGCCCGACTCGGCCTTCCCCGGCGGCGGAAAAACCGCAACCGAGGACCAACAGCAATGCAATGAACGTTTTCATCAATTGTATTTTCTATAAAAAATCAATCTCAAGATCGAACCGGACTGAAGCCGCCCTGCAAAGTGGTTCTTCACTCCCGCGCACTGCCCATCAAAACGCCGGGCCACGTTCTCCCTCTGCACCGAACGGTTCACACCTGTTGATATTATGGACAAAACCGGGCAAAATGTCAAGGATCCGCAAGGCAAACTCAAGGAAATATTCGCAATTCTCCGGTAAAACAAAAAGGACTCCTGCGCAATACGAGGTTTGAAGTTGGACAGCTTTCCCGTGCCAGGGGTGTGCAGGTGCTCTAAAGGGTTTATCGGATTACAACATTATCTATACGCATTTTATCCAGCCAGCTTTCATTAGTCACTCTACAGTTTATTAACGTAAGTTGAGTTAAAGAGGAAATGTGCTTTGCCAAGAAACTTGCATCAACATCGGCCATCAAGAAAGTCAATACTTTGATATTTGCAGAATGAAACAAATTCTCTACTCCGGAACAGTTTCCTACAATAAGCAAAGTACTCAATTCCGGCAGGGCAACATCACTCTTATTCGTGAAAGTTATTTTCTTCTCTCCTGCTTCACCATTTTCAATTGCCTGGCCGATGATGAGCCCCTTCAGCTTCTTGTATTGTTCCAAATGCTTCACATCAAACGTCGTATTTGCCCCGAAACTCAAACTCAAATCTTCCAACCCGGAGAAATCGGGCAAGCCGGCAACTTTATCATAACACTTCCAATCTTCAATCGCAAAATTCTTCAACACTCCGGACAGTTTTCCTGCCGGCCATGTAAATGCGGAATTCCCGGTACTGCAGACAACCAGCCGCTGGATCGCAGGACTGGTAATATCAGGTATATTCCCGACAAATCCAATCAGTGTCACATCATACTGATATGCTGGATCCAGTTGATTTAAACATGTCAAATTGTATTTCGCGGGCTTGAACAGCTCGATCTTTACAACGAACTGGCCAAGCTCCTGCCAACATGCGACCTTTATCGGTTTTCCTCTGTTCTGGCGGGTGAGTTTCCTGACCACCTGCTGTTCCGGGGAATATAGACCATCCAACCCATCAGTCCAGAAGAAAAAATGCAGTAAAGCTCCTCCTCCCAAGATGCATAAACATCCCAATATATATAGATATTTTTTCATATTGTATATCTTACTCCAGTCAAATGAGCAATGAAAATAATAATTTAAATGAGTTTCACAGTATGGCAATGGCTCGCAAGCAAACTGCGAACCACTGCCACAAATGTTCTATTCTACTTTTTCAAAATATATCACTCTAGTGGTTGTCCCTATAATATCATTCGTTATATTATGCGCGCCTGTTACAGGAGCAATTCCAGGCAGAATAGGGGTATAAACATTATATATATCTGTAATTTTCGTCACTCTATAGAAATAATAGATTTGTTTACTGTCATCATTTTCCTCTGTATAAAACTCGACTAATTCAAATGAGAATGTAATTACAGTAAAGACAGTAACATCACACTGTCCTAAACTACCATAATTTACAGGAGTTAGCATTCTTGAATCCGTTGCCGGAACATAATTTTTTCTTCCATCAACATCTGCAACTTCTTTCCATGCAGCACCTTGCCAATCAATGTATTTGGTCACATTATTATTGACATACGCGAGGTTGTTCCAGCCGTCGGGGTAGCCCGTCGGGTCGGCGGTCTGCCATTTGCCGAGGTTTGCGCGGTAGTTGCGGAAGAGGAAGGCGTAGCCGAGTTCTCCGATGTGAGGCTTCCCCGTGAAGAAGTCATAGTCGGAGGCGGTTTCGGTCTGGCCGAAGGCGTCGCGTTCGATCACGGAGAACTCCCCGCCGGTCTTCGCTCCCAATGTGCTCCCGAGCATATCGTTGAAGAGCGTTTTGTCCCCTGCGATGACCGGATTTCCGCCCGTCACGGCAGGCTCGTTCACATAGTTCGTGCCGTCCCGGCGGATCAATGCGAGGCCGTCCCACAGGAACGTCTCTTTCCTGTCGCCGCCCGCGCTTGCAGACTGCCTGTGGCAGCGGCAGTTCCAAACCATTCGCTTACCCTCCGTGAGTTCACACCTGTTGATATTATGGGCAAAACCGCATGAAATGTCAAGGGGCCGCAAGGCAAACTCAAGGAAATATTCGCAATTCTCCGGTAATCCTGCACGATATGAGGTTTGAAGTAGGACAGCTTTCCCGTACCCGGGGTGCGCAGATACTCTAAGGAATATTCTTTAATTACTTGATAATACTCCTCAATCAGGCCGTTTCAGTTTTGATTTTTAATATTATACTTTTCACATTCCCCTTTTAATTTTTCATACCCGGAACAAGCAAATACTCCAATCGCATATCTTTCCGAGTAATACAAATCCTTACTTTGATATTTGTAATTTATCGATAACTCTGATCTCATCACTTCTGGTGTCCAATATCCACAAAATGCCCGGAGGAGTTGATGATTCAAACGCATAACGTCCCTCCGGTTTATTCCATATCACCAATGAGATCACCACTGTAAAAATTATAAATCATACGAAAGAAGCAATATAGGAAAAATAAATTTCACTCATTCCTGCCATTTTTCTCCAATTAGTACACGCCTAACACCAGCAATTTCATTGTTGAAATTTTCAATCTTTCTCACTGTAATATCCATTATACCATATCTGGGCAATCAGGCCGGCTACTCTTTTTCCGGTTTTCTGCTTACGGTAAAATAGACGACCAAAAACCCCAGCCAACTTAGAAAATACGATGCAAGAAAGCACGAAAGTAACTTTATTTTACTACAATCCTTATAAAGCAACATTGCTATAATTCCGGGAGCAAGAAATAAAATGAATGGAGCAAGTATAAAATCAAAATACATAATAAACCTTTCGATGCACCAATTTCAAAAATATCGATTCAAATGATATTATTATTTATGCTGTTTCATATATGCACACACAGACTCAAGTAATTCATCAGTCGGCAAGAGCATCTGACTGGCATTCTCCCAGTCCTTTAAATATTGCATTGCCAGTTCTCTCTCGCCCTCCTCTAATAATTTAAGTATCCTATACTTATAGGCATATCTCATCTCCATAAAGTTTAATACAGGCGCAGAGAAATCAATAGGTTTATTCAAGATTCCATTAGTTCCCCAGATAGTAATTTTTGTCCTCTGTTTTGAAAGCCTAGCCCGACGGAGCAAATCAAAAACCCCTAACTGTTCTGCATTCCGGCAGACCAAACCCCAATAGCCATTTTCCGGAATTTCAGAAATCGAAAACTCCGACAAATGATTTATCTCGCTTTTGATTTGCTCGTCCGAAAACAAAGCACCTATTCTTTTTGAATTGTCATGAAAAATATCATACTTGCCTATCTCAAATAAATAATGGAACGCCTCCTTTTTATCAGAGAGCACTGTTTTAATTGTGACAGAATCTGTAAACTCGTTATTTGAATCACAACCACCAATAAAAAGTGTAAATACGATTCCAACAAGTAATACGGAACTATTGATAATTGAACTATTCACAAACATGATCCACTGGTTTCATATTTTGTATATTGGCATTCGCAGAAGGCCGGCTAGTCAAAATATGATTCAAGCCTTCTTTCGTTATAGCGACATAACCAGGTAAAAAGCCAGCAACCTCCTTGGCAAGCTTCTCCCCCAAATATCCTTGCCAAGTTGATGTAACATCCACACTGACAGATAACTTATTCCAAGGTACATTACTAACCAGGACATCGTGTGAACCTGAAAATGTTCCACCTTCTGTGCATGTCTCGGGATGCCGTATACATTTCCAAGAAATTTCAACAGTCCATGTAACCCATACTTGTGTTCCCTGCCGTCCAGCTTCCATATCATTAGAAATGAAATTGGTTCCTGTAATCTTCGCAGTACTCCAATCCCATGAATATTCAATCCCATCAGAAACGACAGTTTTTAACCCTAAAGGATCAAGCACACCAGTTACATTATTATTGACATACGCGAGGTTATTCCAGCCGTCGGGGTAGCCCATTGGGTCGGCGGTCTGCCATTTGCCGAGGTTTGCGCGGTAGTTGCGGAAAAGGAAAGCGTAGCCGAGTTCTCCGATGTGAGACTTCCCCGTGAAGAAATCATAGTCGGAGGCGGTTTCGGTCTGGCCGAAGGCGTCGCGTTCGATCACGGAGAACTCCCCGCCGGTCTTCGCTCCCAATGTGCTCCCGAGCATATCGTTGAAGAGCGTTTTGTCCCCTGCGATGACCGGATTTCCGCCCGTCACGGCGGGCTCGTTCACGAAATTCGTGCCGTCACGACGGATCAATGCGAGGCCGTCCCACAGAAACGTCTCCACGCTCCTGCCGTCGCTCGCGCCCGCAGGCAGTCTGTGGCAGCGGCAGTTCCGAACCATTCGATTATTCTCCGCAAATTCACACCTGTTGATATTATGGACAAAACCGCATGAAATGTCAAGGGGCCGCAAGGCAAACTCAAGGAAATATTCGCAATTCTCCGGTAAAACAAAAAGGACTCCTGCGCAATATGAGGTTTGAAGTTGGGCAGCTTTCCCGTGCCAGGGGTGTGCAGATACCCTGAAATCTGTGGTTAACATATCTTTTCTGCCCAATTATTGCCATAGCAGCTGTAATGCACAACAATTGCTTCCCATATTCATAACTATTCAAGACTAAACGCAAGAAAATCAGGAGCTTCCGAAAAATAAACATGTGCCGCCCTGATGCCGGAATTTTTCACAGCACTCCTTGCATTCTCAACATTTCCAAGCACGAGTATTTTAAAGAATCTGTTTTGCAAGCTATTCAAACCCAAATCGGCATTCCGGTCCAGAACAAAAATACTCAAGAATTCAAGTGATGGTATATTTTTACAAAATGAAAGATTATTTCCCCAAAAGCTTAAAGCAGTTAATGGAATATTCAACTTATCCCACGCCAAAGTTTTGTTTAACAACGTTTCTTTTTTTCCGTCGAAATAAAACACAGACCCAATATACAATTGCCGAAGCGTTGTCATGACGGCAATATTCTCCATTAAATTCACCTTCCCTAAATAACATTGTAATAAAGCGAGATTTTCCAATTTCAATTCAGATAGAAAAGCAGGATCATCCATATATATATTTACTAAAACCAATTCCGTCAAACTGTCTTTGCCAAGTACTCCCCAACTGCCACAATCACCGGCGTTGTACAAATGCAACTCTTCCAATGGCATATCTTTCAGTAATTCCAATGAAAAATTGCCGCGTTTGCTTATCATCAGGTGTAATTTCTTTAATTTCAAATGTGACAAAAAGCGATAATCTGAAATAGAACTTACATCCAGAAATAAATTTTCCAACGGCAGCGTACCCAATATCTCCATCGATTTATCTGTTACATCAGATGCGCTAAGAGATAATGTATGCAGAGGCAAACCACGTAAAAAGTCGAGACTTTTTCCATCATAATTCTCTATGAGGAGGGTTTGCAGCTTATGTGAAGACAAAGAAGTAAAATCAAAGTCAGCTGAACTGACAGCGCGAATGGAAACCCCTGTCAATTTGGGCAGATTATCAGACAAGCGAACTGGAGCTGAGGAGAACTGGTTTAAGCCGGCAGGAGAAATTTTTTCACAATGTTTTGTGAATTTTATTTTCTTCTTAAAGCTAACTTGATTCAAAGTCAAATTCATCAAACCGGGCAATTGCAACAACTCCAAACCACTGACCTGCGTTTGTTTCAAAGTCAGCGAAGTCAACGCCGGCAAATATGTTTTATCAAGTCGTACTTCTGGAACATTACCAACAGTCAGTCTGGAAAGCTTCCTTTCTGCAGACATGCAATTCAAGTGTACAGCAGCTGCAACCCCCAATCCCTTGCGTTGTATTGACAAAGTTCTATTCTCCAACAACCGCAACTCAGGAAAAATCAATTCTAAAAATGTGTTCCTGTCATCACTCTGTTCAGAAAAATCCGGAATACCGAAAGAAAGATTGACCACATTTCCATTTTGATCATTGACTACTCGGCTTGGTATGCAATCGTCACACAAACCCGCATATGAATCAAAACAACAACACAGAGCTGACAAATAAAATGAAGCTCCTCGACCCAAGGGTCGAGGTATCTTCTCACAAATCAAGGTTTA
>JABLYX010000052.1 GCA_018265615.1 Lentisphaeria bacterium
ACAGCTTTTCTTCGAGAAGCTCATTTGCCTGCTTCCAATCTTCGATCTGCCGTTCGGTTTCCTCCAACCGGACCCGCAATCCGGTATTTTCCCGCAACTGGCTGTCGAGGGAATCCTGAAGCGCCCTTTTTTCCTGCCGGAGTGCGGAATTTGCCTCCTTCTGGGCCGCCAGAGCTGTTTCCGTCCGCAACATCCGGCTCTCCTGCTGTTCCGCTGCCGCTCTCTGTTTTTCACAGGCGTCGGCAAGTTCGGTATACCGGGCGAAAAGCTTTTTTCGTTCCTGCAGCATTGCCGTCACTTCTCTGCCCGCCTCTCTGATATTCACCCGGGCAAAGGAAATCTCCAGGCGGCCCGGAATTCCCGACGGCAGCTTCGGCAGGAACAACTGGGGATCGTTTCCCAGCGTGATATAATACACTGCCTGGTTTTTGCCGGTCAGAAGCAGCGAGCTGGCAAACCCGCTGAATGAATCCGGCCGTCCATCCCACTCCCATATCGGGGAGCCGGAACGGTCGAACACCCGGAATGCCCGCAGCTCGAAAGCGGCAGACGATGTGCCGAGATCCACGCGCAGAAAACGCCCCGCTCCCTCCGGAAACTCCAGCTGCAGCATTTGATCTGCGGCGTTGAACAGTTTCTGAATCTTTCTTTCAGGGGAAAAATGGTTCGGTTCTTCCGAAAAATAGACCTCCGCCTTCATGAGACTGCTGTCCGGAGAAGCGATTTTGTCCTTCAGCGCCGTGATCTCCCGCTTCAACCTTTCATTATCGAATTTGAAAAGTCTGTTTCTTGCTTCGGCAAGTTCCTGCGGCGCAGCGTGAAACAAAGCACCCGCGATGTTTTCGGGGGTGCATTCCCGGATATTGAGCGCGGGAATCCGCTCGGATTCGATATCATCGTATTCCATCGCCATGAATTCTCCGACGATCTCCTCGTAGTGCTTCTCCAGAGTGCCGGATTCCGGATTCAGCCCTGTGATAATCGCCAACCCGGACGGCTTCACGTCAATATTCGCGATATTCAATTCCGGCCGGTATTTTTTCAGGCAGAGAATCAATTTGAACACGTCGCCGCACCAGGAACGCGTATTCCGCTCCCGCGTACTTGCGGCGGCATTGATCGGAACTGTGTCGTGGACAAGAATCACCGATCCCGGAGCTGAACATTTTTCGACATTGATGAAATCGCGCAATGCGAATTCGAATAAATGCATGCCGTCGATGAAAGCCAGATCGATTTTCCGCTCTTTCAGGACCTGCGGTGCCTTTTCCCGGAAAAAGCAGTCGCTGGTGCAGCGGAAAATTTCACAGTCAGAGTTCAGGGGGAACCGGATGTCGGGTTCAGGATCGATTCCGTAACATTTGGTGGAGGCGGCGGCCAGACTCATCGATTGTCCGTGCTGGACGCCGACTTCAAGGTAGGTTCGCGGAGCCAGCAGCACCTGTATATTTGCAAGAAGCGGATAATGTTCCATAGGCAGCATCAGCATGGTCAGTTCTCACAGTTGATCAGTTTCATTTCCCGCATCGGAATACCGGCCAGCCCGACTGCAATTGCCGAGGCGTGCGATTCAAACAGAATTGCCTCGTAAATCCATTGATGCTGGATATGCTCTTCCTGGGTTCCCTCTGCGATTCCCAGTGTGACGGAATAGTTCCCTCTCGGCAGGATCGGCATGGTGAAAGTGAATTCCGCCATGAAAAAACCGCCGGCCCCTACTTCGAGCGGCCGCTCTTCATAAGTCAGATATGTGTTGTCTCCGAACAACTTCTGGCCCAACCGGTCATTCACATAGAAGCCGACAATCGGGGAGAATACATCCTTGTGAGCCACGCATCTGACCCGGAGCTTGACGGTTTCCCCGCCGACAATCCAGGAGAGGGGGGTACCTTTCCGGTCGGTAAACTGTGCCGTAACGACTTCGATCAGGCGGGGACCGAAACATTTCGCCTCCTCATTGAACCGGAACACTTCCAGATCGTTGCGCAAGTTGGTGCAGTTGATGAAATCTTGCCTCATATCACGCCAATGCTCCTCTGGAGAGTCCTCATCCTCTTCCGGAACCATCTCCGAAGCCGGGCCTCCGGAATCGGCGTCGACCCCCTGCCGCTTTGCATAGATGTCCTTGTGGTAAAGATCCGCGACCTCCTTGGCGTTGCCAATCATCTGGACTTCGCCGTTTTTCAGGTAGATTGCCCTGCTGCACAGGCTTTTTACCGCACCGATGTTGTGGCTGACGAAGAGCACGGTGTGCTCTTTCATGAACTCACGGAGATGACGCATGCATTTCTGCTGAAATATTGCATCGCCGACTGCCAGCGCTTCGTCGATGATCAGGATATCCGCATCCACGAACGCATTGATCGCAAAAGCCAGGCGGACCACCATGCCGCTGGAATAGGTTTTTACCGGCTGTTCAATGAACTCTCCGATGTCCGCAAACTCGATGATATCCTGGTATTTGGCATCGATTTCCGACCGGGAGAGCCCGAGGATGGCCCCGTTCATATAGATATTTTCACGCCCTGTGAATTCGGTGTTGAAGCCGCTGCCCAGCTCCAGCAGGGCGGCAACCCGGCCCCGGGTCTGGACGGTTCCGGCGGTAGGAGAGAGCGTCCCTGTGATGATTTGAAGCAGTGTGCTTTTTCCGGCTCCGTTCTGCCCGATGATGCCGTAACAGCCGCCCCTCTCAATCGTGAAAGATATGTTTTTCAGGGCCCAGAATTCTCTGTAAAACTTTTTTCGCCCGGCCCAGAGCGTTTGAAAAAGGCGGTGCACCGGTTTCTCATACATTTCGAAACATTTGGAAACGGATTCCACTTTGATGACAATATCGTCAGATGACATCTGCGAACCCCCGTTTCGTTCTGATGAACCAGAGCAGCCCCAGCTGGGCCACCACGATGCTGGCGGCCAGCGCCAGAGCCAGCAGTCTCCAGTCCGGCAGTACGCCGTACACGAGAATCTTGCGGGTTTCCTCGACAATCAGCGCCAGCGGATTGATGCGGTGCAGCCAGCGGAACCCCTCCGGGACGGCCGAGGTCGGGTAAAAAATCGGCGTCATGAAGTACAGCATCTGCAGGATGACCGCCACGCAGTATGGAGTATCACGCACATACACGCCGAGGGACGCGACAAACCAGCTGCAGCCGAGGGAGAGGAACAGGAGCGGAATCAGGGTGAGCGGCAGCAGCAGGATCGTCCAGTTCAGGCTCCCGAGGATGAAGATGACGCCGAGCAGGATCAGGATGAACCAGGCGCTGCCGAGAATCAATGCCGAGAAAACCTGCGAGACCGGGAGGATTTCGAGAGGGAATCTTACTTTCTTGACATAATTGCGGTTGCCCACGATAATCCGGCAGCTGCCATTCACGCTTTCACTGAAAATCTGAAAAATCGACATCCCGCAGAGCATTACCACGGCAAAGGCGCTTTTCGAATCAGTCGAACCGCCCCACCTGAGCTGGAAAATCACCCCGAAAACGAATGTGTAGATGCAAAGCATCAGCAGGGGCTGGATAAAACTCCAGAGCAGCCCGAATAAAGATCCCCGATACCTCGCATGAATATTTCGCTGAACCAGCTGGGACAGTAAGTCGCGATTACACCAGATGAGCCGCTCCCCCAGGGAAAGATCGAAGAGGGGCTGTATTTTCTCGAAAAACATTCTATTCATGACCAGTACTTTTATTATCCGGCATATCGTTCGGTCTGACGGCAGTTGCCGCCCCCCCCTCCCGAAAAAACGCAAAATTCCTCTTCTTCCGCCGCCGCCGGAAGCCGGTGAGGTGTTTAAATGTTATCGGAATAATATACACCGCCATCTTCTGTTTTTCAATTCCGACGGTTTGCTTAATTTCTCCATGTTTGTGCGTGCGCCGGATTTGGGGATAAAGTGTTTTCCTTTCCGTCGTTTCCGGTTTGGCTGCCTCCATCGACAATTGCGGTGCCCGCTGCTCGAACCGGTCGTGTGCTGTGAATGCTGGAAATATCCGGGCCTCATGCGGAGCCGGCGGTTGAAGCCAGAAAAAAAGAGGGTTTTTACCGAATGGGTCTTGCCGGATCACTCAAGCGATGCTACTTTAAAATAAACTCCAGTAAGTAATAAAAATATGCAATCCGGCAGGTTTGCCCAGAAATTCATCAATGAGTTATGCATAAAAAAATCATCGTTACCGGCGGCGCCGGTTTCATCGGGTCCGCGGTTGCACGCATGCTGATCGGGGAAACCCCGCACGAAGTCTGTGTGATTGACAAGCTCACCTATGCCGGCAATCTCGAGTCGCTCGCCGGAATTTCGGCCGATCCCCGGTTCCGGTTCGAAAAAGCCGATATCTGCGACCGCGAAGCGCTCGACCGCATTTTTGCGGAATTCCGGCCCGATGCGGTCATGCACCTTGCGGCGGAGTCCCACGTCGACCGTTCCATTGACGGGCCGGGTGAGTTCATTCAGACGAACATCGTCGGAACCTACACGCTGCTCGAAGCCGCGCGGAAATACTTCAGTGCGCTTGCGGATGAGCGGAAAAGCGGATTCCGGTTCCATCATATTTCGACCGATGAGGTCTATGGCGACCTCGAGGGGCCGGAGGATTTCTTCCGGGAGACGACTCCGTATGCGCCCTCGTCGCCCTATTCCGCGAGCAAGGCGTCAAGCGACCACCTCGTGCGGGCGTGGCGGCGGACCTTCGGGCTGCCGACCATCGTGACGAACTGCTCGAACAATTATGGTCCGTTCCATTTCCCGGAGAAGCTGATTCCGCTGGTGATCCTGCATGCGCTCGACGGCAAGCCGTTGCCGGTTTACGGAACCGGCGCTCAGATTCGGGACTGGCTCTATGTGGAGGACCATGCGCGCGCGCTCATCAAGGTTGCAACGGAAGGCGCTCCGGGCGAAACCTACAATATCGGCGGCCATAACGAGAAGAAGAATATCGAAGTCGTTGAAACCATCTGCGGCCTGCTCGATGGGCTTCGGCCGCGCCCGGACGGGAAACGATATTGCGAACAGATCACCTTTGTCGCGGACCGTCCCGGCCACGACCTGCGTTATGCCATCGACGCCGCGAAGATCGGCCGGGAGCTCGGCTGGAAGCCGAGGGAGACTTTCGAAAGCGGCATCCGCAAGACCGTGCAGTGGTATCTTGACAACAAAGACGGCTGGTGTAAACATGTTCTTGACGGCTCCTATCAGATGGAGCGGCTCGGACTCGGAGAAGGGAAAAGCAAATGAAGGGTATCGTTCTTGCCGGCGGAGCCGGTTCGCGTCTGCATCCGGTCACGCTCGGTGTATCGAAGCAACTGTTGCCGGTCTACGACAAGCCGATGATTTACTATCCGCTTTCGGTGTTGATGTTTGCTCAGATCCGCGACATCCTCATCATCACCACGCCTGAGGATCAGGCGGGCTTCATCCGGCTGCTCGGCGACGGCTCCCGTTTCGGGGTCAATCTCACCTATGCCGTGCAGCCTTCTCCGGACGGCCTCGCGCAGGCGTTTCTGATCGGGAAGAATTTTATCGGAAGCGACTCCGTGGCTCTGGTGCTCGGCGACAACATTTTTTACGGCGCGAACCTCCAGGATCTTCTGCTGCAGGCGGTGCGGCGCAGGTGCGGCGCCACGGTTTTCGGCTATTACGTTTCCGATCCGGAACGGTTCGGCGTGGTTGAGTTCGATTCCAACGGGAAGGCGGTCTCGATCGAAGAGAAGCCGGAGACGCCGAAATCGAATTATGCGGTCACGGGGCTCTACTTCTATGACAACGATGTCATTTCGATCGCGGAGAATATCCGCCCCTCCGCGCGCGGCGAGTTGGAGATCACGAGCGTGAACCAGGCTTATCTTGCGGCGGGGACGCTGCATGTCGAACGGCTCGGGCGCGGTTATGCGTGGCTCGACACCGGCACGCATGAGAGCCTGCTCGATGCCGGGAATTTCATCCGGACAATCGAGCTGCGGCAGGGGCTCCAGATCGCCTGTCTCGAGGAGATCGCCTGGGAGAACCACTGGCTGACCTCCGACGAGGTTCTTGAGAGCGCAAAGGATCTGATGAAAACTGATTACGGCCGTTATTTGGCCCGGATAATCAAAGGTTGAGAGAGATAATGAATGTGATTGACACGGCGATCGAAGGCGTGAAAATCGTCGAACCGAAGGTGTTCGGCGACGCGCGCGGCTATTTTTTCGAATCCTGGAACAGGGCGAAGTTTGCGGAAGCGGGCATTGATGTCGATTTCGTGCAGGACAACGAATCGTTTTCAACCTACGGCGTATTGCGCGGGCTCCACTACCAGATGCCGCCGTATACGCAGGCGAAACTCGTGCGCGTCATCGCGGGGACGGTCCTCGATGTGGTCGTGGATATCCGCAGGGGGTCGCCGACTTTCGGCAGGAGTGTGGCGGTTGAGCTTTCCGGGGAGAACAAGCGGCAGCTTTTCGCCCCGCGCGGAATGGCGCACGGGTTCGCGGTGCTTTCGGCGACGGCGACGTTTGCGTACAAGTGCGACAACATCTACGCGCCGACGCATGAGCGTTCGATCCGGTTCGACGACCCGAAACTCGGCATCGACTGGCAGGTCCCGCCGGAAAATTATCTGCTTTCGAAGAAGGACCATGAAGGGGTCCCGTTCGACGAAGCCGAATACCTTTGAGGAGGCAGCAATATGCGGATTCTGATTACCGGCGCCAACGGGATGCTCGGCCGGACCCTGCGGCGGAAGCTCGCGGATCACACGCTGATTCCGACTGACCTGCCGGAGGGCGACATCACCGATGAGAACGCGTTTGACGCGCTGGTTGCGCGGGAGAAACCCGATGCGGTGATTCATTGCGCGGCGATGACCGCCGTCGACGACTGCGAGAGCAGACAGGATTTGGCCTATAAGCTCAATGCGTTCGGCAGCGCGAATGTCGCGGCGGCCTGCCGCCGGCATGGCGCCCGGCTCATTGCGATTTCGACGGACTATGTTTTTGACGGTGCGAACCCCCGGCCGTATCATGAATTCGATGCGGCGACCGGCGGGGCGACGGTTTACGGCAGGAGCAAATTTGCGGGGGAAGAAGCGATTCGCCGCCACTGCCCGGACCATGTCATCTGCCGGATCAGTTGGCTCTACGGTCCCGGCGGCCCGAGTTTTGTGCATGCGATGCTGAAGCTCGCGGACGGAAGCCGCCCCGAACTGAAGGTCGTGGACGACCAGCATGGGAATCCGACCAGCACGTTTGCCGTGGCCGACGCGCTGCGGGGGATTCTGATGCGCCCGCTGCTCACCGGGACTTTCCATCTGACCTGTGAGGGGGAGGCGACTTGGTGTGACTTTGCGCGCGAGATCTTCCGGCTGCGCGGAATCGAACAGAAGGTTGTGCCGTGCACGACTTCCGAGTTCCCGCGCCCGGCGCCGCGCCCGGCCAATTCGCGCCTGGAGAAGCGGATGCTCCGTCTTTGCGGGCTCCCGCCGATGCCGGAGTGGCGTACGGCCCTCCGTGAATTTCTGGACGGAGAAATCTGAGAGTCTGCATGACTATCGACATTCTTCTGGCTACTTTCAACTCGGAGCGGTTTCTTGCGAGCCAGTTGGACTCGATCCTGGAGCAGGAGGATCGGGACTGGCGGCTTCTGATCCGCGACGGCGGTTCGACGGACGGGACGCCTGCCGTGTTGGAGGCGTATCGCAGGCGTTATCCGGACCGGATCCGGCTGCTGCCGGGCGGACGCGCTTCGGCCAGGGAGAATTTTGCGGCTCTCATGGAGGCTTCAGAAGCGGAGCTGATCATGTTCAGTGACCATGACGACTGCTGGCTGCCGTCCAAGGTGTCCCGCAGCCGCGCCGCGTTTGAAAAGAGGATGGCGGAGCTGCCGGAGGGGACTCCGCTGTTGTTGTTTTCCGATCTGGTGGTGGCCGGCGAGAAGCTGGAGCCTATCTCAGAATCGTTCTACCGCCATGAGAATATCTCTCCGGGCCGTCTGGAATTGAGGCAACTTTTGCTGCAGAACGTCGCCCCGGGCTGTGCGATGCTGTTCAACCGCCCGTTGCGTGACCTGGCGCTGCCGGTTCCGGCGGAGGCTTTCATGCACGATCACTGGCTGATGCTGACTGCCGCCTGTTTCGGCAAGATTGAGCTGTTGCCTGAGCCGACGCTGCTTTACCGTCAGCACGGCGATAATATATTCGGGGCTTCCGGCTACGGGGCGGGCTACTTCTGCCGCAAGCTGTCGCTGGGAGTGAAGGAGATCCGGGCGCGCCTCTTCCGTCAATGCTTTCAGGCGGAAGCGTTCCGGGTGCGTTTCCGGGAGCGGCTCTCGCCGGAGAGGTCGGTTTTGCTGGAAGACTTCGCCCGCCTTCCGAAAGCGGGCTTCCTCGAGCGCCGCCGGATTCTCTGCCGGCACAGGATCTACAAGAGCGGGTTCCTGCGCAATTTCGGCATGTTCCTGATCGTCTGAAGCCTCAGATGTCGGGGCGGAAGCCGTTGTTCCGCAGCTCATCCGGCGAAAGGCCGAGCCGCTTGCGGAAGGTCCGGTAGAGGGCCGAGTACTCCGTATAGCCGCACAGAGCCGCGATCTCCTTCGCCGTCAGCCGGGTCTGCAGCAGCAGGTCGACCGCCATGCGCAGCCGCGCCCGCGTGATGTAGTCGTGCAGTGTGCTGCCGGTCTGTTCCCGGAAGGTGCGCGACAGGTGTTCGCGCGAGATGCGGAACCGTTTTGCGAGCGACTCCGCATCGAGCCGGCCGGCGATTTCGGTCGCGATGATGGTCTGCACGTCGCGGATCAGCGAGCTGCGCGGCGACTCCCGCAGCTCGTTCTCTTTCGACGAGCAGAGCATGCCGATCGCGTCGAGTGCGAACATCCCGGCCTCGAGCGGGGAAAGTACCTGGATCTCATTCCGGTAATTCTTGTAGGACATGAGCTTCGCGACGAGCTGAGAGTTCAGCGGAACGTCGAACAGATAGCCGTATTTCCGGTTCACTTCAGCGATCAGGCTGCGGGCGTAGTCGCCGTCGAACGCCATCCAGAGGAAGTTCCACACCTCCGTGCCGTCCGCCGGATAGTAGTAGCAGACGTCGGGGTCGCCGTGGTTGTGGAGGAACGCCCGCCCCGGCGTCAGCGGGTGATCGACGCCCGCGAGGCGGATTCCGCCGCGCCCGCCGAGCGTGATCGACAACTGTCCGCCGGAGTCGCCGCGCAGCCGTCCGTCCTGCCGGTAGGCGGGAGAGCTCTGTTCCTCCTCCACGACGATATCCGGCAGCGGCAGCGTCGCGAACGGCCGGTGCACCTCGAACTGCACCTGCCACTTGCGCACCTTCGCGAAATCGATTTTTCCCGCCATTTTCCGGTTCC
The DNA here is from genome assembly GCA_018265615.1 of Lentisphaeria bacterium. Taxonomy (GTDB): domain Bacteria; phylum Verrucomicrobiota; class Lentisphaeria; order Victivallales; family Victivallaceae; genus Victivallis. The sequence continues at coordinate 9,335 of JABLYX010000052.1, forward strand.
CTGCATTGTTTTCTCTAGTTTACCGCTTTTCCGCATTTTTTCAAGCAGAACTCACAAAAGGTTTTTCAAAATCACAAAATGCAATTGAAATAGCGCTTGTTTTTCGATGAATCACGACTATACTTTATAATAAAGCCAGATCCTTTAACAGAAAACAGGGAGTTTGCAATGAGCAGGATCAATGTCACCATCTGGAATGAATTCCGTCACGAAAAGCAGAATGAGGGAATCAAGGCGATCTACCCGGAGGGGCTTCACGCCGCTATTGCGAAGGGCATCGCGGCTGACGATCTGAATATCCGCCTCGCTTCGCTCGATGAGCCGGAGCACGGCCTCTCCGACGAGGTCATCCAGTCGACCGACGTATTGGTCTGGTGGGGGCATTGCGCCCACTCCGAGGTGCGCGATGAGATTGTGGCGAAGGTGCTGAAGCGCATTCATGAGGGCATGGGCCTCATCGTGCTGCACTCCGGCCACTTTTCGAAGATCTTCAAGGCGGTCACCGGCTGCTCCGGTTCGCTGAAGTGGCGCGAGGCCGGAGAGAAAGAACGGCTCTGGAACATCGCTCCGTGGCACCCGATCACGCAGGGCATCGGCGAATACTTCGAGCTCGCGCATGAGGAGATGTACGGCGAACGCTTCGACATCCCGCGCGATGCCGAGCTGATTTTCATTTCCTGGTTCGAAGGCGGCAACGTCATGCGCAGCGGATTCACGCTTGAGCGCGGCTACGGCAAGGTCTTCTACTTCCAGCCCGGCCATGAGTCGTACCCGAACTTCTACAATGAGAATGTCCTCAAGGTCATCGGCAATGCGGTACGCTGGGCGAAGCCGGTCTTCTTCCGCGAGATGTGTGCGCCGTGCTATCCGGCCCTCGAGGAGATCCGTTCGGTCGATCCCGGCGCGCCGAAGGCCGCCGTCCTCCAGAATGCCGACGGCAGCAACAAATAAGGGGCGTTTCACCATGGCAAAGCTGAAAGCAGGTGTCATCGGGCTCGGCATGGGGTACGGGCATCTCGCCGGATACATGGCGCATCCCGATGTCGAAGTCGTCGCGGTCGCCGACCGCATCGAGTCAAAGCGCGAAGGGGCGAAAAAGGAGTTCAACCTCCCGAAAGTCTACGCCGAAGGCATCGACATGATCCGGAACGAGAAGCTCGACATCCTGTCGGTCGCGGTTCCGAACAACCAGCATAAGGAGCTGACCATCGCCGGGCTCGAAGCCGGTGCGAACGTCCTCTGCGAGAAGCCGATGGCGATGGATACCGCCGAGGCGCGGGAGATGCTCGACACCGCGAAGCGGCTCGGCCTGAAGCTCGGAATCGACTTCAGCTACCGGTTCAATCCGCAGTCGCGTGCGATGAAGGATCTCGTCGATGCGGGCCGCCTCGGGAACATCTATTACGGGCGCAGCGTCTGGCTCCGCCGCCGCGGCGTTCCCGGGCTCGGCTCCGGCTTCAACACCAAAGGCGGCGGCGCCGGCAGCTGGTTCTTCGACAGGAGCCAGGCGGGCGGCGGCCCGCTGATCGACCTCGGCGTCCACCGGCTTGACCTTGCGCTCTGGCTCATGGGTTATCCGGAACCGGCGTGGGTCATGGGCAGCACCTACTGCGCGCTGGCCGGCAAGCTCGCCGCCGAGCGCGGTTTCGACTACACCGTCGAAGACCTCGCCTGCGCGATGATCAAGTTCAATAACGGCGCGACCCTCGAACTCGACGCCGCCTGGGCTTCGAACATCAGGGAGAACGAGCAGATGTCCACCCGGCTCCTCGGGGACAAGGGCGGGCTTTATCAGTACAACCTGAATGAAGGGTACTCCTGGGACGTCGAATACTATCAGGAGATCGAAGGCAGGCAGTTTGACTGCAAAATGCATTCGTCGCCCGAGGTTCGGAACGCATTCTGGCTCTTCGCCGACGCCGTGCGCGACAATACGCCGTTCCTCGTCCAGCCCGAAGAGGGCGTGACCGTCATGCGCCTGCTCGACGCGATCTACGAATCCGCCCGCACCGGCGCTCCCGTCAAATTCTGACGCCGGGCCGCCCCGGGAGAGGGGAATTGGAGGAGGGCGTTTCGTTCCTCCTCCAAACCTCCACTCCGACCGGATCGCACCCGGCGGCGAATATGCGCGGACTTGATTTGTCGGCCGAAGCCGGCAAGAGAAAGGCTGCGAAGAGGTTTGGAAGAGGAAGAGCGCGAGAAGGAAATAACTTTTCCTCAAAAGGTTTTTCCTTCCCGCATCTCCCCTTTGTCAAACTTATATGAGGCTGACGCAGTTGAGACGCATCCCCTGCGGGGTGCGGTTCAGGGAGAAGCGCACCTTGCGCCCGTCGTTGAGCGTTCCGGTGATGTAGAAACGCGCGGGCATGTGCTCGACGGCGATGAAAGCGGCGTTTTCGATCTTCAGCTTATGACCGAAGCCGCCGAGCAGCTCCATGCCGGCTTTGACCGGATCCGCGCCGGTTTCACATTTTGCGGCCTCCCGCTCTTTTTCGGAGAGGCCGTACATGCGGGATATCGCCGCCGTATCCTTGCGGCCGAACGCCCTTTCCATGAACGCCAGCGCGGTCTCCAGCTCCTTCTGCTGTTCCGCTCCGGCCGGGATCTCATACGGTACATCCGCTGTTTTCCGGTCGATGTTGAGCGCCCAGATTCCGGCGGCGCAGGCCATGAGAAGGACGACGATGATGATTTTCTTTTTCATGATTACCGGTACCAGAAGAGGCTGTTTTCCGTATTGCAGTCGGCTTCATTCGGATTCACGCAGCCGATGTTGTTGGCCGCATCGGGATTTGCGGTTCCGTAGCCGGCGCCGCAGGAGTGGGTGTAGTAGCCGGCCAGTGTGGTGACGTGGCCGTCGGCGTAGGCGAAGTTTCCGCGCCGGGAGTGGCGGAAGTGCACCTTGTTGCCGCTGATCAGATTGTTCACCTTGAGCTCCGAACCGCTGCTGGTGGCGGAATCTCCATAGCCGATCGTCTGCGACGGCTTCGGAACCCGGCCCGGGCGCAGCAGGGGATAACTGGATTTCATGCTCGCGGAGGCCATGTAAAGCGTGCCGTGGACATTGCGGTTCACTCCGTACCCGCCGCCATTGGCCGCCGTAACTTTCTGCCCGGCCAGCATGCCCTGCACGGAGCCGGAGGGACAGATGAAGGCGTTGGAGGAGAACTCGGCGCCGATATCCCGGCTGCCCGTCGCCCTTTTGATATACGGCGTCAGGTAACCGTCGGCGGTGAAATCGATGGAGTCGCCGCTGCCGCCGCTGCCCGACGTGTCGCCGCACCAGTAGAGGCCCTTGCTGCCGGCGAGATATTCACGTGCCGGAGAGATGTAGCCGTAATCGTTCTGGTAGAGGGAATCGGCCTGGCCGATTGTTTTCAGCCGTCCGAGGCAGGAGGTTGCCACGCCTCTCTCCCGGGCCTGGTTCAGGGCCGGAAGAAGCATTCCGGCCAGGATGGCGATGATGGCTATGACGACGAGGAGTTCGATCAATGTAAAGCTGGATTTTTTCATTTTCGTAATTGTCGGTGATACATTTGATTAGTTTTCGGTCAGGGAATCGAGGCGCTTCCGGATCACGGCGTCCGGATCCTCCAGCAGGTTGTCGAGATGCTTCTTCAGCTGATCCGTCTCCTGTTCCATGACGGCGATCTTCGCGGACATCGCGGCGACGCCGGAGACGACCTGTTTTGTGACCTCCTTCTTCAATGCGGCGAGCACTTCGGGGGTCTTCGTGGAGCGGTAGGCCTCCGCGAGCTTCTCGATTTTCGCCTGCTGCGCCTGCGCTTCGGGCGAGCGGAAGTGGATCTTTTCCGGTATTTCCGTCTCCTGTTCCGTTTCCGGTTTCACCGCGGCGGTCGCGCCCAGCTTCTTCTTCAGGATTTCAATGCGGGCCTGCGAAGCCTTCATCGCTTTCAGGTGTTCATCGTTGTGCGGCGGGACCCGCTGCAGCATGCTTTCGTAGTCGGCGAAGATGGCGGCATTCAGCTCTTTCAGGTCTGCATCGGAGCGGGAAGCTTTGTATTTTTCTCCGAGCAGCTCGGTTTTGCTTTTCTTTGCGGAGCCGCGCCCGGGATGATTGAAAAACATCATATTGTTCTTCTTCGCGAATTCCGCGGCGGCCTCCCTGCCGTCGACGGCGGCGACGAAGCGCAGTTTCAATTCGTCTTCTTTCCGCTCCCGGAGCTGTTTCAGGAGCTGTTCGCTGGAGTTCCAGATCTTCCGGTGCATCTGCACTTTTCGCTCGAGCAGGATGATTTCGCGCTCGACGGCGGCTTTTCCGGATCTGGTGAGCTCCTTCTTTTCCGGTTCTTTCCCGGCCTCCGACAGATAGCTCTCCGCAAGTTTCCGGACCCCGGCGCGGATCGCGCCGCTGCTGTAGGTCGCGCCGGTTACGGTATCGATGTCCTTGCGTGGGATCTCGCTCATTTTCAGGTTATTCCACTGCTCCAGGAATTTTGCGGCCCGCACCCGGTTCAGGAAAGAGGGGGTCTCCTGATTTTTCCCGAGCAGGACCCCCGCGACTTTCCCATCGGTTCCGAACAGCACGGCCACCTCGATCGTTCCGGCATAGCCCATCTGGCGGTCGTCGTCGGAAATCTGCTCCAGATAGAGTGTTCCGATCGCTTTGCCCTCTTTATCCAGAATGGTGTAGCTTCCCTGCCGGGCCGGTTTGACTCCGGCGGCTTCCGGCATGATTTTCATCATATCCGGAGAGAAATGCTTCACGGCTTCCGGCAGCTCCGCGACCCCCGCGGCAAGCACCCCTGTGAGCGCGATCCCGCAGGCAATCAGTAATTTTTTCATGGACATACTCCTGAAATAGTTAATTAGGTTAAACTAATTTTAAATATGAGTTCAAGTCCGTCAGTGATCCGGAACTGGGATATAAACGGCTTTCCTCTGCTTCGCATTAATAGTATAGCGCAGGATCAGTAAAAATGCAACAGCAGGGAATTAGATTAATCTAATTTTATTGACGAAAGGAATTCCCCGCTGATTCAGGGAGAAAACTGCGCCCTGTTTCCGGCGGCTGCGGGGTTGATATTTCGCTGTTCGGGGGCGATATTATCAGAAACGGGAGATTTCGATGTTTCAGGATCCATTTATTCTGTCCGCGCTGGCGGTGCTGGCGGCAGTTTCCGGGATTTACCTCGGAGTTCCGCGCCTGCGGTGTTCCGGGCGCGCCGCCGATACGGGGATGAAAGTCGCGGCGCCGGGCTGCTTTGTTTCGCTGCTGGTGTTCAGCGGCGTCATGACGGCGGCGGCCTCCTTCGAAGCGGGGATGTTCCTTGTGGTGACCGTGCCGCTGATCCTGGTTCCCGCGGCGTTCATCGTTCTGCCGAACCTGACCGACATGATGCAGACCCGGCTCGGGCAGCGGGTCACGCCCGGACAGAAGCTTGCGGCGATGATCTGCTACTTCGGCTTCCTCATCCTCTTCCTGGCGGTGTTCGGAGTGCTTGCCTTTCTGTACAAAGCGCGCAATTCATAGAACTCCGCTTTTTTGGCGTTCCGCCTTGAAAGCTCCGCGCGCGCGTGGTATTTTAAATCATTTACCGATGAAAGGTTTTGCAGATGGTCTGGCAGTTGGTTTCGAACCCCGTCCTCGTCGCCGTGGCGGTGCTTCTCGCGCTTTCGGCACTGCGCATGAACGTGGTTTTCGCGCTGGTGGTCGCTTCGGTGGCCGGCGGAATGATGGGCAGCGTCGACGGCGGCGCCGCATGGGGAATGATCGGGAACGGCGAGTTCCACCTGCTCTGGACCTATTGCGTTTCCGGGTTCGGTTCGACGATGAAGTCGTTTCTGAGCAACCTCGACAACGGCGCGGTGCTGGCGATCAACTATGTCATGCTCGGAACGTTCTCGATTGCGATTTCGCGCTCCGGCGTGACGGAGCTCATCGCCCGGAAGCTGTTTCAGTGGATCGGCTGCGGGCTTTCGGCGAGGCGGCTGATGTATTTCAAATACATGCTGCTCGGGATTCTGACGCTGATCGCGATCTCCTCCCAGAACCTGATTCCGATGCATATCGCGTTCATTCCGGTACTGATCCCGCCGCTGCTGCCGGTGTTCGAAAAGCTCAGGCTCGACCGCCGGGCGGTCGCCTGCGTATTGACCTTCGGCCTCATTACGCCGTACATGCTCCTGCCGGTCGGATTCGGCAAGATTTATCTGAACAATATTTTACTCGACAACATCTCGCGCAACGGTATGGCGGTCCAGGCGTCGCAGGCGTCGCCCGCGATGCTGATTCCGGCGCTCGGAATGGTGGCCGGGCTGCTGATCGCAGTTTTCTTCAGCTACCGCAAGCCGCGCGTCTACAACCCTGTCGAGACGGAGATCATGGTTGATGCGACGGAGCCGGTCGAGATCAGGCCGTTCAACGTCGCGGTCGGGGTCACCGCGATCCTGATGGCGCTGTTTGTCCAGATTTTCCTTGATTCGCTGATCATCGGCGCGCTGCTCGCCGTGATGGTTTTTGTGATCGCCCGTGTGATCCGGCTGCGCGACACGCAGGATGTGTTCGTTCAGGGCGTGCACCTGATGGGCGGCATCGGCATTGTGATGATCGCCGCCGCCGGGTTTGCGAACGTGATGAAGGACTCGGGTGGCGTACTCGCATTGGTGGAGCTCGTGAGAGGCGCCGCGCTGGATTACAAGGGCGTGACTGTCTTTGCAATGCTGCTGATCGGCCTTGTCATCACGATGGGGATCGGGTCGTCGTTCTCGACGGTCCCGCTGATCGCGGCGATCTATGTGCCGCTCTGCATCGCGATGGGTATCTCTCCGCTGGCGACGATTGCGATCGTCGGCTCGGCGGGGGCGCTCGGCGACGCGGGCTCCCCGGTATCGGAGTCGGTCCTCGGGCCGACGGCCGGGCTGAACGCCGACGGGCAGCACGATCATATTTACGATTCGACGATTCCGACGTTCCTGCACTACAATCTGCCGCTTCTGGCCGCGGGTTGGATCGCCGGAATGATTCTGTAACCCGGAAAGGGAGGACGCACATGTTTGGATTTTATCGGCTCGCGGCGGCGGTGCCCGAACTCAGGGTGGCCGATGTCGACTTCAACACGGAGGAGCTGCGGCGCTGCTATGGGAAGGCGGAGGCGGAGGGCGCGGCGGCGGTCGTGTTCCCCGAGCTTTGCGTGACTGGCTATACCTGCGGCGACCTGTTTTTTCAGGAGCGGCTGCTTGTCGGCGCGGAGCGGGCCGCCATCCGGTTTGCGCAGTGCACGGCGGGCCGCCGCGCGGTTGCGGTGATCGGGCTGCCGCTCCGGGTCGGCGAGGCGTTGTACAACGTCGCGGCGGTCGCGGCGGACGGGAAGATCCGCGGCGTCGTGCCGAAGAGTGTGCTGCCGAACTACCGCGAATTTTACGAGAAGCGCCATTTCTGCTCCGGACGCGGATGCTCCGGCGGAACGGTGCGGCTCGGCGGGGAGGAAATTCCGTTCGGAGCCGACCTCTTGTTTGACTGCGGCGGCCCGTTCCGGTTCGGTGTGGAGATCTGCGAGGACCTCTGGTGCGTGCTGCCGCCGTCGCTTTATCTGTCGCAGGCCGGGGCGCGGGCGATTTTCAACCTTTCGGCGGGCAACGAGCTTGCGGGCAAGGCCGCGTACCGGCGCGAGCTTGTGAAGCAGCAGAGCGCCCGCTGCCTTGCGGCGTATGTGCTGGCCGGGGCCGGCGTCCATGAGTCGACGACCGACCTGGTGTTCGGCGGCCACGCGATCATCGCGGAGAACGGGCGGCTCGCCGCGGAGAACGCCCGGTTCGGGCGCGTGTCGGAGCTCGTTTATGCCGACGTCGATTTCGAGCGGCTCGGCGCGGCGCGCCTCTCAGAAAGTTCGTTCAACGACAATACCCTGCCGGAAAGTATGCGCTTCCGGACGGTTTCCCTGCCGGAGGCGGCCGGTTCGCCGGAGTGCCGCTACGCCGACATTCCGCGCCATCCGTTTGTTCCGGAAAACGCGTCTGACCGGCGTGAGCGCTGCCGTGAGATTTTCGATATCCAGTGCGCGGGCCTCGCCAAGCGGCTCGAGCATACGCATGCGAAGACGATGGTGATCGGCATTTCGGGCGGGCTCGATTCGACGCTTGCGCTGCTCGTTGCGGCGGAGTGCTGCCGGCTGCTCGGCCGTCCCGCTTCGGACATCATCGCCTATACGATGCCCGGCTTCGGGACCACGGGACGCACCTACAGCAACGCCGTGAAGCTCTGTGAACTGCTCGGCACGACGCTGCACGAGGTCGACATCAGAGCCGCGTGTCTGCAGCACTTCAGCGACATCGGCCACGATCCGGCGGTCTGCGACACGGCATATGAGAACGTGCAGGCGCGGGAGCGCACGCAGATCCTGATGGACGTCGCGAACAAGTCCGGCGGTATGGTCGTCGGCACCGGCGACCTTTCCGAAATCGCGCTCGGCTGGAGCACCTACAACGGCGACCATATGTCGATGTACGCCGTGAACTGCTCGATTCCGAAGACGCTGATCCGCTTCCTGATCGAAACGACCGCGGAGCGTGCGGAGCCGGAGCTCGCGGCCGTGCTGCGCGACGTGATCGACACTCCGGTGAGCCCGGAACTGCTTCCGGCCTGCGGCGACGGGGCGATCAGCCAGAAGACCGAAGAGCTGATCGGGCCGTACGAGCTGCACGACTTCTTCCTTTATCATTTCATCAAGTACGGTGCGCCGCCGGAGAAAATCCGGTTTCTCGCGGAGAGGGCGTTTGCGGGCGTTTATGACTCCGCCGTGATCGAACGGTGGCTGACGGTATTCACCCGCCGGTTTTTCCGGCAGCAGTTCAAGCGCAGCTGCATCCCGGACGGACCGAAGGTCGGGACGATCGCCTTGTCGCCGCGCGGCGACTGGCGCATGCCGAGCGACGCGAGCGACGCCGTCTGGAGCCTCTGACGGCCATGAAGAAGAATCTCTGGATATTCGGCTGGGCGTTCCTGCTTGTGGTGATCGCCGCGCTGGCGGTCTCCCCGAGGTCGGAGTATCAGGAAATCATCATGTTCGAAGTCATGAATTTTCCCGGCGGAGCGGGGAGGCAGGAGTTCTCCGCAGCGTTCGGTTCCGAGCTCGCCCGTCTCGGCTACGAAAATACGGGGGGACGGTCGCCGCGCAACTGCGGAGGCGGCAACGCCACAAACATCGTCTGGTACGCGCACCGTTCCGGCGACCGGGAGTTCCAGTGGCGTGAGATCGGCGATGACCTGATGCTGATTTTCACTACCCGTGCGGAGGGCAGGCTGTGGGGGCTGGTCAATGGCCGGAGGCGGGCGCGGCGGGACGCCGACGCTGTCCGCGCCGCCTTTCCGCAGTTGAAGATCGTGGAAGGCGACATCGTCTGGCGTGAACCCGGAATTATCGTTTCGCCGTAAGGCCGGCCCCGCCGGTTTGGGGCGGCCCTCGAAATACGTTTTCGGGCGGACGCTCCTGTCGAGGGGGGAGGACCGCGGACCAACCAGGGTCGGTCTTCTGCGCCGGTTCGCATCCACCGTCATTGCCGCCGACACAATCAGCGCCGTCTTCCGTTGTCGTGGAAAGACGGCGCCTGCTGTTGGTTGCGGGTCGGCTTTTATCTGGCGGCGGTCTGCTTCCGGCGGCGGAATTTGCAGGCGCCGGCCGTGACGGCTCCGATGGCGAGAACCGCCAGCGCGCCCGGCAACGGCTGGCCGGTCGGGCCGCCGCCGCCGTTCACCGCCGAGATCTGGAAGACGAAGTCGCTGCTGCCGAGGAAGTCGCCCGGATTGAACGCCCCGTCCTTGGAGAAGCCGACTTCGAAGTAGCCGTCTTCACCGACGCGGAAGCCGCCCGAAGCGATGGTGTCCAACCGCTCCCCGCCGGCTTCCACCCAGAAGCTGACCGAATCGCCGGGGTTGACGGCAACGAAAGTTCCGTCGTAATTCCGGAATACGAAATCCCCGCCTTCGACGGCGGCTTCGGTGTATTCCGTGCGCACGCCGTTGCTGTCGGTCACGGCCATGCCGAATGAGCCCCAGTTGAAGCCGTCAGGGCTCTTCGACATGGTGAAGCCGATGTTGGAACCGGTTGAAAAGTTGAGCGAGCCGCTGCCTGCGGTTGCCGTACCGGTCTGATACTGGTAGGCGGCGGGAAGCGCCGTCGCAAACATAGCGAGCAGCAGGACCGAAAAGACTTTTTTCATGATATACCCGACTTTCAATTGTTGGGAGACTGGAATTTTCATTATTAATATACCATGACAATGCCGTAAATCAACACGAGTTAACGATTTTCTTTTGCGTGCCGCATCCGGATGAGCGTGCTGCCGAGGGCCCCGACCCCGGTGGAGGCGGAGAGGTATCCGTCCCGTCCGGCGGCGGGGAGGAGCGTGCCGGATCCGTGGTCGAAGAACTCGGCGCGGGACACAAGCGCCGCATCGACGGAGAAGCGCACCTCGCGCGGAACGGCTGTGATGTTGAGGAGTTGGACGATGACATCCCCCTCCTGTGTGCGGTACGGCGTTGCGAAGACGCCGGGCGCATCGGTTTTCACCAGCGGGCGGAACGCCCCGGCGCGCAGGAGCAGGTTGCGGGCGAACGAGAGGTACGGTTCCGGTTCGCCGGGGTCCCAGTTGCCGGTCCGCCAGCTTCCGGCGAGGATCATGACCTTTCCCTTTCCCACGGCTTTTTCCGCGACGGTACGGATCCCTTTCGTCAGCGTCACGCCTTTTCCGGAGAGTGTTCCGTCCGGCGCGGTTTCAATGCCGAAGCGCCTGAAGAAAGCGTGGTTGTTCAGCTTATCGGTGTCGAGCGACGCGAGGAAGGTTCCGCCATTCCGGATGAACGCTTCGATGCGGTCGCCGAACTCCGGTGAAACATCCCGGGTGATGTCGTCGATCATGAGGCGGCACTTCACGTTCCGGTCGTACTCCGGGAAACGGTCGACCATATAGCGGTCCGCGTTGATGTTCAGTTCCCGCAGCAGATTTGCAAGCGAATAGTGTGCGAGTGTGGTTTGGTGCACCCCCCGCGGAAAGATGTCCGGAGACTCCGCATAACCGGTGTCGAGGCTGAAAGCGAGCGCGACCGGGTCCGGCAGGTATTCCGCGTTGTACAGCAGCTTGTAATACGGTTTCAGCCAGGCGATGTTCTGCGCGGCGGGCCTGCCGCCGAACCACTGGCAGTAGAGCGCATCATAGCACTGCATCATCGCCATCCACTGGTACGAGAGGATGTTGTGCTCATAGGTCGGCGGCGGCTGATTGCCTTCGTCGCCGTAGGGGAGGTTCATCGTGCGCTTTGCGAGCAGCCATTTGACGAAGCTCAGGCAGTAGCGGTCGCTGGTTTCGTGGAAGATCGAGCCGGGGGCGAATTCGCGTGAGAGTTTCAGGTATTCGGTCGTATTGAGGCCGAGGAGCTTGTGCTCGGTCGGGTGAAACGGCACGTTGAAGGTCAGGTGCGCCCTGCAGCCGGTTTCGCGGATCGCCGCGGCGACGTCGCGCTGGAGGGTTCCGAGGTCGCGCATATTCATGCGGACGAGGCGGGGCAGCAGTGTGCGGCTCGTGTCCGCCATGACGAGCTCGGGCGTGACCGCGTCCCAGCCGGAGAGCGGCCTGCCGAGGCGGCGGCCGAGCTCGCCGGGAGTGAATTCTCCGGCGAGCGCCCGGCGGAAATTCCGCATCGTGACGTCGCCGACGGAGAGCTCGCGCAGGCCGAGGCCGCTGCGGATGCCGTAATTCGCGTTGATGCTGAATACGGTCTCCGGGAACTCATTCGCGAGCTTAGCGGTTTCGCGGTAGTAGGTGGTCACGCTCCCGCGGTAGAGCGGGTCTGCCGGATCGGGCTCCGGCAGAGGCTGCGGCGGCTGTCCCGGGACATGCTTCTTCAGATAGGCGGCTTGTTTTTTCACGTACCCGGGCTGAGCCCTGCCGATGTGGTTCCGGAAGCCGATCTTGAGTCCTTCTCCCGCGATGCGCCCGATGCGCTCGCGCCATCCGGGCCACTCGACTTTGCCGGGTTCGTTTTCGACCCACGGCAGATGGATTTTGACCGAATCGTAGCCGAGGCGGCGGATCCGTTCGAAGTCGCCGCGCGGTTCGCCTCCCCCCGCGATCATGGTCAGGTGGAACGGCTTGTCGCCGGCGGCGGGTTCCGGCATGAGGCCGAGCAGGCTGCTGGCGGCATTTCCTGCGGTGATGCGGACCGGGCCGGGCATCCCGGCGGGCGTCACGGACGCCCTGCCGCCGAGGAAGCGGCCGCGCACGGCGAGCTTCACCTTCCCGGCCCGGATGGAGTTTCCGCCTTTGCGTTCGAGCGTGACGGGAACTGTTTGTTCTGTGCCGGCGGCGGGGAGGGCGGCGTACTCCATGACGGTGACGCCGAGCGGCTTGCCGGGCTCAAAGGTCGCTTCATCCGGTTCGACGAGCGCGATGCGGGAATTCTCCGGCCTTTCGAATGTGACGCCGAGCAGGGCGAAATTGCGTTTGTCCCCCGGCATTTGGCAGGCGATAAGCTCGCGGATCTTCTTCTCCGGGTGCGGGTTCAGGATCGCCGTTGTGTAGAGCGCGTCCCAGGTGACGCCGAGCGGAGGGCGCGGCATCCGGTGGGCCTCGCCGTGCGTGAAACCGGGCGGACCCCACCACGTGAAGTCCGCGGAGCCGCGCGGAAGATAGCCGTCGCTCCAGACGCCGCAGTTCCAGCGCAGGACCGCGAAGAGCGGCTCGGCTGTGCCGTCCTCATAGACGATGAGCCAGGCGGCGGCGAGGGGGGAGGAATCCTTCTCCTGCGGCCCGGCAGTATGCAGGAAGCGGATCGTCCCGGCGGCCTCCCCGACCGGAATCGACAGCGACGGCAGCTCCGGCCCGAGCAGCGTCGGGGAAAACGTGTACGGCACGCCGCCGAAGACGCGGCGCTCGCCGGAACGGAACGGTGCTTCGGTGCTCCGGAACCAGCCGCGCCCTGCGGCGGGTGTCTTCCACGCGAGCATGGCGTTGCCGCCGGAGGGGATGAGCTGTGATGCGGCGCGCGCGGCCGGGATGAAGGGCTTGAGCGGCCGCAGCGGGGACCCCGAAAGCACGGGGCTGCCGAACCGGATTTCTTCTCCTGCGGCGGGGGTGACCGTGAAAAAGAACACGTTGTCGGCGGAGAGATGCGGATGGTTCCAGCCGCGCTGGTTCTGGTTGCGCGTGACGAGTTCCCCGAGTGAAACTGAGCGGGGTTTGAATTCGGCGAGTCCCGGCGAGGGGATATCCCACTGAAGAACCTCGCCGAGCCTGATCGTCTCCGCGTTTCCGGGCTGGATGCCGGTGATTTTCAGCGGGCCCGAGGAGCGGTATTCGAGCTTGTGTCCTTTCAGGTTCAGCGGGCCGCGGACGCCGAAGAGCGCGCGCCCGCCGGGTGCGATGCGGAGCGTGCCGTCCCCGGCGCGGCTGCCGTTTTCAAGCACGAGCAGCTGCACTGATCCGTCTGCTTCATCGGCGACCCGCTGCCGCGGCAGATAGACCGGCGCGAAAACGTCGACGGCCTCGCGAGTCCAGGTTTGCGAGAATCCGGTAAGTTCGACGGCGCTGCCGGTCTGCTTCGGCGTATCGAACGATATGCTTGCCGCCGCGGCTCCCTCCGGGCAGTTTTCGACGGTGTGCAGCGTGACCGCTTCCGCTGTCCCGGCGGGGAGGAACGAAAAGATGAGGCGGGTGCCTTTGCGTTCGATGCGGAGCGTTCCCGCCTTTGCCCCGGTCGCTGCGGCGTGCTCCGTTTTCTTTCCGCCGACGGTCACGACGCAGTTGAACAGTTCCTCTCCCTGCCGCTTCTGCATACGGAAAAGCGAGGCGTTCCAGGCATTTTCCCGGACGGAGCTCACATTGAGCCGCAGGCTGTTCCAGTGGTCCTGCCGCAGGATGCGGAAGTCGAGGGAGACCGAAAAGTCGCCGTCCATGACTTCCGGGGATTCGAGCGTCGTCCAGCGGTATTTCGCCGGATCGGTTCCGGCCGTGTCGTAGCGCAGCAGGGAACCGGCCGGAGCCAGTGCGGCAGCCTCTCCGCGGACGTTCCAGCCGGAGACGCCGCCGGAGAAATCGCTCCGGAACTCCGCGGCCGGAAGAACAAGACAAAGGGTGCAGGAGCCTGCTGCGAAAAATCGGATAAAACGGTTCATTTTATTCAGTCCCACCAGATGTTGTTTTTGGATCGGCTGTTCTTATGAGGTTCCGGTATGACGGCTTTGGCCGAACTGACGTGACCATCAAGAAGGAGTGCATCGATCTGTTCATTGTGCCGAAAGGATTGGAGCCGGATCGACTGATCGTACCAGCTGGCCACATTCGGCCACATGGCATCACAGATAAGCATATAAACGGACGGCGGAATTGCGGAAGGCTGCCAACTGCCTTTCTTGTTGCCGCAGTTGATCTGCATTCCGTAAGCGTCGCTGCCGCTTCCGTTTTCTTTTTTACGGGTGGGACAGCTCATGGTTTTCCAGTACAGCTTTTCTGAGCTCTGGAATTGGGTTTTTCTCAGGTAATCCCGCCAGATTCCAGTCGGGCTGCCGCTGTAGCCCACGTCCGGAAAGTAATTATAGTCGTCAGTGTAGAAACGCATAACGACGCCGATTTGTTTCAGATTGCTGATGCATTGGGTTTTGTGCGCACGCTCGCGCGCCTGGTTCAGCGCGGGCAGCAGCATCGAGGCCAGAATGGCGATGATCGCGATAACGACCAGCAATTCAATCAATGTGAATTTTTTGCGCATAATGCAACTCCTGGTTGTTTATTTTTGGCTCCACACGACATGTGGACACGGGTTTTCATAAATCACGGTATTTGAGTTCCACGTCTGTCCGGACGGTTTGCGCTCCGGAACCCTCTTCCTGCAGCTGGCGTGCGATTTCGGCGGCGGCGGCTTCGGCCGCTTTGCGGTACGGGCGGTCCAGCACGATGCAGGGGAGCCGCACCGAAGCGGCGAAGTCCTCCTCCACGATGATCCGGCAGCCGTCGGCCGGATCGATGCCGGAGCCGCGCAGAAGCTCCGCCACGACGGCGGCGTTGCTCCAGCCGATGATGAGTGCATCCGGCTTTCGCTGTTCAAAGAGGCCGGCGAGTGTTTCGCGGAGGCCGTGCGGAGGATAAGCGGCTTCCCGGCAGGCGGAGGGGCCGGGCTGCTTTGCAATGCTGTTCACCAGCATCCTGATGATATCCGACTCTCGGCGCAGATGCACGATGTCGCGCCTTCCTTCCGCAGCGAGCCGTTCCGCGACCTGTTCCACGGCTTTCGTTCCGTCGAAGAGCACGCTGCTGAAGCCGGGGACCTCGCGGTCGATGGTGACGATGCGGATTCCGAGACCGCGCAGTTTTTCGAGCAGCTCCACGGAGGGGTGGCGGCAGGAGGCCCAGATGAGGCCGTCGGGATTTGAATCCCGGATTTCGCGGAACAGGCACTCTTCGTTGCCGGGCATCCGGGCGAAGAGCCGCGTGTTGAAGCCGCGGCCGGCGGCGGCGAGCCCCATTTCGGAGAGCATCCGGCAGGCCGGCGTATCGTAGAAGAAGTGGTCGCCGGGGCCGTAGATGAGCCCGACGAGCGGTATCCGGTCCTCCGCGTCGCCGTTGAAGGCCCGGGCCGGATTCGTGAAGGTGCCGAGTCCCCGTTTGCCGATGAGCCATCCCTCCCGGACCAGTCCTTCGAGTGCGATGCGGGCGGTCCGGCGCGCGACTCCGAACTGCGCCGCGAGCTCGGCGGAGGAGGGAACCTTGATCGGGCTGCCGCCGCTGCGGTAGATGAGCCCCATGATATAAGTGCGGATCTTGCTCCGCTCCGTCGTCTTGATTTTTCCGGTTTCCAACGCTGTTTCTCCGCCTATGCCGTTTGAGGTGGCCAACTGGTGACTATTTATATTATGGGAGAAAATCCATACTGATGTCAAGGGGGGCCGCAAAAAAATATCGGGAAATTTCCGGAGCGGCATTTCATTGTTTTTATTCATTCGTGTCAATAAAATATGCCGGGAAGCTTGCAGAATGCAGAAAAATTCAGTATAATTAAAATGCGGGAGTATTCTCCTCCGGCGGGAAAAAACAACACGATTCAGGGAGCTGAAGAATGAGTACGATCGGAAATGGATGGTCGGATGCGGGTGTCGATGCGGTAAACAGTCTGCCGGTTCCGTCCGGCCTGAAATGGCAGGCCGGCACGGAGGAGGAGTACACCATTGACCTCTCCTGGAATCCCATTGCGGGCGTGGGGGACAACCTTGAGTGTTTCGTGCAGATCGGCCGGTTCAGCGATTTCCGCGATTCCTCTGCCTGGGGTGAATCCTGGGGAGGAGACGACAGCGGGAGCGGGGCGGTCTTGCATCTCAATAAGGGAACTTTCTATGTGCGGGTCCGGGTCCGTGATTGGTACAGCGATCAGTACGGGGAGTGGTCCGCTCCCCTGACGGTCAATGTGGCGACGGCCATTCCGTCGGACTATGACAACTGGGTTCTGGGCCGGGAATCCGAGGATGGTTCCGAGCTGTCCCTGGATCACAGCGGGTGGAATATAACCGTCAATGACGGAGGGCGGCTCTTGGCCGGAAATGGCGGGAAGGCCCGGGATTGTGTTGTCAACTCCGGCGGAGAGATAAAGATATCTTCCGATTACGGGTGGGGAAAGGATGATTTCGGACAGAAGATTATTTTCGGTTTCTGGAATACGTTTGCGCTGAATACCGTTGTTAATGACGGCGGGATGCTGACCGTTAAAGGCGGATATGCCCAGTATACGACGGTAAGGCAGGGCGGAGCCATGACCGTGTACGGGATTGCCGGCCAGGATGGGAATGATTACGGCTACGTTCCGCCGGAATTCCGCGAGGAGCTGATTACCGCATACGATACGACGCTGGACGGCGGTACGCAGACTGTACTGGCCGGCAGCGTGGAGCGTACCGTTGTCAATGCCGGAGGCAAGCTGCAGCTGCATGGCGGCAGGGCAACCTCTGTTACGGTTAATAAAGGAGGCGTAGCCGAAATCCGGGCGTACCTGTCGCTCGATACGCCGGGAGAGGGGGGGAGTCTTTATCAGAAGCATTTCGAAATGGCGGGCCGCGCGGTCGATATGACGGTCAACGGCGGGACCGCGTACATCTATGACGGCGCCGAGGCGGCCGGGACGAAGATCGGTTCGAACGGCGCAGTGACCGTGAATGCCGGGGGCGAGGTGTTCAGCACGACGGTGAACGCCGGCGGTTCGCTGATCGTGCTCGGCAGCGGCCGCGCCTCCGGAACCGTGCTCAACGGCGGTTCGGTCCATGTCGCGACCGGCGGGCTGCTCGACGGTGTCACGGTCAACTCCGGCAGGCTCTATCTCTACGGCGGAGCGATCCTCGACGGAACCGTGAATGTGCAGGGAACCGTCGTGCTTGACGATGTCGCGATGAACCGCGGAACTGTGAATCTGCGGGTCACATCCGATTCCGCCGCCGTTCCGCTCATCAACGACCTTGCGCTCCTCGAGGGCGGCGCGCTTTCGGTTTCCGTCGATGCCGCGAAGGCGCCGGGCGGCTATTCGCTCGCCGGGAACGCGGCCGCGTATGACAGGGTCGTCACGGTCATGGCGGGCGGCAGGGCGCTCGGCTCGCTCACCGCGGGCGGCGATGCGCTCGTCTACGGCGGATTCGAATACAGTCTCGTCCTCTCCGGGACGGAGCTCACGCTTCGGGTCGGCGGAGCCGCGAAGCCGGGGGCGCCGTCATGGAGCGTCTCCACCGCCGAACCGACGAACCGCGACGTCGAAATCACCGCCGTGTTCTCCGGCGCCGCGGCAGTCAGGGAGTATTCGCTCGACGGAAAGACGTGGCAGGCGTATCACAGTGCCGTCATCCTGTCGCAGAACGGCACAGTCTATTTCCGCGAGGGGGACGGCTTCGGCGTCTTCGGCCCGGTCTCCTCCTGTACGGTTTCGAACATCGACAAGGCCGCGCCGGAGAAGCCGGTGCTCTCGGCTTCGACGAATGGGCTGACGTATGACATCGTGACGGTTTCGGCCGCATTTTCCGCCGATTCCGTGAAAAAGGAGTATTCGCTCGACGGAAAAACATGGCAGGAGTGTACCGGTAAAGTCACCATGGCGCAGAACGGCACGGTCTATTTCCGGGGAACCGATGCCGCCGGAAACACCTCGGTGTCGCAGTATGAGGTTTCGAACATTCTTGTTGTCTCGCCGGACGCCCCCTCCACAGTCAGCCTTGCGGAGAAGAGCAGCTGCGAAAGGTACAATATCACCCTGAAGTGGGACAAAGCCGCGACCGCTGGGAAGCCGGTCAAAATCGCCGGTTACGAAATCAGCGTGAACGGCGAAACCTTCACGTCGAAATCAACCTCGTTCAAACTTAAGAATGTTGAACTCGGCAGTTACTGCTGCATGGTCCGCGCGATCGACTCCGAAGGGCGGGTCGGCCGCTGGAGTGATGCCGTGACCTGGAACGTCGCCGACGAGACCGCTCCGACGGTGAAGAGTCTCGGGGCGAAGGTCGACGGCTATACGCTTGCGCTGTCGTGGAACGGCCAGGACAGGAAAGGCGGAATCGTCTCCTATATTGTGAAATATGACGGCGAAGTCCGCGAAAAGCCGGCCGGAGATGCGTCGGGCGTTACGCTCACGCTCTCCGAGGCCGATGTGGGCAGGCACAGGATCGAGGTTATCGCGTACGACGGAGTGAACTTCAGCAAGGCCGCATCGAAGTCGGTGACGGTGAAGGATGCGACTGCGCCGGAGCAGGTCACCGGGCTCTCCGCCCCCGAGGTGCGGGATCCGAAATACAAGGCGGTTCTGGAGTGGGCGCCGGGTATGGACAATTCCGGCGTCGTCAAACAGTACCTGATCCGGATCGACGGCGGCGAAAAGCTGCAGAAGTCGAAAAAGAACTCCATTGACGTGAAGAAGCTCGGCGTCGGAACCCATACTTATCAGGTCTGTGCGGTTGACGGGGAGAAGAATACCGGCGCCTGGAGCGAGGAACAGACGTTCGCCGTGCATGACGTGACCGCCCCGAAGAAGGTTTCGGCGAAGGCTTCCGTGACGGACAACCGCGTCACGCTCTCCTGGAAGACCCCGAAGGACAACGTCGGCGTGGCCGGTTATCAGGTCTGGTTCGGCGCGACTCCGTCGGAGATGACGCTTGAGGCGGAACTTGGCGCAAACCAGCTGAATTACGACCTCGGCCAACGGCAGCAGGGAAATTACAGCTATGCGGTCTGCGCGATCGATGCGGCGGGCAATGTCAGCGACCTGAAAGTTTCTGCGGCGAAGGTGAAAACGGAACTCGCCGCCGCGGCGGAGCTCACGGGGTTTGCACTGAAAGAGCGGAGTTTCGCTGCCGGAAATCTGGCCGCCGCTCTGTAGCGAACCGGGGCAGAGGGGGGGCATCTCTTCCCCCCCTTGCCCGGTTTCTCCGGGTATTTGAGCGACCGGAATGAATTACCGGATTTTCCGGCTCTTCCGGGTGTCGCCGAATTTCCGGGTGATCTTGCCGTCTTTCAACTCAAGGTATGTGATGACGCAATCGATTTTGACTTTCGGCTCAGCCGAAATCTTGCGGAGCAGCTTGCTCGACAGGTGCTTGGTCAGGTCGGCGCAATGCTTGATGCGCGCATCCTTGGCCATATTGGCTCCGGCGCCGCCAAGGTCCTCGATGCGGAGGTTGTCGAGTTTGAGTTCAAGATCATATTGATACTTCACGATCTGCTGCCCGGATTTGTTGACGAGCTCGTAGTAGAGCTTTTTCTCCTTCGGATTATAAAGGGGATTTTCGATCTGAAGCTCGTCTTTCGCTGAAAGCGCCGCGGCGACGAAGAGGATCAGCAGTGCTGAGAGGATGGATTTCATGACGGGACTCCTTATCTGAATGTCACTCCGAATCCGGTTTCCGGTATTCGGTGCCGTCGGTGAAGCGCAGAAAGCTGACCTCATGCTCGATCTTCACTTCGGACTGTTTGTTGATTTTTTTCATATTCTCTTTCGTCAGCACCCGGGAGAGCCGGAGCGTTTTTCTGCTCCGGGCGTCTTTCGGGATGGAGACCATGTCCGGGATAATCCACGTGACCGGATAGCGCACCGTCTCCTTTTCGCCGACCGGGATGAAGAACTCGTACCGGTAGAACGTGATATCCTTGCCGGAACGGTTTTCAAGCCGGTACGAGAGCGTCTTTTTCTTCGAGTCATATTTGACGCCGGTGATTACAAGCAGCTCCTCCCCGCGCAGTCCCAGCGCCGCGAACAGCAGCATGGCGCACAGGAGCCGCCTCACTTTGCCACCACCTTCGACGGGTTCAGGATGTTCAGCGGGTCGAACACCTGCTTGATTCCGGCCATCAGCTCATGTTCGCGGCAGCTCAGAGACTCCGCGAGGTACGGACGCTTCGCATAGCCGATGCCGTGCTCGCCCGAAACCTTTCCGCCGAGCGTCTTCGCCTTTGCGTACAGCTCGCCGAATACGGCCGAAAGCGTCCTTTTCCAGTCCGCCTCCCCGAGTTCGTCGCGCAGCACGTAGATGTGCAGATTGCCGTCCCCGGCATGGCCGAACGAGCGGAGCCGCACGCCGTACTTCTCCTGCAGCGAGTGCGAAAAAAGCACGAATTCCGCGACATGCCTGCGCGGCACGACCACATCGCACTCATCCATCTCGGTCGTCGAGGCCTTGATCGCTTCGAGGAACGCGCCGCGCGCGGCCCAGATCGACTCGTTGCGTTCGGCCGTGTTCGAGATGAAGACGTCGATCGCTCCGGCCGCGAGACAGGTGTGGGCGGCCTCGTGGTAGGCGAGGTCGATCTCCTCTCTGCCGGCGCCGTCGAAGGTCAGCAGCAGATACGCGTCGGAGCTGTTGTCAGGGAACTTGCGACCGAGGAACTGCTCCGCCGCGAGGATCACTTCGCGCTCCATGAACTCCACCGCGGTCGGGACCGAGTTGGCCCGGATGACCGCCGGAACCGCCCGGATCGCCGACGGCAGGTCCGGGAACGGCACGAGCAAACTGATCTTGAACTTCGGCAGCGGCAGCAGCCGCAGGATCGCCCTGGTCACAATGCCGAGCGTCCCCTCGGAGCCGACGATGAGATCCTTCAGGCTGTAGCCCGAACTGTTCTTGACGACTTTTCCGCCGAGTTCGATGACCGAACCGTCCGCAAGCACGACTTCGAGCCCGTGCACGTAGTCGCGGGTCACGCCGTATTTGACTGCGCGCATGCCGCCGGCGTTCGTGCTGATGTTTCCGCCGATGGTCGCGGTTTTTTCGCCCGGATCGGGCGGGTAGAAGAGGTTGTGCTCCTCGACGAATTTCGAAAGCTCCATCAGCAGTACGCCGGGCTCGAGCGTGAGCGTCATGTTCTCCTCGTCGAGCTCCAGAACGCGGTTCATGCCGGAGAGGTCGATCATGATGCCGCCGAAGAGCGCCACCGACCCCCCGACGAGCCCGGTTCCCTGGCCGCGCGGCGTGACCGGGATCCGGTTCGCGGAGGCGTATTTCATGATGGCCGAAACCTCTCCGGCGGAGGCCGCCTTCACGAGCGCGTCGGGACGGTGGAAGGTTCCGGAGAGCTCGTCGTGGCAGAAGTCCTCGCTGACCTCCGCGCCGGGAATCACTCGTTCCGGCGAACAGATTTTCCGGAGCTCCGCGAGGTCGCCGGCGTCGAATTTTTTATATGAAAGCGACATTTTATCTGCCCTTTCCCTTTTTGATCTTTTCAATCAGCTGCGGTACGATTCTGTAGAGGTCGCCGGGGATTCCGATGTGCGCGACCTTGAAAATCGGGGCGTTCGGATCCGTGTTGATCGCGACGATCAGCTCCGACCCGTTCATCCCCGCCACGAACTGAATCGCGCCGGAAACGCCGCAGGTGATGATGAGCTTCGGCTTGACCGTGCGCCCGGAGAGCCCGATCTGACAGCGCGGATTCACCCACCCCGCTTCGATCAGGGAACGGGTCGAGGCGAGTCTGCCGCCGAGCAGCCCGGCGAGCTCTTCGAGCATCGCGAGGTCCTCCTGCTTGCGGACGCCGCGCCCCGCGACGACAATGACTTCGGCCTCTTCGATGCCGGTTTCGCGCTTTTTTTCGGTCACTTTGACCACGGAGATCGCGGAATGGGATTTCTCCGGCGGCAGCGGGCAGCGCGTGATCCTGCCGGACGCCTCCCGTTTCGGCGGAATCGGAAAGATTTTGTAGCGCACCGTCGCGAACTGCGGCCGGTGCTTCGGCGTGTTGATGTGGGCCATGATGTTCCCGCCGTAGGCCGGCCGGATCTGGTCGAGATCGGTGTTCGGCTGCATGTCGAGGAAGGTGCAGTCGGCCGTGAGCCCCGTGCGGAAGCGCGCGGCGACGCGCGGCGCAAGCGAGCGGCCCGAGGTGGTTCCGCCGACCAGCACCGTCGACGGACGGCGTTCGCCGATGAAATTTTCGAGTACGGCCGCATACGGCTCGATGCGGAAGTGTTCGAGCGCGGGATCGTCATAGACGAACACCTCGTCGGCGCCGTAGGCGAGCAGTTCGTCCGCCTTGTCCGCGACGTTGTACCCGATGAGGACGCAGTAGACCGGATGACTGACCTTGTCGGCGAGCTCGCGCGCCTTGCCGATGAGTTCGAAAGTGACCGGATGCACGGCTCCGGCGGTCTGTTCCGCGATGACGGCGACGCCGCGCCAGGCGGATTTATCCACGCCGGGTCCTTTTTCCTCTTCGACGTATTCGAAGACGCCGCCGCCCTTGCGGATGCAGATCCGGCACATTTTACAGCCCGCGTCGATATCGAGTCTGCCGCCGCCGTAACGGATTGCGCCGAACGGACAGAGTGCGGCGAGCGCGGCGGGATCGTCCGCCTTTTCCTGGTGAATTCGGATGAAAGCCATATCGGTTACCTCAGCTGCTGCAGGAATTTTCTGGATTCGAGGAGCCCGAAGAGCCGTTCCGCGAGCTCCGCGTCGGAGCCCTCCCAGCTCTCGTGCGTGTTCGTGCTTTCGGGGGGGAAGATCCGCTTGACCTGGGTGGGAGAGCCGGAGAGCCCGTAGTGGTCCGGATCCGGATCGGCCATATCGTCGAGCGTGTACACCTTGATGTCGCGGCCGGCGGTTTCAAGCTTGCGCCGGAACGACGGCAGCCGCGGTTCGTAAATCCCTTTCTCCACGCAGACGAGGCAGGGCAGCCTGACCCGCACGGTTTCGATGTGCAGCGGCAGGTCAAGGTCGAGCATGATTTCATCGCCGCCGAGCTCGTGGATCTGTGAAACGCCCGCGACGTGGGGGATCCCGAGGAACTCCGCGAGCTCCGCCCCCACCTGCGCCGTGTCGCCGTCGGTGGTCTGCTTGCCGCAGATCACGAGGTCCGCGCCGCCCGCGGCCCTGATCCCCTGCGAAAGTGTATAGGCGGTCGCGAGCACGTCCGAACCGCCGAAGCGGCGGTCCGAAAAGAGCACGCCGTGGTCGACGCCCATCATGAACGCTTCGCGGATCACGCTTTCGGCCTGCGGCGGCCCCATTGTGACGACCGTGACCTCCGCGCCGTGCGACTGCTTGAAGCGCAGCGCGGTTTCGAGCGCATAGAGGTCGTACGGATTCATTTTTGATTCGACGCCGTCGCGCTTGAGCACGCCGGTCTGCGGGTCGATTTCGACCTGGGCGGTTCCAGGAACCTGTTTGATGCATACCGTTATTTTCATAAACACCTGCTGGGTTTGACGATGACGGAGACTCCGTCGGGAATGACCGCGACCCTGGAGCGCGGCCCCGTGATTGCGAACGCCCGGGCGAGCGCCTCATCGAGCGTGGAGGCTGCGAGGAGGTGCATCTCTTCGAGCATGCGGTGGTCGCAGTCGCGCGTCACGATGATGACCTTCCGCTTGGAGAGGATGCGCGCGAGGATCTGGAACTCCCACTGGTCCGGTTCGGTACGGTCGCGCGGAATTGCCGCGACGCGCCGGAGCAGCGCTTCGGGTGAAGGAGCATCCGCGAGATTCCGGCGGAACGATTCGCCGCCGTGCCCGTCGGAGCAGGAGGCGGAGAGGATGATGACCCCGCCTTCGCGGCAGGCCGCCTCGCCCGCGGTCATGCCCTTGACCGCCTGATAGACGTTCTGGTCGAGCGGATACCCGCCGTTGCTCGTGACTACGATGTCGGCCTGCGGGACCTGGATCTCCGCGAACGAGCGCAGATAGTCGCAGCCGAGGCGGTGCGCTTCAGAGGCGTCGCCCGCGAATGCGCGCACGATTCTCTTTTCGCGGTCGATCACGACGTTCGCGATAAAGGCGAGCTTTGCGGCTTCGGCGGCGAAAACCATGTCGCGGTGGATCGGGTTGTCCGCGAGGTTGCCGGTCCGCGCATGGAGGCTCTGGATGAATTCGGAGCAGTGGTTCGCCAGTACGGTTTCGCGCGAGGCGATGCCGGGCAGCACACTTTTGCGGCCGCCGGAGAAGCCGGCGAAGAAGTGCGGCTCGATGAACCCTTCCGCGAGCAGCAGCCCGGTTTCGGCGGCGAGGCGGTTCACGATGAGCGCGCCGCCGGAGGGCAGGGTGCCGAGCCGGAGCTGCATCGAGGCGTCCGCCGAGTCGTGGACGACGATCTTTTCGCGCTTGACGATCTCTTCTCCGAACTTTGCAGCGAGTTCCCGCCGGGTGGTTCCGCGGTGGAATCCCGTTGCGATGAGGATCGTGACGTCGATGCCGGGGGAGCCCCGCCGCAGCCGTTCGAGCAGTTGCGGCACGATGAACCTGCTCGGCACGGGCCGGGTGTGGTCGCTGGCGATGATGACGGCCGAGCGCTTCCCCGCCGCGAGCTCTTCGAGGCGCGGTGAGCCGGCCGGGGAATCGAGGGCTTCGCGCACGGCCGCCGCCTGGTCCGCCGCCGCTTCGGGCAGTGAGGGCTCGAAGCAGCCGAGATAGTTTGCTTCATCGATTTCCGCGGAAATCGTGGTCCGGTCGTAGGGAACGCTGACGGTTATCATATTTCCATAATCGTTCGTTACGTTTGGGAGCAGTCTTGGAACAATACAGGCCGAATCGCCAAATTGCAACTGTCCCCGCGATAATTTCCCGGATAATTTCAACTCATCGGCAGGCCGTTTCGCGCGGGCGGAGCTGCTTCACGATGCGTTTCTGGCGCAGGTTCGGCATCTTTCCGTCGCCTCAGCCGTTTTTTTGTTCGTCGGAATTCTTCCGATTATTTCTCGAAATCGGCTTGACAATCGTGTGAATCCGGCCCATAATTAAAACATGTTGTTCCTG